>NZ_QOUI01000013.1:0-116729 GCF_003327535.1 Desertihabitans brevis | reverse complement strand
GTTGAGTTCTCAAGAATCACCCACACACCTCGAACCAGCTCACCGCCAGCCCTCGGGGCAACTCGCCTAACGTTACCCATCCGCCTCACCGGAGTCAAACCCCGGTTCCTGCTTCCGGCACCCGCCCGCGCTCCGACCCCGGTCTCTGGTGGTCCTGGCGAGGACGCACCTCACCGTGATCGTCTCGGTTGGGTGGCCGCCGTTCGGAGCTCGGATCCTCGGGGCTGAGCCCCTCGGTCCGGGCTGCTCCGCCCTGGCGACTCGGAGAACATTACGCCCGGCTCCGCGGTCGCGCAACTCGGGTCGGGGTGGTCGTCGTCACACCTCGGCGGGCCGTCTCAGCTTGCGCGCGAGACGGCGCCGACGGTACGGCGGCCACGCCGCAGCACCACCCAGCGGCGGTGCAGCAGGTCGTCCTCCGACAGCCGGGCCTCGGGGTCGGTCACCTTCTGGTTGTTGACGTAGGCGCCGCCCTCGGCGATGGCGCGGCGAGCAGCCGACCGGCTGGGCACCACCCCGGCCAGCTCCATGGCCTCGGCCACCGTCGGCAGCCCGTCCCCGCTGAGCGGCACCGCCCCGACCTCCCGCATCGCCCCGGCGAGGGCGGACTCGCTGAGCTCGTCCAGCGCGGTACGACCGAAGAGTGCGCCGGCGGCGTCCACCGCCTCGTCCCGCTCGCGCTCGGAGTGCACGAACGCCGTGATGTCGTCGGCCAGTGCCTTCTGGGCGGCACGGCGGTGCGGCTCGCGCTCGGTCAGCTCCGCCAGCTCCTCGACCTCCTCCCGGGAGCGCCGGGTGAACACCTTGAGGTACTCGACCACCTTGGCGTCCTCGGCGTTGAGGAAGAACTGGTGGAAGGCGTAGGGCGAGGTGAGCTCGGGGTCGAGCCAGACGGTGCCGCTCTCGGTCTTGCCGAACTTGGTGCCGTCGGCCTTGGTCAGCAGGGGGGTCGCCAGCGCGTGCACCCGCTCCCCCTCCGACCGGCGGATGAGCTCCACCCCGGCGGTGATGTTGCCCCACTGGTCGCTGCCGCCGAACTGCAGCGTCACACCGTGCCGGCGGAACAGCTCACGGTAGTCCAGCGACTGCAGCAGCACGTAGGAGAACTCGGTGTAGGAGATGCCGGAGTCGAGCCGGGTGCGCACCACGTCGCGGGCCAGCATCCGGTTCACCGGGAAGTGCTTGCCGACGTCCCGCAGGAACTCGATGGTCGACAGCGGTCCGGTCCAGTCGAGGTTGTTCACCACCGTGGCGGCGTTCTCCCCGTCGACGTCGAGGTAGCGCGCCACCTGGGCCTGGATCCGCCGCACCCAGCCGGCCACCACCTCCGGGTCGTTGAGCACCCGCTCACCGGTCTGCTTGGGATCCCCGATCAGCCCGGTCGAGCCGCCGACGAGGATCACCGGACGGTGCCCGGCGCGCTGCAGGTGCCCGGCGACGATGAGCTGCACCAGGTTGCCCATGTGCAGGCTCGGCGCGGTGGGGTCGAAACCGACGTAGTAGCTGACCGGACCGCTGCCCAGGTGGGCGCGCAGGTCGTCGAGGTCGGTGCAGTGGGCGATCAGCCCCCGCCAGGTCAGCTCCTCCAGGACGTCAGTCACGCGGCCCAATGTAGCCACGGGCCCAGGTGCGCAGCCGCTCCGTCTCGGCCCGCACCTCCTGCAGCTGCTCCCTCACCCGCGACGGCGCCGTGCCGCCGCGCTGGTCCCGGGCGGCCACCGAGGCCTCGACGCCGAGCTCGGCGAGCAGCTCCGGCCGCAGGTGCTCCGAGACGGCGGCCAGGTCGTCGGGCGTGAGCTGCTGCAGCTCGAGGCCACGCTGCTCGCAGTAGCGCACGCAGGCGCCGGCGATCTCGTGCGCCTCGGCGAAGGGCACCCGCCGACGCACCAGCCAGTCCGCCACGTCGGTGGCCAGGGAGAACCCCTGCGGCGCCAGCGCGGCCATCCGCTCGGGGTGGAAGGTCAGCGTGCCGACCATCCCGGCCACCGCCGGCACCAGCACCCGCAGCTGGTCGAGGGAGTCGAAGACCGGCTCCTTGTCCTCCTGCAGGTCGCGGTTGTAGGCCAGCGGCAGCCCCTTGAGGGTGGCGAGGAGGCCGGTGAGGTTGCCGATCAGCCGTCCGGCCTTGCCCCGGGCCAGCTCGGCGACGTCGGGGTTCTTCTTCTGCGGCATGACGCTCGACCCCGTCGACCACGCGTCGTCGAGGGTGGCGAAGCCGAACTCCGAGGTGCACCAGAGGATGACGTCCTCGCTGAGCCGGGACAGGTCCACCCCCACCTGGGCCAGTACGAACGCGGCCTCGGCGACCAGGTCGCGGGCCGACGTGCCGTCGATCGAGTTGGCCACGCTGCCCTCGAAACCGAGGTCGGCCGCGATCGCCTCCGGGTCGAGCCCCAGCGAGCTGCCGGCCAGCGCGCTGGACCCGTACGGGCTGAGCCCGAGCCGGCGGTCGAGGTCGACCACCCGGGCGCCGTCGCGCAGCAGCGGCCAGGCGTGGGCGAGCAGGTGGTGGGAGAGCAGCACCGGCTGGGCGTGCTGGAGGTGGGTGCGTCCGGGCATCACCGCGCCCAGGTGCCGCTCGGCCTGGTCGGCGAGGGCGTCGACCACCTCCAGCACCGCCGTCAGCACCGCCGCGAGCTCGGTGCGCAGGTAGCGCCGCACCAGGGTGGCGATCTGGTCGTTGCGGGACCGGCCGGCGCGCAGGCGTCCGCCCAGGTCGGGGCCCACCCGCTC
Organism: Desertihabitans brevis; assembly: GCF_003327535.1. NCBI lineage: Bacteria > Bacillati > Actinomycetota > Actinomycetes > Propionibacteriales > Propionibacteriaceae > Desertihabitans > Desertihabitans brevis. The sequence goes on along the minus strand of NZ_QOUI01000013.1, from coordinate 113,996 downwards.
GATGAGGATGCGCTCCAGGGCGCCGTGGACGTCCTCGTCGTCGGGGTCGGGCCCGAGGGTGCCGGCGAGCACGTCGGCGCGCATCCGCTGCAGTTCCTCGACCATCGCGGTGTGCTCCTCCGCGGTCAGCAGCCCCACCCGCAGCAGCGCGTTGGCATGGGCCACCGAGCCGTCGAGGTCGTGCGGGGCGAGCCGCCAGTCGAAGGCGGTGGAGCGGGAGAGCTCGGCCATCGCCTCGGCCGGGCCGCCGGCGAACCGACCGCCCCACAGCCGTCCCGCCGCGACCCCGCTGCCCTGCTCCACCGTCGGCCCCTCGCTCTCGTCGCTCGTCATGGCACCCGTCCCGTGGTCAGCCCCAGCAGCTGCGCCGCCAGGTCGGGACCCCCGTCGGGCTCCCGGCTGATGACCATCACCGTGTCGTCCCCGGCGATGGTGCCGAGCACCTGCGCCCAGGCGGCGTGGTCGATCGCGGAGGCGAAGTACTGCGCCGCCCCCGGCGGCGTGCGCAGCACGGCCAGGTTGGCCGAGCCCTCCGCCGAGATCAGCACCTCCCCGCACAGCCGCGCCAGCCGGGCGTCGGCGGTCTCGGTCTCGGAGGCCGGGATGGCCCGCTCGCCCTCCGACGGCACCCGGTAGACCAGCCCGTCGCCGGTGCGGACCCGGACGGCGCCGATCTCGACCAGGTCCCGCGAGAGCGTGCCCTGGCTGACCGCCATCTGGTCGGCAGCCAGCCGGTCGGCCAGCTGCGCCTGCGAGGTGACGCCGCCTGCCTCGATCAGCTCGATGATGCGGGCGTGCCGGGCGGCGCGGGTGATCGGGCGGTTCATCGCCGGTGCTCCCCCGCCAGCTCGCCGAACCCGACGCAGAGCAGTGCCAGCACCGCCTTCTGGGCGTGGCGGCGGTTCTCGGCCTGGTCCCAGACCACCGACCGGGGGCCGTCGATCACCGCGGCGTCGATCTCCTTGCCCCGGTAGGCCGGCAGGCAGTGCAGGACGATGCCGTCCGGTGCCGTCTCGGCCACCTCGGTGGTCAGCCGGTACGGGCCGAGCACGGCCTCCCGCTCGGCGGCCTCGGCCTCGGTGCCCATCGAGACCCAGGTGTCGGTGACGAGGACGTCGGCTCCGGCCAGCACGCCGGGATCGGAGCTCACCTGGACCGACCCGCCGCTGGTCTCCGCCAGGGCCCGGGCCCGGGTGAGGACGTCCTCCGCGGGCTGGTAGCCCTCGGGGGCCACCACCTGCAGGTGCATCCCGGCCAGCGCACCGGCCAGCAGCGTGGAGGCCGCGACGTTGTTGGCCCCGTCGCCGATCCAGCCCACCCGCTGCCCGGCCAGGGTGCCGCGGTGCTCGCGGATGGTCAGCAGGTCGGCCAGCAGCTGGCAGGGGTGGTAGGCGTCGGTGAGCGCGTTGACCACCGGGACGCCGGCGTGCTCGGCCATCGCCTCCAGGTCGGTCTGGGCGTAGGTGCGCCAGACGATGGCCGCCACCTGGCGTCCCAGCACCCGGGCCACGTCCGGCACGGACTCGCGGGTGCCGATCCCCGCCAGCCGGCCGTCGACCAGCATCGGGTGGCCCTGCAGCTCGGCGATCCCCGCGGCGAAGCTCACCTGCGTGCGCAGCGTCGGCTTGTCGGAGATGATCGCGACGCTGCGGGGCCCGCTCAGCACCGGCACCGCGTAGGGGTCGGCCTTGAGCCGGGCGGCCAGGTCGAGCACGCGGCTCTGCTCGGCCGCAGTCAGGTCGTCGTCGGCGAGCAGGTGGCGGACGGTCATGCGGCTCCTCCGACGGCGGTCTCGAGCAGCCCGGGCAGGGCGTCGAGAAAGGTCTGCAGCTGGTCGGCGGTGATGATCAGCGGCGGGGCCACCCGCAGCACGTCGGGCCGCGGCGCGTTGACGATGTACCCGGCCTCGAGCGCGGCGTCGGCCACCGCGGGGGCGACCGGCTGGTGCAGCCGGATGCCGCGCAGCAGACCGCGTCCGGTGACGCCGGCGACCAGCGGTGAGCCGAGCGCCTCCACGGCGCTGCGCAGCTGCTCGCCCCGGGCGGTGGCGTTGGCCAGCAGACCGTCCCGCTCGATCACCGAGATCACCGCGAGACCGGCGATGGCGGCCACCGGGTTGCCGCCGAAGGTGGTGCCGTGCTCCCCGGCCCCGAGCAGGTCGGCGGCCGTACCGGTGGCGATGCAGGCCCCGACCGGGAACCCGTTGCCGAGCCCCTTGGCCACGGTGACGAGGTCGGCGGTGACCGGGTGCTCCCCGGCCTGGGAGGCCAGCCAGCTGCCGGTGCGTCCCATCCCGGTCTGCACCTCGTCCAGCCAGAGCAGGGCGCCGTGCTCGCGGGTGATCCGCCGGGCCTCGGTCAGGTAGTCCGCGGGCGGGGTGACCACCCCGTTCTCGCCCTGGATCGGTTCCAGCACCACCGCGGCCACCGTCTCGTCGACGGCGGCGGCCAGCGCCGCGGCGTCGCCGTAGGGGACGAAGACGACGTCGCCGGGCAGCGGCTCGAACGGCTCGCGGTAGGACGCCTTGGCCGTCAGCGAGAGCGCCCCCATGGTGCGGCCGTGGAAGGCCCCCTCGGCGGCGACCACCTTGGTGCGGCCGGTGCGACGGGTGATCTTCAGCGCGGCCTCGTTGGCCTCGGTGCCGGAGTTGGCGAAGAACACCTTGGCCGGCAGGTCGGGCCCGCCGCCGGCCATCGCGACCAGGCGCTCAGCCAGCGCCACCTGGGCCGGGGTGGCGAAGAAGTTCGACACGTGCCCGAGGGTGGACAGCTGGCTGGTGATGGCCGAGAGCACGAACGGGTGCGCGTGGCCGAGGGCGGTGACCGCGAGCCCGGACAGCAGGTCGAGGTGCTTGCGACCCTCGGCGTCCCAGACGTGCACCCCCTCGCCGCGCACGAACACCCGCTTCGGGGTGCCGAAGACCCCGATCATCGACTGCTGGTAGCCCTGCAGCACGGCTGCGGTGGTGGCCCCCTCCGAGAGCGCCGGCGCCAGCCTCGCGGCGTCGGTGACCGCGGTGCCCGGTGCGGTGTGGGTCATGGCCGGCCTCCGTTGTACAGCTCGTCGGCGGGGATGCCGGTGTCGGCTGGGAACACCCGGCTGCCGTGGCGGATCAGCCCGTCCTGGGTCACCATCGTGCCGATCCCGGCGTTGGTGAAGATCTCCAGCAGCAGCGCGTGCGGCACCCGCCCGTCGCTGATCGTGGCGCGGGTCAACCCGCCGTCGACCGCCCGCAGGCAGGCCTCCATCTTCGGCACCATGCCCGAGGCCAGCGAGGGCAGCATCTCCCGCAGCGCGCTCGCCTCGATCTCCTTGATGACGTCGGCCGAGGACGGCCAGTCGCGGTAGAGGCCCTCGACGTCGGTGAGCACCACCAGCCGCTCGGCCTCCAGCGCCACCGCCAGCGCGGCGGCGGCGGTGTCGGCGTTGACGTTGTGCACCACGCCGTCGACGTCGGGGGCGATGCTGGCCACCACCGGGATCCGGCCGGCGTCGATCAGCCCCTGGATGGCGCCGGTGCGCACACCGACCACGTCGCCGACCAGACCCAGGTCGACCTCCTCGCCGTCCACCACCGCGGTGCGGGTCTCGGCGGTGAACAGACCGCCGTCCTCTCCCGACATCCCGACCGCCAGCGGGGAGTGGGCGTTGATCAACCCGACCAGCTCGCGGCCGACCTGGCCGACGAGCACCATCCGGATGATCTCCATCGCCTCGGCGGTGGTGACCCGGAAGCCGCCGCGGAACTCCGAGCGGATGTCGAGCCGGTCGAGCATCGCCGAGATCTGCGGGCCGCCGCCGTGCACCACCACCGGGTGCAGGCCGCAGCGCTTCATGAAGACGATGTCGGAGGCGAAGGCGGCCTTCAGCTCCTCGTCGATCATCGCGTTGCCGCCGTACTTGATGACCACCGTGCGTCCGGCGTAGGTCTCCATCCACGGCAGCGCCTCGGTGAGGATGGAGGCCTTGCGGATCAGCTCGGCGTGGTCGCTCGGCTCCCGCAGCACGGTGCCGGGGTCGGCGGGCCGGTCCGAGCGTCCGTCGGTCGGGTTCATGTGGAGTACTCCGAGTTCTCGGTGACGTAGTCGTGGGTGAGGTCGTTGGTCCAGACGGTCGCCTGGGCCGGACCGGCGTGCAGGTTGATCTCGACGACGACGTCGCGCCCGGAGAGGTCGACCAACGAGCGGTCCTCGCCGATCGCGCCGGAGCGGCACACCTGGACGCCGTTGAAGGCGACGTCGAGGGCGGACGGCTCGAAGGCGGCCGTGGTGGTGCCGACCGCGGCCAGCACCCGTCCCCAGTTGGGGTCGCGGCCGAAGACGGCGCACTTGAAGAGGTTGCTGCGCGCCACCGCCCGGGCCACCTCGACCGCCTCGTCCTCGCTGGCGGCCGAGCGCACGGTGACCGCGATGGTGTGCGCGGCGCCCTCGGCGTCGTCGATGAGCCCGGCGGCGAGCTCGGCGCAGACGGCGGTGAGCCCGGGGACGAGCTCGGCCGCGTCCACCTCGACACCGCTGGCGCCGCTGGCCATCAGCAGCACGGTGTCGTTGGTCGACATGCAGCCGTCGCTGTCGGCCCGGTCGAAGGTCAGCCGGCAGGCCTCCGCCAGCGCCCCACGCAGCACGTCGGGGGTGGCGCGGGCGTCGGTGGTGAGGACGACGAGCATGGTCGCCAGCCCGGGGGCGAGCATCCCCGCGCCCTTGGCCATCCCGCCCACCGTCCAGGAGCCGGACGGGCCCTCGACCACGCGGCTGGCCTCCTTGGGCCGGGTGTCGGTGGTCATGATGGCCCGGGCGGCCGCGGCGCCGCCGTCGGTGGAGAGGGCGGGGACGCAGGCGGCGATCCCGGCGGTGACCCGCTCCATCGGCAGGTAGGTGCCGATCAGCCCGGTGGAGCAGACGACGACGTCGCCGGCCTCCACCCCGAGCGCGTCGGCGGTGGACGCCGCCATCGTGGTGGCGTCGGTGAGCCCGCGGGGCCCGGTGCAGGCGTTGGCGCCGCCGGAGTTGAGCACCACCGCCGAGACGACGCCGTCGGCGACCACGCCCCGGCTCCAGGTGACCGGGGCCGCCTCGACCCGGTTGGTGGTGAACACGGCGGCGGCGTGCTGCTCGGGACCGAGGTTGGCGACGACGGCCAGGTCGGGGTTGCCGCTGGGCTTGAGCCCCGCGGTGACGCCGGCGGCGGCGAACCCGGTCGCGGCGGTCACCCCGGTGCGCCCGGGGACCTGTGCGCTTCCGCTCGCGGGTGTCTGCTGGTGCTCGCTGCCGCTCACGGGTGTCTGCTGGTGCTCGCTGCCGCTCACGGGTGTCATCTGGTGTTCGCTGCCGCTCACGGGGCCACCCCCACCAGCGGCAGGCCGAGCGTCTCGGGCAGCCCGAGCGCCAGGTTCATCGACTGGACCGCGCCACCGGCGGTGCCCTTGGTGAGGTTGTCCAGCGCGACCACGACGACCAGCCGGCCGGCGGCGGCGTCCACGGCGACCTGGAGGTGGACGGTGTTGCTGCCGAGCACCGACTGGGTCTGCGGCCACTGCCCCTCGGGCAGCAGGGTGACGAACGGCTCGTCGGCCAGCGCCTCGGTGTACGCGGCGCGGGCACGCTCGGCGTCCACCCCGGGCTGCAGCGGGGCGCTGCAGGTGCTGAGGATGCCGCGGGACATCGGCACCAGCACCGGGGTGAAGGAGAGGGTGGGGTCGTCCGCGCCGAGGGTGCGCAGGTTCTGCCGGATCTCCGGCACGTGGCGGTGCACCCCACCCACGCCGTAGGCGCTGGCCGAGCCCATCAGCTCCGAGCCGAGCAGGTGCGGTTTGAGCGACTTGCCCGCCCCCGACGGTCCGCTGGCGGCCACCACGACCACGTCGCGCCCGTCCACCAGACCGGCGGCGACGGCCGGAGCCAGGGCCAGGGTGGCCGAGGTCGGGTAGCAGCCCGGCACCGCGATCCGGCGGGCGCCGGCGAGCACCTCGCGCTGGCCCGGCAGCTCGGGCAGCCCGTAGGGCCAGGTGCCGGCGTGCTCGGTGCCGTAGAACTGCTGCCAGTCCGCGGGGTCGGCGAGCCGGAAGTCGGCCCCGCAGTCGACCACCAGGCAGTCCTCGGGCAGCGCCGCGGCGATCGCGGCGGAGGTGCCGTGCGGCAGGGCGAGGAAGACCACGTCGTGACCGGCCAGCACCTCCGGGGTGCTCTCCTGCACCACCCGGTCGGCCAGCGGGCCGAGGTGCGGCTGCAGCGCGCCGAGGCGTCGGCCGGCGCTCGAGCCCGCGGTGAGCGCGCCCACCTCCACCTCGGGGTGGGACAGCAGGAGGCGCAGCAGCTCGCCTCCCGCGTACCCGGTGCAACCGGCGACCGCTACGGAAACCATAGGCATAACTATGTCATAGATCGCATAGTTATGCGAACCGGTTCCCGCGCGTGTCCGGGGCCGGTTCCCTCAGCTGCGCAGCTCGGCGCCGCAGCGTTCGGCTGCCAGGGCCACAGCGGCGTCACGGACCTGCATCGCCTCGGCGTCGGTTAGGGTCCGGTCCGGGGCGCGCAGCAGCAGCGCGTAGGCCAGCGACTTGCGGTCCGGGCCGAGGGCGTCGGAGGTGTAGACGTCGAACAGCCGGATCGACTCGACCAGCGAGCCCCCACCCTCGGCCAGCGCCGCCTGCACCTCGGCCTGCGGGGTGGCGGCGGGCACCACCACGGCGATGTCGATCTTGGCCACCGGCAGGGTCGAGATCGGTGCCACCGAGCCGCCCCGCGGAGCCAGGGCGACCAGCCGGTCGAGGTCGAGCTCCATCGCGCACGTCCGGGCCGGGACACCGAAGGCCTCGCACACCGTCGGGTGCAGCTCGCCGGCGTGGCCGACCACCTCCTCGCCCACCGTCAGCGCGGCGCAGCGTCCGGGGTGGAAGGGGGCGTGCTGGTCGGCGTGGCGCCCGAGCTCGAGCCCGACGGCGCGGGCGGCGATCTCGGCGGCCTCGACCGCGTGCTGCCACCCGGCGCGGACGGCCGGACGCTCCGGGGTGGTCGGCAGCCAGTCACCGCTGAGCACCACGGCCAGCCGGCGCGGCTGGTCGGGCAGGGCGGCGTCCAGCGCGGCGATCTCGGCCTCGCTCGGCCGCCGGGTGACCTCGGGGCGGGGGGCGACCCCACGTCCGGGCCGGGCGCGGAAGACCGAGCCGATCTCGTGCACGGCGAGGTCGGGGGTGCCGCGGCTGGCGTTGCGCGCGACCGCGTGCAGCAGTGCCGGCAGCAGGGTGGTGCGCAGGTGCGGTGCGGTGTCGGCCAGCGGGTTGGCCAGGGTCACCACGCTGCGCCGGTCGTCCTCGGCGGGCAGCTGCAGCCGGTCGAGGTCGGCCTCGGAGAGGAAGGGCAGGTTGAGCACCTCGACGTGGCCGGTGGCGGCCAGCGCCTGGTTGACCGCACGCCGGGCGCGTTGCTCCACGGTCAGTCCGCGTCCGGCCGGCGGGACGGGCAGCACCGGCGGGATGGTGTCCACGCCGACCTTCCGTCCGACCTCCTCGGCCCAGTCGTAGGGGTCGCGCAGGTCGTGCCGCCAGCTGGGCGGGGTGAGCACCAGGGTGTCGCCGTCCAGCTCGGCCACCGTGCCGCCGGCACGGATCAGGGTGAGCACCCGCTCGGTCGGCACCTCGATCCCGAGGACGCGGGAGGGCAGGTCGGCGGGGATCCGCTGCTCGGGCACCGCCGGCGCCGAGCCGAGCACGGTCTCCGACTGCTCCAGCCGGCCCCCGCCCAGACGGACCAGCAGGGCCGCCGCGAGCCGGGCCGCGGCGTAGCCGGCCTGCGGGTCGACGCCGCGCTCGAACCGCCGGGACGCCTCGCTGCCCAGCTTGTGCCGCCGGGAGGTGCGGGCCACCGTGACCGGGTCGAAGCAGGCGGCCTCGAGCACGATGGTGCTGGTGTCGTCGGCCAGCTCGGTGTCCGCGCCGCCCATCACCCCGGCCAGCCCGATCGCCCCGGAGTCGTCGGCGATGACCAGGTCCTCGGCGCTGAGCGTGCGCTCGACGCCGTCCAGGGTGGTCAGCCGCTCCCCCTCGGTGGCCTGGCGCACCACGACGGTGCCGCGCAGGCGGCGGGCGTCGTAGCCGTGCAGCGGCTGCCCGGTGGCCAGCATGACGTAGTTGGTGACGTCCACGCCGAGGGAGATCGGGCGCATCCCGGCCAGCTGCAGCCGGCGCTGCATCCAGCGCGGGCTGGGCCGGGTGGCGTCGAAGCCGGTGACGGTGAGCGCGACGAAGCTGCTGCAGGCCTCGCTCTCGATCCGCACCGGGTGGCCCTCGGTGACCTGGCTGGGCAGCGGCCGGTCGACCGGGTCGGTGAAGTCGACCGAGTACGCGTCGGCGGCCTCGCGGGCCAGCCCGCGGATGGAGAAGCAGTAGCCGAGGTTGGGCGTCACGGCGATGTCGAGCACGTCGTCGCGCAGGTGCAGCAGCCCCAGCGCGTCCTGGCCGGGCGTCAGCGGCGTCCCGTCGTCGTCGGTGCCGTCGAGCACGATGATGCCGCTGCTGTCCCCGGGCAGGCCGAGCTCGGCCGCGGAGCAGATCATCCCGTCCGAGACGTGGCCGTAGGTCTTGCGGGCGCTGATCCGGAAGTCGCCGGGCAGCACGGCCCCCGACAGCGCCACCACCACGAGGTCGCCGACGCCGAAGTTGTGCGCCCCGCAGACGATGCCGCGTCCACGCTCGCCCTCGGGGTTGTGCTCGCCGACGTCGACCAGGCACCAGTTGATGGTCTTGCCGTTCTTCTGCGGCTCCGGCGTCTGCTCCAGCACGCGTCCGACCACCAGCGGGCCGCTGACGTCGGCACCGGCGGACTCGACGGTCTCCACCTCCAGGCCGTAGCCGACCAGCCGGTCGGCCAGCTGGCGGGGGTCGAGGTCGGCGGGCAGGGCCGCGTACTCCCGCAGCCAGCTCAGCGGGGCCCTCATCGAGCCGTCCCCACCAGCGAGCGGCTGAACCGCACGTCGCCCTCGACCATGTCGCGCAGGTCGGTGGCGTTGTTGCGGAACATCAGCGTGCGGTCGATGCCCATCCCGAAGGCGAACCCGGAGTAGACGTCGCTGTCGATCCCGCAGGCGGCGAGCACCCGCGGGTTGACCACCCCGCAGCCGCCCCACTCGATCCAGCCCTCGCTGGAGCAGGTGCGGCACGGCGCGTCGGGGTTGCCGACGGAGGTGCCGTGGCAGACGAAGCACTCCAGGTCGATCTCGGCCGACGGCTCGGTGAAGGGGAAGTAGTTGGGCCGCATCCGGGTGCGGATGTCGCCGAACATGGCGCGGGCGAAGTGGTCGAGGGTGCCGCGCAGGTGGGCCAGGGTGATCCCCTTGTCGACCACCAGGCCCTCGATCTGGTGGAACACCGGCAGGTGCGTGGCGTCCAGCTCATCAGCGCGGTAGACCTTGCCCGGGCAGACCACGTACACCGGCGGCTCGCGGTCGAGCAGGGTGCGGATCTGCACCGGCGAGGTGTGGGTGCGCATCAGCGTCTGGTGGTCCAGCGGCTCGACGAAGAGGGTGTCGGCCATCGAGCGGGCCGGGTGGTCGGGCGGGAGGTTGAGGGCGTCGAAGTTCAGCCACTCCGCCTCGAGCTCCGGGCCCTCGGCGACCTCCCAGCCCATGCCGACGAACACGTCGCACATCTGGTCCATCAGCCCGGTGATCGGGTGCACCGCGCCGATCGGGATGCTGGCCACCGGCAGCGTGACGTCGACGGCCTCCGCGGCCAGCCGGGCCTCCAGCTCGGCGGCGACGACCTGGTCCTCGCGGGCGGCCAGCGCCTGGGAGACCCGTCCGCGGGCCTGCCCGATCCGCTGCCCGGCCTCCTTGCGCTCCGGGCCCGGCAGCCGGCCGATGGCGCGGTTGGCCAGGGCCAGCGGCGAGCGCTCGCCGGTGTGGTCGATCCGGGCCTGCTTCAGCTCGGCGGTGGTGCCGGCCTGCTCGAAGGCGGCGAGGGCCGCGGCGACCGCGGCCTCCACCTGCTCGGGTGCGAGCGGGTTGTCGCCGGGCACGTCCTGCCCGGTCGCCTCCGGGGTGGGGGCCTGTGACACCTGGTCTCCTCGTCTGGTCCGGACGGCGTCCGACCGGTCGGGCCGGCGCCCGGGCCAGTCTAGGGAGTCGCCACGGTGCTGTCGCGCCGGTTCCGCGGCCCGGTTCAGCCCAGCAGCTGCCGCGCCCGGCCGAGCTCGGTGACGAGGCCGGCGATGGCCTCCCCGCCCTCGGGCGGGCCGTCCGGGGCGGTGCCGACGACGGCCACCCGGTGCGCGCCGGCCTCGCCCAGCTCGCGGACGGTCGTCGCGAGCGCCTCCGCACCCGTGCCGACGGGCACCGAGGCGAAGACGACGATCTCGGGCTCGTCGGCCCGTCCGGCCGCCGCGCGGGCCTCGCGGACGGCGGCCACGGCGGGGACGACGGTGCCGAGGTCGGCGTCGTCGATGATGACGCCGTCGCCCAGCGCGCCGGCCAGCGCGAGGGTGCGCGGCCCGCGGGCGCCGACCAGCAGCGGCAGCCGTCCGGCCGGTGGCCAGCGCAGCCGGACCCGGTCGAGCCGGACGTAGCGGCCCTGGGTGCTCACCTCCTCACCGGCCAGCAGGGCGCCGAGCGCCTCGGTGTACTCCTGCAGCAGCGTCGTCGGTGAAGCGGCGCGGGCGTCGACCTGGCCCATCCAGTCCAGCACCCCGTGGCCGATCCCGGGCAGCAGCCGGTCGGGGAACATCCGAGCCAGGGTGGCCAGCTCCATCGCGGTGAGTGCCGCGTTGCGCAGCGGCACCGGCAGCAGGCCGATCCCCACCCGGACGCGCTCGGTGCGGGCGAGCACCGCGGCCGCGGTCGCCACCCCCGCCTCGGCGAAGCAGTCCTCCCAGACCCAGACCTCGTCCAGGCCGGCGCGCTCGGCGTCCACGGCGGTCTGCAGGAACCGTTCCGGTGGTTGGTCGGGCGGGATGATGACACCGAGCTCGGGCACGGACCGCACGCTACCCTTCCGCCCGACCCTCGCCCCGACCGACTCCGAGGAGCCCGATGCCCCTGCCCTGGACGCCGCGCAGCGACCGACCCGTCGACCCGGCGACCGGGGACGCCGCCAGCGCGCTGGTGCTGCCCGAGGAGCGGCTGAGCTGGCCGCGCACCGTCGGGCTCGGCATGCAGCACGTGGTGGCGATGTTCGGCGCCACCTTCCTGGTGCCGACGCTGACCGGGTTCCCGCCCGGCACCACGCTGCTGTTCTCCGGGATCGGCACCCTGCTCTTCCTGCTGATCACCCGCAACCGGCTGCCCAGCTACCTCGGCTCCTCCTTCGCCTTCATCGCGCCGATCACCGCCGCGAGCGCCGCGGGCGGCCCGGGACTGGCGCTGGCCGGGGTGGTGCTGGCCGGCGCCCTGCTGGCGCTGGTCGGGCTGGTGGTGCAGCTGGTCGGCACCCGCTGGCTGACGGCGCTGATGCCGCCGGTCGTCTCGGGCACGATCGTGGCGCTGATCGGCTTCAACCTCGCGCCGGCGGCGAAGCAGAACTTCGAGGCCTCGCCGCTGGTGGCCGCGATCACGCTGGCGGTGATCGTGCTGGTCGCGGTGGCCTTCCGCGGCCTGGTGGCCCGGCTGTCGATCCTCATCGGCGTGGTCGTCGGCTACCTGGTGGCCGCCGCGCTCGGCCAGGTCGACCTCACCCCGGTGCGGGCGGCGGCCTGGGTGGGGCTGCCTCAGTTCCAGCTGCCCTCCTTCGACGCCGACCAGCTGCCCGCGCTGCTGCTGTTCGTGCCGGTGGTGCTGCCGCTGCTGGCCGAGAACGTCGGCCACGTCCGCGGCGTGGGTCAGCTGCTCGACCGCGACCTCGACCCGCTGGCGGGGCGCGCCCTGCTGGCCGACGGGCTGGCCACGGTGCTGACGGGCTCCTTCGGCGGCTCGGCCACCACCACCTACGGCGAGAACATCGGCGTGATGAGCGCGACCCGGGTGTTCTCCACCGCCGCCTACTGGGTGGCCGGCGTCACCGCGATCCTGCTCGGGCTGTCCCCCAAGGTCGGCGCGCTGATCTTCGCCACCCCGGCGGGCGTGCTGGGCGGGGTCACCACCGCCCTGTACGGGCTGATCGGGATCATCGGCGTGCGGATCTGGGTGGAGCACCGGGTCGACTTCTCGCTGCCGCGCCACCAGTTCTCCGCCGGCATCGGGCTGATCGTGGCGATCGCCGACTTCACCGTCAACGCCGGCGAGGTGAGTGTGGGCGGCATCGTGCTCGGCACGGTCGCGACCCTGGTCGTCTACCACCTGATGGCCGGGATCGACCGGCTGCGCGGCGGCCGGCGGGCTGGCGAGCTGTCCCCGCCGGCGGTCTGAGCGCTCAGCCGCCGCCCGCGCGCTGGGCGGCGGCGGTGGTGTAGAGGCAGACCGCGGCGGCGGTGGCGAGGTTGAGGCTCTCGGCCGCACCCCACAGCGGGACGCCGACGCGGGCGTCGGCCAGCGCCGCGTCCTCGGCCGGCAGGCCCCAGGCCTCGTTGCCCATCATCCAGGCGGTCGGCCGGGCGAGCGCGCCGCGGGTGGCCAGCGCGTCCAGCTGCTCGGGGGCCCCGCCGTCGGCCGCGAGCACCTGCAGCCCACGCGCGCGGCACGCGGCGACGACGTCCTCGAGGCTGGCGCCGGTGGTGACCGGGAGGTGGAAGACGCTGCCGACGCTGGCCCGCAGCACCTTGGGGTTGCCGAGCTCGACCGAGGAGTCGGTGAGCACCACGGCGTCGGCGCCGAAGGCGTCGGCGCAGCGGATCACGGTGCCGGCGTTGCCGGGGTCGCGGATCCGGGCGCAGACCACCACCAGCCGGGGTGTCTCGCCGAGGGCGTCGGGCAGCGGGACGTCGACGGCGTCGCAGACCGCGGCCACGCCCTGGGGGGTGACGGTGTCCACCAGCCCGGACAGCTGGTCGGGGGTGACGTCGGTGACAGCGGCCCCCGACGCCCGGGCGTCCGCGACCAGGCCCGGGTGGCGCCCGGCGGCGTCGGGGGTGGCGAAGAGCCGGCGCACCACCCCGGCGGCCACCGCCTCACCGACCGCCTGCGGACCCTCCACCAGCCACCGCCGCTCGGCCAGACGGTGCTTGCGGGTGCGCAGACGACGAGCCGACCGCCACCCCTGCGGAGTGACGGTCGGCTCGGACATCGCGGGACCGCCGGAGCGGCCGCTGCTGCTCGGGCTCAGGCGGCGGCCGGCGCGGCGGGCTGGTGGGCCCGGGCGACCTCGACCAGCGCGGCGAACGCGGCGGAGTCGGAGACGGCGAGCTCGGCCAGCATCTTGCGGTCGACCTCGACGCCGGCGGTGCGCAGCCCGGAGATGAAGCGGTTGTAGGTCATGCCCTCGGCGCGGACGGCGGCGTTGATCCGCTGGATCCACAGCTTGCGGAAGTCGCCCTTGCGCGCCCGGCGGTCGCGGTAGGCGTAGACCATCGAGTGGGTGACCTGCTCCTTGGCCTTGCGGTAGAGCCGCGAGCGCTGGCCCCGGTAGCCGGAGGCCTGCTCGAGGACCTCGCGGCGCTTCTTCTGGGCGTTCACGGAGCGCTTGACGCGTGCCATGGTTGATTCTCCTTCGTGGGCGCCCGGGATGGCGGGCGCGGGTCTGTCGGGCCGGTGACGGCCGGGGACGGGTGGTGGCCGCCGCTCAGCGGTGACGCACGGTCACCGGTCGCCGCGGCGGGGGCTCACTTGCCCAGCAGCTTCTTCGCCTTGGCGGCGTCGCCCTTGGCGAGCACCGCGTCGCCGTCGAGGCGACGGGTCCGGGTGGACGGCTTGTGCTCGTTGAGGTGCATCTTGCCCGCCTTGCGGTGCATGACCTTGCCCGAGCCCGTCAGCTTGAACCGCTTCTTGGCACCGGAGTGCGTCTTCATCTTCGGCATGGCTAGCCGCTCCGTTCCTGTCCTTCGTGCGTTTCCCGGGTGGGCGCTGACCACCGGGTCGCACCCGCCGGGGCGGGCGCTGGTCCGTCGCTCGGGGTGAGCTGCGGACCCGTCGGTCTCCGACCGCTCAGTGGCCGGTCGACCGCTCAGAGATCGATGTCGGGGTCCATGTTGTCGGCCGGACCCTTCCGCTTCTTCTTCTTGGGCTGCGCCTGGTGCTCGGCCCGCTGGCTGGCGCGCTCGGTCTCCTCCAGGTCGGCGTCGGCCTTGCGCGCGGCCATCTTGGCGTCGCGCTCGGCGGCGACGTCCACCTTGGCCTCGGTCTTCTTCTTGTGCGGGCCCAGCACCATCAGCATGTTCCGCCCGTCCTGCTTGGGCGTCGACTCGATGAAGCCGAACTCCTCGACGTCGTCGGCGAGCTGCTTCAGCAGGTTGAAGCCGAGCTCAGGACGGCTCTGCTCGCGGCCGCGGAACATGATGGTGATCTTCACCTTGTCGCCAGCCTTGAGGAAGCGCACGACGTGACCCTTCTTGGTCGCGTAGTCGTGGCTGTCGATCTTCGGGCGGAGCTTCATCTCCTTGATGACGGTGTTCGTCTGGTTGCGGCGGCTCTCACGGGCCTTCTGGGCGTTCTCGTACTTGAACTTCCCGTAGTCCATGAGCTTGGCCACCGGCGGGCGAGCCATCGGCGCGACCTCGACGAGATCGAGCTCGGACTCACGAGCCAGTCGCAGCGCGTCATCGATGCGCACGACACCCACCTGCTCTCCCGCGGGGCCGACGAGTCGGACCTCGGGGACGCGGATGCGGTCGTTGATGCGTGGTTCGGTGCTGATGTGTCCTCCAGTACGTTGGTCCTCGGCTCACGACCGGCGCACTCCCGGGCTGCACGACCCCGGGAACCAGGAAAGGGCCCCCGCGGACGCGGAGACCCTGAGACACACCGTCGGCGGGTCCGTCGGACCAGCCACCGGTGACCTACCCGACGACCAGGGGCCGTGGCGGGTGGGAGATCAGGTCTCCGCTTGCAGACCCGGAAGAACCGGATCGGTCGCGGTTCAGTCTAGACGACTGCACCCGGTGCAGCACAATCCGCGGCCCGGATATTCCTCCGGGCGGGTTCAGGACGGGTCGCCGCCGCCGGCCTGCATCCAGCCGAACCCGCCGTCGGGCAGCGCCACCAGCCGCCGGCTGCGGGCCAGCTCGCCGAGCAGCGGCTGCTCCAGCACCACTGGGTGCGGCCCCTCGAGGTCGACCAGCAGGGCCACCGCGTCCTGGGCCAGCGCCGCCTCGGCCACCTTGTCCAGGGTGGCCGGCACCGGGCGGGCGCGGGCGTCCCAGCGCTGCAGGCTGTCCACCCCGGTGAAGACCAGCATCGCCCGCCGGCCGGTGGCGTCGGAGAGCAGCACCGCCGACATGTCGGCCGACGTGTCCCCGCCACCGGGGCCCTGCTCCCCCACCGCGACGATCGGGGTGAGCAGCCGCGTCCCGCACAGCGCGGCGACCGCGGCGAGGTAGCTCTCGGTGGACGGCGCGGACACCGAGGCCGCCAGCGCCTGCCGCACCGACGGGTCGGCGGAGCCGTCGTCGTCGGCGAGGGCCTTGAGCGGGTCGTGCAGCCGGCGCTGGGGTTCGGGCATGGGTCCCACCGTAGGCCCTGACCGCCGCGGCGGGTGCGACTCAGGGACCCTCGCGGGGGATGCCCCATGCCGCGTGCGGACCGGGGTGGCAGCCTTGGTGCCATGAGCCCCGACACCGCCCTGCTTCCCCTCTGCGTCGCCCTGGCCATCCTCGGCCTGCTGGCCACCGTGGTCTTCTGGCGCAGTCGGCGCGCTGCCCGCGGCCGCATCCTGCAGGGTGCCGCCCTCACCCTCACCCCGGTGGCGCTCTACCTGACCGGGCTGCTGCGGATGGTCTGGGACGCGGTGGTCGCGCTGGTCGGCTGGGCCGGCCGGCTGGCCTTCTCGCCCGGCGTGTGGGTGGGGTTCGCGCTGCTGGCGGTGGCGGTGGTGCTGTGGGTGGTCGGTGGTCTGCTGGTGCGCCGCTCCCACCTGCGCAGCGGGACCGCGGCGGCCGAGGGCCGCGACCGGGCTCCGGCGGTGGGTCGGGGCGCCGCGCCCGCTGCGGCCCAGGCCGGCGGACGGCGTCCGGCGCAGGGGCGTGGCGCGCAGGGTGGGGGCGCGCAGGGCAAGCAGGGTCAGGGTCAGCAGGAGGACCCGGAGATGGCCGAGATCGAGGCGCTGCTCAAGTCCCGCGGGATCGAGTGATCGGGCGCCGCGGACGCGGCGTCAGCGGCGGGAGCGGATGAGCTCGCGCAGCCGGGCGGCGTCGTCCCGGGCCCGTCCGCGGTCGACGGTCTGGATGGCCAGCAGCTGACGCTGCCGGTGCGCGCCCTCGGCGTCGGTCTCGTGCAGCACCAGGTAGGCCCACGGGTCGCCGTCGCGGAAGCGGACCGCGCGCACGTCAGCGGTGCGGTAGCGCCGGGTGATGAGACCGTTGCGGACCTTCACCGTGGTGCCGTCGACCACCACCACGCTGAGCGCCATCGCCATCATCAGCCCGACGATCCAGGCCAGGAAGATCAGCAGGGTCGCCACCTGCAGCACGGTGAACTGGGCCCGCAGCTCCGCACCCAGGGCCGACCAGCCGGCCAGGCAGGCGGCGACGAAGAGCACCGAGACGCTGCTGGCGAAGACCAGCAGCACCCGGGGCCGGCAGACCACCCGGTCAGAGGCGGCTGGCCGAGATGTCGGTGACGAGGATGGCACGCGCTCCCTCCTCCCACAGGGCGTCCATGATGGCCTGCGCGTCGGCCCGCTTCACCATCGCGCGCACCGCGAACCAGCCCTCCCGGGCCAGCGGGGACACGGTCGGCGACTCGAAGCCGGGGGTGACGGCGGTGGCGCGCTCCAGCGCCTCGGCCGGGACGTCGTAGTCCATCATCACGTAGGTCCGCGCGACCAGGACGCCGCGGAGCCGGCGCAGCAGCGTGTCCAGACCCTGCGGGGCGGTGCCGCTGCGCTTGATGACGATGGCCTCGGACTGCAGGATCGGCTCGCCGAACAGCTCCAGCCCGGCCTGGCGCAGCGTGGTGCCGGTCTCCACCACGTCGGCGATGGCGTCGGCCACGCCGAGCCGGATGGCGCTCTCCACCGCCCCGTCCAGCCGGATCAGCCGGGCCTCGACGCCGGCCTCCCGCAGGTGGGCGCCCACCAGACCCGGGTAGGAGGTGGCGACCCGCAGCCCGCGCAGGCTGTCGCGGGTGAACCCGCTGCCGGCGGGGGCGGCGAAGCGGAACCGGGAGGCGCCGAACCCCAGCGGCAGCACCTCGTCGGCGGCGGCGCCGGAGTCGAGCAGCATGTCGCGGCCGGTGATCCCGCAGTCGAGGGTGCCCTCACCGACGTAGGTGGCGATGTCGCGGGGACGCAGGTAGAAGAACTCGACGCTGTTGACCTCGTCGACCAGGACGAGCTCCTTGGTGTCGGAGCGCTGCCGGTAGCCGGACTCGCGCAGCATCGTGGCGGCCGCCTCCGACAGCGCCCCCTTGTTGGGGACGGCGACGCGCAGCAGTGCTGAACCGGACTCTCGGGCGCTGGTCACGCCGAGGAACCCTACTGCCTCAGAGGTGCCGGTACACGTCGTCCAGGTCGAGGTCGAGCGCGACCATCATCACCTGCAGGTGGTACAGCAGCTGGCTGATCTCCTCGGCCGCCTCCTCGCGGCTCTGGTACTCCGCGGCCATCCACACCTCGGCGGCCTCCTCGACGACCTTCTTGCCGATCGCGTGCACGCCGGCCTCCAGCGCCGCCACCGTCCCCGACCCCTCCGGACGGGCGACGGCCTTCTGCCGGAGCTCGGCGAACAGCTGCTCGAAGCTCTTGCGGTCCTGTGGCACCTCGGTCACGGGGCGACCCTAACCCGTCGCGACGGTGCCGCCGTCACAGCCGGACGCCCAGCAGGGCGTCGACCAGCCGCGCGACGGTCGCCCCCGCCTCGGCGTCATCGCCGTCGATCGAGGCCGAGGCGCCGGCCCAGGCGTCGACCGCCCCGAGCGCGGCGGGGGCGTCGAGGTCGTCGCGCAGCGCCCGGCGGACCTCGGCGATCGTCTCCTCCGCGCCCAGTGCGGCGTCCAGGGCGCAGGCGTGGCGCCACCGCGCCAGCCGGTCCTGGGCCTCGGTGAGCAGCTCCTCAGACCAGCTCCAGTCGCTGCGGTAGTGCCGCGACAGCAGGGCGAGCCGGATCGCCATCGGGTCGACGCCCTGCGCGCGCAGCGTCGAGACGAGCACGAGGTTGCCCTTGGACTTCGACATCTTCTCCCCGTCCAGCCCGACCATGCCGCTGTGCACGTAGTGCTGGGCGAACGGGCGTCCGGTGGCGACCTCGCCCTCGGCCGCGCACATCTCGTGGTGGGGGAAGACCAGGTCCGAGCCGCCGCCCTGGACGTCGATCTCGGCCCCGAGGAGGTGGTGCGCGATCGCGGTGCACTCGATGTGCCAGCCCGGACGTCCCGGCCCGAACGGGCTCGGCCACGACGGCTCGCCGTCGCGGGCGGTCCGCCAGACCAGGCAGTCCAGCGGGTCCTTCTTGCCCGGGCGGTCGGGGTCGCCGCCGCGCTCGGCGAAGAGGGTGTGCATGGTGGCGGTGTCCAGCCCGGAGACCGAGCCGAACGAGGACGCCTCCCCCACCGCGAAGTACCAGTCGGGGTGCTCGGCGTCCTCGACCTGGTAGAGCGCGTGCGGCACCGTCTGCAGCAGGTCGGTCACCAACGGGATCGACTCGACCGCACCGACGTAGTCGCGCGGCGGCAGCACGTTGAGCGCGGTCATGTCGTCGCGGAAGAGCTGGGTCTGCTCGCGCGCCAGCTGCTCCCAGTCGACGCCGGTCCGGGTGGCGCGCTCGAGCAGCGGGTCGTCGACGTCGGTGACGTTCTGCACGTAGTGGACGTCCAGCCCGCGGTCCAGCCAGGTGCGGTGCAGCAGGTCGAAGGCGACGTAGGTGTTGGCGTGGCCCATGTGGGTCGCGTCGTAGGGGGTGATGCCGCAGACGTAGAGCCGTGCGGACGCCCCGGACCCCGGCGTCGGACCGACCTCGGTCAGCCCACCTCGGGCGCTGTCGTGCACCAGCACCGGCGGCTCGGCCACGGGGAGGAGGGTCGGGACGCTCGGGGTGCTCCATGCCTGCATGGGCGCGACCCTACCCAGCCCGAGTGGGGTCGCGGCCCCGGGTTCACGCCATGCTCTGGACCGCGCTCAGCACGCGCGCGGTGCCGTCGGCGGGGGTGGCCCGGCCGAACAGCACGTCGGTGCCGATCAGGTTGAACTCGTCGCTGAACCCGGACGCGGTGGCGGGGGTGACCTGCGGTGGTGGCACCAGCTCGGGGGTGATCGCCTGGGTGAAGTCGAGGCTGACCTGGGCCTGCGGGTCGAGCAGCGAGGAGATCTCCTCCTGCACCTCGGGGATCGCCGGGATGCCGCGCTCGGTGGTCAGCACCGTGGTGGCGGCGGGGTCGGTGAGCAGGAAGTCGATCAGCCGGGCAGCGGCCTCGGGGTGCTCCGAGCGCGAGGCGATCGACCAGTACATGGAGGCCTTGTTGACCATCCGCGGGGACTCCCCCGGAGCCTGGGCGGGCAGCCGGAGCAGCTCCAGCTGGGTGCCGCTGGCGGCGCCGAACGCCGAGATCTGGGTGTGGAAGAGCAGGTGGAAGGCGGCCCGGTTGGTGGCGAACATGGACGCGTCCAGCGGCAGGTTGGCGTTCTCCACCTGCACCTCCGCCGGAGGGGTGGCCCCGCTCTCGACCAGACCGGTGGAGTAGTCGAAGAAGCTGCGGACGGTGGCCTCGCTGACCCCGGGGCCGGTGGTCGGCCACACCTCCTCGCCGTGCTGGCGGGCCCAGGCCCCGAGCTCGGCGGCGCCGGAGCCGAAGCCGTCCAGCCCGTAGACGCCCTCCGAGCCCAGCTCCTCGCTGACGGTGGCGGAGATGTCGGCGAGGTCCTGCCAGGTCCAGGCGGTGTCGTCGGGCATCTCCACGCCGGCCCGCTCCAGCACCTCGGGGTTGACCGCGACGGAGAAGTTGCCCACCCCGATCGGCGCGCCGACCAGCTCGTCCTCGACCAGGCCGGTGTCGCGGACGGTGGGGTCCATGGCCGAGAGGTCGAGCTGCTCGGAGACCTCACCGAGGTCGAGCAACGCCCCCCGCGAGCCGTAGGCGGCGATGTAGGCCTCGTCCATCTGGATCACGTCGGGAGAGTTGTTGCCGGCGGTCTGGGTGGCGAGCTTGTCCCAGTAGGAACCCCACTCGCTGTTCTCCACGACCACCGTGACGTCGGGGTTGGCGGCTTCGAAGGCGTCCACGGCCTGCTCGGTGAGCTTCAGCCGGGAGTCGTTGCCCCAGGTGGACACCCGCAGGGTCACCGGCCCCTCCGGCTCACCGCCGCCGGAGCAGGCGGCCGGGACGAGGAGCCCCAGGGCGGCGACCGCGGCGAGCAGCGCGCGGCGCACGGGGCGACGGGTCGGACGGGGATGCGGAACGGTCATGCGGGGCCCTCCCACCGGGCGGCTCTGATCGGCGGACGAAGGGGAGGCATGCGCCTCCCCGTCCCGGCGAGCATAGCCAGTGCGGCCCATCGGGGACCGGTACCGCCGGACGGCGGGTCGGCCGGCTCAGCGGGCGGCCGTCAGAACGGCGGCCAGGGCACGGTGTGGGAGCCCGGGTCGGGGGCGGGGAAGCGACCGCTGCGCAGCAGCTCGGTGCAGCGCAGCTCCAGCGAGACGAGCTCGGGCTCGGTGAGCAGCTCGGCCAGGGCCTCGCAGCCGTCGGTGACGACCCGACCCACCAGGGCGCGCTCCTCCTCGGTGAGCTCCTCCTCGGCCCAGCCCCACAGCAGGGTGCGCAGCTTCGGAGCGGGGTGGAAGGTCAGCCCGTGGTCGACGCCGAAGAGGTGGCCGTGCCGGGTGAGGATGTGGCCGCCCTTGCGGTCGGCGTTGTTGGCCACCGCGTCGAACAGGGCCAGCCGCCGCAGCCGCGGGTCGTCGGCGTGCACCACGACGACCTCCTCGCCGCGGGCCCCCAGACCCTCCAGCACGGCGAACCAGCCGGGCCGCTCGGCCTGCTCCAGCGGCACCAGGTCGACGACCTCGTCATCGGCCTCGTCGTCGCGCACCCAGGCCTGCAGCGAGCCCGGGCCGAGCGGGCCCTCGACCAGCACCGTGCGCGGCACCACGTCGAAGCCGGCGACCCGCGAGAGCTCGTGGGCGGCCACCTCGCGCAGGCCGAGGGTGCGGTCGGGGAAGTCCCACAGCGGACGCTCCCCCGCCGTCGGCTTGTAGACGCACAGCACCCGCTCGTCGCCGCGCTCCAGCCGGGACAGGAACGTGCCGTTGGAGGCCGTGGGCAGCCGGCCGATCAGCTCGAGCTCACCCGAACCCAGGTCGACGGTGAGGGGGTCGACCTCGCTGAGGCCGTCCAGCAGCTCCGACAGCTCCCCGGTCTCCTCGCTCAACTCGTCCGGACCTGCCGCTCAGAACAGCGGTCGCCGGTAGCCGTTGGCGCGCGGGCAGACGTGGCCCTCGGCGTCCATGGGCTGCAGGCAGAAGGGGCAGCTGGGACGTCCGGCCGAGACCACGGCGTTGGCGCGGGCCACGAAGTCGCGGGCGGTGCGCGGGGTGATCCGCACCACGAAGACCTCCTCGGCGCGCTCCTCCTCCACCGCCTGCACCATCTCCGCCTCGACCTCGGGGTCGGCCTCGGTGAGGTCGAGACCCGACACCTCGGCGTCGGTGCTGGAGAACATCTCGATGACGATCTTGTCGTCGTCGGCGTCCCAGGCGATGGTCATCGTGCCGACCCGGAACTCCTCGGTGATCGGGGCGTCCAGCGGCTGGTTGTCGTCCGGGACGTCGCGCGGCGGCGGCACCTCGACCCGTCCGCCGGTGCGCCGGACGACCTCCTCCAGCACCCGCTCCAGGTGCTCGGCCAGCACGGAGACCTGCTGCTTCTCGCACGCCACGCTGGTGATCCGGTTGCCCTCACGGGCCTGCAGGAAGAAGGTGCGTTCCCCCGGGGAGCCCACGGTGCCGGCGACGAAGCGGTCCGGGGCCTCGTAACGGTGCACGACGATCGCCATACCGAGCAGCCTACGTCGTCGGTGAGGAGGCGAGGCGGTCGTGCTGGGCGCTGGTCACTCCTGGCTGCCCAGGCCGCCGCCGACCGCGGCGTCGGCGGGCTTGCGGCGGCCCTTGCGCCGCGGCGGCTGCAGACCCGACAGGTCGCCGGAGGTGGTGTTGGTGGAGACGACGAACGGCCGTCCGGCGCTGTAGCGGACCACCGAGATGGAGGCCGGGTCGACCACGATCCGCTGGAAGGCGTCCAGGTGCATGCCGAGGGCGTCGGCCAGGATCGCCTTGATGACGTCGCCGTGGCTGACCGCCACCCAGACCGCCTCGTCGCCGACGCTGGCGGCCAGCGCGGCGTCGCGCTCGCGCACACAGCCGACGGCCCGGGCCGACATCTCGGTCATCGCCTCCCCGTCGGGGAAGCGGACCGCGGACGGGGTCTGCTGCACGGTGGCCCACAGCTTCTCCTTGGCCAGCTCCTTGAGCGGACGCCCGGACCAGGCGCCGTAGCCGCACTCGGTGATCCGGGCGTCGGTGACCACCTCGACGGGCTGGTCGCGGCCCTCGGTGAGGAGCTGGCTGGTGTGCTTGCAGCGGCGCAGCGGGGAGGTGACCACCTGGGCCAGCGGCAGACCGGCGATCCGCTGCGCGGCGGCCTGCGCCTGCTGGACGCCGACCTCGTCCAGGTCGACCCCCGGGGTCCGGCCGGCCAGCACGCCGGTGCGGTTGGCGGTGGTGCGGCCGTGGCGGACCAGGAGCAGCGTCGTCATGGCCGCGAGCCTACGTGCGGGCCGGGGTCGGGCGTCCGGGTGAGGTGGTCGGGCGGTCAGGCGGCGGACGTCCGGGCGGCGGCGACGGCGGTGAGGAGCTGGCGGTAGCCGACCTCGGGGTCGGCGTCCACGTCCTCCAGCACCACCGTGGCCGGGCGGGCGGCGACCACCGCCCGGATCGCGGCGTCGGCCTCGGCGACGAGCGCGGCCGGGTCGTCGACCGGTGCGGCGACCTCGGCGGCGTCGCGGCCCGTCCCGGCCCGTTCGGTGAAGCGGGCCACGGCGACCGGCAGCGGGGTGCGCAGCACCGTCTCGACGAACGGCACCCCGGCCTCTCCCGCGAGCTCGGCCAGCTGCTCGACGAACGGGAGCCGGCCGAGGTACTGCGGCACGACCACGTCGTGGCCCTGCTCCAGGGCGACCGCGCTCATCGCCAGGGCGATCCGGCGGGCCAGGCGTCCGGCGTCGGCCGGGTGGTCCTGCCAGGCTCCGAGCAGGGCGCGGACCAGGTCGACGTCGAGCACCAGGGTGAGCGGGTGCTCGCCGGCGTAGCGGCGGGCCAGCGTCGACTTGCCCGCGCCCGGGACGCCGTTGAGCAGGATGAGGCGGGCCACGGGGTGAGGCTAGCGACCACCCACCGCGACGACGCGAGCGGCAGCCGGTACCCCTTCTCCCCGACCGTGCTGTGCCGGCGGGCTGGCGGTTGCTCGGCGACCGCGCCTGGGCACAAGGGGCCGCGACGGGCAGATCCCGCTGGCACCACCCGTGCTGTCAGAGCCGCGCCCTGGCGTCGAACACAGTTCGACGGTCAAGGCGATACCCCGGCCGGCGTCGACCGTCACCGCCCACACGGTCGACCGGACCAGCCAGGGCGGACGACGATGGGAGCGTGAGTGAACGTGACGACGTCGTCGACCGCTACCGCCGCTACCTCGCCGCCTGCAACCGGCGGGACTGGGTCGCGCTCGGCACCCACGTGGCCGACAC
The DNA here is from genome assembly GCF_003327535.1 of Desertihabitans brevis. Lineage (NCBI taxonomy): Bacteria > Bacillati > Actinomycetota > Actinomycetes > Propionibacteriales > Propionibacteriaceae > Desertihabitans > Desertihabitans brevis. The sequence goes on along the minus strand of NZ_QOUI01000013.1, from coordinate 90,253 downwards.
CATCCGGGTCAACGGTGTCGTGCGAACCCGCGAGCAGTACATCGCCGACGTGGTGCGGACGGTGACCGTGTTCCCCGACTACACCTGGGAGCTGCAGCGCACCGTGGTCGAGGGCGAGTGGCTGGCGGTCCGGCTGCGCGGCACCGGCACCCGGATGGCCGAGTTCCTCGGCGCGCCGGGGGACGGCTCGCGGGTGGAGACCGACGAGCTCGACCTGTACCGCTTCCTCGACGGCCTCATCGTCGAGGTGGAGGGCGCCGTCGACAACGCCCGGCTGCGGTCATGACGCCGTCCCGGGCGTGAGCGCCCGAAGCGCCCGGCTCAGCAGGGTGACCAGCTCGTCGACCTCGGACGCGCTGATCACCAGCGGCGGCCCGAGCAGCACGGCGTCACCGGAGGTCCCGTCGGCGCAGCCGGCCGCCGGGTAGAGCAGCAGGCCGAGCTCCTTCGCGGTCGCCACCAGCCGCTCGGTCAGCCGCTCCGACCGTGGGAACGGACGACGGCTCGCCCGGTCCGCGACCAGCTCGACCCCGACCAGCAGACCGGCGCCGCGGACGTCCCCCACCAGCGGGGAGTCGGCCAGCTCGCCCTCCAGCGCCGTCCGCAGCTGGCGCCCCCGCACCTGCGCCGCCGCGACCAGGCCGTCCTCCTCCAGGCAGCGCAGCACCGCCAGCCCGGTCGCCGCCCCGACCAGGTGGTGGGAGTAGGTGAACCCGTGCACGAACCCGCCCTCGCGCAGGGTCTCGGCCACCTCCCCGCTCGCCACCGCCAGCCCGAGCGGCCAGTAGCCCGACGCCGCCCCCTTGCCGGCGGTCAGCAGGTCCGGCTGGAGGCCATAGTGCTCGCTGGCGAACCACCGTCCCGTCCGGCCGAACCCGGTCATCACCTCGTCGGCCACCACCAGCACCCCGTGCCGCCGGCACACCTCCACCACCGCCGGCCAGTAGTCTCCCGGCGGCACGCAGGCCGCCAGACCCGCGCCGGCGACCGGCTCGGCGACGAAGGCGGCCACCCGCTCCGGGCCGACCTCGGCGAGCGTGCGCTCCAGGTGGTGCGCGTGCCACCGGCCGCACCGCACCGGGTGGTCGGGGTTCGGACAGCGGTACTCCTGCGGGGTGCTGGTGTGCACCGCGTGCGACAGCCACGGCTCGTACGGCGCGCGCAGCCCGACCCGTCCGGACACGTCGAGGGCTCCGCGGGTGCTGCCGTGGTAGGAGTGCCGCCGCCCGACCACCACGGACCGGTCCTCACCGCGGGCCAGGTGGTGGGCCCGGGCCATCTTGAGCGCCGTCTCCACCGCCTCGCTGCCGCCCGAGACCGGGTAGACGCGGGCGTCGGCCACCGGCAGCCGCGCGGCGAGCGCGTCGGCGTACTCGTCCAGCACGTCGGCGCAGAAGGCCGTACCGTGGACGTAGGCCACGCGGCGCGCCTGCTCGGCGGCGGCCTCCACCACCGCGGTGCGGCCGTGCCCCACCCCCACCACCACCGCCCCGCCGGCGGCGTCGAGGTAGCGCCGGCCGTCGGTGCCCACCACGTGCACGCCCTCGGCGGAGTCCACCCGCGGCAGACCCTCACCGCGGGCGAGCAGGTGGGCGCCGGCCACCTACCGGCCTCCCCCGGCCGCGGTCGCCGGACGTCCCGGACCTCCGGAGGGCAGGTCGGGGCCGACGGTGTCCGCCACCTCGCCGACCGCCTCGCCGACGATCCGCAGCGCGGTCTCCACCTGCTCGGCGGTGACGACCAGCGGCGGCGACATCCGGACCACGTCCTCACCGGCCTCCAGCACCAGCAGCCCGCGCTGGAAGCAGGCCTGCTGCACCATCGCCGCCACCGGTCCGCTGCACAGCTGCACCCCGATCATCAGCCCGACCCCGCGCACGTCGACCACCACGTCCGGGTACCGCTCGGCGATCTCGCGGAGCCCCTCGAGCACCCGCTCCCCGACCGTGGCGACGTGCTCGAGCAGGCCCTCCTCCTCGATCACCGCCAGGGTGGCCAGCGCCGCCGCGCACGGCACCGGGCTGCCGCCGTAGGTCGAGCCGTGGGTGCCGGTGCCCCAGCTCTCCATCAGCTCGGCCCGGGCCACGAACGCCCCGAGCGGGAGCCCGGAGGCCAGCCCCTTGGCGCTGATCAGCACGTCGGGCTCGACCCCGGTGTGCTCGATCGCCCACATGCGTCCGGTGCGACCCATCCCGCACTGCACCTCGTCGGCCACCAGCAGGATCCCGTGCTCGTCGCACACCTCGCGCAGCCGGCGCAGCCAACCCTCGGCGGGCACGATGTAGCCGCCCTCGCCCTGGATCGGCTCGACGAACACCGCGGCGACCTCGCGCGGGTCGACGTCGTGGCGGAACAGCCGCTCGAGCGCGTCGAAGGTGGCGGTGTCGGGCTCGCCGGCGGCGACCTTGGCCGGGTCGGCGTAGGGCACGTGGTGCACGCCGGGCAGCAGCGGCCCGAACCCGGCGTGGTACTTCGCCTTGGACGAGGTCAGGCTGAGCGCGCCGTAGGTGCGTCCGTGGAAGGCGCCGTAGAAGCTGATCACCTCCGAGCGGCCGGTGGCGTGGCGCACCAGCTTGAGCGCCCCCTCGACCGCCTCCGCGCCGGAGTTGGTGAGGAACACCCGGGTGGGGCCGCTGATCGGCGCGACCCGCGCCAGCGCCTCGGCGGTCTCGGAGTAGATCGGCAGGAAGAAGTCGCTGGCCGAGTAGTGCAGCAGCTCCCCGGCCTGCTGCTGCACCGCCTCCACGACCCGCGGGTGGGCGTGGCCGGTGGCGTTGACGGCGATCCCGGCGTTGAAGTCGAGGAAGAGGTTGCCGTCGACGTCCTCCAGCACGCTGCCCGACCCCCGCAGCGGCGCGAACGGGTAGGCCCGCGGCAGGGACGGGCTGGTCACCGCGTGGTCGCGCTGGACCACCTCTCCGGTGCGCGGGCCGGGCAGCTCGGTCCGCAGGTCGGGGACGGGACGTCCGTCGAAGGGGGTCATCGGCTCTCCTGTCGGGATGTCGGTGGACGGGTCGGAGCTGCGGGTCGGGGCGTCGGTCGTCGTCACCGCTGCACCACCGTCTGGGACTGCTCGCGCATGAACTGCAGGAGGTAGTACACGCCACCGCCGGCCTTGCCCGAGGAGCCGGACCCCTTCCAGCCGCCGAACGGCTGGATCCCGGGCCAGGCGCCGGTGGTCGCACCGGCCGGCCGGTTCACGTACACCACCCCGGCCTCGATGGTGTCGAGGAAGCGCTGGATCTCCTCCCCCTCGCCCGAGAACAGCCCGGCCGTCAGCCCGAACACGGTGTCGTTGGCGTGGGCCACCGCCTGCTCCAGCCCGTCCACCGGCACCGCCGCGACGAAGGGCAGGAACAGCTCGGTGGACAGCAGCGGGTCGGACGGGTCGAGGTCGGTGACGACGGTCGGCGCGACGTAGTGCCCGGGCAGCCGCTCGCCGGTGAGGACGTCCCCACCGGCGACGACGCGACCGCGCTCGCGGGCGGCGGCGACGGCCTCGCGGAAGCGGTCCACCGCGGCCGCGTCGACCACCGGGCCCAGGAAGGTGTCGCGCTCCAGCGGGTCGCCCACCACCACGTCGCCGGCCCGGGCCACCAGCCGCGCCACGAAGTCGTCGTGCACCGCGCGGTCGACGTAGACCCGCGAGCAGGCCGAGCACTTCTGCCCGCCGAACCCGAACGCGGAGCGCGCCACCCCCTGGGCCGCCGCGTCGAGGTCGGCCGAGGCGGTGACCACGGCCGGGTTCTTGCCGCCCATCTCGGCGATCACCGGACGCGGCCACGGCGTGCTCGCCGCCCCCAGCACCTGCATCCCCACCTCGTAGGAGCCGGTGAAGGTCAGCCCGGCCACGTCGGGCGAGCCGACCAGGGCCCGGCCCTGCTCGTCCCCGCCGGGGACCAGCCGCACCACCCCGGCGGGCAGCTCGTCGCGCAGCACCTCGAACAGCCGCCACGCGGTGGCGGTGCCCTGGAGGCTCGGTTTCACCACCACGGTGTTCCCGGCCACCAGGGCGGCCGCGGTGGGACCGGCGGCCAGCGCCATCGGGAAGTTGAACGGGCTGATCACACCCCACACCCCGTGCGGACGCAGCACGCTGCGGGTCCGCTCGGTGTCGGACAAGCTGTCCATCGGCCGGCTGTAGCCGTCGGCGGCCTCCATCAGGTCGCTGTAGTAGCGGAAGAAGACCGCGGCCTCCTCGACGTCGCCGAGCGCCTCCAGCCGGTTCTTGCCGACCTCGATCGTCATCAGCGCGGCCAGCTCGTCGGCGCGGTCGCTGATGACGTCGGCGCATCGGCGCAGCAGCGCGATCCGCTCCTGCCAGGGGGTCGCCGCCCAGCCGGGGTAGGCCTGCTTCGCCGCGGCCACCGCCGCCTGCACGGCCCGGGGCGACGCCGGGCGCACGGTGCAGACCACGACCGCCGGGTCGGCGGGGCTGCGCACCTCCACGGGCTCTCCGGGCTCGGGGTCCTCCGCTACCGCGACCTCCTCACCCAGCCGGGCCCGGGCGCGGCGGACGCCGTCCTCGTAGGCGGTGTGCAGCTCCTCGTTGTCGGCGGTGAGCGTGGCGTAGGTGATGCGGGCGGCCACGGGCGTCCCCTTCCCTCGGCGGTGAGCAAAGATCAACGGTCAGCGAGCCGTCCTGCGACGAAAGATCTCGCAACCGGGCTCCTGTGCCGAACTCTATCCCGTCTGAAGGTTCGCCGGGAGGGGTCGGACGCGGGTCACAGCACGTGGTAGCGGCCGCGGTGGTGCACCAGCCCCGCCGTCCCCGGACCGACCTCGGCCCGCCGCACCTCCGCGCGCACCAGCAGCGCCCACCCCACGCCGGGCACCGGCTCGGTCCGCACCACCGCCTCCAGCCACCCCGCCGCTCCGTCGAGCCGCGGCCCGGCCTCGCCGTCGTGCCACACCCCGGTGCGGAACGGCCCGCCCGGCGACGGCGCCACCCGGGCGAAGGCGTCGGCGACCCCACCCTGGCCGACGGCCAGCAGGTTGACCACCAGCGACGTCCCGGGCTCCAGCACGGCGGCCAGGTCGCTGTCGGGGTCGAGCAGCCCGACCACCTCGGCCGGGTCGCCGTCGGCGACCAGCACCGAGCTCAGCGTCCAGCCCTCCCGGGCGGGACCCCGGCCGGTGGTCCAGACGGTGACCGGCTGCGGCAGCCGGCCCCGGAGCCGGCGCAGCGGGTCGCGCTCCTCCTCCGGGGTGGCGAACGGGTGCTCGCTGTGGATCGTCACACCGGACAGTCTGCCGTCCGGCCCGTCCGACCGGAGTAGCGGTCGCGGGCAGGCGGGGTGGCACCGCGGGCCGAGACCGCGCGTGCCGGGCGCGCTGGGACGTCTGCTGCCCCTACTGTGGGCGCCGGCCCGCGACCAGCGGGGCTCCGGACGAGCAGCGAGGGATGTGCGATGTCGTGGTGGGACGCCCTGATCCTGGGGATCGTGCAGGGACTGACGGAGTTCCTGCCGATCTCCTCCAGCGCCCACCAGTCGATCGTCGGGCAGCTGATCGGCGGTGAGGACCCCGGCTCGGCGTTCACCGCGATCACCCAGCTCGGCACCGAGGCCGCCGTGGTCGTCTACTTCGCCCGCGACATCGCCCGGATCATCAGCCGCTGGTTCGGCTCGCTGGCCGGGCGGGTGCCCAAGGACGACCCGGACGTCCGGATGGGCTGGCTGGTGATCATCGGCTCGGTGCCGATCGTGGTGCTCGGCCTGCTCTTCCAGGACGCCATCGACTCCGCGCTGCGCAACCTGTGGATCACCGTCGCCATGCTGGCCGGGTTCGGCGTGGTGATCGGGATCGCCGACCGGCTGGCCCGCAACGTCAAGCCGCTGGAGTCGATCAGCTGGCGCGACGGCGTGCTGATGGGTCTCGCGCAGTCGCTGGCGCTGGTGCCGGGCGTGTCGCGCTCCGGCGCCACCATCGCCGCCGGGCTGGCGCTGGGCTACACGCGTGAGGCCGCGGCACGGTACTCGTTCCTGCTGGCGATCCCGGCGGTGCTGGGCTCCGGCTTCTACAAGCTCACCGACATCGGCACCGACCCCGTGCCGCCGGCCTGGGGGCCGATCGTGCTGGCCACCGTGGTGTCGTTCGTCGTCGGGTTCGCGGTGATCGCGTGGCTGCTGCGCTTCATCAGCACCCACACCTTCCTGCCGTTCGTCATCTACCGGATCGCACTGGCGGCGGGAGTGGCGGTGCTGCTGCTCACCGGCGTCCTGGAGCCGCTGCCGACGGGCTAGGCCGGCCCGAGGTCGGCGTGCGCGGCGGCCAGCTCGGTGAGCGCCTCGCACTTGGCCTCCACCGAGCCCGCGAACGGCGTCACCGTGCAGGTGGTGACGCCGCTGTCGCGCAGCTCGCGCAGCCGGGCGGTGAGCCGGGGTCGGTCGCCGAGCAGCGAGGTGCGGTCGATGAACTCGGTCGGCACGGCCGCGGCGGCCTCGCGGTGGCGACGGTCCAGGAACAGCTCCTGCACCCGCCTCGCCTCCTCGGCGTACCCCATCCGCGCCGCGAGCGCGTTGTAGAAGTTCTGCTCCCGGCTGCCCATGCCGCCGACGTACAGGGCGGCGTGCGCCCGCACCGGGTCGGCGCAGGCGGCGACGTCGGGGCCGACCACGAGCGGCACGGTCGGCACCACGTCGAACCCCTCCAGGCCGAGCCCCCGCTCCGCCCGGCCGGCGGCGATCGCGGCAAGCTGCTCCCCGGCGTGGTCGGCCGAGTAGAAGACGGCCAGCCAGCCGTCGGCGCGCTCCCCGGCCAGCCGCAGGTTCCGCGGGCCGACCGCGGCCAGGTAGACCGGTACCGGCCGGGTGGGCCGGACGGTCAGCCGCAGCGCCTTGCCCGGCCCGTCGGGCAGCGGCAGGCGGTGGTGGCGCCCGTCGTAGCGCACCGTATCCCCGCGCAGCGCCGCGCCGACCACGTCCAGGTACTCCCGGGTGCGTTCCAGCGGGGCGGCGAACCGCACCCCGTGCCAGCCCTCGGAGACCTGAGGGCCCGACACCCCGAGCCCGAGCCGGAACCGGCCGCCGCTGAGGACGTCCAGGCTGGCGGCGGTCATCGCCGTCATCGCCGGGGTGCGGCCCGGGATCTGCATCACCGCCGACCCGAGCTCGATCCGCGAGGTCTGCCCGGCCAGCCAGGCCAGCACCGTGGGCGAGTCCGAGCCGTAGGCCTCCGCGGCCCACACCACGGCGAACCCGAGCTCCTCGGCGTGGCGGGTCAGCCGCAGCTGGCCGGCCGGGTCGTCGCCGGCCACCAGGTATCCCAGGTTCAGTCCCAGCCGCATGACGGCCAACCTAACGCGTCCAGTCGTCCGGCCCCGTTAGGGTGCGGGCCCATGCGGCAACGATCGGTAGGGGCCTCCGGCCTCCGGGTGTCCCGGCTCGGGCTGGGCACCCTGACCTGGGGCCGCGACGTTTCCGCGGCGACGGCCGAGCAGCTGCTCACCACCTTCGTCGAGGCCGGCGGCTCACTGGTCGACACCGCCGGCGCCTACGGCAACGGCGACGCCGAGACGATGATCGGCGACATGCTCGGCCGGGTGGTGGACCGCGACGACCTGGTGCTCGCCACCAAGGCAGGGTTCGGCGTCCGCGACGGCGAACGGGTCGTCGACACCTCCCGACGGGCGCTGCTGCGCGACCTGGACGCCTCGCTGCGCCGGCTCCGCGTCGACCACGTGGACCTGTGGCAGGTGCACGCCTGGGGCGAGGCCCCGGTCGAGGAGACCCTGGCCGCCCTCGACATGGCCGTCAGCTCGGGCCGGGTCGGCTACGTCGGCGTCTCCAACTACGTCGGCTGGCAGACCGCGCAGGCCGCCACCTGGCAGCGTGCGGTGCCCGGGCGCTCCCCGGTGGTCAGCACCCAGGTGGAGTACTCCCTGCTCGCCCGGCGCGCCGAGATCGAGGTGCTGCCGGCCGTCCGCGCCTTCGAGATGGGCTTCTTCCCCTGGTCCCCGCTGGGTCGCGGGGTGCTCACCGGCAAGTACCGCACCGGCACCCCGCGGGACTCCCGAGCCGCCTCGGAGCACTTCGCCTGGTTCGTCGAGCCCTACCTGGAGCAGCGCTCGCGCGCGGTGGTGGAGGCGGTGGCTCGGGCCGCGGAGGGCCTCGACCTCACCCCGCTGCAGGTGGCCCTGCTGTGGGTGCGCGACGCCCCCTCGGTGACCGCTCCGCTGCTCGGCGCCCGCACGGTCTCCCAGCTCAAGGCGTGCCTCAGCACCGAGCCGCTGGACCTGCCCGAGGAGATCGCCCGCGCGCTGGACGACGTCAGCGGCGGGCCGCTGCCGGGCCGCGACCTCGACGGCCCGGGCCCGCCCGGTCCGTCCGCCCGCTGAGCGGTCGACCACGTGCCGCGGACCAGCCGGCGGGCCGTCTCCCACGAGCGGTTCGACCAGCGCGAGGGCGGCTGGACCACGGTGCTGCTGCACCCTCACGCCTGACCGGACCGGCAGGAGTGCCCGGGAGCTCAGGCCACCCGGCGCATCCGGATGATCTTGCGCCGCATCCACGCCTCACGGGTGCCGTCGCGGTAGCGGCGCAGCCGGGCGAGCTCCCAGCCGCCGTACTCGGCGTGGTCGGTGAGCAGGCGGCGGACGGCGTTGCGGGAGAGGTCGCGATCGAGCCGGACCCGCCGCTCCTCGTACTCCACGGCTGTCAGCGACATGTCGGGAAGGTTACCCAAGGCCGACGCCACGGGCCGCAGCGCACGCCGGGCGGACCGGACGCACCTCAGCCGAGGCGGTGGTGCACCCAGACGTTGGGCTCGACGTAGACGGCGTGGTCCTGGGCGGTGTCGACGTGCACCGGCACCAGAGCGCCGGGGACGACCTGCGGGCCGTCGGTGTCGAGGGCCAACCCGGTCCAGGCCCGCCACTGCGCCAGCGTGCCGGGGATCGTCATCGACAGCGGCGCCACCCCGGCCAGCACCCCGCCGGCCCGCGCGTGCACCCGGATCCAGGGGTCGGCCGGCAGCCCGTCGGGACGCTGCCGGTGCACGTACTCGGCGAACGGCGTGGTCGGCTCGGCGGCCTTCGCGGCCGGACGCACCGGCGCCAGCAGGTCGACCACCCCGGCCCGGGCGCAGCGCTCCCGCGCGGCGGCGAGCAGCACCCGGCTCAGCCCGCGGGAGCGGTGCTGCGGGGCCAGCCGGGCCTCGATCAGGCTGACCGCGGTCAGCTCGGCCGGCGGGTCGTCGACGCCCTGCTCCAGCGCCCAGTCCCAGCCGCGCACCGGCAACGCATCGGGCCCGGGCCAGCGCACCGGCACCGCGTGCAGGCGTCCGACCGGCTCGTCGTCCTCCAGCAGCACCAGGTGCAGGTCGGGGTGACGGTCCACCGCGTCGCCGTAGCGGGTGGCCGAGACCGGGTCCTGGAGCATGAACTCCGGCCAGTCCCCCGGCACCGACCAGAACGCGTCGGTCAGCTCGGGACGCTCGGCCAGGGAGACGACGGCGAGGCTGGGCACCGGCACAGTGTGCCAGCGCCGGGCGGTCAGTAGAGGAAGATCGGCCACCAGTCGCGGTTGTGGGCGTGCACGATGGCGAGGAAGACGATGGCGTCGAAGAGCAGGTGCACGATCAGCACGTAGCCCAGCGAGCGGGTCTTGGAGAACAGGTAGCCCTGCAGCAGCGCGAACGGGATGGTCAGCAGCGGACCCCACTCGCGGTAGCCGAGCTCCCACAGGAACGAGACGAAGATCGCGGTCTGCAGCAGGTTGGCCTGCCAGATCGGGAAGTGGCGGCGCAGCAGGGCGAACACCGTGCAGATGAAGAACAGCTCGTCCCAGGTGCCGACCGCGTTGACGCCGATGAAGAAGCGCACGAGCTCGGAGGTGTCGACGATCTGCGGCCAGTTCTCGTAGGCGCCGGAGCGGATGAAGTAGAACGGCAGGATCGCCCAGCCGAGGAAGGGCACCGCGAACAGGTAGGCGATCTCGCCCCTCGTCTTCTTCTGCCGGCTGCGCCAGGGGAAGGTGTAGGCCTTCCGGCGGAAGACCAGGCGGTCGACCAGCAGCGGCACCGAGACCGCCAGGGCGAGGGTGGCGCCGATCCGGATGAAGGAGGACCAGCCGACGTCGGCCTCCACCGAGGTCCAGGAGACGATCCCGATGCCGAGCGCGATGAGCAGCAGGTCCTTGGCCAGGCCGCGGTCGAGCAGCACCGCGAGCACGAGGGCCGCGACGAGCAGCGGGTAGCCGATCCACCACACCTGGTAGGCGAACAAGAAGAACGCCGAGGTCAACAGCAGCGCGGCCGGGACGAGCTTCACGCTCCACCGCGGCGGCGGAGCCGGCTGCTCCTCGGTGGCGGTCGTCCCGCTCGGGGGGTCTGCGGGCTCGGGCGTGGTCGCGGCGGGTCCGTCCATGGCGCACATCCTGCCCTGCGCGCCCCGGGCAGGGGCGGCGGCCCGGTCAGTCCCGGTCGATGGGCTCGGCCATCCGGCGGTGCAGGGCCGCCTTGAGCCGGTCGGGCAGCAGTCCGCTGGTGGCCTGCTGCAGCTTGGTGCCCACCGAACCGCCGGTGACCTTCTGCTTGCCGGCCAGCAGCGCGGCGACGCCCTGCTCGGCGACCCGGCGCGGGTCGTCCTGGCTGGCGCTCTGCCCGATCGGGGTGTCGTCCATGCCGGCCCGGGAGAAGAAGTTGGTGCTGGTCGGCCCGGGCATCAGCGAGGTGACGGTGACGCCGGAGTCCTTCAGCTCGTCGACCAGGGCCTCGGCGAAGGACTGCAGGAACGACTTCGAGGCGTTGTAGACGGCCTGGAACGAGCCGGGCATGGTCGAGGCGATCGAGGAGGTGATGAGCACCCGGCCCTCGTCGCGGGCGACCATCTCGCGCAGCACCAGCTTGGCCAGGTGGACGGTGGCGGTGATGTTGGTCTCGATCACCGCCAGCTCCTGCTCCAGGTCGGTCTCGACGAAGGCGCCGCCCCGGCCGACGCCGGCGTTGAGGGCGGCCACGTCGAGCGGACGTCCGGTGCCGGTCACCGCGGCGTGCAGCCGGCGGACCTCCTCCGGGGAGCGCAGGTCGGCGCGGACGGCGGTGACGTCGGCTCCGGTGGCGCGCAGCTGCTCGGCGGCGGCGTCCAGGCCGGCGTCCTCGGCGTTGACGACGAGGTCGAAGCCGTTCTCGGCGAGGACGGTGGCGAGCTCGCGGCCGATCCCGCTGGAGGCGCCGGTGACGAGGGCGAGGGGTGCGGTGTCCATGCCTGCCGGGTACCCCGGCGCGGCTGGCCCACGCCGACCCGGGCTGGTCAGCTGTCCCGGACGACGACCACGTCGAGCACCCGCGGCCCGTGCACGCCCTCGACCCGGTCCAGCTCGATGTCGCTGGTCGCGCTCGGCCCGCTGACCCAGGTGAGCGGCCGGGTGGTGTCGAGCCGGCGCAGCGCCTCGCCCACCCCGTGCACGACGTCGGCCTCGCGCACCACGCAGACGTGGTGGTCCGGCACCAGGGTGAACGCGCGGCGGCCCTGGTCGGCGGAGGCGTCGAGGACGATGGTGCCGGTCAGCGCCACGGCGACCGCGGAGCCGGTGACGACGGCGTCCACCCCGTCCAGGACGTCGACCGGGAGCGGGTCGTCGGCCGACTCGACCAGCCACTCGACCCCGTCCCCGGCCGTCAGGGCCTCCCGCTCGGGCAGCCCGGCCGCCACCCCGACCCGGCGGGCGCCACGGGCGTCCAGCCGGGCCCGCACGGTGGCCGCGACCTCGGCCGGGGCGCACTCGCGGACCTCGGCCTTGTAGTCGACCAGCCGGTCGACCAGCAGCTCCAGCCGCGCCGAGCGGTCGAGCCCGGCCGCCGTCCGCTCCTCCGGCTCGCGGTAGTCGCGGGTCAGCTGCGCGTAGGGCCAGTCCCCCGGCGGGGCGGCGGCGTGGGCCTGCCGCAGCCGACCCAGCACCTCCTCCCGCGCCGCGGCGGACGCGGTCGCGTCCCGGGTGCTCATGCGTCCTCCTGCTGGCCGCGCCACCAGTCGCGGAAGGTCTGCTGCGGCGGGGCCGGCAGGTCGCGGGCGCCGGTCCAGCTGCCGATCACCGGCCCGGGCAGGGCACCGATGGTGCCGCGGCGGCCGCGCAGCAGGCGTCCCAGCCGACCGGCCCGGGCGGCCACCGCCCACCGCCGGGGGTGGCTCATCACCCAGGAGGCCAGCCGCATGGCCACCGACTCCGCGTCCGGGCCACGGCTCTGCCGGCGGTGCTCCTCGACGTGCTCGGCGCGCAGGTGCACGAGCATGCTCGGGATGTCGATCTTCACCGGGCAGGCGTCGTAGCAGGCCCCGCACAGCGAGGAGGCGTAGGGCAGCGAGGCGTTGTCCTCCACCCCGGTGAGCTGCGGGGACAGCACCGCACCGATCGGGCCCGGGTAGACCGAGCCGTAGGCGTGCCCGCCGGCGCGCTCGTAGACCGGGCAGACGTTGAGGCAGGCGCTGCAGCGGATGCAGTTGAGCGCGTCGCGGCCGTGCTCGTCGGCCAGCACCCGGGAGCGGCCGTTGTCGAGCAGCACCAGGTGGAAGCGCTGCGGGCCGTCGCCGGGGGTGACGCCGGTCCACATCGACGTGTAGGGGTTCATCCGCTCCCCGGTCGAGGAGCGCGGCAGCAGCTGCAGGAACACCTCGAGGTCCTCCGCCCGCGGGACCACCTTCTCGATGCCCATCACGGTGATGAGGGTCTCGGGCAGGGTCAGGCACATCCGCCCGTTGCCCTCGGACTCCACCACGGCCAGCGTGCCGTCCTCGGCGACGGCGAAGTTCGCCCCGCTGATCGCGACCTTGGCCGAGAGGAACTTGCGGCGCAGGTGCTGGCGGGCGGCAGCGGCCAGGGCGGCCGGCTCGTCGGTGAGGTCGGCCGGTGCGTCGCCCATCTCGGCGAGGAAGATGTCGCGGATCTCGGTCCGGTTGCGGTGGATGGCGGGCACCAGGATGTGGGAGGGACGGTCGTGGCCGAGCTGGACGATCAGCTCGGCCAGGTCGGTCTCGGTGGCGGTGATCCCGGCCGCCTCGAGGGCCTCGTTCAGCCCGATCTCCTGGGTGGCCATCGACTTGACCTTGACCACCTCGTCCGCACCCTCGGCGCGGACCAGGTCGGTGACGATGCGGTTGGCCTCGGCGGCATCACGGGCCCAGTGCACCACCCCGCCGCGGGCCGTCACCGCCTGCTCGAGCTGGACGAGGTAGTTCTCGAGGGAGGCCATGGTGTGGGTCTTGAGCTGGCGCCCGGCCTCGCGCAGCTCCTCCCAGTGCGGCAGCTCGCCCACCACCGCGGCCCGCTTGCCGCGGATGGTGCGGGTGGCGTGGCCGAGGTTGCGGCGCAGCTGCGGGTCGGCCAGCGCGTCGCGGGCGGCGGCGGGGAAGGGGCGGTCGGCGCGCAGGAAGCCCTCGCGCGGGGCGACCGGCGGCAGCCCCGGCATGCCGAGGTCGACCGTCCCGGCGCGGGTCGGGCTGACCGTCATCGGTGACCTCCCGGGGTCCAGGGCTGCTCGACGGTGGAGGCGAGGATCTCGGCCAGGTGGATGGTGCGGGTGCCGGCCCGGGTGCGGGACAGTCCGCCGCCGATGTGCATCAGGCAGGAGGAGTCGCCGGCGGTGCAGTACTCGGCCCCGGTCGACGTCACCGCCGTCATCTTGTCGCTGAGCATGGCGGTGGAGGTGTCGACGTTCTTCAGCGCGAAGGTGCCGCCGAAGCCGCAGCACTGGTCGGCGCCGGGCAGCTCGACCAGGTCGAGGCCGTCCACCGCACCGAGCAGCTGCAGCGGCTTGTCCCCCACCCGCAGCATCCGCAGCGAGTGGCAGGTCGGGTGGTAGGTGACCCGGTGCGGGAAGTGCGCGCCGACGTCGGTGACGCCGAGCACGTCGACCAGCAGCTCCGACAGCTCGTAGGTGTGCTCGGCGGCCCGGCGGGTCTGCTGCTGCAGGGCGCGGCTGCCGAAGCGGTCGGCGACCAGCGCGTGCTGGTGGCGGACCGACCCGACGCAGGAGCCGGACGGCGCCACCACGGCGTCGGCGTCGGCGAAGACGTCGGCGAAGCGCTGCACCATCGGCAGCGCCTCGCGCTGGTAGCCGGTGTTGACGTGCATCTGGCCGCAGCACACCTGGGCGGGGTCGAAGACCACCTCGTGGCCGAGCCGGCGCAGCAGCCGGGTGGTCGCCCGGCCGACGTCGGGGAACATGGCGTCACCCAGGCAGGTGATGAACAGGGCGATGCGCATCGGCTGGCGTCGTCTCCTCGTGATGTGCTCCCGCTCCGGCGGCGGTGCCTGCGAGCGGTCAGGATAGCCCCTGGGCGACCTCGGCGATCTCGTCGAGGTGGCGGTCGGTGCACAGACCGAGGTGGTAGAGGTGGACGGTCGAGGCGCCCGCCTCGGCGGCCCGGGTGACCTGCTCGGCCAGCGGCGGCGAGCCGGGCTCGAGCACCGTCAGGTAGGCGCCGAGGTGCGGCTGGGAGGACAGCGCGGCCACCGCGGGACCGATCGACTCCAGCGACCCCCAGGCGGCGGCGACCACGTGGCCGTCGGCCAGCCGCTGCAGCTCGGGGGTGGCGGCGGTGAAGGCGCCGGTGGCGTGCACGTCGGGGTCGCCGTGGGCCCACACCTCGCCGTGCACCACCTCGGCCAGGGCCGCGCAGGTCCGTCCCACCGCGACCGCGCGGGCGGCGGCCAGCCGTCCCTCCAGCTCGGGCCCGAGGGCCCCGGTCAGGTCGGTGGGGGCGAGGTCGGCAGCAGGACGGGCCGTGGCGGGGTCGAGCGCGGCCCGGACGGCCGTCCGCAGCTCCTCGTCGTCGCCGCCCCGCAGCTCCCGGCAGGCCGGGGCGAAGCAGATCGAGAGCAGTGTCGCCTCCAGCGCGGAGTAGGCCATCGTCTTGTCGTGCAGCCCGCCGTGGGTGAAGCCGAGGTGGCCGACCGCCTCCAGCACGTAGCCGTCCAGCGGCAGCCCCTCGCCGAGCTCGCGCACCAGCGCCGCGGCCAGCTCGACCACGTCGCGGGAAGAGGTGCACAGCGCCCACGGGTAGCGCTCGCCGAAGGCGTTCACGACCGTGTGGTCGGGGTGGCGCCGGCCGATCTCGGAGCTGTGCGAGAGCACCGTCCAGGCGAGCGCGCGGGTGCCGTTCTCGTGCAGGGTGCGCACCGCTTCGCCGAAGGCGTCCCGCTGCTCGGTCCAGGACGGCTCGGCCGGCACCAGGACGCCGAACCGGTCCCGGCGCACCGGACGGTAGAAGGCGGCGTGCCGGGCGTCCTTGGTGCGGTGGCGGGGGTGGCTGGGGGTGGCGGCGCGGACCGCGTGGTAGGCACCGGCCACCGCGACGGCGTGCAGGCCGAGGCCGAGGACCCGGTCGCGCCGGCGGGGGTCCTCGGTGAGGTCCCAGGGGTAGGCGTAGCCGATCAGCTGCACGGTCTGCTCCGATCCGGGTCGGCGGTCACCAGCGCGGCTTGAGCGCCCGGTAGCCGGGGTCGACGGTCTGCATGTAGGCGGTGTCGTCGCGGTCGAGGATGCCGGCCTCGAGGTAGCGCCGGTGCTGGCGCGCCAGCGCCTCCTCGTCGAGGGTGACGCCGAGGCCGGGGGCGGTCGGCACGTCGAGGTGGCCGTCGCGGAAGGTGAAGACGCCGGGCTCGACGACGTCCTCCTCGGGGCTCTTCCACGGCCAGTGGGTGTCGAAGGCGTAGCCGATGTTGGGGGCGGCGGCACCGAAGTGCACCATGGCGGCCAGCGAGATGCCGAGGTGGGAGTTGGAGTGCATCGACAGCGACAGCCCGAACACCTCCGCCGTCCGGGCCAGCTCCATCGAGGCCCGCAGCCCGCCCCAGTAGTGGTGGTCGGCCAGGACCACCTGCACCGACCCCAGCCGGACCGCCTCGGGCAGGTCCTCCACCCCGACCACGCACATGTTGGTGGCCAGCGGGACGTCCACCCGCCGCGCCACCTCCGCCATCTGCGCCCGGCCGTCGGTCGGGTCCTCGTAGTACTCCAGCACCCCGCGCAGCCGCTCGGCCACCCGCACCGAGGTGTCGACGGTCCACACCGCGTTCGGGTCGATCCGCAACGGCATGCCGGGGAACGCCTCGGCCAGCGCGAGCACGGCCTCGGCCTCCTGCTCGGGCGGGAACACCCCACCCTTGAGCTTGAGCGAGGTGAACCCGTACCCCTCCACCATCCGCCGGGCCTGGGCGACCACGCCGGCCGGGTCGAGCGCCGGGCCCCACTCGTCGTCGGGCTGGCCGGGGTGGCCGGCCCACTTGTAGAACAGGTAGCCGCTGAACTCCACCCGCGACCGGCGCTGCCCGCCGAGCAGCGCCCACACCGGCACGCCGAGCTGGTGGCCCTGGGCGTCCAGCAGCGCCACCTCGAAGGCCGCCACCAGCCGGGCCACGCTCTTGACCGGGCTGAGGGTGCCGGTCAGGCCGTGGGTGTCGCTGACGGTCAGCTCGGCCAGCACGTCGCGGGCGATCTCCTCCAGCCGGTGCAGGTCGACGATCCGCTCCCCCACCAGCCGCTCGCCCATCTGTCGCAGCCGGCCGAGGAAGGCCTGATCGCCGTAGCTCTCCCCCAGCCCGACCACCCCGGCGTCGGTGCGGACCCGGATCACGCTGCGGATCGCCCACGGCTGGTGGACGCCGACCGAGTTGAGCAGCGGCGGGTCGGCGAAGGCGACCGGGGTGACCTCGACCCCCGTGATGGTGGCCCAGCGAACCGGTCGGGCCGGGCCCTCGGTCTGGTGCTCGTCGGTCATGCGGCTGCGGCTCCTCGTCGGGGGTCGGAGCGGGCCCGGGCGACTCCGCTGTCGGCAGGTGTCCACGTACGTGGACGTGGTTCATTGACATGGACAACCTCGCTGGTACGTTAAGACGGTCAGCCGACGGTGTCAACGACAGGAGCCCCGGTGCCGGACGCCCCCAGCGCGCCACCCGCGGTGAAGTCGGCCGAGCGCACGCTGGAGATCCTGCAGACGGTGGCCCGCTGGCCCGGGCAGCTCACCGCCCCCGATCTCGCCCGCCACCTGGGCTATCCCCGCTCCTCCCTGCACGCGCTGGTGCGCACGCTGGAGAGCGGCGGCTGGCTGCACCAGGAACCGGGCACCGGACGGCTGCGGGTCGGCGCCCAGGCCCTGGTCAGCGGGTCGGCCTACCTGGACGGGGAGACGGTGCTGCCCTACGCCCAGGACGCGGTGGAGGAGGTCCGCACCCGCACCGGCCACACCAGCCACTACGCCCGGCTGGTCGGCGGCGACGTCCTCTACCTCACCACCCGCTACGCCAGCACCCGTGACACCGACACCTTCCGGGTCGGGCGCAGCCTGCCCGCCACCGCCACCGCGCTCGGGCAGGTGCTGCTGGCCGAGCGGACCGACGACGAGGTGCGGACGCTGCTGCCCGCCACGCTGCCGCAGCTGACCGAGCACACCCTCACCGACCCCGCCGCGCTGGCCACGGCGGTCGAGCAGGCCCGCAGCCGCGGGTGGGCGGTGGAGCGGGAGCAGAGCCGGGCCGGCCGGGTCTGCGTGGCGGTGGCCGTGCACCACCGCATCCCCGCCACCGACGCCATCAGCTGTGCGATGGACGCCGAGCAGGCCACCGAGACCGAGGTGCGACGCACCGCCGAGGAGCTGGTCGCGGCCCGCGACCGGCTGACCGCGACCCTACGACGTGAAGGAGTGCGATGACGACCACTGGAGACGCCCTGCCCGGAGCGGGGCGCACCGTCCTCGTCACCGGCGCCGCCGGCCACCTCGGCTCGCGCTCGGCCGCGACCCTGGCCGCCGCCGGTTTCGAGCTGCGGCTGCTGGACGTGGTGGAGCCGGCCGACCCGCCCGCGGGTGCGGAGGTGCTGGTCGGCTCGGTCACCGACGCCGACCTGGTGGCCCGCGGCTGCGCGGACGTGGCAGCGGTGCTGCACTACGGCGGGATCCCGGTCGAGGACGCCTGGGAGGACATCCTCGACGTCAACATCAACGGCACCCGGACCGTGCTGGAGGGCGCCCGGCACGCCGGCGCGGCCAAGGTGCTGCTGGCCTCGAGCAACCACGCCGCCGGGTTCCAGCACCGCGACAGCGCCCCGCCGACCGGCCTGCCGCCCACCTGCGTCCCGCTGGCCGACACCTACTACGGCGTCTCCAAGGCCGCCATGGAGGCCCTGGGCGCGCTGTACCACCACCGCTTCGGGATCGACGTGCTGGCGCTGCGGATCGGCTCGTGCACCGACTCCCCCAGCGGGTCACGGGCGCTGAGCACCTGGTTCGCCCCCGCGGACCTCGACGCCATGCTGCTGGCCTGGCTGGCTGATGAGGACGTCGACTTCCGGCTGGCCTGGGGCATCTCGGCCAACACCCGCGGCTGGTTCGACCTGTCCACCACCCCGGTGGCGGGCTACACCTCCCGCCACGACGCCGAGCGCGACCTGCCCGAGCTGGCGGCCGCCTACCCACCGGACCAGGTCGACCCCGAGGCCCTGCCGTACCTTGGGGGACCGTTCACGCAGACCGAGCTCGGGTCCGCGATGCCCCGGCCCTGATCCCGACCCGATCTCCCGGGCCGCGCGGCGCCGGGACACCCACGAGAACGAGAGGCAGACGATGACCGCGATCACCGCCACCAACCCCGCCACCGGGAGCGCCCTGGAGCCGGTGGCCTCCGAGATGTCCGCCGCCGAGGTGACCGCCGTGGTGGAGGCCGCCGCGGCCAGCGCCGACTGGCTGGCCGACCTGCCCCGCACCGAGCGGGCCGCCCTGCTCGGCGCGATGGCCGACGCCCTGGAGGGCGCCCGCGACGAGATCGTCGCCACCGCCGACGAGGAGACCGGTCTGGGCAGCACCCGGCTGAACGGGGAGCTGACCCGGACGGTCTTCCAGCTGCGCTTCTTCGGCGAGGTGATCACCGAGGGCAGCTACCTGGAGGTCACCCTCGACTCCGCCGGGGACACCCCCATGGGTCCGCGCCCGGACCTGCGCCGGATGCTCGTCCCGACCGGCGTCGTCGCGGTGTTCGGCGCCAGCAACTTCCCGCTCGCCTTCTCCGTCCCCGGCGGCGACACCGCCTCCGCGCTGGCCGCCGGCTGCCCCGTGGTGGTCAAGGCCCACCCCTCCCACCCGGCCACCAGCGTGCTCTGCCACCGGCTGATGAGCGAGGCCGCCACCGCCCAGGGCGCACCCGCCGGGGTCTTCGGGCTGGTGCATGGCCAGGAGGCCGGGGTGGTCCTGGTCAAGGCCCCGCAGGTGACCGCGGTCGGCTTCACCGGCTCCACCGGCGGCGGCAAGGCGCTGATGGCCGCGATCGCGGAGCGGGAGAACCCGATCCCCTTCTTCGGCGAGCTCAGCAGCCTCAACCCGGTGGTCGTCACCCCCGGGGCGGCGGCCGCCCGCGCCGCCGACATCGGGGCCGGGCTGGCCACCTCGGTGAGCGGCTCCTCGGGCCAGCTGTGCACCAAGCCCAACCTGGTGCTGGTGCCGACAGGGGCCGACGGCGACGCGGTCGTCGCGGCGCTCGCGGAGAACCTGCAGCAGGCCACCACCGTCCCGCTGCTCAACGAGCGGATCCGCAGCTCCTACACCGAGCTGACCGACGGGCTGGCCTCGGTGCCGGGGGTGCGGCCGGTGGTGCGGATGGAGGCCGAGGGCGAGGGCTTCCGGGTCGGCCCGGCGGTCTTCGAGATCGACGCCGACACCCTCGGCGCGGAGACCAGCAAGGAGATCTTCGGCCCGGCCACCATGGTGGTGCGCTGGTCCGGGCCCGAGCAGCTGGACCAGGCGCTGGAGACGCTGGAGGACTCGCTCACCGCCACCGTGCAGACCAGCGGCCAGGAGGGCGAGGAGCTGCAGGGGCTGACCCGGCTGCTGCAGGGCCACGCCGGACGGATCCTCTTCGACGCCTACCCGACCGGTGTCGCGGTCAGCTGGGCCCAGCACCACGGCGGCCCGTGGCCGGCGACCAACACCCAGCACACCTCGGTCGGGGCCAGCGCCATCCGCCGCTGGCTGCGTCCGGTGGTCTTCCAGAACGCGCCGCAGTCGGTGCTGCCGGCCGAGCTGCGCGACGACGCCACCGACGTCCCGCGCCGGGTCGACGGGCGGCTGGTGCTGCCCGGGGCCTGAGGCCGTCAGCCCCAGACCGGCACCCCGGAGGTGGTGGACTCCCGCACCACCAGCTCCGGGGTGAACACCGGGTGCTGGCGAGGCGCGGCCGGGTCGGCGATCTGCTCGAGCAGCAGCCGGACCGCGGTGCGCCCGATCTCCTCGCGCGGCTGGCGCACCGAGCTCAGCGGGACGCTGGTCACGCTGGCCAGCTCGACGTCGTCGTAGCCGATCAGCGCGATCCGGTGCGGCTCGCCCGCGCCGGAGCCCTGCACGGCGAACGCCTGCTGGCAGCCGACCGCCAGCATGTCGTTGGCCGCGAACACCGCCTCCGGCCGCTCGGCACGCGGACGCCGCAGCAGCGTCCGCGCCGCTGACCGGCCGGCCGGCACGGTGAAGGAGTCGGTGTCGACCAGCTCCAGGGTCGCGCCGGGCTGCCCGGCTACGGCCCGGCGCGCCCCCTCCAGCCGGGCGGCCACCACGTGCACCGACGGGGTGCCGACCATGGCGATCCGGCGGTGGCCGAGGTCGAGCAGGTGCTGCACCGCCATCGCCCCGCCGGCCACGTCGTCCACCGCCACCGAGGACACCCGCGGGTCGTCGCCGCGGTGGTCGACCAGCACCACCGGCACCGTCCGCCGGGCCACCCGGGCCACCATCGCGGCGTCGGTCTGCACCGGGGTGAGCAGCACCCCGGCCACCCGCTGCTGCTCGAACAGGTCGAGGTAGGCGGCCTCCTTGGCGGGGTCCTGGTCGCTGGTGCCGAGCACCACGCTGAGCCCGGCGGTCTGGGAGACCTCCTGGGCGCCGCGGGCGACGTCGGTGAAGAAGGGGTTGCCGACGTCGAGCACCACGAACCCGAGGCTGAGGCTCGTGCCGGCGCGCAGCTGGCGGGCCGCCTCGTTGCGCACGTAGCCGAGCTCCTCGATCACCGCCTGGACGCGTTCGGCGGTGGCCGGCGCCACCCGCTCGGGTGCGTTGAGCACGTTCGACACGGTGCCCACCGAGACGCCGGCGCCGGCGGCCACGTCGCGGATGCTGGCGACCCGGCGCGGAGCTGGGCCCGGCGCCGGCCGCGTCGACCCACGCTGCCGGCCCGCGGTCGGGTCCGGGCCCTCGGGGTCGCCGTCGGCCTGCTCCGTCATGGCTGGGCACCCTACTGCGTGGGCGGCCCCCGCGTCCCGCGGTCCCGGACGCGCCGACCCTAGGCTGACCGGCATGGGACCGGTGGCCGGCGACAGCGCGCGTGGACGGTGGATCCTGGCCGCGGCCGTGCTCGGGTCGGGGATGGCCTTCCTCGACGGCACCGTGGTCAACGTGGCGCTGCGGGTGCTCGGCACCGACCTGGACGCCTCGGTCACCGAGCTGCAGTGGGTGGTCAACGCCTACCTGCTCGCGCTGGCCTCGCTGATCCTGCTCGGCGGGTCGTTGGGTGACCGGTTCGGACGCCGCCGGCTGTTCCTGCTGGGGGTGGCCGGGTTCGCGGTCACCTCGGTGGCCTGCGGGCTGGCCCGGGAGCCGGAGGTGCTCGTCGTCGCCCGGCTGCTGCAGGGCGTCTCCGGTGCCCTGCTCACCCCGAGCAGCCTGGCGCTGCTGCAGTCCTCCCTCCGCCGGGAGGACCGGGCCGCCGCGATCGGGCGCTGGTCGGGGTTGACCAGCCTCGCCGTGGTGGTCGGGCCGCTGCTCGGCGGCTGGCTGGTCGAGGTGGCGTCCTGGCGGTGGATCTTCTTCCTCAACGTGCCGCTGGCCGCCGCGGTGCTGCTGATCGGCTGGCGGCACCTGCCGGAGTCCAGCGACCCCGACGCCGTGCGCGGCTTCGACGGCTGGGGTGCGCTGCTCAGCGCGGCGGCGCTGGCCGGGGTGACCTGGGCGCTGACCGAGACCGGGGCCGCCGCGCCCGGCTGGCTGCTCGCCGTCGCCGCCGTCGGGGTGGTGGCCGGGACCGCGTTCGTGCTGCGGATTCGCCGGACCGCCGACCCGCTGGTGCCGCCGTCGCTGTTCGCCGACCGGGTGTTCAGCATCGCCAACACGATGACGCTGCTGGTCTACGGCGCGCTCGGCGCGATGACGTTCTTCCTCACCCTGCAGCTGCAGGTGGGCGCGGGCTGGAGCCCGCTGCAGGCGGGTCTGGCCACGTTGCCGATGACGGTGCTGATGATCCTGCTGTCGGGACGCTCCGGCACGCTGGCCGCCCGGATCGGGCCGCGCTGGCAGCTGTCGGTCGGCCCGCTGCTGTGCGCCCTGGGCACCCTGCTGCTGGTCGGTGTCGGCCCGGGCACCGGCTACCTCACCGGGGTGCTGCCGGGGGTGCTGGTGTTCGGGCTCGGGCTGACCGCCCTGGTGGCGCCGCTGACCGCCAGTGTGCTGGCCGCCGCCCCGGACCGGTACGCCGGGGTGGCGTCGGGGATCAACAACGCGGTCGCCCGCAGCGGCGGGCTGCTGGCCGTGGCCGCGCTGCCGTCACTGGTCGGGCTCACCGGCGCCGACTACCAGGACGCGGCCACCTTCACCCCGGGCTACCGGGCGGCGCAGCTGGTGTGCGTGGTGCTGCTGGTGCTGGGCGGGCTCGTCAGCTTCGTCGGCCTGCGTCGCACCGGGGGGCTGCTCGCCGGCCCGGCGGGCTCCGGTGCCGGCTGAGCACCCGCGGGCCGCGACGGCGTTCGGCGCCGCCCTCGCCGGGGTCGGCGTGCTGCACCTGCTCGCCCAGGGTGCGGTCCTGGCGCCCGTGCGCGACGTGACGATGTCGCTGCTGATGCCCCTGCTGGCGGGGACGGTGCTGGCCGGAACCCGCTCCCCGCGCCCACCGGCGGTGCGGCTGGTGCTGGTCGCGCTGGGGCTCAGCTGGCTGGGGGACGTGCCGTGGCCGCTGGGCCGCGAGCCGGGGCTGGCGGTGAAGCTCGGATTCTTCGCGCTGGCGCACCTGGTCTGGGCGCGGGTGTTCTGGCCCTGGCGCGGGAGGAGCGTGCTGGCGCGCCGGCGCTGGCTGGTGCTGCCCTACCTCGCCGCGGGGGCGGTGGTCGTCGCGCTGTGCGCGCCCGGGGCGGGGGTGCTGCTGGGGCCGGTGGCGGGGTACGCGCTCTGCCTGGTGGCGGCGGGCGTCCTGGCCACCGGGGTGCATCGGCTGGCGGCGATCGGCGCCGTGCTGTTCCTGTGCTCCGACGCCGTCCTCGCCCTGGCCCTCTTCCGACCCGGGACCGTGCCGTCCTGGCACGGGGTGGCGGTGATGGCGTCCTACCTGGCGGCGCAGGTGCTGATGACCGCGGGCCTGCTACGCCGCGGTGCGACTGTGTCCGAGGGGGGACTTGAACCCCCATGCCCTAAAACGGGCACTAGCACCTCAAGCTAGCGCGTCTACCTATTCCGCCACCCGGACGAGTGGTGCCCGGCCTCGGCCGGACAGCGATGAACTATAGCAACTCCGCGCCGCCGCGTCGCATCGAGCGCCGGGCCGGTCTCAGCCGCCGGCGCGGAGGGCCCGGTCGAGGTCGGCGCGCAGGTCGGCGACGTCCTCGATGCCGACCGAGAGCCGCAGCAGGTCGTCGGGCACGGCCCGCGGCGTCCCCTTGACCGAGGCGTGGGTCATCTCGCCGGGGTGCACCACGAGCGACTCCACCCCGCCCAGGCTCTCGGCCAGCAGGAACACCTCGGTGGCCCGGGCGGCGGCCAGCGCGGCCTCCCGCCCGCCGGCGAGCTGGATGGAGACCACGCCGCCGAACCCGTCCATCTGGGCCGCGGCCACCCGGTGACCGGGGTGCTCGGGCAGCCCCGGGTGGTGCACGCGGGTCACCGCCGGGTGCCGGCTCAGCCAGCCGGCCAGCTCGAGCGCGTTCTCGCAGTGGCGCTGCATCCGCACCCCGAGGGTCTTGATCCCGCGGATGGTCAGCCAGGCGTCCATCGGTCCGGAGACCGAGCCGGCCGCGTTGGCGAGGAAGGCCAGCTCCTCGGCGAGCGCGTCGTCGTCGACCACGACCATCCCGGTGACCGAGTCGGAGTGCCCGGCCAGGTACTTGGTGGCCGAGTGCACCACCACGTCGGCGCCGTGCTCGAGGGGACGCTGCAGGTAGGGCGAGGCGAAGGTGTTGTCGACCACCAGCAGGGCCCCGTGGCGGTGGCACACCTCCGCGCAGGCGGCCAGGTCGGTGATCTGCAGGAACGGGTTGGACGGCGTCTCCACCCAGACCACCAAGCCGGCGTCGGCCGCCCCGGCATCCCGGGCGGCCAGGTGCTGCTCCAGGGCGGCCGGGTCGGTCAGGTCGACCACGCTGGTGGCGATCCCCCAGCGGTCCCAGACCCGCTCCAGCAGCCGGAAGGTGCCGCCGTAGGCGTCGGTGCCGGTGACCACGTGGCCCCCGGGACGCAGCGTCGCCCGCAGCACCAGGTCCTCCGCGGCCAGCCCGGAGGCGGTGGAGAAGGCGTGCCGGCCGCCCTCCAGACCGGCCACCTGGCGCTGCAGCAGGTCGCGGGTGGGGTTGGCGCAGCGGGCGTACTCGTAGCCGTTGCGGGGCTGGGCGACGTCGTCCTGGAGGAAGGTCGAGGTCTGGAAGATCGGCGGGGAGATCGCCCCGGTCGAGGGATCGGGGTCGATGCCCAGGTGGATGGCTCGGGTGCTCAGACCGCTCTCGGGACGCTCGCTCACACCCTCACGCTACGTCGCCCGGGCACACCGGCCGGCCCGATCCGGGCCCTGGGACGCCGCCGCACGGAGGCGCCACCGTGCCGTGGAGGTCGAGCTGCCCGAGCAGGCGACCGGAGGTCGGCACCCTCGGCGTGACCTGGGACGCCGGCGGCACCGGCCCGGCACCACGGGTGGGTTCCCGACACCGCCCGGGCGCTGCGGAGCCGGCTGGCACGATGGCGCCATGACGAGCACGCGGGAGCCCCGCCACCCCGGACCCGGCGCGGGAGGTGCGCGATGACGCTGACCTTCGAGCACCGCGACGCCGAGCACCGGTTCGTGGCCTCCGACGACGGCCGCGAGGTCGGGGTGGTCGACTACCGCCTCGACGGCACGGTGGCCACCATCACCCACACCGGCACCGATCCCGGGCGGCGCGGGGAGGGGATCGCCGGCCGGCTGACCACCGTGGTGCTGGACGACATGCGGGCACGGGGCTGGTCGGTGGTGCCCCAGTGCCCCTACACGGCGCAGTTCATCGACCAGCACCCCGGCTACGCCGACCTCCTGGCGTAGCCGACGGCCGCCGGGCGGTCAGGCGCCAGGTCGGTCGGCGCCCCGCCGGCCCGCCCGGGGCAGCGGCAGCCCCTCCTTGCGCAGCGAGGTGTCGGCCAGTGCCTCGATCACCCGCCGGTCCCCTGCGCGCCAGGCCGCGACGGGGTCGTCGCTGATCCTGGCGAGCTGGTCCAGCGGCATGGTGGCCATCGCCCGGAGCGCGAACAGGTCGAGGTCGGCCGTGGAGTCGACGAAGCGGCGGGCGGCTGCGCTGCGCCGGGCGAAGGCGACCCGCCGCGGCAGCCACAGCACCACCAGCAGCGCCACCGGCAGCAGGAAGGTCAGCACCCCGGCGAGGGTGCCGAGCTGCTCGATCTGGATCGCCTGCCGGCCCAGCGCCCCGGCCAGCTCCGCGGTGCGGGCGGCGGCGTCGTCGAACGGGGTCCGCAGCTCCCCGCCCAGCCCGGGCACCTGCCCGGCGGTGCGCGCCGCGGCGCGGAACGACTCCTCCATCGAGCGCGCCGCGGCCCCGCCCTCGCGCGCCGGCGCGGCGAGCGCGCTGACCGCGTCGTCGACGAGCCGCCCGACGCCCCACCACAGGAGCGCCCAGCCGAGGACAAACAGGTCGGCGGCCAGCTGACCGGCGAGGCGCCAGGAGGGTCGGGCGTACCAGCTCATGACCGCCATCCTCTCCTGCTTGACCTCCAGCGCGCTGGAGGTCGCACGATGAGGCCGTGACTTCCTGGATCTGCGCCACCTGCGCCGTCGAGCACCCGTCGTCGCCTACTCCCCCGGCGAGCTGTCCGATCTGCTCCGACGAGCGCCAGTACGTCCCGCCGGCGGGTCAGCGGTGGACCACGCTGGCCGAGCTGTCGGCGGCGGGCCACCGCGGCCGGGTGCGGGAGCTGGAACCAGGCCTGTTCGGCGTCACGGTGCAGCCCGAGGTCGGCATCGGGCAGCAGGCGCTGCTGGCGACCGGGCCCGAGGGCAACGTGCTGTGGGACCCCACCGGCTACGTCGATGACGAGCTCGCGGCCGCGGTGGCCGAGCACGGCCCGGTGGTGGGCATCGCGGCCAGCCACCCGCACATGTTCGGCGTCCAGGTCGAGTGGTCGCGACGGCTGGGCGGGGCGCCGGTGCTCGTCAACGCCCACGACGCCCGATGGCTGCAGCGGACCGACCCGGCGGTCCGGCTCTGGGAGGACCGGCTGGAGCTGGCCGGCGTGCTGCTGGTCCGCATCGGCGGCCACTTCCCCGGCAGCGCGGTCGCGCGCTGGGCCGCGCCGGACGGGGCGGGCGTGCTGCTCAGCGGCGACACGGTGGCACCGAACCCCGACCGGCGCAGCGTCGGGTTCATGCGCAGCTACCCCAACCACCTGCCGCTGTCGGACCCGGTGGTGGCCGTGATCCAGACCCGGATCGCCGCACTGCACGAGGAGCGTCCCTTCCAGCGGATCTACGGCAACTTCGACGGCCGGGTCGACCGGGACGCCGCGACGGTGGTGCACGACTCCGCCGAGCGCCACCGCGCCTGGGTGCGCGGCGACCACGACCACCTGACCGGCACCGACGACGCCGTCCGCTCACCGGAGCCCGTCACCGGCGCTGCAGGTGCCACTCCCCCGTCCCCGAGCTGGTGACGTGGCCCTCCTGCTCCAGCCAGGCGAGGTGGGCGAGGCAGTCGGGGACGTCGAGCCCGCTGCGCAGCGAGATCTCGCTGACGGTGAGCCCGCCGCGGGCCGGCAGGGCCTCCCGGACGGCGACGGTGCCCGGGTCCCAGTCGTCGAGCAGCCGCCGCTGCTGGTGCCCGGGCGCGCCCGGACGGGTGGCATCCAGTGGCGCGAGCAGGGCCAGCACGTCGGCCGCCCCGGTGACGAGCACCCCCTCGCCGTCGGCGATCAAGCGGTGCGGGGTCACCGACTGGGCGGAGTGCACCGACCCCGGCACCGCTGCCAGCACCCGCCCGCACCGCGTGGCCCAGCTCGCGGTGTTGCGCGCCCCCGAGCGTGCCGTCGCCTCGACGACGACGGTGGCGGCGCTGAGTGCGGCGATCAGCCGGTTGCGGCCCAGGAAGCGCACCTTGGTCGGGTGCTCTCCCGGCGGGTGCTCCGAGACCAGCAGCCCGTGCTCCTCGACCTGGCTGAACAGCGTCTGGTTGGCGCGGGGGTAGGCGACGTCCACCCCGCTGGCCAGCACGGCCACGGTGCCGCCACCGGCGGCCAGGGCGCCCCGGTGCGCGGCGGCGTCGATGCCGAAGGCTCCTCCGGAGATGACCGCGGTGCCCTGGGCGGTGAGGTCGAAGGCCATGTCCTGGGCGACGCCCTGACCATAGGTGGTGGCCGCCCTGGCGCCCACCACCGCGACCGCGCCCGCGGCCAGCTGGCCGAGCCGGCCCGCTCCCCGCACCCACAGCCCGAGCGGCACCCCACCGCGGTCCGACAGCGGCTCGCAGCCGGCCAGGTCCTCCAGCTGGGCCGGCCACTCCTCGTCACCGGGCACCACGAACCGTGCGCCCACCGCCGCCATCGCCACGGTCACCGCGCGCAGGTCGAGCAGGGCGGCCCGACGCGCCCACACCGACCCGTCGGTGCGGGCGCGCACCGCGGCCCACACCTCCTCCGCACCCCGTTCGGCGACCAGCGCGGAGATCCGCGGCTCACCCGGCTCCACCACCCACGCCAGCGCCATCCGGGCCCGCCGCTCGGCGTCCGGGGCGGCGGTCCTCGGCGGCACCAGCGGCTCCGTGCCGCTCACGGCAGCCGCCCCTCGAGCTGCTCGCCGCGCCGCATGGCCAGTGCGGCCAGCAGGTGCGAGCGGGACGGTCGGGACGCCTGGGCCAGATCGGCCAGGGTCCAGCTGATCCGCAGCACCTTGTCGACGCCGCGGGCGCTGATCCGACCCCGCTGCAGCGCCTGGTCGAGGGCCTCGACCCCCTCGGGCAGCGGGAGCACCCGGCGCAGGTGGTGCCCGACCACCTCCGCGTTGGTCGACCAGCCGGTGCCGGCCAACCGGTGCCGTTGCCGCTCGCGGGCCTCGAGCACCCGGGCACCGACCACGGCGGTCGGCTCCCCCGGCTCGATCGCTCCCCGCAGGTACGCCCGGCGCAGCGGGGCGAGGGTGGTGCTGATGTCGACCCGGTCCAGGATCGGCCCGGAGATCCGCTCGGCGTAGCGGCGCACCGCCATCGGGGTGCAGGTGCACTCCGCGCCCGGCGTGGCGGCCTGCCCGCACGGGCACGGGTTGGCGGCCAGCACCAGCTGGAAGCGGGCCGGGTAGCTGGCCTGCACCTCGGCCCGGCCCAGGGTCACCCGGCCGGACTCCAGCGGGGTGCGCAACCCCTCGAGCACCTTGGAAGGGAACTCCGGCGCCTCGTCGATGAACAGCACCCCGCGGTGGGCCAGCGAGATCGCGCCGGGGCGGGCCATCCGCGCCCCGCCGCCGACCACGCTGGGCAGCGAGGCGGAGTGGTGCGGGTCGGCGAAGGGCGGGCGGGTGATCAGCCCGTCGACGCCGTGCCCGGCCAGGGAGTGGATGGCGGAGACCTCCAGCGCCTCCGACAGCGTGAGCTCGGGCAGCAGCCCCGGCAGCCGCTCGGCCAGCATCGTCTTGCCGACCCCCGGTGGACCCTGGAGGAAGAGGTGGTGCCGGCCCGCGGCAGCGACCTCCAGCGCCCACTTCGCCTCGGGCTGGCCGACCACCTCGCAGACGTCCTTCGTCGTGGGAGGCTCGACCGGGTCGGGGACGGCCTGCGGCGGCGGCAGCACCGGGCGTCCGTGCAGGCAGTCGACCAGCTCGACCAGCGACCCCACCGAGTCGACCGTCAGACCGTCCACCAGACCGGCCTCGGCCCGCTGGTGGTGCGGTACCACCACCCGCTCGAAGCCGGCGTCCCGGGCGGCCAGCAGCGCCGGCAGGACACCGCGCACCCGTCGGACCCGGCCGTCGAGCCCGAGCTCGCCCAGCAGCACCCGGTCGCGCAGCGCCTCCCGCGGCACCACCTCGGCGGCGGCGAGCACCGCGGCCACGATGCTGAGGTCGTAGTGCGAGCCCGCCTTGGGCAGGTTGGCCGGGGTGAGGTTGATGGTGACGAGCTGGCTCGGCCAGCTGAACCCGGACGTGGAGACCGCCGCCCGGCACCGGTCCCGCGCCTCGTACAGGGCGGTGTCGGCCAGGCCGACGAGCACGGTGCGCGGCAGCCCGCCGCCGATGGCGGCCTCCACCTCGACCATCTGCCCGTCCATCCCCAGCAGCGCCACCGACCAGGTCTGCGCCAGGCTCATCCGACGCCCCGCACGTGGCTGAGCAGCGGTGTCTCACCCGGGCGCAGCACCACCCCGACGGCGTCGATCCGGATCCGCTCGGGCCGGGGGTCGGCGCGGGAGGACCAGATCGCGGCCAGCTGGCGCAGCTTGCGCAGCTTGGCCCAGGTGATCGCCTCCAGCGGGTCGCCCCAGCCCAGGCCGCGGCGGCACTTCACCTCGCAGAAGACGTAGGTCGACGTCGAGAGCTCCCTCGCCACGATGTCGATCTCGCCCTCGCTGCAGCGCCAGTTGCGCTCCAGCACCTCGCAGCCCTGCTCCTCCAGCAGTCCGGCGGCGAGCGTCTCGCCCAGCCGTCCCAGCGCCTGTCGTGTGCCCATCGTCCCCACCTCCACCCCCACCGTGGGCGGGCGGGGACGCGGGTGCTGCGAGGACGAGGAGGCTGTGGACGGCGCTCGGGGGCTGTGCACAACGTCGGCGGGAGGCGGCCCTTCGACAGGCTCAGGGCGTCGTGGGTGACGCGGCAGGCGTCAGCGTCCGGAGTCGGGGACCTCGAGGTCGGAGTGCACGATCTCCTCGATGGAGACGTCACGGAAGGTGAGCACCTTGGCGTTCTTCACGAAGCGGCCCGGACGGTACATGTCCCAGACCCAGGCATCGGCCATCGAGACCTCGTAGTAGACGTCGCCGCCCTCGGTGCGGACCTTGAGGTCGACGGTGTTGCAGAGGTAGAAGCGGCGCTCGGTCTCCACGGCGTAGGTGAACAGCCGCACGACGTCCTTGTACTCGCGGTACAGCTTGAGCTCGGCTTCGCTCTCGAACTGCTCCAGGTCTTCTGCACTCATCTCGCCTGGCACTCTAGCCGACGGCGCGCACGTCGCCGGGCCCTCGCATCGCCCGCACCACGTTGTCGAACCGGCGGCGGTGCTCCGGGCAGGGGCCGTGGCGGTCGAGGCGCTCCTGGTGCTCGCGGGTGCAGTAGCCCTTGTGGGTGGCGAAGTCGTACTCGGGCCACCGTTCGTGCAGGTCGGCCATGATCCGGTCGCGGGTCACCTTGGCCAGCACGGACGCCGCCGCCACGCAGGCGGCCACCCGGTCGCCCTTCCACACCGCCAGCCCGGGGACGCCGAGCCCGTCCACCCCGAACCCGTCGGTGAGCACGTAGTCGGGGTGCACCGAGAGGCGGTGCAGCGCCCGGCGCAGCGCCTGCACGTTGGCCACGTGCATCCCGAGCCGGTCGCACTCGCCCGCCGGCAGCACCACCACCGACCAGCTGACCGCCTTGGCGACCACCTCGTCGTAGCAGCGCTCCCGCTGGGCGGCGCTGAGCAGCTTGGAGTCCCGCAGGCCCTCGATCTGGCGCGAGGCCCGGTCGGACAGGATGGCCGCGCCGGCGACCAGCGGACCGGCGCAGGCGCCGCGGCCGGCCTCGTCGGCGCCGGCCACCAGGGGGAAACCGGCCCGCTGCAGGGCGCGCTCGTAGCCGTACAGGCCGCTGCTGCGCCGGATGACGAACCTCGGCCGGGAGCGCTGGGCACCGTCGGGCATCAGCAGCTGACCCCCTCCGGCTCGATCACCGCCTGCTCCGGCGCCGGCTCGGCCGGGTCGGGGATCCGGGCGAAGGTGTCGGGGACGGTCAGCCGCTGGAACCGGTCGAACGGCGCGGCGATGAGGAAGGCGGGTCCGACCACGTTCTGCACCGGGACGAAGGCCTCGGTGCCGATCGGCCCGCCGGCGGCGGGGACGTCGGCGAGGTGGCACCGGGAGTCGCGGGAGTCGTTGCGGTGGTCGCCCATGACGAAGATGCGGTCCCGCGGCACCACCACGGTGAAGGGCACGTCTGCGGGCGCGACCGGCTCCCCGTCGTCGCCGCGGTAGAGGTAGTCCTCCTCCTCCAGCGGGACGCCGTTCACGCTCAGCCGGCCCTGGTCGTCGCAGCAGTGCACGGTGTCGCCGGGCATGCCGATCACGCGCTTGATGAGGTGGTTGGAGCTGGTGTCGGGGAGGATCCCGATGAACTCGAGCACCTGGCCGGCCGGTCCGCGCTCGGCGGCCTCGTACTCCGGACCGAGCCAGTCGCCCGGGTCGACGAAGACGACGACGTCGCCCCGGCTGAAGTCGGTGACCTTCTGCACCACGACCTTGTCGTCGATCTGCAGGGTGTCCTCCATCGACCCCGACGGGATGACGAAGGGCTGGGCCACGAACGCCCGCAGCAGCGAGGAGACCACCACCGCCCCGACCACGACGATGAGGAGCTCCTTCACCACCGACCCGACGCGCCGTCCGACGCCGGTCCTCGGCGGCTCCTCGCCGATCCGTGACTCACTCACCCACGCCACCTCTTCGTCGTGCCTGCGACGGATCCGTCCGGAGCACCGCCCCGCGGACCCCGCCCCAACCTAGTCGACGGGGCGAAGACGACGATCGCACGCACCGGGAGCCGGTGCGTGCGATCGTCGGGGAGAGCTGCCCTCAGGCGCGCTTCTCCTTGATCTTGGCGGCCTTGCCGCGCAGACCGCGCAGGTAGTAGAGCTTGGCGCGGCGCACGTCGCCCTGGCGCTCGACCTCGATCTTGTCGACGATGGGGCTGTGCACCGGGAAGGTGCGCTCGACGCCGACGCCGAAGGAGACCTTGCGGACGACGAACGTCTCCTGCAGCCCGGCACCGTTGCGGGCGATGACCACGCCGGCGAACACCTGGATCCGGGAGCGGTTGCCCTCGACCACCTTGACGTGCACCTTGACGGAGTCGCCGGCGCGGAAGGTCGGGATGTCGGTCCGGAGGGAGGCCTGGTCGACGGCCTCGATCAGCTTGCTCATGATGGTCCTCGCCGGTGCCACAGGTCACCTGGTCAGTGCAGTCAGTTCGGGTGGTGGCGCCGTCCGGACGGTCCCCCCGTGGCAGGAGCCGGGCATGCGCACCAGCGCAGAAGTCTGCCACAGCGCGCCCAGGGTCGGAAATCGGCGACCGGGTGCAACCGGGGGCCCGCGCCGCGCGTAGACAGCACGTGAAGGTGGCAGTCGAGCAGAGACCGCCGGCGGGGACGGACCCGCGGGCTGCAGGGCCGGGTCGGGCCGGGAGGAGCGGGATGGACAGCGAGGAGTTCGACGTCCTCTACCGCACCTCCTTCGGCTCGCTGGTGGCGCAGGTCTACGCCATGTGCGGCAACCGGGCCGAGGCCCAGGACTGCGTGCAGGAGGCGTTCATCCGGGCCTGGGACAAACGGCACACGCTGGACCGCGCGTCCTCGCCCGAGGGCTGGCTGCGCACCACCGCCTACCGGATCGCGGTCAGCCGCTGGCGCCGCTCCCGGCTGGCCCGCCGGGCCCCGGACCGGGCGCTGCAGCAGGAGCGGGCCGTGGAGCCACCCGACATCGAGTCGGTGGCGCTGACCCGGGCCCTGCAACGGCTGCCGGTCGAGCAGCGGCGGGTGATCGTGCTGCACCACCTGGCCGACCTGCCGGTGGCCGAGGTGGCCCGGGAGGTCGGCGCCCCCGAGGGCACCGTCAAGGCCCGCCTCTCGCGGGGCCGGGCCGCCCTCGCCCATCTGTTGTCGGAGTCCGAGAGGAGTGAGCACCGATGAGCACCGACCCGATCTTCGACCCGCTGCGCCGGGTGGCCGAGCAGACCCCGGCCGGTGATCCCGCCCCGCTGCGCCGGCTGGGTGACCGGCGCCGGGTCCACCGCCGGCAGGTCGTCGGCGCGGTGGCGGTGGTGGCCGTGCTGGCCGCCGGTGCCGGTGTCCTGGTCGCCCAGCTCATCGGCCCGCCCCCGTCCCGGCCGATCGCCCCCTCCCCCGCCGTCACCGCCAGCCCCATCCCGGGCCCCGGCGACCGGCTGGAGGACGCGGAGGTGCCCCGGGCGGAGGACTTCGAGTGGGGCGAGGGCATCACCTTCGACGGCTACCGGGCCTCGGTGGTCGACGACGTCGCCATCTCCCGGTGCCAGCAGGCCGGCACCGGCAGCCTCGGGGCGACCGACACCCGTCTGGTCGAGGTCAGCTCCGACGTCACCGCGGCGGCCGTGGTGATGGCCTTCCCCGACGAGGCGGCCGCCGGGCGGGCGTGGTCGACGTTGCAGCGCTGGGGCGAGGAGTGCGGCTCCACCCTGGAGCAGGAGGGCACCCCGCCGGTGGTGGGCCCCACCACCCTCGACGTCCCGGTCCCCCGGGGCCGCGCCGGCTACGTCTCGGTGGCCGTCGACGCCGGCGACGAGCCAGGCCTGTGGGTCGACTACGGCACCACCCAGGTCGGGGACCGGGTGGTGCTGGCCACCTTCGAGAGCGTCGGCCAGGACTTCAGCTGGGACGCCGAACCCGGTGGCCCGGTCGGCCAGACCTACCCGATGATCCGCACGCTGCAGAACATGAACGAGCGGCTCGCCCGCTGACCGCCCCGGCACGCGCCGAGGGCCGCCCCCGGACGGGGACGGCCCTCGGTGCCTGGCTGGACGCCGGTGCGCTCACTCGCCGCGGAGCAGCGCCCCCAGCATGTCGCGGTTGAGCTGGCTGATGGTGTCGAACGGGATGCCCTTGGGGCAGACCGCGGTGCACTCGCCGATGTTGGTGCAGCCGCCGAAGCCCTCCTCGTCGTGCTGGTTGATCATGTTCAGCACCCGGGAGCCCCGCTCGGGCTGGCCCTGCGGCAGCAGCCCCAGGTGGGTCACCTTGGCCGCGGTGAACAGCATCGCCGAGCCGTTGGGGCAGGCGGCCACGCAGGCGCCGCAGGCGATGCAGGTGGCGGCGTCGAAGGCGTGGTCGGCGTCGGCCTTCTTCACCGGGGTGGAGTGGGCCTCGGGCGCGGATCCGGTGGGGGCGCTGATGTAGCCGCCGGCGGCGATGATCCGGTCGAAGGCGGAACGGTCGACCACGAGGTCCTTGACCACCGGGAAGGCGTCGGCCCGCCACGGCTCCACGTCGATGGTCTCGCCGTCGGTGAACGAGCGCATGTGCAGCTGGCAGACGGTGGCCCGCACCGGGCCGTGGGCCTGCCGGTTGATCATCACACCGCAGGTGCCGCAGATGCCCTCACGGCAGTCGGAGTCGATCGCGATCGGCTCCTTGCCCTCCAGGGTGAGGCGGTCGTTGACGACGTCGATCATCTCCAGGAAG
Organism: Desertihabitans brevis; assembly: GCF_003327535.1. NCBI lineage: Bacteria > Bacillati > Actinomycetota > Actinomycetes > Propionibacteriales > Propionibacteriaceae > Desertihabitans > Desertihabitans brevis. The sequence goes on along the minus strand of NZ_QOUI01000013.1, from coordinate 55,660 downwards.
GACATGTGCTCGCTGACGTCGGGGACCTCGATGGTCTCCATGTGGCCCTCGACGTCGGGCCCGGCCTGGCGCCACACGCGCAGGGTGATGTTCACGACTCGTTCCCTCCTCGGAGCCGGCGCGGGGGTGTCCCGGCGCTCACTTGTAGCTCCGCTGCTTCATCTCGACGAACTCGTAGACGAGATCCTCCTTGTGCAGCACCGGCTGCTGGCCGGTGCCGGTGAACTCCCAGGCGGCCACGTAGGCGAACTCGTCGTCGTGGCGCAGCGCCTCGCCGTCCTCGGTCTGGGACTCGGCCCGGAAGTGCCCGCCGCAGGACTCGCGGCGGTGCAGGGCGTCCACGCACATCAGCTCACCCAGCTCGAGGAAGTCGGCCACCCGGCCGGCCCGCTCCAGGGACTGGTTGAGGTCGTTGCCCGAGCCCGGCACCAGGACGTCGTTCCAGAACGCCTCGCGGAGCTCGCGGATCATCCCGATGGCCTTGCGCAGGCCCTCCTCACTGCGCTCCATGCCGCAGTACTCCCACATGATCTGGCCGAGCTCGCGGTGGAAGGAGTCGACCGTGCGGGTCCCCTTGACCGAGAGCAGCTTCTGCACCCGGTCGGTGACCTCGGTCACGGCCTCCACCGCGGCCGGATGGGTGTCGTCGATCTTCTCGAACGGCCCGTCGGCCAGGTAGTCGGCGATGGTGTTGGGCAGCACGAAGTAGCCGTCGGCCAGCCCCTGCATCAGCGCCGAGGCGCCGAGGCGGTTGGCGCCGTGGTCGGAGAAGTTCGCCTCACCGGTGACGAACAGCCCGGGGATGGTCGACTGCAGGTCGTAGTCCACCCACAGCCCGCCCATCGTGTAGTGCACGGCCGGGTAGATCCGCATCGGCGTCTCGTACGGGTCCTCGCCGGTGATCTGGGCGTACATGTCGAAGAGGTTGCCGTACTTGGCCTCGACCGCCTTGCGGCCCAGCCGCTTGATGGCGTCGGCGAAGTCGAGGTAGACCCCCAGCCCGCTCGGGCCCACGCCGCGGCCCTCGTCGCAGACCGCCTTGGCCGCGCGGGAGGCGATGTCGCGGGGCACCAGGTTGCCGAAGGCCGGGTAGCGGCGCTCCAGGTAGTAGTCGCGCTCCTCCTCGGGGATGTCGCGCGCCTCGCGGGTGTCCTCACCGGACTTCGGCACCCAGATCCGGCCGTCGTTGCGCAGCGACTCGCTCATCAGCGTGAGCTTGGACTGGTAGTCGCCGGAGACCGGGATGCAGGTGGGGTGGATCTGGGTGTAGCAGGGGTTGGCGAAGTAGGCCCCCTTGCGGTGGGCCCGCCAGGCGGCGGTGACGTTGCTGCCCATCGCGTTGGTGGAGAGGAAGAACACGTTGCCGTAGCCACCGGTGGCCAGCACCACCACGTCGGCGAAGTGCGTCTCGATCTCACCGGTCGTCAGGTCGCGGACCACGATGCCGCGGGCGCGGCCGTCGGCGACGACGAGCTCGAGCATGTCGTGCTTGGCGTACATCGTCACCGTGCCGGCCGCGATCTGGCGCTCCAGCGCCTGGTAGGCGCCGAGCAGCAGCTGCTGGCCGGTCTGGCCGCGGGCGTAGAAGGTGCGCTGCACCTGCACGCCGCCGAAGGAGCGGGTGTCGAGCAGGCCGCCGTACTCGCGGGCGAACGGGACGCCCTGGGCCACGCACTGGTCGATGATGTTCGCGCTGACCTCGGCCAGTCGGTAGACGTTCGACTCGCGGCTGCGGTAGTCGCCGCCCTTGACGGTGTCGTAGAAGAGCCGGAAGGTCGAGTCGCCGTCGTTGCGGTAGTTCTTCGCGGCGTTGATGCCGCCCTGGGCCGCGATCGAGTGCGCCCGGCGGGGGCTGTCCTGGTAGCAGAAGCTCTTGACCTGGTAGCCGCTCTCGCCGAGGGTGGCGGCGGCCGAGGCCCCGGCCAGCCCGGTGCCGACGATGATGACGCTGAGCTTGCGCCGGTTGGCGGGGTTGACCAGCTTGGCGCCGAACTTGCGCTCCGACCACCGAGCCTCGATCGGCCCGCCCGGGGCCTTGGTGTCGGCGATCGGGTCGCCGAGGGTGAAGTAGGCGTCGGCGTCGGGCAGCTGCTGCTGCTCGGGACCGGAGGGGGCGTTCTCGCTCACCGGGAAGGTCGACTCGTGCTCGGCCATGCCCTCGGCCTCACGGCCACCCCGCGGGTCCATCGGCTGGTCGTCGCGGTCGGTGCTGTCGTAGCTCTGCCCGGGGTTCTCGAACGGGTTGTGGTCGGTCACTGGATCACTCCCAGGAGGACGCTGAAGGGGACGATGAGGAAGCCGACGGTGATCACCAGCGAGGTCACGATCGAGACCACCACGATCACCTGCCGCGCGGTCGCGGTGGTGCCGGCGCCGAGGGTGTAGAGCGCGCTGGCGACGCCGTGGCGCAGGTGGAAGCCCACCGCGAGCAGGGCGATGACGTAGAGCGCGACCACCCACCACACGGAGAAGCCGGCGACCAGCCGGCCGTAGGGCGAGGGCGAGGAGCCGCCCGGCTCGATCCAGTGCCAGGTCAGGTGGGCCAGGTGGTAGACGACGAACAGGGCGATGACCACACCGCCGCTGCGCAGCGTGAACGAGGCGTAGGTGCGCTGGATGCCGCGCCGGTTGCGCCTGGTCTCGTAGCGGTTGACCCCGGCCGAGGTCCAGGACCGCCGGGCCAGCAGCACCGCGGCCCAGATGTGGGCCACCACCGCGACCAGCAGCACCACCCGGATGATCCACAGCGCGCCGCTGGGCGGCAGGATCGGCTCGCCGAGCTCGCGCAGGTGGTGGGAGTACTCGTCGAAGGCCTGCATCCCCGAGAAGGCCTTGAGGTTGCCGTACATGTGGGCGAGCAGGTAGCCGACCATGATGAGGCCGGAGACCGCCATGATGACCTTCTTGGCCACCGTCGAACGCAGTGCCCTGCGCTGCGCCGAGATCGTCGTCGTTGCCACAGCCTCACCTTAGTTCTCTGCCAGGACCCCGGAAACCAAGGTGGTCCTCGCGTGCTCGACGTCACGTTCGTCCGACGACCGGGGGCTATCCCTCCAGGTCGTCGAGCAGCCCCTCGACGTCGGCCAGCCGCAGGTGGCCGGCCGCCAGGTCGACCTCGGGCACCAGCGCCTCGACGAAGGGCACCAGCCGGCGTCCGTCCTCCACGTCGACCTCGAGCAGGTCGTGGGCCGGCAGGTGCACCACGGCCCGGACCGTGCCGGCACGCTGCCCCGCGGCGTCGAGCACGGCCAGGCCGACCAGCTGCCGGTCGTAGTACTCCCCCGGCTCCTCGGGCTCCTCGTCCTCCTCGACGCGGACCACCAGCAGCAGCCCCCGCAGCGCCTCGGCGGCGTCGCGGTCGTCCACCCCGTCCAGGCGCACCAGCATCCGGCCCTGGTGCCAGCGGGTGCTGACCACCGTCACCGTCCGCTCGACGGGCCAGCGGTCGAGCCCCGGACGCGCCGCGGCGCTCCGCACCAGGTGCAGCATGGCACCCGGCGCGAAGCGCCTCGTCGGTTCGTCGGTGCGCAGCTCGATGCTGAGCTCACCCCGGACGCCGTGCGGTCGGCCGACCCGGCCGACCACCACGTCGACTGCCGTCACCGGCTCAGCGTCCGCCCCGCCGAGGACGGTCGACGTCGACGAAGTCGACGCGGATCCGGTCCCGTCCGGCCAGGGCGGTGATCACGGTGCGCAGCGCGCTCGCCGTGCGCCCCTGGCGACCGATCACCTTGCCGACGTCGTCGGGGTGCACGCGCACCTCGAGCATCCGCCCGCGGCGGCCGTCGACGTCCCGCACCCGGACGTCGTCGGGGTGGGTGACCAGGCCGCGGACCAGGTGCTCCAGCGCGTCGGCCAGCACCTCAGGCCTCGGTGGAGGACTCGTCGGTCGAGGTCTCCCCTGCGCCCGTCTCGCCCGCGGAGGCCTCGGTGGAGGAGGTCTCGTCGGCCTTCTTGCGGCTGCTGAACGCGGCCACGCTGGGCTCGTCGGCGGTGTCGGCCAGCGCAGCGTTGAACAGCGCGGTCTTGTCCTTCTTCTCCGCCTGCGGGTCGATGCCCGACGGCGAGGTGTCGCCGGAGAACTTCTGCCAGTCCCCGCTGCGCTTGAAGATGGCGACGACGGCCTCGGTCGGCTGGGCGCCGACGCCGAGCCAGTACTGGGCGCGCTCGGAGTCGACCTGGATCACCGACGGGTCGTTCTTCGGGTGGTAGAGCCCGATCTCCTCGATCGCCCGGCCGTCGCGCTTCTGGCGCGAGTCCATGACGACGATGCGGTAGTGCGGCGAACGGATCTTGCCGAGTCGCTTGAGACGAATCTTGACAGCCACGGGTGTGGTTTCTCCTGGTGGTTCGGCCGGGACGGCCCCGGCGCGGTGGGTGAGCAGTCGGCGCGCTGGTGGGGCAGCGCACCTCAACCCGGGTGGACCAGCGCTGCGCCCGGCGGAGAGAGGGCACCAGGGCAGCACGGATGCGCGGGCCATTCTGCCAGAGCGGCACGCCGCCTCCAAACGCCGCCGCGGGCGCGCGTCAGACCACGCGGCCGCGCAGCACCACCCGGCGGGGGGAGGCCAGGACGCCGGGCTCGACCCGTGGGTCGGCGCCCAGGACGACCAGGTCGGCGGGCGCACCCGGGGTGAGCCCGGGGTGGCCGAGCCACTCCCGCGCCCGCCAGGACGCCGCCCCGAGGGCGGTCTCGGGGCCTGCCAGCCGCGCCAGCGCCGCCACCTCACGGGCGATGATCCCGTGCGGCAGGAACCCGCCGGCGTCGGTGCCGGCGTAGACCGGGACGCCGGCCTCGACCGCCCGGCCGATGGTGTCGAACCGGCGGGCGTGGAGGTCGTCCATGTGGGCGGCGTAGCGGGGGAACTTCTCGCGGCCCTGGGCGGCGAAGCGGGGGAAGTTCTCCAGCTGCACCAGGGTGGGCACCAGCGCGACCTGCCGCTCGGCCATCTGCGCGATGACGTCGTCGGTCAGCCCGGTGCCGTGCTCGACGCCGTCCACCCCGGCCGCGACCAGCTCGGCCACCGCCTGCTCCGAGAACACGTGGACGGTCACCCGGCAGCCCAGCTCGTGGGCGCGGGCGACCGCCGCGGCGGCGACGTCGGCAGGCCACAGCGGGGTGAGGTCGCCCACGGAGCGGTCGATCCAGTCCCCCACCAGCTTGATCCAGCCGTCGCCGCGGGCCGCCTGCCGCTCCACCGCCGCGACCAGTCCGTCGGGCTCCACCTCGTCGGCGTAGTCGCGCAGGTAGCGCCGCGGGCGGGCGATGTGGCGACCGGCGCGGACCACCCGCGGCAGGTCGTCCCGGTCGTCGATCCAGCGGGTGTCGGCCGGCGACCCGGCGTCGCGCAGCAGCAGGACGCCGGCGGCGCGCTCGGTCAGCGCGTGCTGCTCGGCCCGGGCCCGGTCCACCGCGCCGGCGGCCTCCAGACCGATGTGGCAGTGGGCGTCGACCAGCCCGGGCAGCACCCAGCCGCCCTCGGCGACGGTGGTGGCCCCCGCGACCGGGCCGTCGACCAGCCGGCCGTCGGCCACCCACAGGTCGGTCCGCTCGCCGGTCTCGACCAGCACGACGTCGCGCAGGTGCAGCGGTCCCGGCGGTGGGGTCGGGTCGGGGTGGCTCACGCCCGGCAGCCTAGGACCACCGCCGCGGAGGCACCCGTAGCAGGGGTCAGGCCGTGGTCGCGCCGGCCCGGGCCCAGGGCACGCCGAGCTCGGTGAAGGTGCGTCCCTGCCGGACGGCCTCCTGCGCCCAGTGGTCGACCTGCTCGACCTCGGGGTGGCGGTCGGCGCCCTCCCCCACCCAGCGGACGCCCGAGGCGGGGATCGGGGCCGGCGTCGTCCGGCCGACGGCGTCCATCACCCGCATGAAGGCGCCGGTGCTGACCAGCGGCACCATCAGCTCGGCCTCCCCGCGCCGGGCGGCGAGCAGGTTGGCCAGCGGGTCGGTGCGGGTGACCGCGGCGGTGCGGGTGCCGTCGGCGGTGGTGACCTCGATCCGGTCCTCGGTGTAGAGGTAGCGGGCCCGCCCGTGCTCGCCCACGACCTCGACCCACGGGTCCTGCTGCACCGGGGAGCACAGGGTGAGCGCGCAGGTGACGACGTCACCGGCGGCGGTCCGCACCCGCACCACCGAGGTGTCGTCGGCGTCGATGGCGTTGGCCCGGAACAGCTCGACCTCCACCTCGGCGACGTCCTCGGCCCGGCGGCAGCCCACCACGGCCAGCGCGGTCGCGACCGCGTGGGCCAGCGGGTTGGTCACCACCCCGTCCACCACCGGACGCCCGTCGAGGGTGCGCCGGCCCGCCCACGGCGAGCGCGACCAGTAGCCCAGGGTGCGCAGCCACAGCCCGACCGCGCCCACCTGCTGCAGCGTCCCGAGCCCGAGGGCGTCGGAGCCGAGCAGGTCGGCGCCGTCGGTGGCCAGGCTCTGGAAGCCGACCTGCACCAGCCGGCCGGTGCTGCGCTGCAGCTCGAGCAGCCGCTCGAAGTCCGCCCAGACCGCCACCGGCGGCTTCTCCAGCAGCACGTCCGCACCGGCCTGCAGCGCCAGCGTCGCCAGCTCGGCGTGCTCGGCGATCGGTGCCGCGATGCTCACCACGTCCACCCTCCCTGACGTCTGCAGCGCCTCGGGCAGGGTGCCCAGCAGCGGGACACCGGCGTCGGGCCCGTCCAGCGCGCCGACGAAGGGGTCGACGACCGCGACCAGCTCGGCCTCGCCGCGCTGCTGCGCGGCCGCGATCCGCTCACGGTGCACCCGGCCGAAGCCGGAGGCGCCGACCTGGACGATGCGGGCGGGGGCGTTGGTGGGCGCGGCGGGGGCCATCACTTCTCCTCAGACGTCACGGGTGGGCGGTGGGCTGGGGTGTCAGCCGGGCGGGGCCGGCGCGTGCACCCGCAGGGTCGGCGCGGCGAGCAGTCCCGAGCGCACGCTCTCGGCTGCCCGGTCCAGCTGCTGCATCCGGAACCGGCGGCCGTCGCGCCGCTCGGCCTCGGCGGCCAGCCGGTGGATCTCCTCGTCGACCGACAGCGCGTTGGCGGCGGTGTTGGCGACCTCGAGCACGACCTCGTTGCGTCCCGGCCGGACGGCGTCGGTGACGTCGACCCGGTACGGCGGGCACCACAGCACGCCGCAGCCGGTGCCGTTGACCTCCACCGTCGCGACCTCGCCGACCGGCCCGCGCACGCGGGCCCGGTAGGACGGTCCGACCAGCCCCTCGTCGGCGCCGGCGTCGCCGACCGGGGTGACGCCGCCGAGGTCGAGGACGACGCGGGCGCCGTCGGGCAGCGCGTCCAGCTCGACGGTGGTGGCGTAGCGGGCGGTGCCGGAGAACCCGGGCCGGCCGGTCTCCTCCCACACGTGCGGCACGTCCACCGGGGCCGGCGCCTCCCCGGGGAAGGTGACGCTCCAGCCGTCGGCGAGGGGCGTCGACGACCCGTGCGCGGCGGCCGGTAGGGCCGGCTCGGCGGGCGCTGGGGCGTCGCTGAGCAGCAGCGCCGTGGCCTGGTAGGGCTCCAGCTCCAGCGCCAGGCCGTCGGCCAGCGCGCCGGCCCGCACCAGCCGTCCGGTCACCGGGTCCCACTGCTCGTAGCGGGTGTGCGGGCTGCGCGAGGTGAGCGAGCGCTGCAGCGGCTCCGGGCCGGTGTTGGCCAGCAGCACCACCTCGGCGCCGGCGGTGCGCCGCACCACCACGCCCAGCGACGGCGTCGGGCGGTCGGGGACGAGCAGCGGCTCGAGGACCTCGCCGAGGGCGGCGGCCAACGACCCGGCGGCCACCGCACGGCCGCCGACGTCGACCGGGCTGCCGACCCGCAGCACCGTCCCACCCCGCTCCTGCACCGCGGCCAGCCAGGCCCGGGTGGGCTCGGGGACGGTGGTGGTGGCCGGGACGACCACCACCGGGTAACGCCCGGGGTCGAGCCCGTCGAGCACCTCGTCGTCGACCAGGTCGTAGTCGAGCCCGTGCTCGCGGACGGCGGCGGTGACCTCGGCCGGGACGCGCCGGGCGGTCTCGCGCCAGGCGTCCAGCGAGCCGCCGGTGGCGCTGCCCATCCCGGCCAGCACATCGGTCAGCGGGACGTAGACCGCGACGTCGGCCACCGGGCTGCCCTGGCGCAGCAGCCAGCTGAGCCGGCTCAGCGCGGCCACCAGCCCCGGCATCGCCGGCCACCAGGGGTTGCGGTCGTCGTAGGCGCCGGCGGCGTAGAAGAACCAGCCCAGCCCCGGCGCGTCGGGCGGGGAGTAGGGCCAGCCGTGCCCGATCAGCTGGTTGACGCCGTTGAGCAGGTGCTCGTGGGCCTCGCCCTGCAGGTCGAGCGGGGTGGCGCGGAAGGACGGCGAGTGCAGCCAGGTCCACACCTCGGCCGAGACGACCGGGCGGTCGTAGCGGTGCGCGGCCGAGGACGCCCACCGGGTCTGGGTGAGGCGCTTCCAGCCCCAGCCCTCGCCCTCGAAGAGGTCGGCGAAGCGGTAGCTGGCCACGGTGGCTGGGGGCACCCCGTAGCCCTGCAGCCGGAACGGCACGCCGCGCCCGGCGGCCCAGCGCTGCACGACGGCGACGAAGTTCTCCTCGTACAGCTCGACCAGGGTGCGGTGGTAGTCGGCGCGCACCGCGGCGGTCGCCGGGTCGGTGGACAGCAGCGCGGGCAGCACCGGCAGCAGCGGGTAGCCGCGGCGGCGCTCGAACTCCTCGGGCAGCGCCGGTGTCCAGTCCGCGGCGTAGACCTCGAGGCTGTCGCAGAACACCGACCCGACCAGCGCGGGGTCGACAGCGTCCAGCAGCGGGTCGCCGAAGGCCTCCAGGTGACGCTGGGTGGCGGCCGCGCTGTAGTGGTCGAGAACCGGGCCCTCGGCGCCGGCGGCGGCGCGCTTGACGTTCTGCCCGGTGGGCTCGGACCAGACCAGCAGCACCTGCCGGGGACCGCGCCCGTCGGGCACCCGCACCTCGCCGTCGGTGACCGGCAGCGGGGTGAAGACGTCGGGGGTCTCCTGCTCCGAGCCGTCGCCGAGGTAGGCCGCCACCAGCTCCTCGCCCGGCCAGGGCGAGGTGGCGCCGATCCGTAGCGGTCCGGGGGTGATCTCGCGACGGTCCCAGCGCAGCCGGCGGGCGGCCAGGGCGGTGTCGATGTGCGGGCCGCCGAAGGACCAGCCGGTGCCAAGGGTGAGGTCGAAGCGCAGACCGAGCTCACGCACCCGCTCGGCGGCGAAACGCAGGTCGGCGAGGAACGACTCCGAGAGCAGCGTCGTGGTGGCCGGCTCCAGCGGGTAGACGTAGGCCACCTCGACCCCGCCGAGACCGGCGGCGGCCATCACGGTGAGCTCGCGGTCCAGCTCGGCCCGCTCCACCGCCGGGCCGAACCACCACCAGCGCATCATCGGCGCCGCCTCGCGCGGCGGGTCGGCGAGACCGGCCCGCAGCCGCTCGACCTGCGCCTGCGTCCCGGCGTCCGCCGGCTGCGCGGCCGTCACCGGCTGAGGTCGACGCCGAGCCCCAGGTCCTCGACCCGGACGGCCTGGCCGGTGCGCAGGGACTCGTTGCCGGCCATCCCGACCGCGATCGAGCGGATCCCGTCCACCCAGGTGGAGGGACGCTCCAGCGGGTCCTCGCCGGGACCCCGGAAGACGTCGGCCAGCAGCAGGGCGTCCCCGCCACCGTGACCACCCTCGCCCTGCTGGATCTCGATCTCCTGGGCGGGCTCCCAGTGCCGCTGCAGGGTGAGCCGCTCGCCGCCGTGGCGGCTGGAGGAGGCCGGCAGGGCGCTGGGGTCGACGGTGGTGCCGCCGGCGTCGTCGAGCAGGACGGCGGCCCGCTCGACCACCTCGAGCTCGGCCCGACCCTCGGTGCCGTTGACGTAGATGCGGTAGCCCTCCCACGGGGCGTGGGCGTTGAGGGCGTAGCTGAGCACCGCACCGCGGCTGTAGTCGACGACCACGGCCAGGTTGTCCTCGGTGGTCACGCCGGGGCCGAAGACGTCCTGGTCGCGGTGGTAGCCGTCGTGCTGCTCGTTGTCGAGGTAGAGCGCCTTGAGCCGCGGGTCGTCGCGCAGGTCGAGCTCCCACGGGCTGTGCTCGCCGTCGTGGGTGCCGCGCGGCGGACGCGGCGGCAGACCGCGGGCGTCGGCGTTCTCCGCGCCGTAGAAGCGCACCCCGCCGCGGGCGTAGACCTGGGTCGGGGCGTCGGCGAGCAGCCAGTTCACCAGGTCGAAGTGGTGGGAGGCCTTGTGGATCAGCAGACCGCCGGAGTTCTTCTTGTCCCGGTGCCAGCGCCGGAAGTAGTCCGCGCCGTGGGCGGTGTCGAGGATCCACTCGAAGGTCACCGACAGCGGCGTGCCGATCGCGCCGTCGCGGATCAGCTGCTTGAGCCCGGAGTTGCGCGGGGAGTAGCGGTAGTTGTGGGTGACCACCACGTCACGGCCGGTGCGGGCGACCGCCTCCGCGATGGCCCGCGCGCTCTCGGGGTCGATGGTCAGCGGCTTCTCGACCACGACGTCGGCGCCGGCGTCCAGGCTGCGCACGACCAGCCCGGCGTGGGCGTGGTCGGGCGAGGTGACGACGACCCGGTCGGCCCCGGTGTCGGCGATGGTCTGCTCGAGCGCCTCCGGGCCGCCGGTCACCACCGAGGAGACGTCCAGCCCCGCCGCCTCCAGCCGGGCCCGGTGGTGCTCGACCCGGCCCGGGTTGGGGTCGAGCAGGGCGACCAGGACGGCGTCGTCGCGGTGCGCGCCGGCCATCGCGTCGAGGTACATCTGGACGCGGTGGCCGGTGCCGACCACCACATAGCGTCGGGGGGAACCCACAGGACAACCTTTCGTTCGTTCGGGACCGGGACGGGACGGGGCAGGGCAGCGGGAGGCGGCGGTCACGTGGACCGCCGCCTCCCGTGCCTCACTTGCCGCCGGTGGTCGCGATACCGCGGATGAGGAACTTCTGGCCGAACAGGAAGACGAGGAACATCGGGACGAGGGTGACGATCGACATCGCGAACATCGCCCCCCAGTTGCTGCCGCTGGTGGCGTCCAGGAAGGAGCGCAGGGCCAGCGGCACCGTGTACTTCGTCGGGTCGGTGAGGTAGATGAGCGGGGTGAAGAAGTCGCTCCAGGTCCAGATGATCGTGAAGATGGCCGAGGTGGCCAGCGCCGGACCCATCAGCGGCAGCATCACCCGGGTGAAGATCTGCCAGTGCCCGCAGCCGTCGATGCGCGCCGCCTCGTCCAGCTCGCGGGGGATGCCCCGGATGAACTGGACCATGAGGAAGACGAAGAAGGCGTCGGTGGCCAGGAACTTCGGCAGCACCAGCGGGATGATCGTGTTCACCCAGCCCAGCAGGTTGAAGATGATGTACTGCGGCACCACGATGACGTGGATCGGCAGCATGATCGTCACCAGCATGATGGCGAACCACAGCGTGCGGAGCCGGAACTTCAGCCGGGCGAACGCGTAGGCCGCGAGCGAGCACGAGACGAGGTTGCCCACCACCGCGCCGACCGTGACCACCAGCGAGTTGAACAGGTAGACGTGGAACGGGCTGCCGAGGGCGAACCAGCCCTCGCTGTAGTTCTGCACGAACAGCTCGTTGAGCCAGAGCCCCGGGGTGCGGAAGATGACCTCGGTGGGCCGGAACGAGCTGACGAGCAGCCACAGCAGCGGGTAGATCATCACGATGCTGGCCAGGATGAGCATCAGGTGCTTGAGCAGCGACCGGGCGACGCGTCCGCCGGAGGACTCGGCCTGCTGCGACCGCGGCGCGGGCCGCTCGGTGCCGGCCGGCGTGGCGGGGAGGGCGGCGGTGTCGAGGTCAGTCATCGTAGAACACCCAGAACCTTGAGAGCAGGAAGTTGACGGCGGTGAGGGCCCCGACGATGACGACCAGGAGCCAGGCCATCGCCGCGGCGTAGCCCATCTCGAAGTTGCCGAAGCCGCGGTCGTAGAGGTACAGCGTGTAGAACATCGTCGAGTCCGACGGGCCACCGGTGCCGTTGGAGACCACGAACGCCTGGGTGAAGGACTGGAACGCCCCGATCACCTGGAGCACGAGGTTGAAGAAGATGATCGGCGAGAGCAGCGGCAGCGTGATCCGGACGAACCGGGACCACCGGGTCGCCCCGTCGACGGCGGCCGCCTCGTAGTACATCGCCGGGATCTGGCGCAGGCCGGCGAGGAAGATCACCATCGGCGAGCCGAAGGTCCACACGTGCAGCAGGATGATCGTCCACAGCGCGTAGCTGGGGTCGGAGACCCATCCGATGGTGGCGTCCACGCCGAGCAGCCGGAGCAGCTGGTTGACCAGGCCGTCGGTGCCGAACAGCTGGCGCCACAGCAGCGCGATGGCCACCGAGCCGCCCAGCAGCGAGGGCAGGTAGAAGATCGAGCGGTAGAACGCCAGACCCTTCATGCCCTCGTTCAGCAGCAGCGCGATCCCCAGGGCCACCGCCAGCTGGAGCGGGGTGCCGACCACCACGTAGATGAAGGTCACCCGCAGCGCGTTGTGCAGGCGAGGGTCCTCCAGCATCCGGACGTAGTTCTCCAGACCGGTCCACTCCGGCGCCTGGATGAGGCTGTAGTCGGTGAACGACAAGTACAGCGAGGCGACCAGCGGACCGACGGTGATGACGACCAGGCCGACCAGCCAGGGCAGCAGGAACAGGTAGCCGGCGAGGTTGTCGCGGCCCGCCTCCTTGCGGCGGGCCGCCTTCTCCTCCGGTGTCCTGGCCCTGCTGCCCTTGAGGCTCGTCAGCTCGAAGAGCGCACTCATCCCTCAGACCTTCAGGTTGGAGGAGGCCTCGGTGTAGAAGCCGTTGGCGGCGTCGGCCGGGGCGGTGCGGCCGAACAGCATGTCGAGCTGGTAGCGCTGCATGATGTCGCCGAGCTCGCCACCACCGGGCGGCGGGGCGATCGGGGTGGTGCCCAGCTCGGGCTCGATGTCGGCGATGAACTCCGCGACGGCCTGCTGGTCCTCCGACAGCTCCGGGGTGACCTGCTCGCGGATCTCCAGGTTCGCCGGGATGCCGCGCTCGGCCAGGTTGGCCTCGGCGCTCTCCGAGGAGTTGACCCACCAGTTGATGAGGGCGACGGCCGCCTCGGGGTGACGGGTGCGGGCCGAGGCCGACCACAGCATCGACGCCTTGTACCAGGCCTTCCGGTCGGTGGCCTGACCCGTGGTGCTCGGGTAGCGCAGGATGGCCATGGTCTTGCCCGAGGACTTGTTGACGGCCTCCACCTGGTTGGACCAGTACTGCGCCATGGCGCTGTTGCCGACGACGAAGTCGCCCTGGTCGAGGGGCTTGGTGGCGCCCTCGCTGATGCGAGCCGCGTCGGGCAGCGCGCCGGAGTCGACGAAGGACTTCATCAGCTCGAACCACGGGATGACGTCCTCGACGGCGAAGCCGAGGCCCTCGGGGGTGAACAGCTCCTTGCCCTGCTGGCGCAGGTAGGCGCTGAGCAGGACGTCGTTGAAGATCGAGTCCGAGCCGAAGGAGCCGCTGCCCAGCTTGGCGCTGAGCTCCTCCGCGATCGCGCCGTACTCCTCCCAGGTCCAGGTGGTGTCGTCGGGCATGTCGACACCGGCCTCCTCGTAGAGCTCGGGGTTGGCCAGGATCGTCGGGGTGTTGATGCCGGCGTTGACGCCGTACAGCGTGCCGTCGATGCGACCCGAGTCGACCGTGCCCTCGGCGAACTTGGAGACGTCGACGCCGTACTCCTCCAGGTCGAGCAGGGCACCGCGGGTGCCGTACTCGGAGATGTAGGCCATGTCCATCTGGATGATGTCGGGCGCGGTGTTGCCCGCGGTCTGGGTGGCGAGCTTGTCCCAGTAGCTGGCCCACTCCCCCGGCTGGGGCGAGATGGTCACGTTCGGGTTCGCCGCGGTGTAGGCGTCGATGGCGGCCGTGGTGTTCGCGTTGCGCACCTCGTTGCCCCACCAGGCGAAGGCCAGCTCCGCCGACCCGTCCGCGTTCCCGCCGCCGCCGCTGCCGGAGTCGCCGCACGCGGCGAGCCCACCGGAGCCGGCCACCGCCGCCAGACCGCCTGCTGCGGTCAGAAACTGCCTACGGTTGACAGCCATCTCTTTCCCCTCGTCGTTGAACTGAAAGAACTCGGATGACGGTAGACGCAAGCGCTTGCTCTGTCCACTGAATCGTCTCAATCGTTATCTTGTGCCGTCGCCCGGACGGCTCCCGCACCGCCGGACGGCCCGTCGTCGGACCGCCCGGCGAGCGCGACTCAGCGCTTGTCGAACATCTTGCGCAGCTCCGGCGGCAGGTCGAAGTCCGCCATCGCCTGCTGGGCGTCCTGCGGGCCCTTCGGCAGCTGGCCGAAGGCGGCCGCCCCGTCGGCGGCCGGCGCACTCGGACGTCCCTGCTCGCGCCGCTTGGCCGGGTTGCCGGAGACGCCCTTGCCGGCCTTCTTCCGCTTGGCCTGCTGCTTGCCCTTGCGGGCGCCCCCGCCTCCGCCGGACCCTCCCGGCAGACCCGGCACCGGCGGCATCCCGGGCATCGACCCGCCGGCCAGCTGGCTCATCACCTTGCGGGCCTCCATGAACCGGTTGACCAGGTTGTTGACGTCGGAGACCTCCACCCCCGAGCCCCGGGCGATCCGGGCGCGGCGCGAACCGTTGAGGATCTTCGGGTCGTCGCGCTCGGCCGGCGTCATCGACTGGATGATCGCCTCGATCCGGTCGACCTCACGCTCGTCGATGTTGGCGATCTGGTCCTTCATCTCGCCCATCCCCGGGAGCATCCCGAAGATCTTGGACAGCGGGCCCATCTTGCGCACCATCTGCATCTGCTGCAGGAAGTCAGCCAGTCCGAAGTCGCTGCCGCCCTTGCTCTGCAGCTTGGCCGCGGCCTTGGCGCTCTGCTCGGCGTCGAAGGTGCGCTCGGCCTGCTCGATCAGCGTCAGCACGTCACCCATGCCGAGGATGCGGCTGGCCATCCGGTCGGGGTGGAAGACGTCGAAGTCGGTCAGCTGCTCGCCGTTGGAGGCGAACATGATCGGCCGGCCGGTGACCTTGGCGATCGACAGCGCCGCACCACCACGGGCGTCGCCGTCGAGCTTGGTCAGCACCACGCCGTCGAAGCCGACGCCCTCGGCGAAGGCCCGGGCGGTGTTGACCGCGTCCTGGCCGATCATCGCGTCGACGACGAACAGGGTCTCCTGCGGACGCACCTCGGCCTTGATGGCCGCGGCCTGGCGCATCAGCTCCTCGTCGACGCCCAGCCGCCCGGCGGTGTCGACGACGACGACGTCGTAGAGCTTCTGCTGGGCGTGGTACATCGCGCGGCGGGCCACCAGCACCGGGTCGCCGGTCGGCTGGTCGGCGCCGCCGGCGGTGGTCACGCCGGGCTCGGGGGCGAAGACGTGCACGCCGGCCCGCTCACCCACCACCTGCAGCTGGTTGACCGCGTTCGGACGCTGCAGGTCGGCGGCCACCAGCAGCGGGGAGTGCCCCTGCTCTCGCAGCCAGCGACCGAGCTTGCCGGCCAGCGTGGTCTTGCCCGCGCCCTGCAGGCCCGCGAGCATGATCACCGTCGGCGGCTTCTTGGCGAAGCGGATGGTGCGGGTCTCCCCGCCGAGGATGGCGACCAGCTCCTCGTCGACGATCTTGATGATCTGCTGGCTCGGGTTGAGCGCACCGCTCAGCTCCGTCCCGCGGGCCCGGTGCTTCACCGCCCCGACGAACTCCTTGACGACCGACAGGTTGACGTCGGCCTCGAGCAGGGCGATGCGGATCTCGCGGCAGGTGGCGTCGATGTCGGCCTCGGTCAGCCGGCCCTTGCCGCGCAGCGACTTGAAGGCCGAGTTCAGCCGGTCCTGCAGGGTGTCGAACACGTGGGGATTCCTCAGGTCGGGCGGGTGCGTCAGCGGCCCAGCGTACCGTCCGGTCTCCGGGTCCGAGGGGCTCGCGAACGCGTTCTCCTCCATTGACATGTGACCATTTGGTCACCTATGTTCGCGGTGTGGACGACGACCTCGTGTTCAGGGCACTGGCGGACCCGGTCCGCCGGCTCCTCCTGGACGCGTTGTTCCAGCGGGACGGGCGCTCGCTCGGCGAGCTGGAGGCCGTCGTCAACGAGCACGTCGAGATGACCCGGTTCGGGGTGGCCAAGCACCTGCGGCTGCTCGAGCAGGCCGATCTCGTCGTGGCGCGCAAGCAGGGACGGGTGAAGGTGCACCACCTCAACCCCGTCCCGATCCAGCAGATCCACCAGCGGTGGATCGGCAAGTACACCGAGCGGGCCGGCGTGGCGTCGGTCCTGCTCGACCTCAAGCACCGCATCGAGAACCCGGCACCAGAACCAGACGAGGACGAGTCATGAGCACACCGCTGACCCAGGTCTACAGCATCTACATCCAGGCCCCCGCCCAGAAGGTGTGGGAGGGGATCACGCAGTCCGAGCACACCAGCCGCTGGGGCTACGGCGGCGACGTCGAGTTCGAGCCCACGCCCGGCGGCGTGTACCGCAACCTCAGCACGCCGGAGATGAAGGAGATGGGGATGGGCGACGTGGCCATCGAGGGCCGCGTGGTCGAGGTCGACCCGCCGCACCGCCTGGTCCTGGACTGGACGCCCACCTGGCGCCCCGGGATCGCGCCCACCCGCGTCACCTGGGAGCTGACCGAGTACCCGAGCGGGCTGACCCGGGTGGTGCTCACCCACGACGTCAGCGCCGCACCCGAGCTGGCCGAGGAGATCTCTGGCGGCGGCGACCCGGCCCAGGGCGGCGGAGGCTGGCTGTGGAGCCTGTCCGGGCTCAAGACGCTGCTCGAGACCGGCCGGTCGATGGACGAGCCGGCCGCCTGAGCGGCGTGCACCGATGGGCCGGCGGCGTCGTGGCGCCGCCGGCCTCCGGGAGTGCCTCAGGCCTCCGACAGCACCGCGTCGACGAACTGCTCGGCGTCGAAGGGGGCGAGGTCGTCCACGCCCTCACCCAGGCCGATGAGCTTGACCGGGACGCCGAGCTCGCGCTGCACCTGGACGACGATGCCCCCCTTGGCCGAGCCGTCGAGCTTGGTCAGCACGATGCCGGTGACATCGACCACCTCACGGAAGATCCGGGCCTGGGTCAGCCCGTTCTGGCCGGTGGTGGCGTCGAGCACCAGCAGCACCTCCCCCACCGGGGCGGTCCGCTCGATCACCCGCTTGACCTTGCCCAGCTCGTCCATCAGCCCGGTCTTGGAGTGCAGCCGACCGGCGGTGTCGACGAGCACCACGTCGGCCTCGCCCTGCTGGCCGGCCCGCACCGCGTCGAAGGCGACCGAGGCGGGGTCGGCCTGCTCGGCCCCGCGCACCACCGGGACGCCGACCCGGCTGCCCCAGGTCTCGAGCTGGTCGGCGGCAGCGGCCCGGAAGGTGTCGGCGGCGCCCAGCAGCACGTCCTTGTCCTCGGCCACCAGCACCCGGGCCAGCTTGCCGACGGTGGTGGTCTTGCCGGTGCCGTTGACCCCGACCACCAGCACCACGGCAGGCACGTGCGCGCCGTTCGCGTCGGTGCCGGGCTCGGTGGCCAGGCTGCGGTCCATGGTGGGGTCGACCAGCCGCAGCAGCTCCTCGCGCAGCACCCGGCGGGCGGCCCCGGGGTCGGCGACCCCCTCCACCTTCAGCCGGGTCCGCAGCGCCTCCACCAGCTCGGTGGTGGGGCCGACGCCGAGGTCGGAGGTGATGAGGGTGTCCTCGAACTCCTCCCAGGTGTCCTCGTCGATCCGGTCCCGCGCCAGCAGGGCGAGCAGTCCGCGGGACAGCGCGTTGTCCTGGCCGGCGAGCCGGCGCCGCAGCCGGGTCAGCCGGCTCTCCGGGGCCTCCGGGACGTCCAGCGGCGCCGGAGCGGGCTCCACCTGCGTGTCCGGGAGCGTCTCCGGCGGTGCCGTCGTGCCCGGCGCCCGCTCTCCCCGCTCCTTCGACGGGGCGGTGGCGGTGCCGACGGCCGGACGCTCGAGCTCCTCGGCCGGCGGGGCCGGCGGCAGCGCGCGGCGCCGACGGACGACGACGGTCGCGACCACCGCGCCCACCACGAGGAGGGCGACGACGCCGACGATCAGGTACAGCAGGTCAGCATTCACCCCGACATCCTAGGGAGGTCCCGACGCGGGGGTGGCGGGGTCGTCGGGTCAGCGCGTGGCGTGCTCGGCCTGCGGCGCGGCGGTCGTCGCCGACGGGACGCGGTCGGACTCCACCCGCTCGACCACCTCGCGCACCAGCTTCTCCAGCCGCGGCGGCACGTCGGCCTCCCCGTTGAGGTGGCGGGCGGCGCGCTGCAGGCGGGTCGTGACCCCGGGGGCGCGGTCCGACGCCTTCCCCGCGATGCCCACCGCCACCACCAGGGTGACACCCACGGCCACACCGAGCACGACCAGCATGGCGATCACTGCGCCGACCACGACACGTCCTCCTGCACGAGATCCCCGGCCCGGCGTCCACCGGGCCGCACCCAGTGTGCGTCGGACACCTGAGAGTTGACCGAGACGACACGGAGACTTTGCCGATCCGAGGTGTCCGGTCGGTGAACTCCCGGCCTCATCCGGTGGCGGCGGCGTCCGCGGTGTCACGCAGCCGCTGGCTGATCACCGCCGAGACGCCGTCACCGCGCATGCTCACCCCGTAGAGGGCGTCGGCGATCTCCATCGTGCGCTTCTGGTGGGTGATGACGAGCAGCTGGCTGGTCGCACGCAGCTCCTCGTAGATCTCCAGCAGCCGGCCCAGGTTGGTGTCGTCGAGGGCGGCCTCCACCTCGTCGAGGATGTAGAAGGGGCTGGGACGGGCCATGAACAGCGACACCAGGAACGCCACCGCCACCAGCGACCGCTCCCCGCCGGAGAGCAGCGACAGCCGCTTGACCTTCTTGCCCGGCGGCCGGGCCTCGACGTCGACACCGGTGGTCAGCCACTCCCCCGGCTCGGTCAGCACCAGCCGCCCCTCACCGCCGGGGAAGAGCCGGGAGAACACGTGCTGGAAGGCCTTCTCGACGTCGGCGTAGGCCTCGGCGAAGACCTGCTGCACCCGGTTGTCGACCTCGACGATGATGTCCATCAGGTCCTGGCGGGTGCGGCGCAGGTCGTCCAGCTGCTCGGCCAGGAAGGCGTGCCGCTCCTGCAGCGCCTCGAACTCCTCCAGCGCCAGCGGGTTGACCTTGCCCAGCACGGCCAGGTTGCGCTCGGCGGCGCGGAGCCGCTTCTGCTGCTGCTCGCGCACGTAGGGCACCGGCTCGGGGGTCTCGTCGCCCTCGCCGAGCGCGGTGCCGTCGGGTCGGGTGAGCACCGGAACCGGCTGCTCGGGCCCGAACTCGGCGAGCAGGGTGTCGGGGTCGAGGCCGAGCTCGGTGCGCGAACGCTCCTGCAGCTGCTCGATCCGCATCCGTTGCTGGGCCCGCGCCAGCTCGTCGCGGTGCGCGGAGTCGATCACCTGCTCCAGTGCCCGGGACAGCTCACGGGCCTCGGCCCGCAGCCGGGCCAGCGCCTGCTCAGCCGCGGTGCGGTCGCGCTCGGCGGCGTCGCGCTGCCCGGTGGCGAGGCGGTGGGAGGCCTCCACCCGGGCGAGCAGCCACTGCCCGCCGCGGACCACCTCCGCCGCCACCGCGCCCTCCCGCCGCAGCTGCTCGCGCCGGGCCTCAGCCCGCTCACGGGCCTGCCGCTCCGCGCGCGCCGCCTGACGCAGCGCCTCCACCCGGCCGGCCAGGCTGCGCACCCGCTCCTCCAGCGTGCGCAGCTGCAGCCGGGCCTCCATCTCGGCGGCCCGGGCGGTGCGGGCACGCTCGGCCAGCTCGTCCCGCTCGGCGGGATCGGGTTCGGCCTCCTCGTCGCCCTCCTGCTCGGCGCGGGCCAGCCGCTCCTCCAGCTCGCCCAGCCCGGCGAGATCGCGGTCGCGGGCCTCCTCCGCGGCTTGGATGCCCCGCTCCAGCCGCTCGGCCTCGCCCTCGGCCGCCCGGGCGCGGGAGTGCAGCTGACCCAGCTCCTCGGCGACGGCGGCCATCGAGGCATCGGACTCGTGCAGGCGGGCCAGGGCGACGTCGCTGCGCCGGGTCGCCTCGGCCAGCCGGCCGTCGACCTCGGCGAGGGCGAAGGTGAGCCGTTCGCACTCGTGCTCACGCTCGGCCAGCTCCCGCTCGGCCTCGTCGACGGCGGCCTGCACCTCGATCAGGCTGGGGCGCGCGGTGGAGCCGCCGGCGGCGAACCAGTGGCTGAGGACGTCGCCGTCCCGGGTGACCGCGCTCAGGCAGGGGTGGGCCTCCACCACCGCGCGGGCCGTGGCCAGGTCCTCCACCACGACGACCCGGGCGAGCAGCCGCGCCAGGGCGGGACGGAGCGTGGCGGGTCCGCTGACCAGCGCGGCGGCCGGACGGGCCCCGGCGGGCAGGTCGACCTCGTCCGGCAGCGGCGCCCGGTCCGAGCCCACCAGCAGCCCGGCCCGGCCCAGGTCGTCGGCCCGCAGCCGGTCGAAGACGGTGGTGGCGGCCTCCAGCCCGTCGACGGCCACCGCATCGGCCACCGGTCCGAGGGCGGCGCCGATGGCCTGCTCCCAGCCGCTCTCGACCGTCACCAGGGTGGCCACGGACCCCAGCACCCCCGGCACGGGGACGTCGGCGGCCAGCAGCGCCGCACCGGCGTCGCCCCGTTCCAGCCCCGAGCGCAGCGCCTCGGCCCGTGCCGAGGCCACAGCCCGCTGCCGCTGCGCGGCCTGCTCGGCCGCCCGGAGCTGCTCCACCTCGGCCCGGACGGCCTCCAGCGCCGCCACCGCCTCCTCGTGCTCGGTGTCGAGGCCGACCTCGCCCGCGTCCAGGCCGGCCACGGTCGCCTCCAGCGCGGCGAATGCCCGGGTGGCCTCGGCGGCCTGCTCGCGGGCGGCGTCCCGGGCTCCGGTGAGTCGGCCGATCTCGTCCTCGCCCGCCGCGGCGCGTGAGCGCAGCGAGCTGACCTGCCCCCGCAGCCGGGCCAGCCCCTCCCGCCGGTCGGCCACCGCCCGCACCCGGGCCGCCAGCTCGCGGTCGGCCTCGGCGTGGGCGCGCTCCACCTCGGCCCGGTGCTCGCCGGCCTGCTGCAGCGCCTCCGCGGCGGCCTCCGCCTCGGTGCGCAGCCGGGCCTCCTCACCGGCCACCTGCTCGGCCTCGGCCTCCAGCGCCTCGGGGTCACGACCCGGGCGGTCCTCCACCGGCGCCTCGGCCGCGTGGCGGACCCGTTCGCGGGCGATGCTCACGGTGCTGCCCACCCGCTCACGCAGCCCGGCGAGGGCGTACCAGCTCTCCTGCACCGCGGCCAGCGCCGCGGCGGCGGCCCGCAGCGCCGCCTCCTGCTCGGCCTCGGCCTCCCGGGCACGCTGCAGCTGCTGCTCCAGCTCGGCGCGACGGGCCCGCAGCCGGGCCTCGTCGGCGTCGTCGCCCTGCTGCTCGAGGGTGGCCTGCAGCAGCTCGTCAGCCAGCAGCCGGGCCCGGGCGTCGCGCACCTCGGCCTGCACGACGGCGGCCTTGCGGGCCACCTCGGCCTGGCGGCCCAGCGGCTTGAGCTGACGGCGCACCTCGCCCAGCAGGTCCTGCAGCCGGTCGAGGTTGCCCTCGCAGCCCTCCAGCTTGCGCAACGCCTTCTCCTTGCGCTTGCGGTGCTTGAGGACGCCGGCCGCCTCCTCGATGAAGCCGCGCCGGCCCTCGGGGGTCGCGCTGAGGATCGAGTCGAGCTGGCCCTGGCCGACGATGACGTGCATCTCGCGGCCGATGCCGGAGTCGCTGAGCAGCTCCTGCACGTCGAGCAGCCGGGCGGGGTTGCCGTTGATGGCGTACTCCGAGCCGCCGTTGCGGAACATCGTGCGGGCGATCGTCACCTCGGTGTAGTCGATCGGCAGCGCCCCGTCGGAGTTGTCGATGGTCAGCACCACCTCGGCCCGGCCCAGCGGCGGGCGTCCGGACGTCCCGGCGAAGATGACGTCCTCCATCTTGCCGCCGCGCAGCGACTTGGCACCCTGCTCGCCCATCACCCAGCTCAGCGCGTCCACCACGTTGGACTTGCCCGAGCCGTTCGGGCCCACGACGCAGGTGATCCCGGGCTCGAACTGCAGGGTGGTGGCCGAGGCGAAGGACTTGAACCCGCGCAGGGTGAGGCTCTTGAGGTGCATCAGGACACCTCGACCCGTCCGCCGCCACCTCCGGCGGCCCCGGTGCTGTCGTCGTCGGACGCGGCGGCGTGGCGGGCCCGGCGGACCGAGGCGAACGTCCACACCTTGTTGACCACGAACGACAGCGGGGTCACCAGCACGATGCCGATCAGCTGCGCCCAGTACAGCGGGGTGCGGAACCCGCTGGAGGAGTCGAACACCGACACCGGCAGGGCCAGCGGCGACTGCGGGTTGAGCAGCAGGGTGACGATGAGCAGGTTGACCGCCTGACCGACCAGGCCGACGGCGAGGAAGGGCCCGTACTCGCGCCACCAGCCCGAGTGCGGGGCGCTCTTGAACGTCCAGGAGCGGTTGAGCTGGAAGTTCCACACGTTGGCCACCAGGAAGGCCAGCGTCGAGTAGACGTGGTACCAGCGCACGTTGAAGGGGCTGAACGGCAGGTCGACCACGACACCGTGCTCGTCGGCGCCGACCCGGTTGCAGGCGATCACCACGAGCAGGTTGACGAGCACGCCCGAGCCGCCGACCAGGCCGAAGCGGATCAGCTGGATCCAGTTGTGGCGGTGGCGGACGAGGAGGTAGTCGGTCAGGCGTCTCACGGTCGGGCCAACCTACCGCGCGCGCACCGGCGCGGGTCGTCCCCGCGGCGGGGCGCGGTCAGGACTCCAACCACTTCTGCACCAGGTGGTCGGCGGTGACCCGCCGGATGGTGCCGGAGCGGGAGCGCAGGACGATCGACTCGGTCCGGATCACCGGGCCGTCCCGGCGGACGCCGGCGACCAGGTTGCCGTCGGTGATGCCGGTGGCGACGAAGAAGGTGTTGTCGCTGGTGACCAGCTGCTCGGCGTCGTAGACGTGGTCGAACCGCAGGCCGGCGTCCAGGCCGCGCTGGCGCTCCTCGTCGTCGCGGGGGGCGAGCACCGTCTGGATGAACCCGCCCAGGGCGCGGATGGCGCAGGCGGTGGCCACCCCCTCCGGGCTGCCACCGATGCCCACGCACAGGTCGAGGGCGCCGTCGTGCGAGGCGGCGTCGATGCCACCGGCCACGTCGCCGTCGAGCATCAGCCGGGTGCCGGCACCGGCCGCCCGGATGGCCTCGATCAGCCCTTCGTGGCGCGGGCGGTCCAGCACGCCGACCTGCATCTCGGCCACCGGCTTGCCCTTGGCCTCGGCCAGCAGCCGGACGTTCTCCCCGATCGGGCGGCGGATGTCGAGCAGCCCGACGGCCTCCGGCCCGGCGACCAGCTTGTCCATGTAGAAGACGCTGGAGGCGTCCAGCATCGAGCCGCGGTCGGCGGCGGCGATCATCGAGATGGCGTTGCGCCGGCCGGAGGCGGTCAGCGAGGTGCCGTCGATGGGGTCGACCGCGATGTCGCAGGCCGGGCCGCGTCCGGTGCCCACCTGCTCGCCGTTGAACAGCATCGGGGCGGCGTCCTTCTCGCCCTCCCCGATCACCACCACGCCGGCGAAGTCGACCGTGGCCAGGAAGGAGCGCATCGCGTCCACCGCGGCACCGTCGGCCCCGTTCTTGTCGCCGCGGCCGATGAAGGGGACGGCACGGATGGCCGCGGCCTCGGTGGCCCGCACCAGCTCCAGCGCGAGGTTGCGGTCGGGCTGGCGGTACAGCAGATCGGTGTCGGGCACGGCCTCGTCCTCCGTCGGGTGCAGCAGGGTTCGGCTCAGCCTAGTGGGGGACGCCCACCGGACCGGGCCGTCGCGACCGTGCCGGACCGGCGGTGCGGGTCAGCGCTCCGGTCCGTCGGGGTCGGGTCGCAGGCCGAGCCGGCGGATGACGTCGGTGACGATGTCGTCGGGGCGGGCGTCCACGTCGACGACGATGCCGGCCTCGTCGTCCTGCAGCGGTTCCAGGGTCTCCAGCTGGGACTGCAGCAGCTGCGGCGGCATGTACTCGTGCTGACGCCCGGCGACGCGGGCGGCCAGCAGCTCGGGGTCGGCGTGGCCGTGCACCATCACCGCGTCGGGAGCGTGCCGACGCAGCTGGTCGCGGTAGCGGCGGCGCAGCGCCGAGCAGCCGACGACCACCGGCGCCTGCGATCCGAGCACCTGCCCGACCCGCTCCAGCCAGGGGTGGCGGTCCTCGTCGGTGAGCGGGGTGCCGCCGGCCATCCGCGCCCGCGCCTCGTCGCTGTGCAGGGTGTCGCCGTCGACGAAGCGCCAGCCCAGCCGCTCCCCCAGCAGGTGTCCGATGGTGGTCTTGCCTGACCCCTGGACGCCCATCACCACGATGCGGCGGACCGGTGGTGCGGCTGGCATGGCACTCCTCGCGACGAGACGGCGGCACCCGCGGCGGGGCGGGTCCGGGAGCGTGATGCTACCGGCGCGGGGCCTCCCGCGGCCCGCCGACCGGGCCGCGCGGGGCGCGGGCGCTCACCAGCGGGCCGACCGCGGCCGGCGCTGGCAGCGGGGGCAGCGGTAGGAGGAGCGGTTCATGAAGGAGTCCCGCACGACCGCGGTGCCACAGCGCGGGCAGGGGCGGTCGGCCTGGCCGTAGACGGCGAGCGCGCGGGAGAAGTAGCCGCTGGAGCCGTTGACGTCGACGTAGAGCGCGTCGAAGGACGTCCCGCCCTGCTGCAGCGCGGCCGCCATCACGTCGCGGGCGGCGAGCAGCACGTCGCGGGCCGCGGCGGCGGCCAGGGTGTCGGTGGCGCGTGCCCAGTGCAGCCGGCTGGCCCACAGCGCCTCGTCGGCGTAGATGTTGCCGATCCCCGAGACCAGGGTCTGGTCGAGCAGGGCCCGCTTCAGCCCGGTGCGCCGGCGTCGCAGCCGGCGACCGACCTCGGCCGGGTCGAAGGCCGGGTCGAAGGGGTCGAGGGCGATGTGGGCGATCTCCGGCGGGAGCCCGGCCCCGCCGGGGGACAGCGACAACCCGCCGAACATCCGCTGGTCGACGAAGCGCAGCTCCTCCCGACCGTCGGTGAAGGAGACGACCACCCGGGTGTTGCGGGCCAGCGGACGACCGGGCCCGTCCACCCGGAACTGCCCGCTCATGCCGAGGTGGGCCAGCACCGCGTCGCCGTCGGTGAGGGGCAGCCACAGGTACTTGCCGCGCCGGCGGGGGACGTCGAAGGTGCGCCCGACCAGGGTGGCGGCGAAGTCGGCGGGCCCGGCGAGGTGGCGTCGGACCGGGCGCGGGTGCAGCACCTGCACCGCGGCCACCGTGCGACCGGTGAGCTGCGGTTCCAGACCGCGGCGGACGACCTCGACCTCGGGCAGCTCAGGCATCGACGGGCCGGTCGGAGGCCGACCCGTCCGCGGCGTCGCCGCCGACGAGCGACTCCGCAGCGCCCTCGGCCCCGGCCGCCGCGGCCGCAGCGACGGCCTGGGGCTGGTCAGCCAGCCGCTCCTCGAGCATCCGGAAGGCCAGCGCGGCGGCCTCCTGCTCGGCCTGCTTCTTGTTGCGGCCCCGACCGGGGCCGAAGTGCTCCTCACCGAGCACCAGCCAGGCCTCGAACTCCTTGGCGTGGTCCGGCCCGGCCTCGGTGATGGTGTAGGCGGGGATGCCCAGCCCGGCACCGGCGGCCAGCTCCTGCACGCTGGTCTTCCAGTCCAGACCGGCGCCGAGCTTGGCGGCGGCCTCCATCAGCGGGTCGAAGAGGTGGTGCACGAAGCGCGCCGACCCCTCCACGCCGTGCGCCAGGTGCACCGCACCGATCAGCGCCTCCATGGTGTCGGCCAGGATCGAGGACTTGTCGTGGCCGCCGCTGTTGAGCTCACCCCGGCCCAGCCGGATGCGCGGGCCGACCTCCAGACCCCGGGCGACACCGGCCAGGGCGCGGGCGTTGACCACCGCGGCACGGAGCTTGGCCAGCCGGCCCTCGCTGAGGTCGGGGTGGGTGCGGTAGAGGTGTTCGGTGACGACCACACCGAGCACCGAGTCCCCGAGGAACTCCAGGCGCTCGTTGGTGGGCAGCCCGCCGTTCTCGTAGGCGAACGAGCGGTGCGTCACTGCGAGCTCGAACAGCTGGGGGTCCAGCGGGACCCCCAGCTGCTCCAGCACGGAGTCGATGCTGCTCAACGAGTCAGGACTCGAGCACCTGACGGCGGCTCGCGCCGGCACCGTACTGGCCGCAGGACGGGCAGGCGGTGTGGGGCAGGTGCTTGGCGCGGCAGGCCGCGTTGGCGCAGGTGACCAGCGCGGGCGCGGTGGTCTTCCACTGCGAACGGCGGTGCCGGGTGTTGCTGCGCGACATCTTCCGCTTCGGGACGGCCATGGTCATTGCTCCCTTGGTGTGCTGGTCTCTTCGGTACTGCTGGTCTGGGGCTGCCAGTCGGCCAGCGCACCCAGGCGGGGATCGACCGGATCCTCGTGGGTGTGGTCGGGGGCGGCGTTCAGGTCCTGCCCGCAGAGCGGGCACAACCCGGCGCAGTCCTCGCGGCACAGTGGCGTGAACGGCAGGTCGAGCACCACCGTGTCGCGGATCAGCGGCTCGAGGTCGATGAGCTCGCCCTCCAGCCTGCTGGCCTCCTCGTCGTCGGCCTCGCTGTCGGGGTAGAGGAACAGCTCCATCACGTCGAGCTCGGTGCGGTCCGAGATCGCGGTCAGGCAGCGTGCGCACTCCCCCGACACCTCGACCTCAGCCGATCCGGTGACCAGGACCCCGTCCCCCGCGCTCTCGAGCCGGAGCTCGAGGGCGATCGGCGAACCAGGTGGCACTCCGATCACGTCGTTGCCGAGCTCGTCGGGTGCGTCGGCCACACGGGTGACCTCCATCATCCGCCCTTGCTGGCGACCCAGGTCGTGGGTGCTGATCACGAGCCCCGAACGGGGATCGGCGGGGCGGTGCAGCGAAGTCATCGCATTGCCTTTCACACGCGGCGGTACGACAGCGTCATAACCGACGTGCGATGCTACCCGCCGCCGGTGCCCTTCGCCAAACCGCCGGACGACGGCCTCCCTCGCCGGTGCTCGCAGGCGCGTCCCGGTGGTCACCCGGCGCCGAGCCGGGCGGCGATCCGGGTGGCGACGACGTCGGGGACGAACGGGGTGACGTCCCCACCGAGCCGGGCGATCTCGCGGACCAGGGTGGACGACACCGGGGCCCACTGCGCGGCGGTGGGCAGCCACACCGTCTCCAGCCCGCCCATCCGCTCGTTCAGCTGGGCCATCGGCAGCTCGTGGTCGACGTCGGCGGCCCGGCGCACGCCCTTGACCACCACGTCGACGTCGTGGTCGCGGCAGTAGTCGACCAGCAGCCCGGAGAACAGCGTGACGGTGACGCCCGGGCGTCCGGCCACCGTCTCGGTCAGCATCTCCACCCGCTCCTCGGGAGTGAACAGCGCGGTCTTGCTGGTGTTGGCCCCGACCGCGACCACCACCTCGTCGAACAGCCGGGAGGCCCGCCCCACGACGTCGAGGTGGCCGTGGGTGACGGGGTCGAACGACCCCGGGCAGATGGCCCGCATCAGGCTTCCTCCTGCTCGTCCGCCGGCTGGCCCTGCTCGTCCGCCGGCTGCCGCTGCGCCCAGTGCAGCACGGTCTCACCGTAGCGACGCGACCACGTCTCCATCCCCTCCGGCCAGCCCGGGTCGGGGCTGCGCCGCCCGCGCTCGACCACCACCACGCCGTCGGGGGCCAGCCAGCCGGCGACCACGGCCCGCAGCTGGACATCCAGGGTGGCGGCGTCGACGGCGTAGGGCGGGTCGAGCCACACCACGTCGAAGGGCTCGGGCGCGGGCGCGCCGAGCAGCTGCTCGACCTTGGCCGTCTGCACCCGCGCGGGCAGTCCGAGGCGGCGGACGTTGGCCTGGGTGACCGCAGCCACCGCCCGCTCGGCCTCCACCAGCAGCACCGCGCTCGCGCCCCGGCTGGCCGCCTCCAGCCCGACCGCGCCGGAGCCGGCGTACAGGTCGGCGAAGCGCAGGCCGGCGAACCACCGCTCGACCGGGGCGTGGGCGGTCCCGGCCCAGGAGGCCAGCGCGGAGAAGAAGGCCTCGCGGACCCGGTCGGTGGTCGGCCGGGTGCGCTCGCCCGCCGGGGTGTCCAGCCGCTGGCCGCGGCGGCTGCCGGCGATGATCCGGCTCATGTGCGCTCCATCCACTCCGGGTCGGCGAGCAGCTCCACCTGGGCACGCAGGTCGGCCAGCACCGGATCGGTGGCGGCGTCGGGACGTCCCACCCACTCCTCGGCGACCTCGCGGGCCAGCTGGATCTCCTCGGCGTGGTCGATGACCCGCAGCAGCCGCAGGCTGGAGCGGGCTCCGGACTGGCTGGCGCCGAGCACATCGCCCTCCTGCCGCTGGGCCAGGTCGACGTCGGCGAGCTGGAAGCCGTCGCGGGTGCGGCTGACCGCCTCCAAGCGCCGGCGGGCCTCGGAGTCGGCCGGGCTCGTGGTCAGCAGCAGGCACACCCCCGGGTGCGCACCCCGGCCGATCCGGCCGCGCAGCTGGTGCAGCTGGGAGATGCCGAACCGGTCGGCGTCGCTGATGACCATCACCGAGGCGTTGGGCACGTCCACCCCCACCTCGATCACCGTGGTCGCGACCACCACGTCCACCTCGCCGGCGGCGAAGCGGCGCATGGTGGCGTCCTTCTGCTCGGCGGGCAGCCGGCCGTGCACCATCTCCACCGTCAGCCCGGACAGCGGGCCGGCGACGAGCTCGGCGTGCAGGTCCTCCACGGTCCGGGGCGGGACGGCGTCCTCCGCCTCATCCCCGCCGGGAGGCCGCACGGTGTCGGACTCGGCGATCCGGGAGCAGACCACGAACGCCTGCCGCCCGGCGGCGACCTCCTCGCGGATCCGCTGCCAGGCCCGGTCGACCCAGCGGGGGTTGCGCCGCTCGTCGACCAGCACCGTCGTCACCTCGCTGCGTCCGGCGGGGACCTCGCTCAGGGTGCTCACCTCGAGGTCGCCGAAGACGGTCATCGCCACCGACCGCGGGATCGGCGTGGCCGTCATCACCAGCAGGTGCGGCCGGGTGTCGGCCTTGGCCGCGAGGGCGGCCCGCTGCTCGACGCCGAAGCGGTGCTGCTCGTCGACCACCACCAGGCCGAGGTCGGCGAACTGGACCTGCGCGGAGAGCAGGGCGTGGGTGCCGATGACGATGCCGGCGCGCCCGCTGGCGACCTCGAGCAGCGCCTCGCGCTTCTGCTGGGCGCTCATCGAGCCGGTCAGCAGCACCACCCGCGTGGCGTGCTCGGCTGCGTGCAGGGTGTCGGCGTGGGCCATGTCGCCGAGCATCGCGGTGATGGTGGTGTGGTGCTGGCTGGCCAGCACCTCGGTGGGGGCCAGCAGGGCGCTCTGCCCGCCGGTGTCGGCCACCGCCAGCATGGCCCGCAGCGCCACCAGCGTCTTGCCCGACCCGACCTCGCCCTGGAGCAGCCGCTGCATGGGGTGCTCGCGGGCCAGGTCGGTGAAGATCTCCTCCGAGATCTGCTGCTGGCCGTCGGTCAGCGTGAACGGCAGCCGCCGGTCGAAGTCGGCGAGCAGCCCCTCCGTCCGCCGCGGGCGCGGGGTGCTGGGCACCCGGGCCGCCTCGGCGCGGCGCTGGGCCATGGTGACCTGCACCGCCAGCGCCTCGTCCAGCAGCAGCCGCCGGCGGGCGGGCTCCACCTCGTCGCGGGTGCGCGGCAGGTGCACCGAGCGGAAGGCCGACACCAGGTCCGGCACCCCCAGCCGCAGCCGCACCCAGGCCGGCAGCGGGTCCTGCAGCTGCTGCTCGACCGCCTCCAGCACCAGCCGGGCGCACTCGGCCACCTGCCACGTGGGCAGCTTCTTCGTCGTCGGGTACAGCCCGATCAGGCCGTCGTGGCCGACCTGGGCGAGGGCGAGGTTGCGCTGGGCGCCGCCGACCACCCGCCCGTCGGGGGCCAGCACCACGTAGTCGGGGTTGGTCAGCTGTGCGCGCTGCTGGAACTCCCCCACCTTGCCGGCGAAGATGCCGCGCGCCCCGGCCGGCAGCTGGGCCGACCAGTGCTCGAGCAGGTGGCTGTTGCCGAAGAAGGTCAGCGCGAGGTCGGCGCTGCCGTCGGTGACCACCACCTCCAGCCGTCCGCGGGGTGCCCGCCGTTGTCCGCGCGAGCGGTCGTCGGGGTTGTACCGGCCGTGGTGGAGCTTGGTGGAGCGCACCGTGGCGAGGACGGCGACCTCCTCCCCCGGCACCAGCGCGGCCAGGTCGCTGGTCTCGGCACCGGCGAAGTAGCGCCGTGGCAGGTGGCGCAGCAGGTCGCCGACGGTCTCGATCCGCCACCGGCTCAGCGCCTTCGCGGTCGCGCCGCCGACGAGCCGCTCGACCTTGGTGTGCAGGAGGGCGAACGCGTCGGTCCGCCAGCCGCCGGTCGGTGCTGTCACACCGGGCACCCTAGTGCGACCCCCTGACGGGCCCGGGCCACCCGCACCGCGGCGGCTGGGTACCGCCGCGTCGACCGGGTACACCCCGGGCCCACCGACGGAGCCGGAGGAGCCGACATGCAGATCGACAAGCAGCAGATCATCGACAAGCTCAAGGAGATGGGCCACCAGGACAAAGCCGGCCAGGCCGAGTCCGAGCTGCCCGACCAGGTCGACACCGACCGCGACGCCGGCCTGCTGCAGCGGCTGGGCGTGGACCCGTCGGACCTGCTCGGCGGCCTGGGTGGTCTGGGCGGCAAGCTCGGTCTCTGACCCCGCTCAGCGCCCGGCCCACTCCAGGGCCTGCTGCAGCACGGCCAGGTCGCGGTACCAGGTGCGCACCTCGGTACGGCAGGCCACCCGCTGCCGGGCGGTGTCGTACTCGGCGCACTCGGCCAGGGCCTCGGAGTCGGTCGGCGGGTGCAGCTCGGTGCCGTCGGCGTGCAGGATGCTGAAGCCGTTCGCGGCGTCCCCGGTCACCCGGACGACGGTGTCGCCGGGCGGCTCGGGGGTCGGCTGGTGCGCGGCGGCGGGGCCGGCGGCGGCGCCGAGCGTCCCGGCGAGGACGGCGACGAGGCAGCCCGCGGCGCAGCAGGCGGCGGCGATCGGTCGGTTCACGGAGGTCTCCTCTGGTCGGGCCGGCACGTCCGGCATGCCCTGACCATGGGCGGCTCGGCGGCGGTCATGCGCCACCGCCGGGCCGCCTGTGGACGACGCTCAGGCACCGTGGCAGGCTGTGGACGACCTCGGCCGGCGCCCGCGCTCCGGCCGGGGAATTAGGTGTCCGTGGTGCCGGTCGGCTACGCTTGACCGGTTCCCGATCCTGGGACCACCACACGTGTACACCCACTCGCACACCCGCGAGTCCGAGCTGCGCCGCCCCGGCTGACCCGGGCGGCACCTGACGAGGAGAGATCCAGTGGCTGCCGTATGTGACGTCTGCGCCAAGGGGCCGGGCTTCGGACACAACGTCCCCTGGTCGAAGAAGAAGACCAACCGGCGTTGGAACCCGAACATCCAGCGGGTCCGGGCGGTCGTCGCCGGCACCCCGAAGCGGCTCAACGTGTGCACCTCCTGCCTCAAGGCGGGCAAGGTCACCCGCGCCGTCAGCGCCTGAGCCCAGAGCACCAGCAGAGCCCGTCCCGGTCCTCCGGGGCGGGCTCTGCCGTCGTCGGGCGCTGTCGGCTCAGCCGGGCAGCCGCTCGCGGGAGCGCCGGCGGAACGCCCGGCCGGCCGCGATGACCTCGGCCCGGTGCAGGTCGGCGAGCACGAACCCGGGGACGCCCTCGCCCGGCGCCTCGGCCACCACCTCCCCCACCGGGTCGACCACCATCGAGGTCAGCCCGGCCGTGGCGTCGGCCGGCACGGCCAGGCTCACCCAGCAGGTGTGCGAGGCCGCCGCCCCACGGGCCCGGGTGCCGATGTGGGCGTTCCCGGTGAGCCCGCTGGTGGCGTAGGAGACCAGGACGGCGTCCACGTCGAGGTGGTCGTAGCCGGTGAACAGCTCGGGCAGGAGGACGTCGAGCCCGAGGGCGAACCCGAGCCGGAACCCGTCGACGTCGACGGTCACCGGCTGCTCGCCGGCGGCGTACATCCAGGTGGCCTTGGAGGTCGAGAGCATCCGCTCGTCGTAACGGGCGGCCACCGTCCCCCGGTCGGAGAGGACGTAGACGCTGTTGTACGGGCGCGCCGGCGCGGGTCGGGGGTGCACCGACGGCACCACCGTCCACACCCCCAGCTCGGCGGACAGCGCGGCGAGGGCGTCCAGCTGCTCCTGCCACACCGGCCAGTCCGCCCGGCTCCAGTCGGATGGCCCGATCTCCTCGGGTCCGGTGGCCGAGACCACCCGCTTGTCGGGGAAGCAGAGCGCCCCCTCGGTCAGGTGCACCAGGCGGGCTCCGGCGGCGGCGGCCCGGCGCACCAGCGCGCTGGCCTCAGCGCCGCTGGCCTGCAGGGCGGCGGCATCGGTCGGGTCCTGGCGCACCGTCGACGAGACGACGGCCAGACGCAGGGTGTGGGTGGTGGGTTCCGGCATGTCGGATTCTCCTGGAGGAGTCGGACGGAAGTGCCGGAGGGCAGCGGTGTAGGACTCGCCCGTCTTGGCGGCGCGGGCCCGACCCGTCGTTTGAGGTTGCGGTGCGCTGTCATCTGGCCTTCCACGCACCCGGGCGCGACCCCCCAGCGGTCCCGTCCGGGGCGGAGGGACTCAGACGAGCGACCCGAGACGGGAGTCCCTTTGCCTCCTGCTGGGGACCGGGCTGGGGCCGGTCGACGGAGGTGGGGCGTGGGTCACGCCGGGCACCATGCTCGCCCGGGCGACCCCGCCCGTCAACCACCCCGCGCCGCGGGTCGCGCCGCGTCCTCAGACGGTGACGACGGTGGGGACGATCATCGGCCGGCGCCGGTAGGAGGTGTTGACCCAGCGCCCGATGGTGCGGCGGATGACCTGCTGCAGCCGCTGGGTGTCGGTGACGCCGTCGCCCAGGGCGTCCTCCAGGGCGCGGGTGATCTGCCCGGCGACCGGGTCGAAGACGGTGGCGTCCTCGTGGAACCCGCGGGCGTGGATGTCGGGCCCGCTGATCAGCCGTCCGGAGCGGGTGTTGACCACCGCGACCACGGAGATGAAGCCCTCCTCGCCGAGGATCCTGCGGTCGGTCAGCGCGGTCTCGGACACGTCGCCGACGGTGGAGCCGTCGACGAAGATGTAGCCGCAGTCGACCTGCCCGACGACCCGGGCCCGGCCGCGGGCGAGGTCGACGACGGTGCCGTCCTCGGCCAGCACCACCCGGTCGGCCGGGACGCCGGTGGCCTCGGCCAGCGCGCCGTTGGCGATCAGGTGGCGGACCTCGCCGTGCACCGGCATCACGTTGCGCGGACGCAGGATGTTGTAGCAGTACAGCAGCTCCCCCGCGCTGGCGTGGCCGGAGACGTGCACCATCGCGTTGCCCTTGTGCACCACGGTCGCGCCCAGCTTGGCCAGGCCGTTGATGACGCGGTAGACGGCGTTCTCGTTGCCGGGGATCAGCGAGCTGGCCAGCACCACGGTGTCGCCACGCTCCAGGTCGATCACCGGGTGCTCGCGGTTGGCCATCCGCGACAGCGCCGACAGCGGCTCGCCCTGGGAGCCGGTGGAGATGATCACCACGTCCTCGGGCCGGTGGTTCTCGATGTCCTTGAGCTCGATCAGGGTGTTCCCGGGCACGTGCAGGTAGCCGAGGTCGCTGGCCACCTTCATGTTGCGCACCATCGACCGGCCCACGTAGACCACCTTGCGGCCGTGGCTGACCGCGGCGTCCAGCACCTGCTGGACCCGGTGCACGTGGGAGGCGAAGCAGGCCACGATCAGCCGCTGGGTGCTGCGGGCGAAGACCCGTTCCAGCGCTGGTGCGATGTCGCGCTCGGGGGTGGTGAAACCGGGCACCTCGGCGTTGGTGGAGTCGACCATCAGCAGGTCGACGCCCTCCTCGCCCAGCCGGGCGAAGGCGCGCAGGTCGGTGATCCGTCCGTCCAGCGGCAGCTGGTCCATCTTGAAGTCGCCGGTGTGCAGGACGGTGCCGGCGGCGGTGCGGACGAAGACGGCCAGCGCGTCGGGGATCGAGTGGTTGACCGCGATGAACTCGAGGTCGAAGGCGCCGAAGGTGACCCGCTGGCCGTCCTCGACGGTGCGGTACTCGGTGTCGCGGAGCCGGTGCTCGCGCAGCTTCTCCCGCACCAGCGCCAGGGTCAGCCGGCTGCCGATCAGCGGGATGTCGCGCCGCTGGCGCAGCAGGTAGGGCACCGCGCCGATGTGGTCCTCGTGGCCGTGGGTGAGGACCAGCCCGACCACGTCGTCCAGCCGGTCGGCGATCACCTCGAACCCGGGGAGGATGAGGTCGACCCCTGGGTGGTCGTCCTCGGGGAAGAGCACCCCGCAGTCGATCAGCAGGATCTGGCCGTCGACCTCCAGCGCAGCCATGTTGCGCCCGATGTCGCCCAACCCGCCGAGCGGGGTGACCCGCAGCGTGTCGGGGGCGAGCCGGGGCGGGGTTCGCAGTGCAGCACTCATCACTCCCACACCCTAGTGGTGCGACGTCGTGCCGGGACCGGCCGCGACCGCGCTCACGCCGCCACCAGGCTGGACGCGCCCCGCCCCCAGGCCGTCAGCAGCTCCTCGGCGAACCGGTCGCCCAGCCACCCGCTGGCCTGCATGCCCAGCACGACGTCGCCGGCCAGCCCCGGCTCCAGGGCCAGCAGCGGCGCCAGCACCTGACGCCGCAGCACCTGCTCGTGCACCGCGTCGGCCTCGACGTGCTCGGCGTAGAAGTGCTCGGTGGCCGGCCCCAGCCCGAGCCGGCGGGCCGCCTGCACGAACCGGGCCGAACCCGGGGAGGAGGTGAGCTCGATCACCGCGAACATCCCGACCGAGGCGCCGCGCAGGCTGCGCCGCAGCCCGCACAGGGTCTGCAGGTTGACCTCGGCCAGCACCCAGCGGCTGGTCACCGCGAGCTGGGCGCCGTAGCCCGGGTCCAGCCCGAGCTCGAGCATCATCTGGGCGTACAGCGCGGAGTGCATGGCCCGGGCCCGTCCGGCGCCGTACTCGTCGTGCTCCACCGTCACCAGCCCCGCCTTGGCGGCGTCCTGCAGCCGCGGGATCACCCAGGCCTGCGGGTCGGCCTCCTTGCGGTGGTAGTGCGCCCGGTGGGCCACGTACTCGGTGAACTGCTCGACGGTGCCCTCGGCGGCCAGGTGGTGGCTGACGCCGGTGCCGTCGACCGGTTCGACCACGAGCTCGGCCACCACCTCCTCGACGTCGTCGCCGCCGGGCAGCTGCTTGCGCAGCGCAGCCAGGAAGTGGTCCTGCATGGCGTGACGCGCCGAGGCCACCGCCGGCGCCCACTCCAGCTCGTCGTCCACGCCCTGCAGGCCGCGGTAGTGCAGCTCACCGGTCAGCGCGAGCGCCAGCTGCAGGTCGTCGCCGAAGGGATCGGCGGCGGTCGGGTCGGGCACGTCGTCGCGGCGCCCGTGCAGCAGGTCGACCACGGCGGTCGACAGCTCGCCCCGTGCGGGCGGCACGGCGGGACGGTCGAGCTGCTCGACCGGTGCGGGGATGGTCGCGGTCATGTCGTCCTCCTCCGTCGACGGCGGTGGCTGGTGTCGCAGAGAGGGTAGATCGCGCTGCGCCGGCAGGTGCACACCGCGACCACGCGGCGCTCGGAGCGCACCACGCTGCCGTCGGGCAGCTCGAGCTCCACCGGCCCCTCCACCAGCACGGGCCCGTCCTCCGCGACGAGCACGCGGTGCGCCGGCGGGTCCTCCGCCGTCGTCGCCACCTCCGCCGGTTCTCCCCTCACCGGTCCTCCTCCCGCCGGCGACGCCGGCCCTCGACCACCACCAGGGTCTCCTCCTGCTCCTGCGGGTCCAGCAGACCACGCTCGTGCAACCAGGCGCCGCGCTGGGTCATCACCGGCCCGAACGGCACCGTGCGTCGCGCCACGACCTCGCCGTGCATCCCGTGCCGGTCGAGCCGCTCCAGGGTGGCCTCCACCCCGGTCACCGTGGAGTGCACCAGCAGCAGCCGGCCGTCTCCGGCGAGCACCTGGGCCGCGCCGGCGCACACCCGGTCGAGGACCAGCCGCCCAGACGTCCCCCCGTCCCAGCAGCGGGCGGCGCGGTGCCGGGGCAGGACGTCGGTGGGCGAGGGCACGTAGGGCGGGTTGCAGACCACCAGGTCGAAACGCCGGTCGATGACCGGGGCGAAGAGGTCACCGCGGCGCACGGTCAGCGCCGAGCGCGACAGCACGGAGTTGAGCCGGGCGCTGAGCACCGAGCGGTGGGCCAGGTCGACGGCCACGACGTCGGTGGCGCCGGCCTGCCGCGCGGTGAGGGCGAGGAAGCCGGTCCCGGTGCAGACGTCGAGGACGCTGCGTCCCGCGGCGTGCCGGCGGACGTGCTCGGCCAGCAGCAGCGAGTCGTGCTGGACCCGGTAGGTGCCGGGCAGCGCCACGGTGGGCGGCCACCGGGTGCCGGACCGACCGACCGGGCGGAACAGCGCGTCGACTCCTGCGAAGGCCATGGCACTCCTCGTGGTCGCGGGGGCCGGAGCGGGACGGCCGGCTGCCGCGGAGGTATCCGTCCGCGCGCGCCGTCAAACCGGCCCCGACCTGCGGTGCCGGCTCCACCGACGGGGCACGGGGTCTACCATCGGGCACCGTGGCCGACACCCCGATCGCGGACTCCGTGCGGACGGCGTTGCCCCGGGAGGCACCCGCGCTGGCGGCGCTCCAACGCCGGGTCTGGCAGCACAGCGAGGTCGGGTCGGTCGCCCTGGGCGGGATCGACCTGGCCGAGATGACCGAGCAGTGGTACGCCGCGATCGACCGGCCGCCGCTGGCGGAGTGCCGGGTGCTGGTGGCCCTGGGCGACGGCGAGCTGGTCGGCTTCGCCACCACCTCCCCCAGTCCCGACGCCGACGCCGAGCCCGGGGTGGACGGGATGGTCGGTGAGTTCGTGGTCGACCCGCGCGCCACCGGCCGCGGGCACGGCTCCCGGCTGCTCAACGCCTGCGTGGACACGCTGCGGGCCGACGGGTTCACCCGTGCCACCTGCTGGGTGGCCAGCACCGACGACCGGCTGCGCACCTTCCTCAGCTCCGCCGGGTGGGCCCCCGACGGCGCGCACCGGGAGCTGGGCAGCGAGGACGGCGCCGTCCGGCTCCGCCAGGTGCGGCTGCACACCGACATCACCCCGGAGGACCGGTGAGGCGACGATTCCGCCAGCTCGACGTCTTCGGCTCCGACACCGGCCGCGGCAACCCGCTGGCCGTGGTGCTGGACGCCGAGGGCCTCGACGACGCGACCCTGCAGGCCTTCGCGCACTGGACCAACCTGTCCGAGACGACCGTCCTGCTGCCGCCCACCGACCCCCGCGCCGACTACCGGGTGCGGATCTTCACCGCGACCACCGAGCTGCCCTTCGCCGGCCATCCCACGCTCGGCTCGGCCGCGGCCTGGCTGGACGCCGGCGGGCGTCCGCGCGGCGACGCGGTGGTGCAGGAGTGCGGCGCCGGGCTGGTGGAGGTGCGCCGCGACGGGGACCGGCTGGCCTTCACCGCTCCTCCGCTGCTGCGGCACGAGCCGGTCGAGCAGGCGTTGCGCGAACGGCTGGTGGCCGGTCTCGGGCTGTCGGCGGCCGACGTCGTGGAGGCGGTCTGGCTGGTCAACGGGCCGCAGTGGATCGGGGTGCTGCTGCCCGACGCGGAGACGGTGCTGCGGGTCCGGCCGCAGCCGGCGCTGCTGGAAAGGTCTGGAGGTCGGGGTGGCCGGGCTGCGGGACACCGGCCAGGGCTGCCGGCTGGAGGTGCGGGCGTTCCTCGTGCACGAGGGGGTGCTGGTCGAGGACCCGGTCACCGGCTCGCTCAACGCCGGGCTCGGGCAGTGGCTGACCGGCACGGGGGTGCTGCCCGGGCGCTACGTCGCCGCCCAGGGCACCGTGCTGGGCCGGGCCGGCCGGGTGCACGTCGAACGCGACGGTGCCGACGTCCGGGTGGGCGGACGCGCCGAGGTGCTGATCAGCGGCACCGTCGCGCTCTAGCCGGGTCGGCTCACCCCAGCACGACGTCGGTACCGCTGAAGCCGAGCTCCAGGCCGTCCGGGGTGGAGGCCAGGGTGTCCCCGCGCAGGCCCAGCGGGAGCTCCAGCGGCACCGGTTGCACCACACCCGCGACGACGTCGTCGGCGACCCGCTGCGGGATGTCGTAGTCGGCCACCCGCAGCGAGACGTCGGTGAGCACCAGCTGGCGTCCGTAGGCGCCGTCCAGGGTGGGCAGGCCGGTCACCACGACCGGGATGTCCACGCCGAGCACGGTGGTGGTGGTGCGCACCTCCCACCGGGTGCCGGCCGGGGTCTGCTCACCGGCGCGGACGTCGCGACCGGCGAGCCGGCCGATCTCGGGGTAGCCCACCAGGGCAATGCCGCTGATGCGGTCCGCACTGGTCGTGAGGAATCGGTCGGGGCTGCGCAGGTGCTCGAGCACCAGGTCGAGACGCTCCAGCTGGATCCGCTGCGGGCCCGCGCCCACCCCGGTGGCGCCGGTGCGGAGCACCACCCGCTCGACGTCCCCGTTCAGCAGGGCGGCGGCGAACGGCCGGTCCTCCTGGGCATCCACCGCGGGCGGGACGTCCAGAGCGAGCGAGCTCTGGGTCTCGGTGGCGGTGCGCTGCTCGAAGGCGTCCTCGACGGCCCGGTCGCCGACCACCAGCCCGACGGCCAGCAGCCCGAGGGCGACGAGGCCGACCACCGGGCCGACCCAGCGGCGACGGCGGGCGGTCAACGGTCGAGCCCGAGGAACGGCTCGATGCCGAGCGTCAGCCCCGGGTGGTCGCCGACCTGGCGGACCGCGGCCAGCACGCCGGGCATGAAGGAGGAGCGGTGGAAGGAGTCGTGACGGATGGTCAGGGTCTCGCCCTCCTCGCCCAGCAGCACCTCCTGGTGTGCGACCAACCCCCGCAGCCGCACCCCGTGCACCCGCACCCCGTCGACGTCGGCGCCGCGGGCGCCCGGGCGCTCGGTGGTGGTGGCGTCCGGGGACGGCGGCAGACCGGCGTCGCGGCGGGCGGCGGCGATCCGCTCCGCGGTGCGCACCGCGGTGCCCGAGGGCGCGTCGACCTTGTCGGGGTGGTGCAGCTCGACCACCTCGACCGACTCGTAGAAGCGGGCGGCCTGCTCGGCGAAGTGCATCATCAGCACCGCACCGACCGAGAAGTTGGGCGCGATGACGACCCCGACCGAGGGGTCGGGCCCCAAGCGGTCGCGCAGCTCGGCGAGCCGCTCGTCGGTGAACCCGGTGGTGCCGACGACGGCGGAGATGCCGCGGTCGAGGCACCAGCGCAGGGAGTCCATCACCACGTCGGGCCGGGTGAAGTCGACCACCACGCGGGCCCCCGCGGCCGCCTCGAGGTCGTCGCCGCGGCCGACCGCGGCCACCAGCTCCAGGTCCTCGGCGGCCTGCACCGCCCGGACGGTCTCGGCTCCCATCCGGCCGCGGGCGCCGAGCACGGCGACGGGCAGCGGGGTCATCGTTCCTCCTTCGTCGGGCACGCGGGCGATGCTACGGGCGTCCGGTGCGGACGGCGTCCCCGACCACGCGGTTGGGCGGGCGACGGTCACCCGAGATCGCCCCTCTCCTTCGACGAGCTCAGGACGGCGCTTCGACGAGCTCAGCGCGTCGGGGGCGGGCGGTCAGGCGGCGGGAGCGGCGGCGGAACCCCACCCGCGGAGCAGAGCCTGCAGACGGCGGCGGTCCGGGGCCGGGCCGACCACCGCCAGGTAGGGCGCGGAGCCGAAGAGCTCGCGAGCCAGGGCGGTGACCTGCTCGCCGGTGACGGCGTCGTAGCGGTCGAGCAGCTCGGCGATGGTGCGGGTGTCACCGACCAGCTCGGCGGTGCCCAGCCGGCTCATCCGCGCCCCCGGGCCCTCGTAGCCGAGCACGGTCTGCCCGCGGAGCTGGCTCTTCGCCCGGGCCAGCTCGTCGGGGCTGATGCCGTTCCGGGCCACCGCGGCCAGCTCGTCGCGGACCAGCCCGGCGATCTGCTCCACCCGCTCCCGCGCGCACTGCCAGTCCACGCTGAACAGCCCGGCGTCGGACCAGGCGGTCTCGGCGGCGTCGATGGTGTAGGCCAGCCCGCGACGCTCGCGCACCTCGACGAACAGCCGGGAGGACATGCCGCCGCCGAGCACCGCGGCGAGCAGGCCGAGCGGGTAGCGACGGTCGTCGAAGGTGCTGAACCCGGGGAAGGCCATCGAGACGGTGCACTGCTCGGTCGGTCGGCGCACCACCCCGACCCCGGACTCGTGGCGGCGCGACGGCGCCTGCTGCACCCGGGCCGCAGGCTGCGGCGGCAGCTGGTCGAACACCGACAGCTGCCCGACCAGGGCGTCGTGGTCGACCCGGCCGGCGGCGGCCACCACCAGCGAGCTCGGGCGGTAGTGACGCTTCCAGAACCCCACCACCTGCTCCCGGGTGATCGCCCCGATCGAGGCGCGGCTGCCGATCACGCTGCGCGCCAGCGGGTGGCCGGCGAAGAGCCGCTCCGCGACCAGGTCGGCGGCCACCTCCCCCGGCTCGTCGGCGTGCATGGCGATCTCCTCCAGGATCACCTCGCGCTCGGACTCCAGGTCGTCGGCGCGCACCAGGGAAGCCGTCAGCATGTCGGTGATGACCTCGCAGGCGACCGGCGCGTCCTCGGCCAGCACCCGGGCGTAGAAGCAGGTGTGCTCCTTGGCGGTGTAGGCGTTGAGGTCGCCGCCGACCTGCTCGATCGCGGCCGAGATCTCCTCCGGCCCGCGCCGCCGGGTGCCCTTGAACAGCACGTGCTCGAGGAAGTGCGAGGCGCCGTGCAGGTGCTCGGACTCGTGGCGGGAGCCCACCCCGACGAAGAAGCCCACCGAGAAGGTGCTGCTGCCGGGGACGTCCTCGGAGACGACGCGGAGGCCGCTGGCGAGCACCGTGCGACGGATCGTCCCGCCCAGGTGCGCGCCCGCGGCCTCCGCGTGCTGCTGTCGTGCCACCGAGGGGTCAGGCCTCGGCCGGGGCCTCGACCTCGGCCGGCTCGCCGGCGTCCTCGACCACCGGGACCAGCGACAGCTTGCCCCGGTCGCCGATCTCGGCGATCTCGACCTGGATCTTCTGCCCGACGCTGACGACGTCCTCGACGTTGTTGACCCGCTGGCCGCCGTTGAGCTCGCGCAGCTTGCTGATGTGCAGCAGGCCGTCCTTGCCCGGCAGCAGCGAGATGAAGGCGCCGAAGTCGACGGTCTTCACCACGGTGCCGAGGTAGCGCTCGCCGACCTCCGGCATGGTCGGGTTGGCGATCGCGTTGACCATCCCGCGGGCGGCCTCGGCGGCCTCGCCGTTGTCGGCACCGATGTAGATGGTGCCGTCGTCCTCGATCGAGATGTTGGCGCCGGTGTCGTCCTGGATCTGGTTGATGACCTTGCCCTTGGGACCGATCACCTCGCCGATCTTGTCGACCGGGATGGTGACGGTGATGATCCGCGGCGCGTAGTCGCTCATCTCGTCCGGCCCGTCGATGGCCTCCGACATCACGTCGAGGATGGTGTGACGGGCGTCGCGGGCCTGCAGGAGCGCGCTGGACAGCACCGAGGCGGGGATGCCGACCAGTTTGGTGTCCAGCTGCAGGGCGGTGATGAACTCCCGGGTGCCGGCGACCTTGAAGTCCATGTCGCCGAAGGCGTCCTCGGCGCCGAGGATGTCGGTCAGCGCCACGTAGTGGGTCTTCCCGTCGATCTCCTCGCTCATCAGACCCATCGCGATGCCGGCCACCGGGGCCCGCAGCGGCACACCGGCGTTGAGCAGCGACAGCGTGGACGCGCAGACCGAGCCCATCGAGGTGGAGCCGTTGGAGCCCAGCGCCTCCGACACCTGGCGGATGGCGTAGGGGAACTCCTCGCGCGGCGGCAGCACGGGCACCAGGGCCCGCTCGGCCAGCGCGCCGTGGCCGATCTCGCGACGCTTCGGCGAACCCACCCGGCCGGTCTCACCGGTGGAGTAGGGCGGGAAGTTGTAGTTGTGCATGTAGCGCTTGGACTTCTCCGGCGCCAGGGTGTCGAGCTTCTGCTCCATGTCGAGCATGTTCAGGGTGGAGACGCCCAGGATCTGGGTCTCCCCGCGCTGGAACAGCGCCGATCCGTGCACGCGCGGGATCACGTCGACCTCGGCGCTCAGGGTGCGGATCTCGGCCAGCCCGCGGCCGTCGATGCGGACCTTCTCGGTGAGCACCCGGCGGCGGACCAGCTTCTTGGTCAGCGCCCGGTAGGCCCCGGTGATCTCCTTCTCCCGGCCCGGGTAGGACGGCGCCAGCTGGGCCACCACCTTGTCCTTGAGGACTTCGGTGGCCTCCTCGCGCTCCTGCTTGCCGGCGATGGCCAGGACCGAGCCGAGCTCGTCCGCGGCGGCGTCGGAGACCGCACCGAAGACGTCGTCCTCGTAGTCGAGGAACAGCGGGAACTCCCCGGTCGCCTTCGGGGGCAGCTTGGCGGCCAGCTCCGCCTGGGCGTCGCAGAGCTGCTTGATGAACGGCTTGGCGGCCTCCAGACCACCGCCGACGACCTCCTCGGTCGGGGCGGTGCGCCCGCTGCGGACCAGGTCCCAGGTCTTCTCGGTGGACTCGGCCTCGACCATCATGATCGCGACGTCGCCGTCGGCGGTGACGCGGCCGGCCACCACCATGTCGAAGGTGGCGTCCTCGAGCTGGGAGACGGTCGGGAAGGCCACCCACTGGTCACCGATCAGGGCGACGCGGACGCCGCCGACCGGGCCGGAGAACGGCAGACCGGCCAGCTGGGTCGACATCGAGGCGGCGTTGATCGCCACCACGTCGTAGAGCACCTCGGGGTTGAGCGCCATCACGGTGACGACGACCTGGACCTCGTTGCGCAGGCCCTTGACGAAGCAGGGCCGCAGCGGGCGGTCGATCAGCCGGCAGGTGAGGATGGCGCCCTCGCTGGGGCGTCCCTCGCGGCGGAAGAACGAGCCGGGGATGCGCCCGACGGCGTACATCCGCTCCTCGACGTCGACGGTGAGCGGGAAGAAGTCGATGGCCTCGCGCGGGTTCTTCTGGGCGCTGGTGGCCGAGAGGAGCATGGTGTCCTCGTCGAGGTAGACCGCGGCGGAGCCCGCGGCCTGGCGGGCCAGCAGGCCCGACTCGAAGCGCACGGTGCGCTTGCCGAAGCTGCCGTTGTCGAGGACGGCCTCGGTGTACTGCAGGTCAGGTCCCTCCATGGGGTGTCCTTTCGGGTGGCACCAGCACCACACGCGCCTCTCGCAGCGGGAGGACCCCAGAGCCGGTCTTCGATCGAGGCCCGCGGAACGGGGCACCGCCGTGCGGTGCGCTCCGAGGGCCACTACCGAGGACCGGGCGCGCTGGGCGGTCGCGGTGCCGGTGGGAACGGTTGGTATCCAGTTGTCGGGCCCAGTCTGGTCGACCGGGCCCAGAACGCCGAACGGCTCCCCACGCAGGTGGGGAGCCGTGCCGGGTCAGCGGCGCAGACCCAGGCGGGCGATCAGCGAGCGGTAGTGCTCGATGTCGTTGCGGGCGACGTAGTTGAGCAGCCGGCGACGCTGACCGACCATCAGCATCAGCCCGCGGCGGCTGTGGTGGTCACCCTTGTGCTGCTTCAGGTGCTCGGTCAGGTGGGAGATGCGGTGGGTGAGCACCGCGATCTGCACGTCCGGGGAGCCCGTGTCGCCCGGCTGGGTGGCGTACTCCTCGATGATCTTCTTCTTGGTCTCGGCATCCATGCTGGGGCCAGAGCTCCTCTCGTGACTTGTTGCGCGGCGCTCCCTCCCCTGCGCTGCAGGAGGATCCACTCGGTGTGGGCGGGAGCTCTTGGGCATCCGCGGCCGATCGAACGGCAACCTCGGAGATGCTACCAGCGGCGTGTCGGCCAGGGCGAATCCTGCTCCCCGGCCCCGACGTCCGCGCTCAGCGCACCACCTGCTCGAGCACCCGCACCGCCTCCGCCACGCCGTCCTCGGACCGGACCGCGGCGCCGACGGTCGCGGCCCGGGCCGCGAAGTCGGGTCGTCCGACCAGCTCGCCCAGCCGGGAGGCCAGGCGCGACGGCGTCAGCCGGCCGGCCGGCAGCGGCTCGGGCCCGAGCCCGCGCCGGTGCAGCCGCTCACCCCAGAACGGCTGGTCGGCCAGCACCGGGCAGACCAGGGCAGGACGTCCGGCGCGCAGCCCGGCGCCGGTGGTGCCGGCGCCACCGTGGTGGACGACCGCGCGCACGCGCTCGAAGAGCCAGTCGTGCGGGACGCTGCCCACCGCCAGCACGTGCGCGGGCCAGCCGTCCGGGTCCAGCCCTCCCCAGCCGCTGGCCACCACGGCCCGGAGCCCGGTCCGCGCCAGCGCCTCGCGGACCACCGCGGTGCGCTGCTCGCGGACCCGGCCGAAGGCCATCGAGCCGAAGCCCAGGTAGAGGTCGGGGCGGCCGTCGGCCAGGAAGGCGGCCAGCCGCTCGTCGGGGACGTAGCCGGTCGCCGTGTCGAGGAACCAGTAGCCGGTGACGTGCGCGGTCGGGGGGTAGTCCGCCGGACGCGGCACCAGCTGGGGGGAGAACGGGTAGAGGACGTGCCGGGGGCTGCCGTCGGGCTGGACCAGCTCGTCGTGCCAGGGCGGCAGCGGTCGCAGGCCGAGACCGCGGCGGAAGTCGTTGACGACCGAGACGTAGGCACCGGCGGAGACCCGGCCGAG
Source organism: Desertihabitans brevis (assembly GCF_003327535.1). Classification (NCBI taxonomy): domain Bacteria; kingdom Bacillati; phylum Actinomycetota; class Actinomycetes; order Propionibacteriales; family Propionibacteriaceae; genus Desertihabitans; species Desertihabitans brevis. The sequence goes on along the minus strand of NZ_QOUI01000013.1, from coordinate 10,970 downwards.
CCAGTAGGCCGCCGGCCAGAGCGGTCGCGGCGCGGCGGGGAGGAACGCCGAGCCGAAGGCGGTGGTCGGGGTGTACATCGGCAACGGCAGCGCCGCCACCGCCGGCACGTCCAGCTTCTCGGCGATGGAGGGCGGGGCGAGCGGTTTGGGGTGGTAGACGACGACGTCGGGGCGGAACTCCTGCGCCGCCGCCCACTGCCGGTCGAAGCCCTGGCGCATCAGCCGGGGGAACACCCGGGCCTGCGCGAGCGTGCCCAGCACCCCCGACGCGTTCGCCATCACCTCCCGGGTGGCCCGGTACAGCTCGTCGCCGAACCCCAGCAGCGGGACACCGGCGCCCTCGACCAGGCCGGCGAAGGAGTCGGCGGTGCAGACCGCCACCTCGTGGCCGGCCCGTTGCAGCCCCCGCGCCAGCGCGACGTAGGGCCGGACGTCGCCCTCGGTGCCGTAGGTCACGATCAGCACCCGCATGAGGCCGACGCTACGCCACCGCGCCCGCCGTGGTCAGCCCTTCAACGCCCCCGCCCCGATGTTGGCGATGAGGTGGCGGGCGCCGAGGGCGAAGACGACGATGAGCGGGACGACGCTGATCAGCGCCCCGGCCATCACCATGCCGTACTCGGTGTTGTAGATGGTGTTGAGCGACTGCAGCGCGGTCTGCAGGGTCTGCCGCTCGGGGTCGACCAGCACGATCAACGGCCAGACGTAGTCGTTCCACTGGGCGATGAAGGTGAAGATGCCGAGGAAGGCCAGCCCGCCGCGCATCATCGGCACCCCGACGAACCACCACGTCTTGAAGAACCCGGCACCGTCGATCCGCGCCGACTCGATGAGGGAGTCGTCGATGGAGGAGCTGGCGATCTGGCGCAGCAGGAAGATGCCGAAGGCGTTGGCCATGCCCGGGATGATGAGGGACTCGAAGCCGCCCACCCAGCCCAGCCGGGAGACGAGGATGAAGCTCGGCACCAGCGACAGGCTCCCCGGCAGCAGGAACGTCACCAGCAGCACGACGAAGAGCTGGTCGCGCCCGGGGAAGCGGTACTTGGCGAAGGCGAAGGCGGCGAGGGAGTCGAACAGCATCACCAGGACGGCCGAGGCGCCGGCCACGAAGACCGTGTTGAGCAGGGCGTCGAGCAGGTCGATGCTCGTCACCACGTCGCGGACGTTGGCCAGCAGCTGCCCGCCGAAGGTCAGCTTGGGCGGGTAGCCGAAGATCTCGGCCGTGGACTGGGTGGCCATCGCGACCAGCCAGTAGAACGGGAAGATCGAGACCAGCGCAGCCAGCACCAGGCAGACGTGGATCACCACCCGTCCGGCCCGGCTGCGGCGCACGATCGCGCGGTCGGCGCGCTGCTGGGTCGGGTCGCCCAGCCGGGCGGTGCCGAGGTCGGTGGTGCTCATCGGGCCTCCCCTCCGCGGCGGCGCCGTCGCTCGACCAGGCCCTCGCGGTCGCGGACCAGCCGCCAGTTGATGATGGCGAAGACCGAGGCCAGCACGAACAGCGCCCAGGCGATGGCGGAGGCGTAGCCGAAGTCGAACTGGGTGAAGGCCTGGTTGTACTGGTACAGCACGATCGTCATGCCGGCCTCACCCGGACCGCCGGAGTTCTCGTTGCCGCCGGCGTTGGCCAGCAGGACCTGCGGCTCGGTGAACAGGCTGAGCCCGCCGATGGTCGAGGTGATGACGGTGAAGAGGATGACGGGGCGCAGCATCGGCACGGTGATCGAGACGAACTGGCGCCAGGTGCTGGCCCCATCCACCTTGGCGGCGTCGTAGAGCTCGGTCGGGATGGCCTGCAGCCCGGCGAGGTAGATGATCGCGTTGTAGCCGGTCCAGCGCCAGATCACCATGATGATCAGGGTCAGCTTGATGCTCCAGCCCTCGGTGAGCCAGCCGACCTCCGGCAGCCCGATGCCGCGCAGCAGACCGTTCGCCAGGCCGAAGCTGTCGGAGAACACCGAGCCGAAGACGATGGCCATGGCCACCATCGAGGTGACGTTGGGCAGGAAGAAGGCGATCCGGTAGGCGCCCTTGAAGCGGATGTTCTGGTGCAGCAGGAACGCGATGAGCAGGGCGAAGAAGAGCATCGGGACGGTCGAGCCGACCCAGATGATCAGCGTGTTGCCGACCGCGTTCCAGAACCGGGCGTCGCCGAGCAGGTACTGGTACTGGGCCAGGCCGACGAAGGTGATGTCGCTCGCGCCGTCCCACTCGGTGAAGGAGAGGTAGAAGGAGTAGGCCACCGGGAAGAGGCCGAAGACGAGGAAGAGCACGTAGAACGGGGCGATCGCCACGTACTGCGGCCAGTACCGGACGAGCGCGCCGCGCCGGCGGGGGGCGTCCTCGGCGCCGACGCGGGTGGGCAGGGTCGCGGCCGAGCTGGTGCTCGCCATCAGATCACTCCTCGCTTCTCGAGCACCCGGTTGACCTCGGCGACCGCGGCCTCCCAGCCGGCCTCGGACTCCTTGGCGCCGTTGGCGACCAGGGCGAGCTCGGTGCGGAAGGCGCCGACCTTGGACTCGTGGGTGCTGATGAAGGTGGTGGGCACCGTCTCGGCGGCGGTGGAGAAGAACTCCAGCGGGTCCTGCCCGCCGAAGAAGTCGCTCTGCGGGTCCATCTCGCCGGTCTCGAAGGAGGCCGGGGTGGAGGGGAACAGCTGGACGTCGTTGTAGCTGCGCACCTGGTTCTCCGGCGACTGCATCCACTCGATGAGGGCGAACGCGGCCTCGGGGTCCTTGCAGGTGCGCGAGAGGGCGACGAAGGATCCGCCGGAGTTGCCCGGGGGCCCGGGCTGGACCGCGATCCGCCACTGCCCCGCCGTGTCGGGAGCGGTCTCCTTGACCACCTGCGTCCACCAGGCGCCCTCGATGTGGCCGGCGGTCGAGCCGCTGACCCAGGCCGCGTTCTGGTCGGTGGTGCTGGCCGCGTTGGCCACCACCCCGGTCTCCAGCCCGCGCACCGCGAGGTCCCAGGCCTGCCGGACGGCGCTGCCGGGACGGTCGAACAGCGGCCGGTCCTGGGCGTCGAAGTACCGCTCGGCGGAGGCGTTGATGAACATGTTGAAGAGCACCGTCGTGGTCTGCACCAGGGCGACGTCGGCGTCGCGGCGCAGCTTCGCGCCCAGCTCCAGCCACTCGTCCCAGGTGCGGATCGCCGCGGAGACCTCCTCGGGTTCGGACGGCAGCCCGGCGTCGGCGAAGATGTCGCGCCGGTAGAAGAACCCCGTCGGTCCGATGTCGAGCGGGTAGAAGCGCAGCACGCCGGTCGGGGTGCGGCACAGGCTCCACTTCCAGGGGTAGAAGTCCTGCTCGTGGGCGGAGGCGCCCAGCTCGCCCAGGTCGAGGAACTGGTCCTCGCTGGGGAAGTACAGCGCGTTGTTGGAGTTGATGTAGGTCAGGTCGGGGATGTAGGACTGCGCGGCCAGGCTGGTGCGCAGCTTGGTGTCGAAGGTGGTGCCGATGTAGTCGGCGCGCAGCCGCTTGGTCGTGCCGGGGATGTTCTCGGCCGCCTCGGCGAGCAGCTGCGGGCTGGCCGAGCGGTTCCACAGCCACAGCACGAGCTCGTCGGGGTCGGTGGACAGCGACGTCCTGCCGGTGCAGGCGCTGAGGCCGGCGGTGGCGGCCGCGGCGCCGGCGGCTGCTCCGAGCCCGAGCAGGCGTCGTCGACTGAGGGGGTGCATCAGTACCTCTCACTTCGTCGTGAGCAGGGCCCTACCAGGTCGGGGCCCGGTCGTGGTCGACAGCGTCGCACCGGCGTTGAGACGTGTCAACGACCCCCGTAAGGCCGGGCGGGGCTTCCGCTGCGGGGGGCGTCGGGGCAGGCTGGACGGGTGCTGACCTCCAACGGCCACGTGCTGGACGACCGGCCGCACCGCCTCGGCGACCTCGTCGCGGTGCCGGACGCCGAGCGCGGCGACCGCGACGCGCTGTGGGCCCGGCTGCGCGAGCACGGCTACCTGTTCCTGCCCGGCTTCCTCGACCCCGACGACGTGCTGGCCTTCCGGGCGCACTACTTCACCGCCCTGGCCGGGGTCGGCCTGCTCGACCCCGCCCGGGCTCCCGTGGAGGGCGTCGACGGCGGCGGGACGGTCGACCTGGCCGCGATGCGGCACGCGCTGTTCACCGAGGTGGTGCCCGGGCCCGCCTACGCCGAGTTCTGCCGCCAGCCGGCGATCCGGGACTGGTTCGGCTGGCTGTACGACGCCGAGACGTTCCTGCACCGGCGCAAGATCGTCCGCCACCTCCGCCCGGGCGAGCGCGGGATCGGCACCGCCACCCAGGCCCACTACGACCTGGTCTACCTGCGCGAGGGCACCGACCGGCTGCTGTCGCTGTGGGTGCCGCTGGGCGACACCCCGCTCGAGGTGGGACCGCTGACCTACCTGGAGGGGTCGCACCACGTCTACGCCCGGGAGGAGGCCGAGGGGCGGGCCCGTCCCGCGGCGTCGATGACCCCCGACCTGCCGTCGCTGGCCGAGCAGCACGACACCCGCTGGCTGGTGGCCGGGCTGCGCGCGGGGACGTCCTCGTGCACTCGCCCTACATCGTCCACGCCTCGCTGGACAACGTGGACCCCGGACGCCGGCTGCGGCTGTCCACCGACATCCGCTACCAGCGCGCCGGTGACCCGATCGACTGGCGCTGGCAGCAGCACTGGCACGACACCGACGGGCTCTGAGGCGGCAGCGCCCACCGTCGGTCGTCCGCACTACCCTGCTGCGGTGCCGCTCTCCCCCGTACTCCGCACCTCCCCGGCCGTCCGCGCGGGTCTCACGCTCGCGGCGGCCACCGGCATCTACGGCGTCTCGTTCGGGGCGCTGGCCACCGCGGCCGGGCTGTCGGTGCTGCAGACCCAGGCGCTCAGCTTCCTGATGTTCACCGGCGGCTCGCAGTTCGCCTTCATCGGGGTGCTCGCCGGCGGCGGTGGCGGCGCGGCGGCCACCGCGGCGGCGTCCCTGCTGGGGGTGCGCAACGCGCTCTACGCGGTGCAGCTCAACGCCCTGCTGGCCCCGCGCGGCTGGGCGCGTCGGCTGGCCTCGGCCCAGGTGACCATCGACGAGTCGACCGCGATCGCCACCGCCCAGGGCGACCGGGAGGAGCAGCGCCGCGGGTTCTGGGCCGCCGGTCTGGGGATCTTCGTGCTGTGGAACCTCTTCACCGTGGTCGGCTCGCTGCTGGGCAGCGCGATCGGCGACCCCCGGGTCTGGGGTCTGGACGGGGCCGCGGTGGCGGCCTTCCTCGGCCTGCTGTGGCCCCGGCTGAAGGGGCGCGACCCGGTCGCGGTGGCGGTGGTCTGCGCCGTGGTGACCGTGGTCGCGGTGCCGTGGCTGCCGCCGGGGATCCCGATCCTGGCCGCGGCCGCCGTCGCGGTGCTGCTGCACCTGCTGCTGCGCACGCGGGACGCCCGGGGAGGTCGACGATGACGCTGTGGGGCTGGATCCTGCTGGCCTGCGTGATCGCGTTCACCACCAAGCTGCTGGGCTGGCTGGTGCCGGCCGAGCGGTTGCAGCGGCCCTGGCTGCTGCAGGCGGCGGGGACGCTGACCGTCGGGCTGCTGGCCTCGCTGACCATCCTCAACGCGGTCGCGGACGGCCAGCTGCTGCGCCCCGACGCCCGCCTGGTGGCGCTGGCGGCCGCGGCCCTCGCCCTGGTGCTGCGGGCGCCGTTCATCGTGGTGGTGGTGGCCGGGGCGGCGGCCGCGGCCCTGGCCCGGCTGGCCGGGATGCCCTGAGTGCGGGCGTCCGGCCGTCCCGGGCTCAGATGCCGAGCACCTCGCGGATGGTCGCCACGTCGGCGCGGATCTGCACCACCAGGTCGTCCATCCCGGTGTAGCGGACCTGCCCGCGCACCCAGGCGGTGAACTCGACGTCGACCTCGACCCCGTACAGCTGCAGGTCGGTGCGGCCGATGACGTTGGCCTCCACCCGGCGCTGGACGCCGTCGAAGGTGGGGTTGGTGCCGACCGAGATGGCGGCGGGGTGGCGTCCGGCGTCGGGGCCGCTGCGGGCGGTCAGCCAGCCGGCGTAGATGCCGTCGGCGGGCACGGCCATCGACTCGGGCACGAGCAGGTTGGCGGTGGGGAAGCCCATCTGGCGGCCGCGCTGGTCGCCGACCACCACCGTCCCGCTGAAGCAGTACGGACGTCCCAGCAGCGCGTTGGCCGTGGCGAGGTCACCGGCGGCCAGGGCGGCGCGGATCCGGCTGGAGGAGGCGGGCGCCTCGTCGGCGCGGTGCAGGGCTACCGCGTCCACCTCGGCCACACCCCGGAGCAGCTCGCGGAGGGTGTCGGGGGTGCCGGCGGCCCGGTGGCCGAAGGTGAAGCCCTCCCCCACCAGCACCCGCACCGGGTCGAGGGGACGCAGCACCCGGTCGACGAACTCCGCGGGCGACCAGCGCGAGACCTCGGTGGTGAAGGAGACCACGACGACCTGCTCGGCGCCGGCCTCGCGGAGCAGCCGCTCCCGCTGCGAGGGGTCGGTCAGCAGCTTGGGCTCCCGGCCGGGCCGCACCACCGAGACCGGGTGCGGCCAGAACGTCACGGCCACCAGCCGGGCGCCGGGTTCGCGGAGCCGGGCCTGCTCGAGCAACCACCGGTGGCCGGTGTGCACGCCGTCGAAGTTGCCGATCACGACGACCGACCTGCTCATCCGTCTCCCGTCCCCGGGCGCCGCTGCGGTCCACGACGCGTCCGGGGTCTCACTGTAGCCACCGGGGACGGTGCCTCCCGACCACGGAGGGGACGGCCGTCCCTCAGGTTGGCGGCGCCCGGCGGTCAGACGAAGACGGCCTCGGCGACCGCGGCGCGGCCGCGCCGCCGGTAGAGGGCCAGGAACCGGCCGTCGGGGTCGAACAGGGCGGTCAGCTCGGCCGGCAGCTCGAGGTCGAGCCGGCGTCCGAAGCCCACGTCGGTGGCGGCGGCGGCGTCGAGGTCGACCGCGGGGAAGCACTCTCGGGCGACCGCGTCCAGGCCGAGCACCGGCAGCGGCTCGGGCGCCGGGTCGAGGACCGTGGCGCGGGCCAGGTCGAACGGGCCCACGAAGGTGCGCCGCAGCCGGGTGAGGTGCCCACCGGTGCCGAAACGCGCACCGAGGTCGCGGGCCAGCGCCCGGATGTAGGTGCCGGAGCTGCACTCCACCTCGATGTCGACGTCCAGCACCGCGACCTCCGCGCCGTCGGTCGCGGCCGTGGCCGCCCGGGCCGCGGTGGCCACGAAGGAGTGCACGGTGACGTCACGCGCCCGCAGCTCGACGTCCTCCCCCGCCCGGACCAGCGCGTAGGCGCGCCGGCCGTCCACCTTGACCGCCGACACCGCCGTGGGCACCTGGGAGATCTCGCCGGTGAAGTCGGGCAGCGCCGAGCGCACCCGCTCCAGGGTGAGGTCGCCGGCGCCGGCCGCGCCGGTCGGGTCGCCCTCGGCGTCGTCGGTGACCGTGGTCTGGCCGAACCGGATGGTGGCGGAGTAGCCCTTGCGGCCCCGCATCAGGTGGCCGAGCAGCCGGGTCGCGCGACCGATGCCGACCACGAGCACGCCGGTCGCCATCGGGTCGAGGGTCCCGGCGTGGCCGACCTTGCGGGTGCCGGCCAGCCGGCGCACCCGTCCGACCACCTGCTGGGAGGTCAGCCCGGGCGCCTTGTCGACGACGAGCACACCGGCGGGCGTCGGGCTCACCGGGTGCGGTCGTCCTCGTCGTCGACCGGCCCGTCGTCGACCGGCTCGTCGTCGTCCTCGTCCTCGTCCTCGGCGACCCGTGGCTTCTTGTAGGGGTCGGCCTCCCCCGCGTAGCTGGCGCCGGCGGCGCGGGCGGCCACCGCGGCGTCGCCGGAGCGCGCCTCGGCCAGGACGTCCTCGAAGTGGCGGGCCGCCTCCGGCACGGCGTCCTCGACGAACACCAGCGACGGGGTGTGGCGCAGACCCAGCTGCTTGCCGATCTGGGAGCGGATCAGCCCGGTGGCCGAGGCGAGTGCGGCGGCCGTCCCGGCGCGCTCGGCCTCGGATCCGTAGACCGTGTAGAAGACGGTGGCGTCGCGGCTGTCACCGGTGAGCCGGCAGTCGGTGACGGTGACGAAGCCGAGCCGCGGGTCCTTGATCCTGCGCTCGAGCATCTGCGCGGTGATGACCTTGATCTGGTCGGCGAGCTTGAGCACTCGGGGTGAGGGCATCGTTCCTCCTCGGGTCGGTCCGCAGCGGTGGCGGACGGTTCAGCCTAGTCGTTGCGGACGGGGCCCGAGACGCCGACGGCGCACCCCCGGGTGGGGGTGCGCCGTCGCCGCTCGGGGACCTCGGTCAGTCGCGGGGCTTCTCGCGCATCTCGTAGGTCTCGATGATGTCGCCGATCCGGATGTCGGAGTAGTTGGCGATGGTCAGACCGCACTCGAAGCCCTCGCGGACCTCGGTGACGTCGTCCTTCTCCCGCCGCAGCGAGGCGATGGACGACTCGTGCACGACCACCCCGTCCCGGAGCAGACGAGCCGAGGCGTTCCGGCGCATGATGCCGCCGGTGACCATGCACCCGGCGATGATGCCGGCACGGGAGGAGCGGAAGATCTCGCGGATCTCCGCGGTGCCCAGCTGGGCCTCCTCGTAGATCGGCTTGAGCATCCCCTTCAGCGCGGCCTCGATCTCGTCGATGGCGTCGTAGATCACCGAGTAGTAGCGGATGTCCACGTTCTCGCGGTCCGCCATCTCGGTGGCCTTGCCCTGCGCCCGGACGTTGAAGCCGATGATCACCGCACCGGAGGCGGCCGCCAGCGAGACGTTGGTCTCGGTGATGGCACCGACACCGCGGTCGATCACCCGCAGCGAGACCTCCTCGCCGACGTCGATCTTGCTCAGCGCGTCCTCGAGAGCCTCCACCGAGCCCGAGCCGTCACCCTTGAGGATGAGCAGCAGCTCGCTGGTCTCGCCCTTCTCCATCTGCTCGAACAGCTGGTCGAGGGTCTTGCGGCGGGCACCGGCGGCCTGGGCGGCCATCCGGAGCCGGGCCTCGCGACGCTCGGCGATCTGGCGGGCCATCCGGTCGTCGTTGACGACGATGAAGCTGTCGCCCGCGCCGGGGACGGCGGTCAGACCGAGCACCTGCACCGGCGTCGACGGCAGCGCCTCGTCGAGGGTGTTGCCGTTGTCGTCGATCAGCGCCCGGACCCGGCCGTGGGCCGGACCGCAGACGATGGAGTCGCCGACCCGCAGGGTGCCCCGCTGGACCAGCACCGTGGCCACCGGGCCGCGGCCCTTGTCGAGGTGCGCCTCGACCGCCACGCCCTGGGCGTCCATGTCGGGGTTGGCCCGCAGGTCGAGCGCGGCGTCGGCGGTCAGCACGATCGCCTCCTGCAGCTCCTCCAGACCCTGACCGGTGACCGCGGAGACGTCGACGAACATCGTCTCGCCGCCGTACTCCTCGGGGACCAGGCCGTACTCGGTGAGCTGGCCGCGGACCTTGGACGGGTCCACGCCCTCCTTGTCGACCTTGTTCACCGCGACCACGACCGGCACGTCGGCCGCCGTGGCGTGGTTGAGGGCCTCGATCGTCTGCGGCATCACACCGTCGTCGGCGGCGACCACCAGCACGGCGATGTCGGTCGCCTTGGCACCGCGGGCACGCATGGCGGTGAACGCCTCGTGACCCGGGGTGTCGATGAAGGTGATCTTGCGCTCGACGTCGTCGACCTCGGTCTCGATCTGGTAGGCGCCGATGTGCTGGGTGATGCCACCGGCCTCGCCGGCCACCACGTTGGAGCGCCGGAGCGCGTCCAGCAGCTTCGTCTTGCCGTGGTCGACGTGACCCATCACGGTGACGACCGGCGGACGGGCCGCCAGGTCGGACTCGTCGCCCTCGTCCTCGCCGAACTCGATGTCGAAGCTCTCCAGCAGCTCCCGGTCCTCGTCCTCGGGGGAGACGACCTGGATGTCGTAGTTGAGCTCCGACCCCAGCAGCTGCAGGGTCTCGTCGTTCACCGACTGGGTGGCGGTGACCATCTCACCGAGGTGGAACAGGGCCTGCACCAGCGACGCCGGCTCGGCACCGATCTTCTCGGCGAGGTCGGTCAGCGAGGCACCGCGGGCGAGCCGGATGGTGGAGCCGTCGCCCTTGCGGACGCTCACGCCGCCGAAGCTCGGCGCCTCCATCTGGTCGAACTCTTGACGACGCTGCTTCTTCGACTTCCGACCGCGGCGCGACGGACCACCGGGGCGACCGAAGGCGCCCTGGGTGCCACCACCGCTGCGACCGCCGCGACCGCGGGGGCCGCCACCGCCCATCGGCGGGCCGCCGAAACCACCGGGACCACGACCGCCACCACCGGGGCCGCCGCGACCGCGACCGGCACCGGGGCCGCCACGACCGCGCTGGGCCGGCGCGCCGAGCTGTCCGGAGGACTGCTTGGGCATCATCGCCGGGTTGGGGCGCGGCATCCCCGGCACACCGGGACGCGGGCCGGCGCCACCCGGGGCGCCGGGCCCACCGGGACGACGGGCGGCCGGCGGACGTGGCCCACCCGGACGCGCGCCCTCGGCGGGACGTCCGGCGTCGGGACGCGGCGGACGGGGACGCTGGGTGCCCATCCCCTGCGAGGAGGCGAACGGGTTGTTGCCCGGACGCGGGGCACCGGGCCCACGACGTCCGGCCGGCTGCCCGCTGGGCAGGCCGCCGGTGGAGCCGGCACGCGGCGGACGCGGACCGGGGGCGCCGGGACGCGGGGCGCCCGGACGCGGCGCCGCACCGGGGCGCGGGGCACCGGCGGAGGGACCACCGGGACGCGGCGCACCGCCCTGCGGGCCGGCCGGGCGGGGTGCCCCGTCCTGCGGACCGGGCTGACCGGCGGGACGGGCTGCCCCACCGGGCTGGGTGCCGGGACGCGGGGCGTCTCCGGTCTGCGGACCGCCGGCCTGCGGGCCACCGGGACGCGGGGCCCCGGGACGCGGCGCGCCCGGACGGGGACCCGTCGCGGCCGGGCGGCTCCCGCTCTCGGGAGATC
>NZ_QOUI01000012.1:0-127287 GCF_003327535.1 Desertihabitans brevis | reverse complement strand
CTGGCGCACCCCCACCGGACACCACTACCTCGTCACCAACACCGGCACCACCGCCCTCGGACGCGGCCCCGACGCCCGCCGGCTGTGGGACGCCGCCCGCCCCCGACCGTCCGGCGTCGAGAAGGCGGAGCGGTCGTGAACGGCGTCAGGAGGTCAGGAGCTCGACCAGGGCCCGGGCGGTCTCGGCTGGTGTCCGGGTGGTGCTGTCGACCACGGGCAGGCCGAGACCCCGGTACTCCGCCGCATCAGCGACGGCCTGGATCACCGAGTCCTCGCTGTCTCCGCGGGTCCGCAGCCGGCGGAGGCGCTCCTCGTCGGTGCAGTCGAGCACCACCCAGCGGCCGGACGGCCAGCCGGCGAGCTCGTCGGGGGTCACGACGCCGAGCAGCAGCACGGGGTGCGGCGCGAGCTGGTCGAACGCGGCGCGAACGAGCTCCCCGTAGGCGGACCAGGTGCTGGGCGTCTCACGGATGGCGGCACCGGCCAATGCGCCGGCAGGGTCCATGAACGCGTCCCAGTCGAGCACCACCCAGGTGGGCAGCAGAGCACGCAGTGTGGCGGCCACGGCGGTCTTGCCAGAGCCGGGGGCTCCCAGGACGTAGCCGCCGGCGCCCATTCAGGCGTGGTCGGGCGTGTGGTGCTGCTCGAGGCGGCGGGCCGACCGGGCCCGCATCCGTTCCGCACGTAGCCGCTGCAACCGCTTGACCAGCAGCGGGTCGTGGGCCAGCGCCTCGGGCTTGTCGATGATGGAGTTCAGCACCTGGTAGTACCGGGTGGCCGACATCGAGAACTGCTCGCGGATGCCGTCGTTCTTGGCCCCGGCGTACTTCCACCACTGACGCTCGAAGTCGAGGATCCGGGCGTCCCGCTCACTGAGCTCGGCGCCACTGGTGGGCTCGGCGTTCTCGGTCTGCGGCATGAGGCACATCCTAGGTCGTAATGACAGTCGTGTCATTCACCGCCGACCTGGCTCGCCAACCGGGGCGTGGTGGGTTTGGATGGGTCCCATGCAGCGACTCACCGGCCCGGTGCAGCACTACGCCTGGGGCTCGCCCACCCTGATCCCCGAGCTGCTCGGCACCGAGCCGGACGGACGTCCGCACGCCGAGCTGTGGCTGGGCGCACACCCCAGCGCGCCCGCCCGGCTGGAGTCGGAGGGCCTCGACGAGCGGGTGGAGCGCGACCCGGCGGTGGTCGGGGCGGCGTCGGTGGAGCGGTTCGGGCGACGGCTGCCCTACCTGCTCAAGCTGCTCGCCGCGGCCGAGCCGCTGTCACTGCAGGCCCACCCGACCCGCGAGCAGGCCGAGCGGGGCTGGGCACGCGAGGAGGCCGAGGGCCCCGCCCGCGACGCCCCCGACCGCAACTACAAGGACGACTGGCCCAAGCCGGAGATGATCGTCGCGCTCACCGAGTTCGACGCCCTGTGCGGGTTCGCCGACCCGGCCCGGACCGCCGCGCTGTGGCGGGAGCTGGAGGTGGAGGCGCTCGACCCGCTGGTCGACGCGCTCGGCACGCCGGACGGGTTGCGGGCCGTGCTGCTGGACCTGCTCGACGACGAGCGCTGGCGCGGGGTCGCGGGCCTGGTCACCGAGGCGGCCGGGCGGCGCGCCGAGGAGGAGGGTGCGGTCGGCGACCTGTGCCGCACCGCCGTCGAGATCGCCCGCTTCTACCCCGGCGACCCCGGCGTGCTGGTGGCGCTGCTGATGAACCGGGTGCGTCTGCAGCCGGGCGAGGCGCTCTTCCTCGGCGCGGGCAACCTGCACGCCTACCTCAGCGGCCTCGGGGTCGAGGTGATGGCCAACTCCGACAACGTGCTACGGGGTGGGCTGACGCCCAAGCACGTCGACGTCGCCGAGCTCGGGGCGGTCCTCGACTTCTCCTCGATCACCCCCCAGCCGGTGCCACTGGTCGACGAGGGCGAGGGCCGGTTCCGCTTCGACACCCCCGCCCCGGAGTTCACGCTGTGGCGGGTGGACTGCTCCGACACCCCGACCACCGTGCCGGCCTCCACCACCGGCCGCATCGTGCTCGCCACCTCCGGGCGGGTGCAGCTGCAGAGCGGGGCCACCGCGATCACCCTCCACCGTGGGCAGGCGGCGTTCCTGCCGGCGGGCGAGACGGTCTCCGCCCACGGCGGCGGGACGGCCTTCGTCGCCGGCCCCGGCGTGCGCTGACCCCCGTCGGAGGAGGAGGCGGCGCGCCGGTAGCGTCGGCGACCATGAGCGAGATGGTCTACCGCCCCCTGGGCGACTCCGGTCTGATGGTCAGCGCGGTCGGGATCGGCTGCAACGCCTTCAGCCGCCGGGTCGACCTCGAGGGCGTCCGCGGCATCCTCGACGCCGCCACCGACGTCGGCGTCACCCTGCTCGACACCGCCGACGTCTACGGCAACCCGCCCGGCGGCAGCGAGGAGCTGCTCGGCCACGCCCTCCAGGGCCGCCGCGACGACTTCGTGCTGGCCACCAAGTTCGGCATGGACATGCGCGGGGCCAACGGCGAGGACTTCGGCGTCCGCGGATCGCGCCGCTACGTCCGCCGCGCCGTCGAGGCGAGCCTGCGCCGGCTGCAGACCGACCACATCGACCTCTACCAGCTGCACGCCCCCGACGACCTCACCCCGATGGAGGAGACGCTGGAGGTGCTGACCGACCTCGTGCACGAGGGCAAGGTCGGCTACCTCGGCTGCTCGAACGTCGCCGGCTGGCAGATCGCCGACGCCGACTGGACCGCCCGCAGCTCCGGGCTGAGCCGGTTCGTCTCGGTGCAGAACCGCTACTCCCTGCTCGACCGCTCGATCGAGGCCGAGGTCGCCCCGGCCGCCGAGCGCTACGGCCTGGGCATCCTCCCCTACTTCCCGCTCGAGTACGGCCTGCTCACCGGCAAGTACCGCCGCGGCCAGGACGCCCCCGAGGGCTCCCGCGCCGCCGCCGAGCCCGAGCGCGCCCAGTGGCTCGCCGACGCCGACTGGGACCGCATCGAGGCCGTCGAGGCCTACGCCCGGGCCCGCGACCTCAGCGTCCTCGACGTCGCCATCGCCGGCCTGGCCGCCCAGCCGTGCGTGGCCTCGGTGATCTCCGGCGCCACCTCCGCCGAGCAGGTCCGCACCAACGCCGCCGCGATGCGCTGGCAGCCGACCGCCGACGACCTCGACGAGTTGGACGAGATCACCAGTTGAGCGCCCCGGGTCAGCGGACGACAGACCCGCGGTGCCCCGCCAGCCATCGTCGGCTGTCGGTGAGGTTTCCTCACTCTGTTTGACTGAAGTTGGCGACGGGACGTGACACTAGGGTGCTGCCACGACCTCGTCGGAGGGAACGGGAGCAGCCTGCGGGAGGAGCGAGGTGGCCACCAGGGGGACGAACCTGCCGCGGCTGGGCGACTTCAACCAGCGGGCGGTGCTGGACGCCATCCGTCGCCACCCCGAGGGGATCAGCCGGGTCGAGCTCGGCCAGCTGACCGGGCTCACCGGCCAGACCATCAGCAACATCACCCGGCGCCTGCTCGACGACGCCGTGGTCGGCGAGGGCAGGCGGATCACCGCCGGGCGGGGCAAACCGCGGACGCTGCTGCAGATCCGTCCCGAGCGCTGGCACGCGGTCGGCGTGCACATCGACCCGGCCCAGCTCACCGTGCTCTCCCTCGACCTCTCCGGACGGGTCCGGGCGCGGCTGACCGACCCGACCCCCGACGTCCCGGACCCCGAGGCGGTGGTGCGCCAGATCGCCACCCTGGCGACCGAGGCGGTGGCCGACGTGGAGCCGGGCTCGGTGCTCGGGCTCGGCGTCGCCGCCCCCGGGCCGATCGACGCCGACGGCGGACGCCTGCACCGCCCTCCACAGCTGCCGGGCTGGCAGGACGTGGCGCTGCGCACCGACCTGCACCGGGCCACCGGCTGGCCGGTGCTGCTCGACAAGGACGTCACGGCCGCCGTCACCGGTGAGCACTGGAGCCCCGAGGGCACCCGCGGGGATTTCCTCTACCTCTACCTGGGTTCGGGGATCGCGGCCGGCGCGGTGGTCAACGGGGCCGTGCACCGGGGCCGGACCAACAACGCCGGCGAGGTCGGCGAGATCCTCACCACCCGCCGGCCCACCAGCGGCGACCCGCGCCAGCACGGCAAGCTGCACTCCACCGTGATGCCCGGACCGCTGGTGCGACGGGCCCGCGCGGCCGGCCTGCTGGACCCCCGCGGCGAGTCCGAGGTCCCGGCGGCCTTCGCCGAGCTCTGCCGGCTGGCCGACACCGGCGACCGGCGGGCCGTCCGGCTGCTGCGCACCGCCGCCACCGACCTCAGCGTCGGCGCGGCCACCCTGCTCAACTTCCTCGACCTCGACACCGTGGTGGTCGGCGGGCCGGCGTGGCCGCCGCTGGAGCGGCACCAGCTGCCCGTGCTGGCCGCGACGCTGCCGCGGCTGATGGTGGCGCACCAGCAGGTGCAGGTGCGCGGCAGCCGGCTCGCCGCCGACGGCGCCGCCCAGGGTGCGGCCGCCCTCGTGCTGGAGCACTTCCTGGCTCCGCGGGCGTCCGGGCTGCTGATGGAGTGAAGGTCTTCCTTTACTCCATTCAGTTGGGTTAGCCTCGCAGGGTTCCCTGTCCCGGACATCCCAGGAGCTCTCCGTGCACGACCACCGGATCCTGCTCGAGGGGCGCGTCAAGCGCTTCGTCGACGACCACCTGACCCCCGCACTGGTGCGGGCGCGCACCCCGCTGACGCTGGAGTCGTGGGAGGTGGAGGACGAGCCCGTGCCCTTCGCCGAGGCCGTGGGCCAGACCTTCACCCCGCTCGCGGTCGGCGACCAGTGGGGCAAGCCGTGGGGCACGGTGTGGATGCACGCCACCGGCGCCGTCCCCGGCGAGTGGTCGGACGGCGGCGCCCTGCCCGAGGGCACCCGCGCGGAGGTCTGGGTCGACCTCGGCTTCGTCGGTGGCCCCGGATTCAACGCCGAGGGTCTGGCCTGGCGCCCCGACGGCACCATCATCAAGGGCGTCGCGCCCGACAACTACTGGCTGCCGGTGCCCGACGACGGCCGGGTCGACCTCTACCTGGAGGCCGCCTCCAACCCCGACTTCGGCATCCGCGGCTTCAAGCCCACCCCGATGGGTGACAAGGCGACCGCCGGTCCGGGCCCGCTGTACACGCTGCGCGCCTTCGACGTCGTGCTGCTCGACGTCGGCGTGTGGGAGCTCGAGCGTGACATCTGGACCCTCAACGGGCTGATGCACACGCTCTCGGTCGAGGACGCCCGCCGCCACGCCATCCTGCACGCGCTGCAGGAGATGGTCGACGCCGTCGACCCCTCCGACGTCGCCGGGACGGCCGCCGCCGGCCGGGCCGCGCTGGCCCCGGTGCTGGCCTCCCCCGCGGTGCCGAGCGCCCACCAGGTGACCGCCGTCGGCCACGCCCACATCGACTCCGCCTGGCTGTGGCCGCTGCGCGAGACGGTGCGCAAGTGCGCCCGCACCTTCAGCAACGTCGCCGACCTGGCCGACGCCGACCCCGACTTCGTCTTCGCCTGCTCCTCCGCGCAGCAGCTGGCCTGGATCGAGCGGGACTACCCCGAGCTGTTCGAGCGGATCCGCGACCTGGTGCAGCGCGGGCAGTTCGTCCCGGTCGGCGGCATGTGGGTCGAGTCCGACACCAACATGCCCGGCGGTGAGGCGATGGCCCGCCAGTTCGTGGCCGGCAAGCAGTTCTTCCTCGACCGCTTCGGCGTGGAGACCGAGGAGGTCTGGCTGCCCGACTCCTTCGGCTACTCCGCCGCGCTGCCGCAGATCGTCGCGGCCTCGTCCTCGAAGTGGTTCCTCACCCAGAAGATCTCGTGGAACCAGACCAACACCTTCCCCCACCACACCTTCTGGTGGGAGGGCATCGACGGGTCGCGGGTGTTCACCCACTTCCCGCCGGCCGACACCTACAACGCGCGGATCTCGGGTGAGGAGCTGCACCGCGCGGCCCGCCAGTACCGCGAGAAGGGCCGGGGCACCCGGTCGCTGATGCCGTTCGGGCACGGCGACGGCGGCGGCGGCCCCACCCGCGAGATGGTGGCCGCGGCGCACCGCACCGCCTCCCTGGAGGGCTCGGCGCAGGTCGAGATCGCCTCCCCGCGCGCGTTCTTCACCGCCGCCGAGGAGGAGTACGGCGCCCAGGCCCCGGTCTGGTCCGGTGAGATGTACCTGGAGCTGCACCGCGGCACCTACACCAGCCAGCTGCGCACCAAGCAGGGCAACCGGCGCAACGAGCACCTGCTCCGTGAGGCCGAGCTGTGGGCGGCCACCGCGGCCGTCCGCGGGGTGGCCGACTACCCCTACGAGGAGCTGACCGAGCTGTGGCAGCTGCTGCTGCTGCACCAGTTCCACGACATCCTGCCGGGCAGCTCGATCGCCTGGGTGCACACCGACGCCGAGCACAACCACGCCCGGATCACCCGGGGCGCGCAGGCGATCATCGACGCGGCCCTGACCGCGCTGGCCGGTGAGGGTGAGCAGGTGCTGCTGGCCAACGCCGCCCCGCACGCCCGCGACGGCGTCCCCGCCCTCGGGCTCGGTGCCCCGCAGGTGGCGGGCGAGGCGGTCTCGGTCGAGCGCGACGGCGCCGACGTGGTGCTCGACAACGGGCTGCTCCGCGTCCGGGTCGACGGCCGCGGTCTGGTCACCTCGCTGGTCGACACCGCCAGCGGCCGGGAAAGCATCGCCGCGGGTGGCGCGGCCGGGCTGCTGCAGCTGCACCGCGACGAGCCGGTCGCCTGGGACGCCTGGGACATCGACGAGTACTACCGCCGCCAGGTCACCGACCTCACCGACGTCGACTCCCTCGAGGTCGGCGGCACCGAGGACCGAGCCGAGGTGACGGTGACCCGCTCGACCGCGGCGTCCACCATCGTCCAGCGCTACGTGCTGGAACGGGGTGCGGTGAGCCTGCGGATCGAGCACGAGCTGGACTGGCACGAGCGGCAGAAGCTGCTCAAGCTGGCCGTGCCGACCGACGTGCACGCCGACCGGGCGGCCTCGGAGATCCAGTTCGGGCACGTGCTGCGCCCCACCCACACCAACACCTCGTGGGAGGCGGCCCGCTTCGAGACCGTCGCGCACCGCTGGGTGCACGTCGGCGAGCCCGACTACGGCGTGGTGGTGAGCAACGACTCCACCTACGGCCACGACATCCGCCGCAGCACCCGCGCCGACGGCGGCACCACCACCACGGTGCGGCTGTCGCTGGTGCGGGCACCCCTCTACCCCGACCCCGAGGCCGACCAGGGCCGCCACGAGCTGGCCGTCACCATCCGTCCCGGGGCGCTGGTGCCGGACGCGGTCGAGGAGGGCTACCGGACCAACCTGCGGCCGCGGCGGATCACCGGTGGCGCCCCGGTGGCGCCGCTGGTCACGGTGTCGAACCCGCAGGTGGTGGTCGAGTCGGTCAAGCTGGCCGAGGACCGCAGCGGTGATGTCGTCGTGCGGCTCTACGAGTCCGAGGGACGCCGGGCCACCGGCACCGTCGAGCTGACCGACGGCGCCTCGGGCGTGCAGGTGGTCGACCTGCTCGAGCGCGCCGACGGCTACGGGGCGGTGCCCTGCGGTGAGCTGGTGGACGGCCGGGCCGAGCTGAGCCTGCGTCCGTTCCAGCTGGTCACGCTGCGCTTCACCCGCTGACGGTCTGGACGTCGCCCGCGACGGGGCGCTTCGATGCGGTGGTGACCACCACCGCAGCCGGGGCGCCCCGTCGTCGTCCTCCCGCCAGGTACGCCGTGCGCGCACTCGGCAACTGGATGAACCTGTCCACGCCGCTGGGGCTGCTGATCAGCCGGGTCGGCGGCTGCCGCGTCCGTCGCGGGCCGCGCCGGCTCTGGCTGGCCGAGGGCTACCGGCCGCCGTTCCCGGTGGCGCCGGCGTTCACCGTCGGCGACGTGCTGATCAGCCGAGGCCCGTGGGACCGCGTCCCCGCCTCATTACTGGGCCACGAGGAGCGGCACAGCTGGCAGTGGTTCGTCTGCCTCGGGCTGCCGTTCCTCGCCGTCTACGGCGCGGCGATGGCGTGGTCGTGGCTGCGCACCGGCGATCGGGGGTCGGCCAACGTCTTCGAGCGCGACGCCGGGCTCGTCACCGGCGGCTACCCCGAGCGCCCGCTCCGCCCGCTGTTCGGCGGCGGGCCGGTGGGCGGTCGCCGGCTCAGCGCTCCGACCAGACCCCGAGCTCGTTCCCGCTCGGGTCGGTGAAGTGGAGCCGGCGCCCGCCGGGGAAGGGGTAGGGGCCGCGCACCACGGCGCCCCCAGCGGCGACCACCGCCTCTGCGGTGGCCTCGAGGTCGTCGGAGTAGAGCAGCACCAACGGTCCGCCGGGCCCGGCCGTGTCCTCGGTGGCGTTGATGCCGCCGACCTCACCCTCGCCGTCGGCGGTGCGGATGCCGGCGTAGGCGGGGCCGTAGTCGTTGAACGTCCAGCCGAAGGCGGCGCCGTAGAAGGCGGTGGCGGCCTTGAGGTCGCGGGCGGGGATCTCGATGTAGTCGATGGTGTGGTGGATCTGCGGCACGGGTCTCCTCCTGGTCAGCGGTGGGCGTGGAGGTCGCGCAGCAGGGCGACCTCGGCGAGGTGGTGGATGACCTCGCGGTGGATGTGCAGCACCAGCTCGGCCATCAGCCCCTCCTCGTGCCCGGGCTCCTTGTCGCCGACCGGGCGGGCCAGCTCGTCCTCGCTGAGGGCCCGGACGCCGGCGACCCAGGCGTCATGGGCGGCGTCCAGCTGGGCCAGCGCCTCCCCGGCCGTGCCGGCGTAGCGCCAGGCGGCGTAGTCGGCCGGGCCCCAGTCGAAGGTGGCGCCGAAGTGGTTCTGGGCGCGCATCCCGAGCACGCCCACCACCACGTGGGCCAGCCGCCAGGCGATCGTCGTCACCGGTGCGGGCTGCGGCTCGGGGTAGGCGAAGTCGATGGTCCACTCCCCCGTCCCCGGCGCGTCCGGCGGGGTGTGCTCGGTGCGGGGGCGGATGTTCCAGCCGCCGGCGACCGGCTCCCAGCGGTACTCCTCGTCGGTGAGCCCGTCGAGGCGGGGACGGGCCTGCCCGTGCCAGTGCCACTCGAGCTGCTCCAGCACCTGCTCCTGCCAGTTCACGGCCATGGGACCAGCCTGGCAGGCGGCACCGACACGACGGTAGGTCCCGCAGACGCGGACGTCCCCCCGACCCGGGGGTCGAGGGGACGTCCGGCTGTGGCTCCCTGCCGGGTCAGCCCTGGCTGCGCCGGCGGCGGATGAGCACCCCGGCCCCGCTGAGGGCCAGGCCGAGCCCGAGCAGTAGCGGCAGCACCGAGCCCGCACCGGTGTCCGCCAGCGGCGGACGAGCCGGGTCAGCCGGGTCGGCCGGGTCAGCCGGGGCCGGCGGGTCGGTCGGGTCGGCCGGCGGCTCGAGCGTGCTGTTCAGCACACACAGGGTGCTGTCCAGCTCGCACTCCTCCGCCGGCTCCTGCCCGGCCACGGTCAGGAAGTTCTCCAGGGCGTGGTCACCCTGGTCCTCCCAGCCGCGGACCTCGACGGTGTAGGTCACCGTCGCGCTCGCCCCACCGGCGAGCTCGCCGGTGATGAGCAGCTGCTCACCCTCCTGGACCACGGCCAGGCCGTCGGAGGCCACCGGCGCCCCGACCAGGTCGGCGTCGTCCAGCACGCCGGCCATGTGGTCGACGTGGTCGACCGCACCGGCGCCCTCACCCGCGTTCTCGAACGAGAGCGTGTAGGTGATCTGCTGCCCGTCCTCGACCGTGGTGCCCGACTCCGGGTCGGCCGACTTCGCCGCCACGATGTCGCTCACCGGGTTGAGCGTGCAGTCCGCACCGTCGGTGCAGACCGGCTCGGCCAGCGGCTCCTGCTCGGGGTCGAGCAGGAAGTTCGCCACGACCGCATCGCCCAGGTCGTCCTCGGCGGCCACCCGCACCGTGTAGGTGACGGTCACCGTCTGACCGGCCGCCAGCTCACCGCTGATGGTGAACCGGTCGCCCTCGACGTCGCCGACCTCGAGGGCCTCGTCGGAGGCCTCCGGTCCGTCGACCAGCTCGGCGTCGTCCAGCACGTGGGTCAGGTCGTCGACCCGGTCCACGTCACCGCTGGCGCTGCCCCCGTTGCTGAAGGTCAGCGTGTAGGTGAGCTCGGCGCCCGGCTGGACCGCGCTGCCGCTCTCGGGATCGACCGACTTGGAGTCGACGACCGCAGGAGCGAGGTGGGACGTGCAGTCCTCGTCGCCGTCGGCGCAGGCCGGCTCCTCAGGAGTCTCCTCCTGCGGGTCCAGCACGAAGTTGGCCAGCACCGCATCACCCATCGCCTCGGCCGCACGCACCGTCACCGTGTAGGAGACGGTCACCGTCTGGTCGGGCGCGAGCTCACCGGTGATCGAGAACCGGCCGTCGGTGATCGCCGAGACCTCCAGTGCCTCGTCGGAGACCTCCGGACCCGAGGTGACCTCGGCGTCGTCGAGCAGGTGGGTCAGGTCGTCGACCCGGTCCACCGCACCGGCGGCGGTGCCCTCGTTGGTGAAGGTGAGGCTGTAGGTGATCTCCTCGCCGGAGGTCACCGTGCTGCCGTCCTCGGGATCGGCCGACTTGATGTCGAGCACCTTCGGGGCGGTGTGGCTGGTGCAGTCCTCGTCACCGTCGGCGCAGACCGGCTCCTCGGGAGTCTCCTCCTCCGGGTCCAGCACGAAGTTGGCCAGGGTGGCGTCACCCATCGCCTCGGCCTCCCGCACGGTCACCGTGTAGCTGACCGTGACGGTCTGCCCGGCTGCCAGCTCACCGGTGACGGTGAACCGGTCGTCCTCGACGGCGGAGACCGACAGCGCCGGGTCGGAGGCCACCGGGGCGGTGGTGAGGTCGGCGTCGTCCAGCACGTGGGTCAGGTCGTCGACCCGCTCGACGCTGCCCGCGCCGGTCCCGTTGTTGCTGAAGGTCAGCGTGTAGGTGACCTCCTCACCGGGGACCACCGTGCTGCCGTCCTCGGGATCGGCCGACTTGGCGTCGACGACCTCGGAGACGTAGGTGGTGGTGCACTGCGGGTCGTCGGGCTCGCAGACCGTGTCGATCGGCGGCGGGACCTCACCCGGCTCCAGGACGAAGTTGGCCAGGGTGTTGTCACCCCGCTCACCGTCGGGCAGCACGGTCACGGTGTAGCTCACCGTGAACGCCTCACCGTTCGGCACCTCGCCCTCGACGGAGAACGCACCGTCGACGACCTCCGAGACCGTCAGCGCCGCGTCGGAGGACGTCGGGCCGTCGGTGATCTCGGCGTCGTCCAGCACCCCCACCAGGGAGTCGCGGTAGCCGTCGACCGAGGCCGGGGCCGTGCCGGTGCTGTCGAAGGTGAGGGTGTAGGTCAGCTCGGTGCCGGCCACGACCGTGCTCCCGTCGGCGGGCGAGACGTCCTTGGTCACCACCAGACGACCACCCGGCACCGACACCAGACCGCAGGGCTCACCCGTGACCGGGTCGCGCCCGTCCTCGTCCGCCGGGTCGCACACCGGGGTGACCGGCGGCGGACCCTGCGGGTCGGGCGGGGTCTGCGGCCCGAAGGCCACGTTCACCAGCGAGGCGTCACCCTCGGCGGTGTAGGTCACCTCGTAGGTGATCACCACCGACTCGTCCGCGGCCAGGGCACCCGTCCAGTACAGCCGGTCGTCGGCGAACACCGGCTGCGCACCGGTCGAGGCCTGCACCGACTCCACGTCGAGCGTGGCGTCGTCGAGCACCCGGGTGAGGTCGTCCACCACGGAGGCCGGAGCCGCCTCGGTGAACACACCCGGTCCCTCGTTGGTCGCCGTCACGGTGTAGGTGACGGTCTCGCCCACCGCGGGCAGGGTGACGGTGTCAGCCGTCTTCTCGATGGTCAGGTACGGCAGCTCACCGCTGGTGGTGTCGCACTTCTCACCGGTCTCGGGGTCGACCCCGCCGTCCTCGCACACCGGGGGCTCCGGGTCGGTCGGGTCCTCCGGCTGCCAGGCCACGTTGCTGACCACCCGGTCACCGTCACCGGTCAGGGTGACGCTGTAGCTGATCGTCACCGTCTGGCCCGCGGCCAGCGGCCCGGTCCACGACAGCAGCGGCTCGGCCACGTCCGTGGTCCCGGCCGGGGCGCCGTCGATGGTGGCGGTCAGGCTGTCGGCGTCCAGCGCGGCGTCGTCGAGGACGCCGGACAGGTCGTCGAACACCACGGCCGGGGCGGCGTCGGTGTAGTCACCCGCACCGACGTTGGTCGCCTCCACCGTGTAGGTGATGACATCACCGGGGCGGGAGCCGGCGGTGAGGTCGGAGGTCTTGTCGATCTCCAGCTCGGCCACCGCGTTGGTGGTGCACAGCGGGTCATCGGCTTCGCAGACGGTGCCCGGCTCCGGCGGCACCTCGCCGTCGGTGAGGACGAAGTTGGCCAGCACGTCGTCACCACGTTCGTCGTCGGGCAGGACGGTCACGGTGTAGGTCACCGTGAACGCCTCGCCGTCGGGGACCGTGCCGTCGACGGTGAACTCTCCGTCGGTGATCTCCGAGACCGTCAGCGCCTCGTCCGAGGCGGTCGGCGCCGAGGTGATCTCGGCGTCGTCCAGCACACCCACCAGGTGGTCGCGCCAGCCCTCGACCGCCGCCGGGGCCGTCCCGGTGCTGTCGAAGGTGATCGTGTAGGTCAGCTCCTGACCGGCGACCACGCTGGAGCCGTCGGCCGGCGTGACGTCCTTGGTGACGACCAGACGTCCACCCGGCACCGACACCGTGTCGCAGGGCAGGCCCGTGACCGGGTCGACGCCACCGTCCTCGCACACCGGGGTGACCGGCGGCGGACCCTGTGGGTCCGGCGGGGTCTGCGGCCCGAAGGCCACGTTCACCAGCGAGGCGTCACCCTCGGCGGTGTAGGTCACCTCGTAGGTGATCACCACCGACTCGTCCGCGGCCAGCGCACCCGTCCAGTACAGCCGGTCGTCGGCGAACACCGGCTGCGCACCGGTCGAGGCCTCCAGCGACTCCGGGTCCAGCGTGGCGTCGTCGAGGACGTCGGTGAGGTCGTCCACCACGGAGGCCGGAGCCGCGTCGGTGAACGCGCCCGGACCCTCGTTGGTCGCCGTCACCGTGTAGGTCACCGTCTCCCCCACCACGGGCAGGGTCTCGGTGTCGGCCACCTTCTCGATGGTGAGCAGCGGCAGCAGGGTCGACGTCGTGGCGCAGGGCTCGCCCGTCTCCGGGTCGGTCCCGCCCTCCTCGCACACCGGCGGCTCCGGCGTCGGGTCGGTCGGGTCGGTCGGCACCCAGGCCACGTTCTCCACCACCCGGTCACCCTCACCGGTCAGCGTCACCTCGTAGGTGATGGTGACGGTCTCCCCGGCAGCCAGTGCGCCCGTCCACGAGACCAGCGGCTCGGTGTAGCCGGTCTCCCCGACCTCCGCACCGTCGATCGTCGCCGTCACGTCACCGTCGAAGGCGGCGTCGTCGACCACCCCGGACAGGTCGTCGAACACGACCGCCGGATCGTCGGTGCTGTAGTCGGCCGTGCCGGTGTTCGTCGCCGTCACGGTGTAGGTGACCACGTCACCCGGACGGGAGTCCGCAGTGGCGTCGGAGGTCTTCTCGAGCTCCAACGAGCGCACCAGCGCCGGGTAGTCCTCCACCTCACCCCCGAGGGAGGCACCCGTCGGGCTGGGGTCGGTGACGTCGCCGGCGAAGAGGCGGAAACGGGCGATCGTGTCGCCCGACACCGTCCCGGCCGGGAACGTCAACGTGTAGTCGGCAGTTCCGGATCCGGCCGGAACGGTGACCAGCTGCCGCTCCTCCACGTCGAAGACGCCATCGGAGTCGAGGTCGATCCAGCCCGCGAGCGTGGCCGGCTCCCCAGTGGTGTTGGTTGCGGAGACCGTCACGGTGGTGGGGACGCCGTCCTCGAGATCGACCCCAGCCACACCGTCCTCATCTGCGCCATCGCCATCGGCAGAGGCACTGGGCTGACCGTCGGTCTCCTGGTCGATCTCTTCGCCGAGGAACAGCCCGGGCACGATGTTGTGCCGGGCACCGTCATCCGCGAGAAGCGTGCCGTAGGAGGCGGGGGCGTCACCGAAGTCCACGTCGAACTGGCACTCGAACAGGTGGAAGTCGTCGAAGTTCATCCACACCTGACCGGCCACGGTGGCGTTCGCCGCCGGGTCGGCGTTGCGGACCTCGACCCGCAGGTAGTCCCACGCCCGGCTGGCGTTCAGCGTGAACGGGATCTGCTGCCACCCCTCACCGAACTCTGCCACCGGCGTCGAGAAGAGCAGCTCGGAGTTCGCCGGCGTCGGAGCCACCACGCCCGCCGCCGGAACGCTGCCGACGTCGGGGTCGCTGACACCGAAGAACTGCATGTAGCCGTCACCCTCGCGGCTGTAGCCGCCCGCAGCGATCGAGTAGTAGCCGACGTAGGTGGACAGCGGATCCAGCGGGGCGAGCAGGGTGTTGGTCGCACCCTCGCCGGCATCCCCGCCCGTGCTCGTGGAGTGCCCACCCATGAACGCATAGCCGTCCGATCCAGCCCGCAGCGGCATCGCCGCGGGGTTGGGGCCGGAGTCGAAGGTCGGTGAGAAGTAGTGGTACTGCCCACCGGTCGGGTGGCTGTCGTACCAGCCGGTGGCGTAGCCGATGGTGCTCGCCGAACCGATGTTCTGGAAGTCTCCGGTCCGGCTCTCGAAGCTCGGGTTCTGGATCAGGTCCACCTCCACCAGGGTCCCGCCGGGCGCGCAGGCCACGGGAGGGACGTCCTCGAAGGTCACCGTGGTCGACCCCGGCGGGTTGAGCCCCACCAGGTCGTCGACGTTGCCCGCATCGTTCGTGTAGCTGCCGACGGTCGAGGAGGTCACGTCGACACCGATGGTGCACGACTCCTCACCGGCCGCCAGCTGCCCGCCGGTGACCTCGATGGCGCTGCCGTCGTCGCTGACCGTGGTGGTCGCGGTGCAGTCGCTCAGGAGGTTCGGCTCGTCCGCGACCCGGAGGTTGGCCGGCAGGGTGTCGGTGAACGCCCACCCGTCCTTCGCCGCCAGCTCGGAGGTGTTGGTGACCGTGAGCGTCAGCCTCGACACGCCACCAACCCGCACCGTGGCCGGAGAGAACTCCTTGTCCAGCTGCGGGGAGACGTCCAGCACGCGGATGTTGTCGTAGGCACCGTCGTTGCCGCTGCCGCTTCCGTTCTCGTTGCGCAGCACGATGCCCAGGGTCTCGCCCGTCACGAGGACCGAGGAGTCCGCCGCGAACCGGCCGGCGCTGACCTGGAAAGGCGTGCCGTCGGCGGTGGGCGCGGTGTAGACCGTCGCGCGCGGGTCGGTGCAGGGGTCGATGGCGCTGTCGGAGACCGGGATCTCCTCGCCCTCGGCGTTCACGAGGTAGAACCGCAGCTCAGGGTGGCTGGCGAAGCAGTTCTGCGCCCCCGCGTCGACGGAGAAGGTCACGAAGCGGTTGGCCGCCGACAGCTCCAGCGGGTCGACGGTGGCGAACTGCACCTCGTTGTCGGCGGTGCTCCCGGCGGTGTAGGAGGCCGCGGCGGCGTTGAGGTCGTTGTCCGCGGCGCCCGAGACCTGGCCGAGCGTCCAGGGGACCGCCGTCAGGTTGTCGTAGTTGCTCGCCCCGCCGGCCTCGTCGCCGTTGCCGTTGCAGTCACCTGCCAGCCGCGGGCTCGTCCGGTTGATGATGAAGCCGTTGCAGGCGTCCCGGTTCACCCAGTAGTCGCTACCGGTGTAGGTCGTGCCGTCCTCACCGACGTAGTCGGTCAGCAGGACGTTGGAGTTCGCGGGGCGGTTCTCGAAGTCCTCGACGTACAGCTCCACCGGCGCACTCGGGGTACCGGGCTGGCCCGGCACCGCCTGGGCCTCGGGAGCCGCCACGAAGGGCGTCGCCGCCAGCAGACCGCCGAGCATGGCGACCGCGAGGGTGCCCGCCAGCGGGCGACGGACCGCGGTGGAGGTCTCAGTTCTCATCGGGTGGCCTCCCGTGTGCCCTGGGCGTTGCCGCCCGTCCGAATCAGCCGGTTGCCCGGCCCGCCCTGCTCGGCCATTGACTGCTCCTGTGATCAGTTGACTGGCCCACCGGTCCCGCCCCCGCCGATGCCGTGGGTCTGACGGCGTGCGCGGGCGCAGGCCCGGCACACGACAGACATGCCTATCGGTGCACCGCCGCCCTCTGCCAGTGCCGGACAGTCATTTGGCCCCCGGTCCTGAGAATTTGGCCCCCCTGTTAGCCCCCCACGTAGCCCCTGGACGTCCTTTTCTTAGCCCTCTCTCATGGCCCCGGCAGATGGCGCTGCTAACGTCCGGCGAGAGCGGCCGGGAGCGGGGGCCCTGGCGCTCGGCGGGCCCACCAGGTCCGTCCCTTTCGGTGGAGTGTGCGAGGAAGGACCAGGTGAACCCCGACCGGATCGTCCCCGAACTGCACCACGCCGTGGTCGAGGCCGATCACGGCACCGTCGCTGCGAAGGTGGAGCGGCACTGGAGCTACGTGCTGCGCACCGACTACCCGCTGCTCGGACGCGCACTCGCGCGGCTGCCGCAGGAGCACGTCCGGCCCATCCACCGCCTCGTCCGCGGGCTGCTGCAACCCGGCACCTGGACGAGTCCGGTGCACTCTCCCGACGAGGTCATCGAGGCCGCGCGGGAGACCCTGCCCGAGGCCGATCCGCAGCTGCAGGTCAGCACCGGCATCGCCGTGCTGCACGCGCTGCGGCGGCGGGGCCGGCTGACCGACGCCGGCGAGCTCGCCCAGCAGCTGGTGGAGCCTGCCGGTGCGCTGCCCGGGGCCGACGCCGAGAGCCAGATCGCCACCCTGTACCTGCAGCTGGGCAGCCTGCTGCTGCTCCGCGGGGACCTGCACGGGGCCGAGGGCTGGTTCGAGGCCGCCTACCGGCAGCCGTCCGTCTTCGCCAACCACGCCGCCGACGCGGCCGGACGCCTCGCCCTGGTCAGTGCGCTGCGCGGCGAGACCGCCCGTGCCGAGGCCTGGTTGGAACGGGCGGCGACCCTGGACGCCCAGGCGGCGCACTGGCCGCTGCGCTCGGTCGAGCGGCTGCCGCAGCTCTGCGCACGCGCGATGCTCGCGCTGGACCGTCTCGACTGGTCGGCCTTCCACCTCTACGACGACCAGATCGAGGCCGAGCGGCTCGAGCTGGACGAGCACTGGGCGTTCGTGCTCCACCACCGGGCGCTGGCCGCCGTGCTGCGCGGGAACCAGCGCACCGTGATGGAGCAGATCGACCACCACCGTCGCCACCACCCGCAGTACTTCCAGGAGCCGAACCTCGCCACGATGCTGGTCGAGACGGCCGAGATCGCCCTGCTGATGACCCTCGAGCGGCACCGGGAGGCGCTCGCCCGGCTGGACGCCAGCGGCCGGGGCCGTGCGCACCAGGCCAGCGTGGCCCACCTGCTGCTCGCCGGCGGCCGGGTCCAGCGAGCCGCGGAGGTGTCCGACCCCCGCCACTGGCCGCCCGGCACCACCCGCCGGCAGCAGCTGCTGATGCTCATCGCGCACGCAGGGGCGCAGTACCGGCTGGGCAGGACATCGGCGGCGGTCGCCGCGCTGCGGCAGGCGGTCAACCTCACCGGCCACCGCAGCGACTCCCACCTCTTCGCGTTCGCGGTGATGGACCGCTACGCGCTCGTCACCCTCGCCGACCAGGTGCCCGAGCTGGCACCGGTCCTCACCGCGCTGCAGGAGCGGGCCCAGCTGCCGGCCCTGGACTTCCCCGAGGTCCGGCTGACGCCGCGGGAGACCGTCGTGCTGCAGTACCTGGCCGGCGGGCTGGACATCGCCCGGATCAGCGAGGCGCTCTACGTCTCGCCCAGCACCGTGAAGAACCAGCGCAAGAGCATCTACCGCAAGCTGGGCGCGGCGAACCGCCAGCAGGCGCTGGAGACGGCTTCCCGGCTCGGTCTGCTGCCGCCCGGCACCGTGGTGGCGTCGCCCTCCTCGCCCGACTCGGGGGGCTGAGCCTCAGTCGGTGCCGGACTCCATCGCGGCGCGGTCCAGCAGCTCGGCCTCGTCGTCGGGGCCGGAGCCGCGGGCGATGGCCAGGTACTCACCCGCGTCGAGCGCACCGACCAGCTCGCCGGTCGCGCCGCCGACCAGGCCCTGCGCGGCGTACTGCTCCAGCCGGGCGCGGGAGTCGGCGATGTCGAGGTTGCGCATGGTCAGCTGCCCGATCCGCTCCTCCGGGCCGAACGGGGCGTCCTCGACGCGCTCCATCGACAGCTTGTCGGGGTGGTAGCTCAGCGCCGGGCCGGAGGTGTCGACGATCGAGTAGTCCTCCCCCCGCCGCAGCCGGACGGTGACCGAGCCGGTGACGGCCGAGCCGACCCAGCGCACCAGCGACTCGCGCAGCATCAGCGACTGCGGGTCGAGCCAGCGACCCTCGTACATGAGCCGCCCGAGCCGGCGCCCCTCGGTGTGGTACGCCGCGACGGTGTCCTCGTTGTGGATGGCGTTGACCAGCCGCTCGTAGACCAGGTGCAGCAGCGCCATCCCCGGGGCCTCGTAGATGCCGCGGCTCTTCGCCTCGATGATCCGGTTCTCGATCTGGTCGCTGACCCCGAGCCCGTGCCGGCCACCGATGGCGTTGGCCGCGTGCACCAGGTCGACCGGTGAGGCGAAGGTCTCGCCGTTGATCGAGACCGGGCGTCCCTGCTCGAAGGCGACGGTGACGTCCTCGGGCTCGATCTCGACCGAGGGGTCCCAGGAG
Source organism: Desertihabitans brevis (assembly GCF_003327535.1). Classification (NCBI taxonomy): domain Bacteria; kingdom Bacillati; phylum Actinomycetota; class Actinomycetes; order Propionibacteriales; family Propionibacteriaceae; genus Desertihabitans; species Desertihabitans brevis. Next base: position 108,589 of record NZ_QOUI01000012.1, on the reverse strand, counting down.
GCGACGCCCATGATCGGCTGGACGATCTCCACGCCGGTGTCGAGGTGCTCCAGGCTCTTCGCCTCGTGGGTGGCGCCCCAGATGTTGGCGTCGGTGCTGTAGGCCTTCTCCGCCGACGCCCGGTAGGGCAGGCCGCGGGCCAGCAGCCACTCGCTCATCTCGCTGCGCCCGCCCAGCTCGGCCACGAAGTCGGCGTCCAGCCAGGGCTTGTAGATCCGCAGCCTGGGGTTGGCCATCAGGCCGTAGCGGTAGAACCGCTCGATGTCGTTGCCCTTGTAGGTGGAGCCGTCGCCCCAGATGTCGACGCCGTCCTCCTTCATCGCCCGGACCAGCAGCGCCCCGGTGACGGCGCGGCCGAGCGGGGTGGTGTTGAAGTAGACCCGGCCGGCGGAGCGGATGTGGAAGGCGCCGCACTGCAGGGCGACGAGCCCCTCCTCCACCAGCGCCTCGCGGCAGTCGACCATGCGGGCCAGCTCGGCGCCGTACTCGAAGGCGCGGTGCGGGACGGAGTCGATGTCGGGCTCGTCGTACTGGCCCAGGTCGGCGGTGTACGTGCAGGGGATGGCCCCCTTCTCACGCATCCAGGCGACGGCGACCGAGGTGTCGAGACCGCCGGAGAAGGCGATGCCGACGCGCTGGCCGATGGGCAGGGAACGCAGGACCTTGGGCACCGGGACACTCTAGGCATAACTATGCGCTGTGTCGAATATGTATGCCATCGTGGTCACGAGGCCCGCGCTCGGGCGTCAGAAGCCGATGTTGCCGCTGCGGTGGATCGTCCCGCTCTCGAACTTCGTGGCGCCCGCGGCGGCGGCCCGGGCCTCGTTGCCGATGAAGTAGACGTCCTCGATGCTGCCCCCGCCCCAGACCCCGAAGGCGTGGTTGGTGGCGTTGACCGAGAGGTTGCGCTCGAACCGGATCTCATCCATCCGGCCCTGCGAGCCGTAGACCAGCACGTTGGCATGACCCGAGGGCTGGTTGGTCGGCGTCGAGTCGACGACGTTGTCGAGGACGTCGATGCGCAGCGTGTCGACGGTGTCGTACTCGGCCTCCACCGAGATGTAGATGCCGGCCATCCGGGAGCGTTCGACGTGGTTGTCGACGATGGTGACGTCCTCACCGCCCACCACCGAGATCCCGCGGGCGTGCGAGCCGTGGCCGACGTCGTTGCCGCGGATGGTGATGTCGCGCGACGGGCCGCCCTGGTAGCGGTAGCCGACGACGGCGATGCAGTCGTCGCCGGTGGCGACCACGTCGTTGTCGGTGATGGTCACGGCCGAGCTCTGCTCGGTGATGTGGATGCCGTCGGCCTGGGTCTGCTCGACCCGGTTGCCGCTGATGGTGCCCGACGAGCCGTCGACGTAGATGCCGGCCGTGCTGGCCCGGACCACGTGCACCCCGGTGATCGAGAAGGAGGGCGACTCGTGGACCGTGATGCTGTTCTTCTCGTTCTTGCCGTCGCGCACCGAGGTGGTGGCGTACTCCCGTCGCAGGTCGTGCAGCCCGACCCCTGCGCCGAGGAGGTCGACCGAGCCCCGGTCGGGGTTGGTGGAGAGCAGGGTCGTGGCCTGCTGGCCGGCACCCCGGACCACCACGCCCTGCACCTCGAGCACGTCGCTGAGCCGGAAGGTGCCGCTGGGCACCCAGACGCTGCGGCCCTGCTGACGGGCGGCGGCGAGGGTGGCGCGGAAGGCGGCCAGGTCGTCCCCGGCGTCGCCGGCCATCGCGCCGTAGGCGGTCACCGACAGCGACCCCGCCGGCGGGGTGCCGCCGGAGCTGGTGGTCAGCGTGAGCGTCGGGTTCCAGAAGGTGTGGTCGTTGGACATCGACCCGCCGGCCTCCACCACGAAGGCGATCCGCTGCCCCGCGGACACCGCGACCGAGCCGACGCCGCTGGGACTCACGCCGGTCGTCCCGGTGACCCGGCTGCTCCACAGCGTGGTGGACCCGGCGCGGATGCTGGCGACCACGCCATCGCCGATGGCGTCACCCTTGCGGACCGCACCGGTGATCGCGACGGTGCCCGCGGCCGGGGCCGTCCAGACCCGGGCAGCCGCGCTCGAGGTCTCCGGGTGCAGGGCGTCGGGCGAGACCCACGGGTAGCTACCGGTGCGCCAGCGCGGGAAGCTCGCGTCGTAGCTGGTCAGCCTGCTCTGGCTGCCGGCGGCGAAGGACTCGTAGGTCCACTGCGAGGCGCCCTGGGTGCCGCTGAAGCCCTGGGAGGCGGAGTAGGTGGTGGTGGCGGCCGCGGCCGCGGCGGGGCGGCGACGGCGGTGGTGAGGGCGACCAGTCCGGCGGCGAGGGCCGCGGTCGCGGTGCGGAGGCTGGTGGGCACGGCGGTCTCCTGGGGGTGCTGGAGGGGGTGGGTGGTGGAGCAGGGGTCGCACCCGGGCCGGTGGGGGCCGGCCCGGGTGCGCGAGGTCAGTCGACGAGGGTGAGCTGGCCGTACACCCGGGTGTCGGCCCAGTACGGCAGGTTCTTGTCGACCCAGCTCAGGTAGGTGTCGCGCTGGCCGTCGTTGTCGCGGTCGTCGTTGGCGCTGGCGTTGAAGCCGACGACCGTGCCGGCGGTCGGCTCCAGCTCGGCCCACGGCACCGACACCTCGACGGTGTAGCCCACCGGCGTCTCGGTGACGGCGCGCTGGATGTCGGTGGAGCCCACCAGACCCTGGATCACCGAGCTGAGGGCGCCGTCGCGGCCGACCCGGAGCTGGCTGTCGCCGGTGGTGCGGGCGCCGTTGCGGGCGTTGAGCTCGTCCAGCCACATCTCCACGGAGTCGCTGTGCTCGTTCGCCGCGTGCGAGCTGGGGGTGGCGTCGACCATCTCGACCAGCACGTGCACCCGCTGCTCGTCCCAGGCCACCCGGGCCACACCGGTCGTGCCGTCGGGCTCGACGCTCAGCTGCAGCGGCGAGGAGCCCTGCCAGGCCTCCTCGACGACGCCGTCCAGCACCGGGGTGAAGCGGTCGGCGATGTAGCTCTCGCCCGAGCCCCCGTCACCGGCGGCCGGGTCGTTGGGCAGGTCGCTGACCACGTCGGCGGAGCTGGCGTCGGAGAAGGGCGCGAGCGGCGAGGAGGCCACCGAGTTGCGCTCGAAGACGAGGCGCCCGGTGACGGTGCTGACCACCCGGATGCCGTAGCCGGCGGGGCGGACGACCCGGTTGCGCTCGAAGGTGGCCTCGGTGGCCGCGCTGCCCACCACGAGGATGCCGGAGTCGCCGCTGTGACGCAGCACGTTCCGCTCGAAGTGGGCACCGACGATGCTCGGGTCGGTGTTGGTGGCCTGCAGCCGGATGCCGCCCTTCTCCGGCAGCGCCGGGTTCTGCGAGTCGTGGCTGATCTGGTTGCGGACCACCCGCAGGTCACGCACCGGGTAGGTGCGGTAGCTGCCTTCGGAGGCGATGAAGATGCCGGCGCCGCCGGTGCGCGCGATCCGGTTGCGCTCGACCAGGACGTCCTCGCCGCCGGAGACCGTGATGCCGCGGGCGTGGCCGCCGCTGACGTCGTTGCCGACGATCTCGATGTCGCGGGCCCACTCGCCGAACTTCTCGTAGGAGACCACCGCGATCTGGTCGTCGCCGGTGTCGCGGACGACGTTGTCGCGGATCCGGATGCCGGTCGAGCCCTCGGTGATGTGGATCCCGTCGGCCAGGGTGCCGGAGATGTGGTTGTCCTCGATGACGCCGTCGTCGCCGAAGGCGATGACGCCGGCGGAGGTGGCTCCCTCGATCGTCACGCCGCGGACGAGGTAGCCGTCGGTGGCGGGGCGGACGAAGACCCTCGCCGAGGCGTCGGTGGAGAGCCGCTGCGTGGTGGGCACGGTGGTGAGGCGGACGTCGCGGACGCCGGTGCCGCGGCCCGACAGCGCGACCGCCTGCAGCTGGGTGCTGAGCGCGGTCAGCTGGCTGCTCTCCCCCACCCCGCGCAGCACCACACCCGGCAGCTCGACGAGCCCGTCGTGGTGGAAGTGGCCGGCCGGCACGACGACGTCGGAGCCGCGGCGCTGGGCCTCGGCGACCGCGGCCTCGATGGCGGGCAGGTCGTCGCGGCCGTCCCCGGCCACCGCCCCGAAGTCGGTGATGGAGACGTCGTCGGCCGCGGCGGCCGGGGTGGGGCTCAGCATCGGGACGGCGAGCACCGGCGACAGCAGCGCGGCAGCGGCCAGCCGGCGGCGTGCTCGGACAGGTCGGATGGGACGGGGCATAGCGGTCTCCTCCTTGAGATCGGCAACCGGTTGACGTGCTCGGAGTCCAGCCGCAGCAGACGCATCAGAGTCCTGCGGGAAACCGGTTGACACGACGCTAGGACGGTCGCCAGCGGTCCGTCAAGAGCCGAATCGCGGGACGCCGGCCCGTCTCGACGGGCCCACGAGGCCGCACCACGCTCGGGACCGACGGATCCGAGGCCGTCCGCAACCGTAGGTCCGGGTCCCCACGGAGGCAGGAGGGCCGTGGGAGCAATCGCTTTCGCCCAGCCCGGAGGCGGTCCTCCGCAGCCGCTCGTGCCGTCTATGCTCACCCGCATGGGTCCCGGGAAGGTCCGGCTGAGCGACGTCGCGGCGGTGGCCGGCGTCTCGCTGTCGACGGCCTCCAAGGCGCTCAACGGCAGCACCCGCATCTCGGGGGCCACCCGCGAGCGGGTCCGCGAGGCGGCGCTGCGGCTCGACTTCCGACCCGACGCCCTGGCGCAGTCGTTCGCCTCCGGCCGCAGCCGCACCGTCGGCGTCCTCACCCACCGCGCCCTCAGCACCTTCGCCCAGCCGGTGCTGATCGGGGCGGTGCTGCTGCTCGGTGAGCGCGACCAGGCCACGCTGGTCTACGACGGCGACGTCGGCGTCTCCCGCCGCCTCGGTCACAGCGTGCGGGAGCTGCAGGCGCGGCGGATCGACGGGCTGCTCGTCATCGGCGACGGCCACGAGCGGGTGACGGCCTCTCTCACCCACCACTTCGGGGTACCCGTGAGCTACGCGTTCACGGCCTCCGACGACCCCGACGACGTCGTCTTCCTCCCCGACAACGAGCTCGTCGGACGGATGGCCGCCGAGCACCTCGTCGAGCGCGGACGCCGCCGCATCGCCCACCTCACCGGCCCAGGCACCAGCATCGCCGTGCGGCTGCGGGAGAGCGGGTTCCGCGAGGTGCTCGCCGGTGCCGGGCTGGAACCGGTGGGTCCGGTGCTGCGCTCGGGCTGGGGACGCGACTGGGGCACCCAGGCGATGGACCGCCTGCTCGACTCCGGCACCCGCGTGGACGCGGTCTTCTGCGGCAACGACCACATCGCCCTCGGTGCGCTCGAGGCGTGTACCCGGCGCGGGGTGGCCGTGCCCGACGACATCGCGCTGATCGGCGTGGACAACTGGGAGGGCGTGGTGGTCGACCAGAACACCCGCCAGATCACCACGCTCGACCTCCAGCTCGAGGAGCTCGGACGCCGCGCCGCGGCCAGCCTGGTCGACGAGCGTCCCGAACCCGGCCAGCACCGGCTCGCGCCCACCCTGGTGGTCGGCCCCTCCACCTGAGCACCTCCCCGTTGACACCGACGCCGCTCCGTGGTCCACTCTTGCGAAAGCAGTTTCGCACTCACCGAAGGAGCTGAGGTGCACGACGCCTCTCCCCACCCGACACCCGCCCCGGGCACGGCCCGGCGGGTGCTGGTCACCGGAGCCGACGGGCTGATCGGCCGGGCCACCACCGAGCACCTGGTCGGTCGGGGCTGGCGGGTCACCGCCCTCTCCCGCAGCTGGCACGCGCCGCTGGAGGCCGAGCGGGTCCTCACCGGTGACGTCACCGACCAGCAGGCGGTCGCCGAGGCGGTCGCCGACGTCGACGCCGTCGTGCACCTGGCCGCGATCCCCCACCCCGACATCGACACCCCCCGCACGGTCTTCGTCAACAACACCGTGGGCACCTTCACCGTGCTCAGCGAGGCGGGCGCGGCCGGGGTGGGCCGGGTGGTCACGGCCAGCTCGATCAACGCCTTCGGGGTGCCGATGAACACCCACCCCGTCCAGCCGGCCTACTACCCGCTGGACGAGGAGAGCCCGGTCGACCACGACGACGCCTACTCGCTGTCGAAGTGGGTCGACGAGCAGACCGCCCGGATGGCGCACTCGCGCTGGGGCGTCGACGTGCTGGCCGTCCGGTTCCCGCTGGTCCGCGACGCCGCCTCGCTCCGGCGCCGGTCGCAGCAGGTGGTGGACGACCCCGACCTCGGTCGGCTGGGACGCGAGGGGTGGGCCTACCTCGACCTGCGCGATGCCGTCGTCCTCATCGAGGCCGGGCTGACCCGCCCGCTGAGCGGGGCGCACGTGGTGCTGGCCACGGCCGCCGACATCCTGCCCGACCGCCCGACCGAGGAGCTGCTCGACCGCTTCGCCCCCGACGTCCCCCGCCGTCGCGCCTTCCCCGGACGCAGCGGCCTGGTCTGCCTCGACCGGGTGCAGGAGCTGCTCGGGTGGCAGCCCCGGCACTCGGTGCACACCCCCGCCCCGGCCGACGACGCGATGGCGGTGACGGCATGAGCACCACCGCCCCCGGCCCCCGCGACACCGACCCGCAGGTCCTCGCCGTCGACGAGGCCTTCGGCCAGCCCTGGGACGCCCCCGACGACCTGCGGATCACCGGTGTCAGCACCGTGGTCACCGCCCCGGAGGGCATCCCGCTGGTGGTGGTCAAGGTGACCACCAGCGACGACGGCCTCATCGGCTGGGGCTGCGCCACCTTCACCCAGCGCTGGCGCGCGGTCGTCACCTACGTCGAGGAGCACCTGGCCCGGCTGGTGGTCGGCCGCTACCCCGGCGACATCGAGGACCTGCTCCGGCTCTGCCGCTTCTCCGGCTACTGGCGCGAGGGTCCGATCGGCAACAACGCCCTCTCCGGGCTGGACCAGGCCCTGTGGGACATCGCCGGCAAACGGGCCGGACGTCCGGTGCACGAGCTGCTCGGCGGACGGGTCCGGGCTGCGGCCGACACCTACCTGCACGCCAGCGGCCGCACCGTGGAGGAGTGCCTGGACCAGGCCGAGGCCCTGGTCGAGCGCGGGCAGCGCCACGTCCGGCTGCAGATCTCCCAGCCCGGCTGGGGCACCTACGGCAGCCCGCAGCTCGACGTGGTCACCGACCCGACCGCGCCCTACCCCCACGGCTGGCGCATTGGGGAGTACCTCACCCGCACCCCGGCGCTGTTCGCGGCGGCGCGGGAGCGGCTGGGTGAGGAGGTGGAGCTGCTGCACGACGTGCACTCCCGGCTCACCCCGAAGCAGGCGGTGGTGCTGGCCCGGGCCCTGGAGCCGTACCGGCTGTTCTTCCTCGAGGACGTCCTCGCCCCCGAGCACTGGGACCGGCTGCCCGAGGTGCGCGCCGCCTCCCCGGTGCCGCTGGCGGTCGGCGAGCTCGCCACCTCACTCACCGACGCGGCCCGGCTCGTGCTGGCCGGCGGGGTGGACTACCTGCGCTGCCACGTCTCCGACGTCGGCGGGCTCACCGCGGCCCGCAAGCTCGCCGCCGCGGCCGAGCTCACCGGCGTACGCACCGCCTGGCACGGGCCCGGGGACACCTCGCCGATCGGGGCGGCGGCCAACGTCGCCCTCGACGTCACCTCACCCGCCTTCGGCATCCAGGAGGGCCACGTGTACCGCGAGCAGGTGCACGAGGTGTTCCCCGGCACGCTGCGGATCGAGCGCGGCTGGCTGCGCCCGAACCAGGCCCCGGGCTGGGGCATCGAGGTGGACGAGGCCGCCGCCGCACGCTTCCCGGCCGAGCTCTCCGGCCACGACGCCTGGGCCGCGCGGGTGCGTGGCCTCGACGGGGGCCTGATCGCCCCCTGACGACCCGACCGGTCGGCCGCACACCGGCCGCACGACCTCCGGCACACCGCCCGGAACCGCACCACGGGGCTCCGTCCCGAGACGACACACCGCCAGACAACGACGTGATGGAGGAGACATGACCACCCACCGACACCGCCTGCTCGGCGCCACAGCACTGGCCCTCAGCGGGGCGCTGCTGCTCGCCGGCTGCAACAGCGGCCAGCAGGACACCGCGGCCGAGGTCGACACCGAGGCGCCGGTGACGATCAGCGTGAGCAACAAGCCCACCGCGGAGTCACCGGAGGAGCTCGCCTCCTTCGAGCGCCGCCTGGAGCAGTTCACCACCGAGCACCCGAACATCACCGTCGAGGCCGAGGAGACCGAGTTCGAGCCCGACACCTTCCAGGCCCTGCTGGCCGGTGGTCAGCTGCCCACGGTCTTCCTGGTGCCGTTCACCGAGATGCAGGGGCTCATCGCGCGCCAGCAGGTGGCCGACGTCACCGACTACCTCGGTCCGCACGAGGTGCTGCAGAGCATCAACCCCTCGGTGAACGAGGTCGTGAAGGGTGACGACGGCGGCACCTACGGCGTGCCCACCAACGCCTACTCGATGGGTCTGATCTACAACCGGGCGCTGTTCGAGCAGGCCGGGCTGGACCCCGACGCCCCGCCCACCGACTGGGAGGGCGTGCGCGAGGCCGCGCGGGCCATCGAGGAGGGCACCGACGCGCAGGGCTTCGCCACGATGACCACCGAGAACGGCGGCGGCTGGGTGCTCACCACCACCAGCTACGGCTTCGGCGGGCTGATGCAGTCCGAGGACGGCACCCAGGCCACCGTCGACAACGAGGCCACCAAGGAGGTGCTGCAGACCTACCGCGAGATGCGCTTCACCGACGACACCTTCGGCGACAACTTCCTGATGAACTACGACGACATCAACAACGCCTTCGCCGCCGGTCAGATCGGGATGTACGTCCAGGGCGCCGACCAGTACTCGACGATGGTCACCACCAAGGGCATGGACCCCGAGCACTTCGGGGTCGGCCCGCTGCCGCAGACCGAGGACGGCCTGGGCACCCTGGGCGGTGGCACCGTCGCCATCGTCAACCCGACCGCCACGCCGGAGGAGATCACCGCGGCCATGGCGTGGATCGACCACTACTACTTCCAGCGCTACAGCGACGAGGAGGTCGCCCGGGCCGACGCCGAGGCCTCGGTCGCCGACGGGCTGTCGGTCGGGGTGCCCGCGCTGCCGCTGCTCGACCAGGAGGCCGACGACCGCTACCTCGGCTGGATCGAGGACCAGATCAACGTCCCCCGGGAGAACTACACCGCCTACCTCGAGTCGACCCGGACCCTGCCGCTGGTCCCCGAGCCGCCGGTCAAGGCCCAGGAGCTCTACGCCACCCTCGACCCGGTCGTCCAGGCCGTGCTGACCCGCGAGGACGCCGACATCGACGCCCTCCTCGCCGAGGCGCAGAGCACCGTCCAGTCGGCCATCGAGCTCGGCTGACCCCAGCCCGGGTGCGTCACGTCGGTCCGCCGGCGTGACGCACCCGGGCGGCTCCCCCTGCACAGCGACACCCACCGAGGAGGTCCGGTGACGACCACCACCACCCCGCCGGCGACCGGCACCACCACCGCCGCCGGACCCGCACCCCAGCCCTCCCGCCGCACCGGCGCCGTGGCCCGCTGGCTGCGCCACGGCGGTCTGAGCACCCTGGTGTTCTTCCTGCCGCTGCTGCTCTGCTTCGGTCTCTTCAGCTGGTGGCCGATCGCGCGGTCACTGCTGCTGAGCCTGCAGCAGACCAACTTCCTCACCAGCCGGTGGGTGGGGCTGGCGAACTTCGAGCGGGTGCTGGCCGACCCGCTCCTGCTGACCGCCCTCGGCAACACCACCTGGTTCACCGTGCTGGCCCTCGTCATCGGGTTCCCCGTGCCGGTGGTGCTGGCGGTGCTCATCGCCGAGCTGCGGCGGGCCCGGGCGATCGCCTCGGTGCTGGTCTACCTGCCGGTGGTGTTCCCGCCGGTGGTGGCGGTGCTGCTGTGGAAGACCTTCTACGCCCCCGGTGCCGAGGGCCTGTTCAACACCGTCCTCGGCTGGGTCGGCCTCGGCCCGTTCGCCTGGCTGAACAACGGCGACATGGCCATGCCCGCCATCGTGGTGCAGGCCACCTGGGCCACCTTCGGCACCGCGACGATCATCTACCTGGCCACCCTGATGGGCATCCAGACCGAGCTCTACGAGGCTGCCGAGACCGACGGCGCCGGGATCTGGAGCCGGTTGTGGAACGTGACGCTGCCGCAGATGCGCGGGGTGATGCTGGTGATGGCGCTGCTGCAGATCATCGGCACCTTCCAGGTCTTCACCGAGCCCTACGTGATGACCGGCGGCGGCCCGGAGAACCGCACCCTCACCCTGCTGATGCTCATCTACCGCTATGCCTTCGTGGCCGGCGACTACGGCCGCGCCACCGCCCTGAGCCTGCTGCTCGCCCTGGTGCTGGCCGTCCTCTCGGCGGTCTACCTGTGGGTGACCCGACGTTGGAGCACCTCATGACCACGACCCTCGACCCGAGCACCCAGCAGCACCCCGTCCACCCGGTGCGGGTCACCCGGCGACGTCCCCGCCGCGAGCGGGACCAGGGCGAGCGGAGCGTCGTCTCCGCCCTCGACCGCCGCCGGCCCGGGGTGCGGGTCGCGCTCGCGGTGGGCGGGACGCTGGTGGTGGGTCTGCTGGTCGTGGTGTGCGGCGGGCCGCTGCTGTGGCTGTTCAAGGCGGCCACGTCGACCTCGACCGAGACGCTGGCCTCGCCCTTCGCGCTGTGGCCGAGCGGTCTGCGCTGGGAGAACTTCAGCGAGGTGTGGACGCGCGTGGAGTTCAGCCGCTACTTCCTCAACACGGTCTTCCTCATCCTGGGCTCGCTGTTCTTCGGACTGCTGGTCGCCACCACCGGCGGCTACGGGCTCGCGGTGCTCAGGCCCCGCTACGCCAAGGTGGTCTCGGCCCTCGTCCTGGCGACGCTGTTCATCCCCGGTGTGATCTCGCTGGTCTCGCTCTACCTCACCGTGGTGGAGCTGCCCGTGCTCGGGATCAGCCTGGTCGGCACGCTGTGGGCGGTCTGGCTGCCGTCGGCGGCCAACGCGGTGAACGTGCTGCTGATGCAGCGGTTCTTCGCCTCCATCCCGGCCGAGCTGTTCGAGGCGGCCCGGATCGACGGGGCGGGCCCGTTCCGCATCTTCGCCGCCCTGGTGCTGCCGATGTCGAAGCCGATCCTCGGTGTGATCAGCCTGCTGCTGCTCGTGGGGGCCTACAAGGAGTTCCTGTGGCCGCTGCTGGTGCTGCCGCGCCCCGCCGACCAGCCGATCTCGGTCGTCCTGCCGCGGCTGGAGGGGTCGATCGACTACGCGCAGTTCCTGGCCGCGCTGTTCATCTCGGTGCTGGTGCCGGTGGTGCTGTTCCTGCTCTTCCAGCGCCAGTTCCTGCGCGCTGCGGGCAACGCCGGTGCGCTGAAGGGTTGAGGAGCTGCAGATGAGGATCACCAGCGTCGAGGCGTTCCGGATCTCCGCACGGCTGTGCCTGGTGCGGATCGGCACCGACGGCCCGCACACCGGCTGGGGCGAGGCCACCCTGGAGAGCCGGACCGGCGCGGTCGCGGCCGCGGTGGACGAGCTCGCCGAGCTGCTCGTCGGGCACGACCCGCGCCGGATCGAGTGGCACCACCAGCGGCTGCGCAAGGGCGGCTTCTACCGCGGCGGGCCGGTCCTCGGCTCGGCGGTGGCCGGGTTGGACCAGGCGCTGTGGGACCTCAAGGGCAAGGCCCTCGGGGCGCCGGTGCACGAGCTGCTCGGCGGCCCGGCCCGCGACCGGGTACGCGTCTACACCTCGGCGTCCGGGTCCACCACCGACGGCATGGTGGAGCGGGCCCGCGAGCTGGTCGCCGCCGGCTACACCGCGGTGAAGACCGCGCCGGAGCTCGTGCTGGGCTACCTGGACGTCCCCTCGGTGCTGGACCAGCTGGTGGAGCACTGGGCCGCGCTGCGCGCCGCGATCGGGCGGGACGTCGACCTCGCGCTCGACCTGCACGGCCGGTTCTCCCCCGCCGCCTCCCGCCGGCTGCTGGCCCGGCTGGAGGGGATCGACCCGCTGTTCGTGGAGGAACCGCTGCCGCCGGAGCTGCAGCGCGACCTCGGTCCGCTGTGCGCCTCGACCTCGGTGCCGATCGCCACCGGGGAGCGGCTCTACGACCGCTGGGAGGTCTCCGACGTGGTCGGCTCCGGCATCGCGGTGCTGCAGCCGGACCTGTCGCACGCCCACGGGATCAGCGAGGTGGTGCGGATCGCCGCGCTCGCCGACCTCCACGGCGTCCGGCTGGCCCCGCACTGCGCCACCGGTCCGCTCGCGCTGGCGGCCTGCCTGCAGGTCGACCTGGCGGTGGACAACGTGCTCGTGCAGGAGTGCCCGATGGAGGTGCACCGGCCCGGGGAGCACCCGTGGTCGCGGCTGCTGGTCGGCTGGCCCTTCGTCTTCGCCGACGGCTACCTGCTGCCACCGACCGGTCCCGGGCTCGGCGTCGAGGTGGACGAGGACGAGGTGCGCCGCTGCGCGCTCTCCCCCGCCGGCGGCAACTCCCCGGTGTGGGCCCAGCCCGACGGCTCCTACGCGGAGTGGTGAGCGCTCGTCCGACCGGTGTCAGCGGCGGCGGACGGGTCGGGCGAAGTCGCCGACCGGCTCGCGGTGCCACCAGTCGCCGGTCTCGCGCCGCTCGGCCCGGGTGGTGAAGCGGTAGCGGTACAGCAGGGCGCGGATCTCGGTCGGCGGCTCGTCGGGGAACGGGTCGTCCCGCAGCAGCCGCAGCACCGCGCGGTCGCCGGCCAGCAGCCGCTGCACCAGCCGGTCGAACCACGGCGAGGCGTAGGACGGCGAGAGCGCGGCGAACCACATCAGCCAGTCCAGCCGCAGGTGGTAGGGCGCCAGCTGGGGTGGACGCCGTCGCGGGTCCCCGGGTTTGCCCTTGAACTCGTACTCCCGCCACGGCCCATCCGGTCCGGCGCGTCCGGCCAGCACGATCTCGTAGCGCTCCTTGGTCACCGAGCCGAACGCGCCGTAGGTGTTGACCAGGTGCAGCGGGTCGAAGGAGGCGTTCATCCGCTGCCCGGGTGAGACCAGGTTGAGCGCCGGCCGCACGCTGAGTGCCACCACCAGCAGCGTCACCGCGACCACCAGCACCACCCACCACAGCGGCAGCGCCCCGGCCGCGGGTGCGGTGAGCGGGGTCGCCCACTCCCAGAAGGCGTCGGGCAGCACGGACAGCCCGAGCGCCACCGCCAGCCAGTTGAGCCAGCTGAAGTTGCCGCTGACCACCAGCCAGAGCTGGGTGACCACCATGATCCCGGCACACACACCCGACACCGGCTGGGGCAGGAACAGCCCGAACGGCACCACCAGCTGGGTGACGTGGTTGGCCGCCACCTCGACGCGGTGCAGCGGGCGGGGCAGCCGGTGGAAGTGCCAGCTGAACGGCCCGGGCATCGGCTGGGTCTCGTGGTGGTAGTCCAGGCAGGTGAGGTCGCGCCAGCAGCGGTCGCCGCGGAGCTTGATGAGCCCGGCGCCGAGCTCGAGGCGGAACAGCACCCAGCGCAGCGCCAGCAGCACCAGCAGCGGCGGGGCGGTGGCGGCGTCGCCGAGGAAGACCGCGAGGAACCCCACCTCCAGCAGCAGCGACTCCCAGCCGAAGGAGTACCAGCGCTGGCCGACGTTGACGACCGACAGGTAGAGCGCCCACATCGCCAGCCAGACCAGCATCGTGGCCGGCAGCGGCAGCCGCTCGGTCACCCCGACCAGGGTCAGCGCCGCCAGCCCCGCCCCGACCCAGCAGACGGCCTCGAACAGCCCGTCGGAGTAGCGCCAGTGGAAGAGGCTGGGTGCTCGCCGGAACGGCACCCGGCGCAGGAAGGCCGGGATCGGCAGCAGCCCGTCGCTGCCGAGCAGCGGGCGGAACTGGTTGCGGGCGACCAGGAAGGCCACCAGGTAGAGCGCGGCCAGGGCGCGCTGGAACACCTGACGTCCCAGCCAGTACTCCTCGGCGACGAACCAGTCGAGCACCGTCCCACGCTACGACGCGCCCACCGATCGGTACGCCGGGGACCTGGCTAGTGTTCGGCCCCATGGCGTTGCGGGACCTGCTGGCAGACACCCGCCCTCTGGCGAACCCGCACTTCCGCCGGCTGTGGACGGCTCAGATCATCACCGTCATCGGGGCCCAGCTCACCGTGGTGGCGGTGCCGGCGCAGATCTACGCCATCACCGGCTCCTCCCTCTACGTCGGGCTGACCGGCGTGTTCGGGCTGGTGCCGCTGGTGGTGTTCGGGCTCTACGGCGGCGCGCTGGCCGACCACTTCGACCGGCGCCGGGTGCTGCTGGTGACCACGGTGGGGCTGATCGTCACCAGCGCGCTGTTCTGGGTGCAGGCCGCGCTCGGGCTGCAGGACGTCTGGCTGCTGCTGTGGCTGTTCGCGATCCAGCAGGCGTTCTTCGCCGTGAACTCCCCCACCCGCTCGGCGATCCTGCCGCGGCTGCTGCCGGCCGGGCAGCTGCCGGCGGCGAACGCGCTGTCGACCACCGTCTTCCAGGCCGGGGCGATCGCCGGCCCGCTGGTCGGTGGCGCGCTGATCCCGCTGCTGGGCTACGCCTGGCTGTACCTGGTGGACACCCTGACGCTGCTCGCCACGCTGGTGGCGGTGGTGCGGCTGCCGGCCATGCCGGTGGTGGTGGAGGCCGCCGGCTCGGTGCTGGCGCGCGCGCCCGGGCTGCGCTCGGTGGTGGAGGGTTTCACCTACCTACGCGGACGTCCGGTGCTGCTGATGTCGTTCGTGGTCGACATCGTGGCGATGGTGTTCGGGATGCCGCGGGCGCTGTTCCCCGAGATCGCCCACCTGGGCTTCGGCGGGCCCGAGGAGGGCGGGCTGGAGTTCGCCCTGCTCTTCGCCGCCATCCCGGCCGGGGCGGTGCTGGGCGGCATCTTCTCCGGCTGGCTGTCCCGGGTGGAGCGGCAGGGCCGGGCGGTGCTGTGGTGCATCACGGTGTGGGGGCTCGGCATCGTCGGGTTCGGGCTCTGCGTCTTCCTGGCCGACGGATCCGCGCCGGTGGTGCTGGTCGTCGGGCTGGCCTTCCTGGCCGTGGCCGGGGCGGCCGACGTCGCCTCCTCCGCGATCCGCGGCGCGATCCTGCAGACCGCCGCCGAGGACAGCCTGCGGGGACGGCTGCAGGGCGTGTTCACGGTCGTGGTGGTCGGCGGCCCGCGGGTGGCCGACGTGGCCCACGGCGGCGCGGCCGCGATGGTCGGCGCGGCGGCCGCGACCACTGGTGGCGGCGTGCTCGTGGTGCTCGGGATGGTGGTCTGCGCGCTGGCGGCGCCGGCCTTCGTGCGCTACCGGGTGCAGCACCGCTCCCGGTAGCGGTTCGCGGGTAGGGGCGGCGGTCGACGGCCTCAGCGCGACGACCAGACGTACTCGATGTCGTCGATCGCGTCGGCCTGGTAGACGTAGACGAACTCCAGGGGGCCGTCCCCGGTGTTGCGGATGCCGTGCTCGTGGTTGGACGGGATGTAGACCGCCGACCCGGCGACGACGTCGTGCTCCGCCCCGTCGAGGGTGACGGTGCCCGACCCGAGCAGCACCTGGTAGACCTCGGGCGCGACGTGGCGGTGCGGAGCCAACCAGCCACCCGGGTCGAGGTGGGCGACACCCGAGCACAGGTCGGCGGTCTGGGGCGTCCCGTCACCGATGCCGGTCCGGAAAGAGATGCGCCCGCGGTCGTCGGACCAGACCTCCTCGTGCGCCTCGTCCAGGTGGCGGACGGTCGCCCGGACGACCGGGCCCTCGCTCTCGGTCATGACCGCGACGATACGCCTGGCGCCTGCCCGACGCGCAGCCCCACGGCTCGGGGCCGCGTGGCCGAGCCGGGTCAGCGCTTCGCGCGGGCCGCGTGCTTGCGTGCTTCGTGCAGCGCCTTGCGCCGTTCGTACTCCTTCTTCATCTGCGTGCGCGGGTCGCGGGCCTCGTCGAGGTCGGGCGGGCCCATCACGTGCAGCAGGGCGTAGGTGACGTGGTGGTCGAAGCGGTAGAACCACGAGAAGCCGTCGTTGCGCCGCGGGTCGGGAGGGGGTTTGGGCATGAGCATCTCCTATGCTGAGGACGCCAATGATGAGGGTCCTTAGAAAGGATAGACGATGACGGCACAGCGTCCGGACCTGCTCGACCTCGAGGTGCAGGTGTGCTTCGGGCTCGTCGCGGCCTCCCGCCGGGTCGTCGCGCTGTACCGCCCGCTGCTCGAGCCGTTGGGGCTCACCCACCCGCTGTACCTGCTGATGCTCGCGCTGTGGCAGCACGGCCGGCTGCCGCTGCACCGGCTGGCCGAGCTGGTCCACCAGGACCCGGCGACCGTCAGCCCGATGGTGAAGAAGCTGGAGTCGCTGGGCTACGTCACCCGCCGCCGCGATCCCGCCGACGAGCGGACGCTGAGCATCGAGCTGACCGACCAGGGTCGCGAGCTGCGCCGCTCCGCCGAGTCGATCCCGGTGACCATGATGGACCGCCTGGGCCTGGGCGAGGACGAGCTCGCCCGGCTGCGGGCGGTCCTCGACGACCTCATCGACCGCTCCCGCACCGTCCCGGACTGACCTGCCGGGCACGGTGCGCGAGGTCGCCGACGCCGTGGCACACTGGGCCGCACGTGCTCCGGGGTCGGTGCAAGTCCGAACCGGCGGTGACAGTCCGCGACCCGTCTGCAGCCAGCAGACGGTTGACCTGGTGGAACTCCAGGACCGACGGTGAAAGTCCGGATGGGAGGCAGCACGTAGGCAGGTCGGACCAGACCGCCGTGGTCCCGCTCGGGCGGGCCCCGGTGGAGGCTGGTCGGCCCGCTGCTGGTCCACGTCGTGCCGTGCGGTGACGTCGTGGTCCGGCTCGTCCCCGGAGCTCGTCCAGCTGGACCGAGCACGAGGGGATGAGAGTTGATCGACCAGACCGCCGTCCGGGCGTTGATGCGCTCCGCCCTGGAGCTGGCACGGCTCGGGCCGGTCGCCGACCCCAACCCGCGCGTGGGTGCCGTCATCGCCGATGCCGCCGGGCAGGTGGTCGGCCGTGGGTACCACCGCGGCGCCGGCAGCCCGCACGCGGAGGTGGTGGCGCTCGCCGAGGCCGGATCCGCCGCCCGTGGCGGCACCGCCGTGGTGACGCTCGAGCCCTGCGACCACACCGGGAGGACCGGGCCCTGCTCGGTGGCGCTGGTCGACGCCGGCGTGGCGCAGGTCGTCTACGCCCAATCCGACCCGAACCCGATGGCGGCCGGCGGTACCGCCCGGTTGCGGGCGGCCGGGGTCGCGGTCGAGGCGGGCCCGCTGGCCGACGAGGCGGCCGCGCTCAACCGGTCCTGGTCCTTCGCCGTCGCCGCCGGGCGGCCCCGGGTGGTGTGGAAGTTCGCTGCCACCCTCGACGGCCGGTCGGCGGCGGCGGACGGGAGCAGCCGGTGGATCACCGGGCCCGCGGCCCGCGCGGACGTGCACCGGCTCCGCGCCGAGGCGGGAGCCGTCCTGGTCGGCACCGGCACCGTGCTGGCCGACGACCCGCGGCTGACGGTGCGCGGCCCCGACGGTACGCCGGTCGACCGGCAACCGCTCCGGGTCGTCATGGGAGAGCGGGACCTGCCGCCCCGCTCCCGGGTCCTCGACGGGGCGGCCGAGACCTGGCACGCCCGGAGCCGGGACCCGTCGACGGTCCTGCGCCAGCTGTTCGACCGCGGCATCCGCCGGGTCTGGCTCGAGGGCGGCCCCACCCTGGCCGCCACCTTCCTGGCCGACCGCCTGGTCGACGAGGTGGTGGCCTACCTGGCCCCCACCCTCCTCGGCGGCGGCCCACCGGCCGTCGCCGACCTCGGCACCACCACCCTCGGCCAGGCGCTGCGGCTGCGTCTGGACGAGGTCACCACCCTCGGCCCCGACCTGCGGGTCCGGGCCACCCCCACCGACGGAAGAGGTTCGTGATCGTGTTCACCGGGATCGTGGAAGAGCTGGGCGAGGTCGTGGACCTGCGCCGGCAGGGAGACTCGGCCGTCCTGGCCGTGCGTGGCCCGAAGGCCGCGGCCGACGCCGTGCACGGCGCCTCGGTCGCCGTCAACGGCGTCTGCCTCACCGTCACCGCGCGGGAGGGCGACGTCATCACCTTCGACGTGATGGCCGAGACGCTGCGGCGCAGCAGCCTGGGCGCGCTGGCGGTCGGGCACCGGGTCAACCTCGAGCGCGCGATGGCCGCCAGCGACCGGTTCGGCGGCCACATCGTGCAGGGCCACGTCGACGGCGCCGCGGCGATCCTCGCCCGGACCCCGCACCCGAGGTGGGAGGTCGTCCGGATCGGGCTACCCGCCGCCCTCGCGCGCTACGTGGTCGAGAAGGGCTCCATCACCGTCGACGGCGTGTCGCTGACGGTCTCGGCGGTCGGCGCCGACGTCTTCGAGGTCTCGCTGATCCCCACCACCCTGGCCCTGACCACGCTCGGCACCAAGCAGGCCGGCGACCCCGTCAACCTCGAGGTCGACGTCCTCGCCAAGTACGTCGAGCGGCTCCTCGAGACCGGCGGGGCAGCGGCGACGACCGGAGGCCTCCGGTGAGCGCCCCGGCACCTCGGCGGTGGACCGTCGAGGAGGCCCTGGCCGCGCTGCGGGCCGGCCGTCCGGTGCTGGTCACCGACCCGGCCGACCGCGAGGACGAGGGTGATGTGGTGCTGGCCGCCGACACCGTGGACGCCGGCTGGATGGCCTGGACGATCCGCCACTCCTCGGGCTACCTCTGTGCTCCGATGTCGGAGGAACGGGCCGACGCGCTGCAGCTGCCGCTGATGGTCACCGACAGCGGCGACCCGCTGCGCACCGCCTACACCGTGACCGTCGACGCCCGCACCGGGGTCGGCACCGGAATCAGCGCCGCCGACCGCGCCCGCACCGTCCGCACCCTCGCCGATCCCGCCACCACGGCCGACGACCTCATCCGCCCCGGGCACGTCGTGCCACTGCGGGCCCGTCCCGGCGGGGTGCTGGAACGGCCCGGGCACACCGAGGCCGCCGTCGACCTGTGCCGGCTCGCCGGTCTGCAGCCGGTGGCGGCGATCGCCGAGCTGGTGGAGGACGACGGGACGATGATGCGCTCCCCCGGTCTGGTCCGGCTGGCCGCCGAGCACGACCTGCCGCTGCTCTCGATCGAGGAGCTGGTGCGGTGGCGGGCGGTGCACGACCGGGTGCGCCGGGTCACCGAGACCACCATCCCCACCGAGCACGGCACCTTCACCGCCGTCGGCTACCGCGACCTCCTCACCGGCTCCGACCACCTGGCCCTGGTCAGCCCCGCCGGTCTGACCGGGCGTCCGCTCGTCCGGCTGCACTCGGAGTGCCTGACCGGTGACGTCCTGGGCTCGCAGCGCTGCGACTGCGGCGCCCAGCTGTCGGCCGCGCTCGCCCGCGTCGCGGCGGACGGTGGCGCCGTGGTCTACCTCCGCGGCCACGAGGGGCGCGGGGTCGGGCTGCTGGACAAGCTG
Source organism: Desertihabitans brevis (assembly GCF_003327535.1). Classification (NCBI taxonomy): domain Bacteria; kingdom Bacillati; phylum Actinomycetota; class Actinomycetes; order Propionibacteriales; family Propionibacteriaceae; genus Desertihabitans; species Desertihabitans brevis. The sequence continues at coordinate 89,195 of NZ_QOUI01000012.1, read as the reverse complement.
CGGGCCTACGCCGTGCAGGACCGGGGCGCGGACACCGTCGAGGCGCAGACCGCCCTCGGCCTGCCCGTGGACGACCGTGAGTACGGCGCCGGCGCCGCGATCCTCACCGACCTCGGGGTCGGTGCGGTGCGGCTGCTGACCAACAACACCCGCAAGGCCGACGGGCTGCGCCGCCACGGCGTCGAGGTCGGCTCCACCGAGCCGCTGCTCACCCCGCCCACCCCGGCCAACGCCGGCTACCTGCGCACCAAGCGCGACCGCCTGGGACACCGGCTCGGAGCCCTCGAAGGGCTGGACGGCGCGGCGACGAGCGGGGGCGCACGATGAAGGACGGCGCACCCTCCCTCCACGTGGACGGCAGCGGGCTCTCGGTCGCGCTCGTCGCCGCCTCCTGGCACCGCACCGTCATGGACGGGCTGGTCGACGGCGCGCGGCGCGGGCTGGCCGGCGCCGGGGTCCGCGACGTCCGCTTCGTCGAGGTCCCCGGCAGCGTCGAGCTGACGGTGGCCGCAGCACGCCTCGCCCCGCACCACGACGCCGTCGTCGCCCTCGGCGTCGTCATCCGCGGCGGCACCCCGCACTTCGACTACGTCTGCCAGGCCGTCACCACCGGACTCACCGAGGTGGCCGTGCGCACGGGGGTCCCGGTCGGTTTCGGGGTCCTCACCTGCGACGACGAGCAGCAGGCGCTCGACCGGGCCGGTCTCGAGGGCGCGGCCGAGGACAAGGGCTTCGAGGCGGCGCAGGCCGCGGTCGCGACCGCGGTCGCCCTGCGCGACGTCCCCTCCCTCGCCCCGTCCCGGCCGATCGACGGGTGAGGCGCGCGGGCTCAGCCTGCTGCCGCATCCTGCCGGACGGCCGCCTGCACGAGTCGCGCATGACCGCGTCGCTCACGGGGTAGGCACGCGGCTCCGGATCCGAACCTGAGACCGGTTCGCGACGAAGGAGGAGGGACGTGACGATGGAGAACCAGCACGACGACAGCGGACAGCACCCCGACCGGCGTGGCTCGGACGACCCGCACCGCGGCGACCAGCACGGCCGTCAGATGCGTGGCATGTATCTGCGGTTCGCCGCGATGATCCTCACAGCCATGGTCGTCATGTACGGCGTGATGTTCATCGGTTCGTGGGAGTGGAGCCACATCCGCTTCAGCCAGAGCCGGGTCTTCATGGCTCTCACCATGGGCGGCACCATGGGGCTGATCATGCTCGGCTGGATGCTGAACATGTACAAGAACGCCAAGGCGAACGTCGCGATCGTCGTCGCGAGCCTGGTCCTGCTGGGCGGCGGCGCGGCACTGGACCGCAGTCAGGCCACGGTCGGTGACACCGCGTTCATGCGGGCGATGATCCCGCACCACTCCCTGGCCATCACCCGCTCGGAGCGCGCACACCTCTCCGACGTCCGGGTGTGCGAGCTCGCGGTGCAGATCATCGAGGCCCAGCAGCGCGAGATCGCCGAGATGGACTGGCTCGTCGAGGACATCGAGCGGAACGGCACCGCCACCACACCCGAGGAAGCTGCGGCACGAGCCGTCCCCGACTTCCCCGGCACCGCGCTACGCCACTGCCCGGCACCCTGACGTCGGGGTCGCCCCAGCGGGCACCCGCGTCACCGGGGCGACCGCCCGGCGTCCGGTCGGCTGGCCCGCCCCGCCACCGGTACCAGGACCACCGCGACCACGGTGGGGATGGCCAGCGCCGCGGAGAGCCCGAGGTCGCCGGCCAGACCGAGGCCGATCCCGCCGACCAGGCCGCCGAGGAAGACGCCGGCGCTCATCGCCGCCGCGGTGAGGCTGAACGCGGTGGCGGTGAGGTCACCGGCGTCGCGGGCGACCACGGTGGTGACCATGGCCGCCACCACCGCGTGGCTGAGCCCCATCAGCACCGTCGCGGCCAGTGCCAGGGGCAGCGACCCGACCGAGAAGACGAGCAGCACCGCCACCAGCGCACCGCCCAGCCCGAGGGCCAGGACCCGCCGCGCCCGGCCCGCGGCGACCCAGCCCCGCGCCCCCCGTCCGGCGAGGAGGTTGCCGGTGAAGAAGGAGGCGCCGCTGAGCGTCCAGATCAGGGTGAAGGTGCCGGCGTCGGTCCCGAAGCGGTCGTGGTAGCTGGCGGCCAGGAAGGACAGGTAGCCCATGAAGGACGCGGTCCGCAGCCCGGCGACCGCGACCAGCGCGAGCAGCTCCGGCCGGCCGCGCAGCCGACCGAAGGCCTTGCGGTAGCCCGGGGACGCCTCCCGCGCACCGGTGGCGGCGGGTTCGCGCAGCAGCACCACCAGCGCCACCACGACGGCCAGCGCGGCGGTCGCCCACAGCACCCCGGTCCACCCGCGCCACAGCGCCAGCACCCCGATCACCGGGCCGGCCAGCACGGCGGCCAGCGACTGGGTGGCGGTCAGCACAGTGGCCGCGCGTCCGCCGTCGGCGCGGTCGGGGAAGCGGCTGGTCGCCGCGGTGAGCAGGGCCGGGGTGAGGACGGCGGTCGCCACCCCGGTGCCGAAGCAGAAGGCCACCACCGCCGGCAGCGTGCCGACCGACCCCACCAGGCAGGTGACCGCGAGCAGCCCCAGCGCGGCGGCGACGGTGCGCGGCCGCGACCAGTGCCCGAGCAGCGGTCCGACGGCGACGCCGGTGAGCAGCGCCGCCACACCGCCCAGCCCGCGCAGCGCCCCCACCGTCGCCTCGTCGCTGTGCACCGCCTCGGCGATCGGGACCAGGAACGTCGAGTAGACGGTGAAGGGCAGCAGCCCGACCACGGCGGCCACCAGCAGCGGCCAGGTGGCCCGCGCGAGCCTGCGGTCGGGCAGGCCGGCCATCAGCGACCGGCGACGTGGTCGCGCAGGTAGGCGGCGAACTTCTCCAGGCCGTCGACGTTGCGGGGGCTGGAGATCGCCTCGTTGTAGTCGAGGACGAAGAAGCTGCCCTCCCGCACCGCGGGCAGGTAGGTCAGCGGTCGCGGGGTTCTCCCGCAGGAAGGCGATCTTCTCCTCCGCCGGCTGGTCCTGGTAGTCGAGGATGATGATGATCTCGGGGGCGGCGTCGACGACGGACTCCCAGCTCGCCTCCGTCCAGCGGGCGTCCACGTCGCCGAAGACGTTGCGGGCTCCGGCCAGGGTGATGATGTCGTTGGGCGGCACCTGGCTGGCCGCGGTGAACGGGGCGTCGGTGCCGGAGTCGTAGAGGAAGACCGGCACGGGCTCACCCTCGGGCGCCTGCTCCTGCACGGCCGCCACCCGCTCGCGGTAGTCGGTGACCAGCTCGGCGGCGCGCTCCTCCACCCCGAAGATCTGCCCCAGCCGCTCCAGGTCGGTGTAGAGCCCCTCGAACGGGGTGTGCCGCTCGGGGAAGCCCGGGTAGTTGAAGCAGGACTCGGCGTGCATGAAGCTCTGCACCCCGAGGGTGTCGAGGATCGCCGGGGTGATGCCGCGGGAGTCGGAGAACCCGGAGTTCCACCCCGCCAGCACGAAGTCACCGCCCGCATCGACGACCAGCTCGCGGTTGAGCAGGTCGGTCGACAGCAGCTCGACCTCCTCCTACTCCGCGGCCCACGGCGACTCGCTGACCGGCGGGTTGGCCGGCGGCAGCACGTAGCCCAGCACGTGGTCGGTCAGCCCGAGGGCGAACATCTTGTCCGCACTGCCGCCCTCGTAGACGATGGCGCGCTGGGGCATGGTGTACTCCACCGGCTCACCGCAGCGGTTCACCGTGGTGGTGGTGGCCGCGGGCCCGGACGGCGCCTCGACCTCGGCCCCGCAGGAGGTCAGCAGCAGGGCGGCCCCGGTGCCGAGCAGGACGGCGCGGGCGCGGGTGGACAGGGTCATCGGATCTCCTTCGGTTGGGATCGGTCGAGGGCGAAGAGCACCTGCGGGTCGCCGGTCAGCGGGTGCCGGGTGAGCTGCACCTCGACGCCGTAGACCTCGGCGATCCGCTCGGCGGTGAGCACGTCGGCGGGGGTGCCGACGGCCACCAGCCGGCCGGCCGACATCAGGGCGAGCCGGTCGCAGGCGGCGGCGGCGAGGTTGAGGTCGTGCAGCACGACGAGGATGGTCAGGCCGGTCGCGCGCAGGTGGGACAGCAGCCGAACCTGGTGGCGCAGGTCGAGGTGGTTGGTCGGCTCGTCGAGCACCAGCAGCTGCGGCTCCTGGACCAGCGCCCGGGCCAGCAGCACCCGCTGGCGCTCGCCGCCGGAGAGGCTGAGCACGCCCCGCCCGGCCAGGTGCAGCACGTCGGTCTGGGCCATCGCCCGCTCGCACAGCTCCCGCTCGGCCGCGCTGAGCCGGACCGGCCCGCGCTGGTGCGGCGTCCGGCCGAGGGCGACCAGCTCGGCGACGGTGAAGTCGACGTCGGCGCCGCCGTCCTGGGTGAGGGCGGACGTCCGCCGCGCGGTCTCGCGCAGCGACAGGGAGTCGAGCACCTCGCCGTCGAGGCGGACCACACCGGCCGAGGGCCGCAGGGCGCGGTAGACGCAGCGCAGCGCGGTGGACTTGCCCGAGCCGTTGGGCCCGACCAGCCCGACCACCTCCCCGGCGGTCACGTCGAGGTCGAGCTGCTCGACGACCCGGCGCCCACCGAGGTCGACCGAGAGCTGGTCGAGGCGGAGCTCCATCAGGCACCTCCGAAGGCGTGCCGGCGCCGCATCAGGCCCACGAACAGCGGCACACCGACCAGCGCGGTGAGCACCCCCAGCGGCAGCTCCCGCGGCGGGACGGCCGTCCGCGCCAGCAGGTCGACCCAGACGGCGAGCACGGCCCCGAGCAGCGGAGCGGTGGTGAGCACCCGGGTGTGGGTGGCGCCCACCAGCAGCCGGGTGACGTGCGGCACCACCAGGCCGACGAAGCCGATGGTGCCGCTGACCGCGGCCATCGCCCCGGTGACGACGGCGGTCAGCAGGAACAGCCAGCGCCGGCTCCGGGTGGCGTCCACGCCCATCGAGGCGGCCGCCTCGTCCCCGAGCGCCAGCACGTCCAGGGTCCCCGCCGCCCGCCGCAGCACGACGAGCCCGACGAGCACGACGGCGGCGGCCACCGGCACCGAGCCCCAGGTGGCTGCCCCGAAGGTGCCCATCGTCCAGAACAGCACGGTGCTGGTGGCGTCGCTGCCGGGCGCGAAGTAGATGAGCACGCTCATCACCGCCTGGAAGCCGAAGGCCAGCGCCACCCCGGTGAGCACGAGCCGCAGCGGGGTGATCCCGCTGCGGGTGCGGGCGGCTGCGTAGACCAGGACGGTCGCCCCCATCGCCCCCGCGAAGGCACCCACCGAGACGGCGTGGATGCCGAGCACCGCCAGCGCCCCGAACAGGGTGACGGTGACCGCACCGACCGAGGCGCCGGAGGAGATGCCGAGGATGTAGGGGTCGGCCAGCGGGTTGCGCACCAGCGCCTGCACAGTCGCCCCGACCGCCGCCAACCCGGCCCCGACCACGGCGGCGAGCAGCACCCGCGGGGTGCGGATCTGCCAGACGATCTGGTAGCGGCTCACCTCGTCGGCGGAGATGGTGCCGCCACTCACCGCGGCCCACAGGTAGCGGGCGGTGTCGGCGGGGTCGATCACCGCCGAGCCCAGCCCGATCGCCAGCAGCCCCGACACCACCAGCGCCGCGGCGAGCGCGGACGGCAGCAGCACCCCGTCCCGGAGCGCGGGCAGCCGGGCCGCCAGCGGGCGGTAGAAGGTCGTCACCAGCTCGACTTGGTGACCCCGGGCAGCACGCCCTGGTGGGCCAGCGCGCGCACCCGCACCCGGGACAGCCCGAACTTGCGCAGATGTCCCCGGGGACGTCCGTCCACGGCGTCGCGGTTGCGCACCCGGGTGGGCGAGGCGTCGCGGGGCAGCGCCGAGAGCGCCCGGACGGCGGCCAGCCGCTCCTCGGCACTCGCGTCGGGACGGCGGACCTCGGCCTTCAGCTCAGCCCGTCGCCCGGCGTAGCGGGCGACCGTCCGCTTCCGCCTCTCGTTCGCGGCGATCGTGGAGCGCTTGGCCATCAGCGGGTCTCCTTGAACTCGACGTGGCGCCGGGCGATCGGGTCGAACTTGCGCAGGGTGAGCCGCTCGGGGTCGTTGCGACGGTTCTTGCGGGTGACGTAGGTGTAGCCGGTGCCGGCGCTGGAGCGGAGCTTCACCAGCGGACGCAGGTCGTTGCGCCTGGCCATCAGAGCCGACCTCCCCGGGCGCGGATGTCGGCGACGACGGCGTCGATCCCGCGGGCGTCGACCGTCCTGATCCCGCGGGCGCTGAGGGTGAGCGTGATCCGACGGCCCAGGCTGGGCACCCAGTAGGTCTTGCGCTGCAGGTTGACGTCGAAGCGTCGCTTGGTGCGGCGGTGGGAGTGCGAGACGGAGTGGCCGAACCCGGGGGTGGCCCCGGTGACCTGGCAGGTGGCTGACAAGACGTCCTCCTCGTGTACGGTGTGCCTCGAGCATACGAGAATCATTCTCATTTAGCACGTCGACCTGGAGGAGCAGAGATGGCCGTCCCCAAGCGCAGGATGTCCCGCAGCAACACGCGGCACCGGCGGGCGCAGTGGAAGGCGACCGTGCCCGACCTCGTCCCGGTGACCGTGGACGGCCGGGTCGTCCGGGTGCCGCGGCGCCTGGTCAAGGCCGTCCAGCGGGGCCTGGTCGAGGTGCGGGAGCGGTGAGCCGGGTCGGGACGGTGCCGGTGGTCCTCGTCACCGGGATCGACGCCACCGCGATGGCGTCGGTCACCATCGGCTGCCAGTGGGACCTGCCGCGCGCGGTGGTCGTCCGGCACGACCTGCACGTCGAGGCACAACAGCTGCACCGGGTGGTCAGCGACGCCGACGGGGTGGTCGAGCAGGTGGTGCACCAGCTCGACCACGCCTGCGTCAGCTGCGCGCTGCGGGAGGACATCATCCCCACCCTCGAGCGGCTCTGCGCGGACGGGCGGTGGGAGGCGGTGGTCGCCCACCTGCCGGTGGCCGCGGAGGCGGTGCAGGTGTGCCGGCTGCTCGAGCTGGATCCGACCACCGCCCCCCACGCGCGGATCAGCTCCGTGGTGACCGCGCTGGAGGGCAGCACGCTGGCCGTCGACCTGCTCGGCGACGACCTGCTGCGCGAACGGGGGCTGCACGCGGCCCCCGACGACGACCGCGGGGTTGCCGAGACCTGCAGCAGCCTGGTCGAGTACGCCGACCTGCTCGCCGTGACGGGGGCCAGCGACGCCGAGGGCCGGGCGCTGCTGCGGGCGCTGGCCCGTCCCGGGGTCGAGCTCGTCCCCGACACCTCCCGGCTCGACGGCCGGGGACTGCTCGAGGGGCTGCACCAGCACGTCCGCACCGAGGCGTGGGTCTCCCCCACCCGACCGCCGACCGTGCCGCTCGTGGTGAACCGGCACACCTGGAGCCTCGAGCTGTCCTCGGTGCGGCCCTTCCACCCGGAGCGGCTGCTGGACGGGATCGAGCTGCTCGGCAGTGCCGGGGTGCGGACCCGCGGCTGCTTCTGGCTGCCGACCCGACCCGGGGACGTCGGCGTCTGGGACGGCGCGGGCGGACAGCTCAGCATCGGCACCGGCTCACCCTGGGGCTCCACCCGCCCGTTCACCCGGATCTCGGTCACCGGGACCACGGCCAGCCGGGGCCGGATCGGCCGGTTGCGGGAGGACTTCGACCGGCTGCTGCTCGACGACGCCGAGATCGAGGCCCGCGGGATGCTCTGGGAGGCCTTCTCCGACGGCTTCGAACCCTGGCTGGGCGCCATCCGGCGCGCCGCCGCCTGACCCCCCGCGACACCGACCCCAACACCGAAGGAGACCCATGAAGGTCCGCAACTCGCTCCGTGCGCTGAAGAAGATCCCTGGCGCCCAGATCGTCCGCCGACGGGGACGGACGTTCGTCATCAACAAGCGCAACCCACGGTTCAAGGCCCGGCAGGGCTGAGTGCCAGGAGGAGGAGACAGCCATGAAGAAGGACATCCACCCCAGCTACGGCCCGGTCGTCTTCCGTGACCGGTCGGCCGGGTTCGCCTTCCTGACCCGCTCGACGCTGCAGCCGACCGAGACGGTCGTGTGGGAGGACGGCCGCACCTACCCGGTGCACGACGTCGAGGTCTCGACCGCGAGCCACCCGTTCTGGACCGGTCGAGGCCGCCTCGTCGACGCCGAGGGACGCGTGGAGCGCTTCCGGCGCCGCTACGGCACCGCCTCGGGCTGAGCGCCGCCCCTGGGCACCGGGTCCTCGCCGCGCGCAGCGTCGAAGGCCGCCCGGTGGGCGGCGACCTCGTCCTGGTGGGTCTCGGACCAGCGCTTGAGCTGTCGCACCGTCTGGTGCAGCGAGAGCCCCAGGTCGGTCAGCTCGTAGGTCACCGTGACGGGCACCGTCGCCGTGGCGGTGCGGCTGATGAGACCGTCTCGCTCCAGCGACCTCAGGGTCTGCGACAGCATCTTCGGGCTCACCCCGGCGAGCACCCGTCCGAGCTCGGAGTAGCGCATCGGCCTCGGGTCGCCGTCGCAGTCCGGTCCGCTGCCCAGCGCGGACAGGACGAGGGTCACCCACTTCCCCGACACCCGGGCCAGCAGCTGCTGGCTCGGGCACGCCGCGAGGAAGGCGTTGTACTCGGCCCTGGCCTCAGCCCTCCGCTGCGCAGCAGTTCTCGTCGCCACGTGCCCTCCCGATACCTACGCACTTATGGGTAACTACTTCCCTATCGTAAGTGCGTCGTCGACAGTGGAGCGCAGACGTTCACGACGACGACCGGGAGGTACATCTGTGACCAGCACCGAGCTCCACCTCCCCGGCGGCACCTGGCCGCTGGGCGACCTGTCCGTCATGCGCTTCGGCTACGGCGCGATGCAGCTCGCCGGCCCGGGGGTCCTGGGCCCGCCGGCGGACCGCGACGGCGCGCTCGAGGTGCTGCGCAGCGCGGTGGCCAGCGGGATCACCCACATCGACACCGCCGAGGCGTACGGACCCCGCGTGGTCAACGAGCTGATCCGCGAGGCCTTGCACCCCTACCCCGACGACCTCGTGATCGCGACCAAGGTCGGCGGACGCCGGGACGCCCAGGGCGGGTGGCCGAGCGCCCGTCGGCCCGACGAGATCCGCCAGCAGGTCGAGGACAACCTGCAGACGCTCGGGGTCGACACCCTCGACCTCGTCCACCTGCGGCTGGGCGACGCCGCGGGGCCGGTCCCCGAGCGCATCGGCGAGGCGTTCGAGACCCTGGTCGACCTGCAGCAGCAAGGTGTCGTCCGCCACCTCGGCGTCAGCAACGCCACCGCGGAGCAGGTCGCCGAGGCCCAGTCGATCGCGCCGATCGTCTCGGTGCAGAACATGTACAACCTGGCGGTCCGCCACGACGACCCCCTCGTCGACCGGCTCGCCGCCGAGGGGGTCGCCTACATCCCGTTCTTCCCCCTCGGTGGCTTCAGCCCGTTGCAGTCCGACGCGCTGTCCGCGGTGGCGAGGAGGCTCGGCTCGACGCCGATGTCGGTGGCCCTGGCCTGGCTGCTGCACCGCTCGCCGAACATCCTGCTCATCCCCGGCACGTCCTCGGTGGCGCACCTGCACCAGAACATCGCCGGTGCCGCGCTCGAGCTCTCCCGCGACGACCTCGCCGAGCTCGACACGATCGCCGGGCCGCTCCGCTGACCACCACCCCGCCCCGGCGAGGACGAGCCGCGCCCCGCCGAGCGGGCGGACGCGCTCATCCCACGGTGATCGCGGTGGCGACCCGCCGCTCCCCCTGCGCCACGACGAGCTCGTGCTCCCCGGCCGGGGTGCCCCGGGGCACCAGCGCGGTGCGGTCGAAGCGGCCCTGCTCGTCGGTGTGCAGGCGGTAGACCAGCGTGCCGTCGAGCAGCACGTCCAGGTGCTGCTCGGGGGCAAACCCGGAGACCGAAAGGTCGAACCACTGCCCGCTGGCCAGGACGCCGTCCTGGATCTCCAGCGTCGGCTCGCCGAGCTCGGGCTCGGGCTCGACCACCGGTCGTCCCAGCGACAGGGTGACCGGCGCGGTGGGCCCGGCCGACGTCTCCAGCGAGCAGTCGGTGGCGGCGTCGAAGGTGCCGCTCACCGAGGCGGTGTAGGTGGCGGCGGCGTGCAGCTCACCGCGCGGCTGCTCGGTGCGGAAGGTGACCGGGAGCTCGTCGGTACCGCAGCGCAGCACCGCGGTCAACGGCTCGGTGAGCAGGCTCTGGGAAGCTGGGTCGCCGTCGGTGGTGACGGTGTCGGGCACCAGCGCGGTGCCGTCCGTGGAGAGCTTGGTGCCGGGGGCAGCGACCAGGCCGACGTCGACGGTGCCGGGGCGTCCCTTGCGCACGGTGGCCTCCAGCCCGGCGACGGTCCACTGCCAGGGCGCGCGGCGGCTCTCGTAGTAGTTGGTGCCGGCCACGGTGAGGTGGGCGCCGAGGGCGCCGAGCCGGGTGGAGAAGGAGTCGACGTCCTTGTCCTCGGCCTGGCTCCAGCCGGTCTCGAGGATGGCCGCGGCCCGCGGCAGCGCCATGTACATGGCCTGGTCCTCCCCGCGGATGGTCTCCGACCACATCGGTGCCTCGACGCCGAGGATGTCCTCCTCGGCCAGGCCGCCCTCGACCACGGTGGTGGGCTCCCAGTCGTAGTAGCGGGGGTAGTCGCAGTCGCCGGAGCAGGCCCAGCTGAGTCCGATCGGGGTCGACGGGTCGTACTTCATGTCGAGGTAGGAGCGGCCGGCGTCGGAGACCACGGCCTTGCCGCCCTTGGACACGAAGTCGCGCACCCAGTCACCGGAGCCCACCCAGTAGTGGACCACCGAGCCCTCCCAGTAGCCCTCGCCCTGGGTCAGACCCGCCTCGGCGAACTCGGTCCAGCCCATCACGCCGACGCCGGTGGTCTCGCGGACCTCGGGGACGGCGCGGCTGACGAAGTCGACGTAGCGTTCGTGGCCCATGTCGTGGGACTCGTCCCCGCCGACGTGGACCAGCGGGCCCTGGGTGAGGTCGGCCAGCTGGCCGAAGACGTGGTTGACGAAGTGGTAGGTGGGCTCGTGCTGCTCGTCCAGCGCGGAGTAGCCGACGGCGGCGGTGCCGTTCCAGTCGACCACACCGGTGTCGGGGTCGCGGGCGGGCAGCGAGCGCTCGGTGTTGAGCTGCGGGATGGCGTGCAGGGCGGCGTTGGTGTGGCCGGGGACGTCCACCTCGGGCACGACGGTGATGTGGCGCTCGCGGGCGTACTCGACGATCTCGCGGTACTCCTCCTGGGTGTAGTAGCCGCTGCGGCCGAGCTCGGAGCGGTAGCCGCGCTCGTTCATCGCAGTGTCGCCCGAGATCTCGGTGAGCCGGGTGTAGTCGATGGTGTCGCCCTCGACCCGTCCCTCGTTGGTGATCTCGATCCGCCAGCCCTGGTCGTCGGCCAGGTGCAGGTGCAGGTGGCTGGCCTTGAACGAGGCGAGGGTGTCGAGGTAGCGCTTGACGGTGTCGACCTCCTGGAAGGAGCGGGCCACGTCGAGCATCACCCCGCGGTAGGCGAAGCGGGGCGCGTCCTCGATGTGCACGGCCGGCACCGTCCAGCTGGTGGCGACCGGCCGGTCGCTGCCCACCCAGGCCGGCAGCAGCTGTCGCAGGGTCTGCACGCCGTTGAAGGCGCCGTGGGCGGTGCGTGCGGTGATCGTGGCGCCGTCGGCGGTGACGTCGAGGACGTAGGACTCCTCGGTCGGCGCCTCGCCCTCGACGGTGTAGGCGGCGTCCTCGTCGACGACGATCTGCAGGTCGCCCGGGCGCGGACGGGCCGGGACGGGCAGCCGGAAGCCGGTGGGGGTGCGCAGCTCCTCGGCCAGCGCCTGCGCGACCGGACGGGCCTCCCCGGCGGCGGCGATCCGGGTGGTCGGGGTCAGCCGCCAGGGCTCGGCGTCGGCCACCTCGACCGACGCGGGCTGCGGGACGAGGCCGAGGGCGTCGACCTCGGCGGCGGGAGTCGCCTGCGGGGTGGCGGTGGCCTCGGTGGCGGTGGGCAGCAGCGGGACGGTGAGCGCTGCGGCGGCCAGGACGGCCGCGAGGGTGGTGCGGGTGGGACGAGGGCGCATGGGGTGCTCCTGCGGGGCGACGGTGCCTGGGGTGCTGCTCACACCACCACACGCCTCCGACAGGAACAAGGGCTGGGGCGTGAAAGCGGCGTTTTCATCCTGAAAGGGCCGTTTTCATCCCGTCGGGCGTGGTCAGCCGACGTCGGCGGCGCCCAGGTCGACGTCGCTGCCGGCGGGCGCCGACCGGCCTCCCAGGGTCTCGACGACCTCGCCCACGGCGTCGGCCGGGTCCCCCAGCTCGGCGATCCGCTGCCCCAGCGTCCGGGCGGCGGCGCGGTAGCGGTCCTCGGCCAGCACGGCCCGCACCGCGCGTCCGACCCGTCGGGGCGTGGGACGTCCGGTGCGCAGGTTGCGGCCCACCCCGGCCCAGGCCACCCGGGCCGCCACCTCGGGTTTGTCCTCGGTGTCGCCGCCCACCACCAGCGGCACCCCGTGCCGCAGCGCCTCGTGCACCCCGCCGTAGCCGCCGTTGGTCACCATCACCGACAGGTGCGGCAGCAGCTGGTGGTAGGGCAGGAAGGTCGCCACCCGCACGTTGCCCGGCAGCGCCCCTCCGCCGAGCGCGCGGCCCACCTCCTCCACCGCCCGGCCACCGGTGGAGACGACGACCAGCACGTCCTCCCCGGCCAGCGCCGTCACGGTCGGGGCGACCAGCTTGGTGAGGTCGGCGTTGTCCAGGGTGCCCTGGGTGACGTGGACGACCGGACGTCCGGCCTCCAGCTCGTGCCACCACGGCGGCAGCACCACCGACGGCGCGGCCGGGCGGACCGGTCCGACGAAGCGGATGGTGGCCGGCATCTCCCGCCGCTCGTACTCCAGCTCGGCCAGCCCGAGGTGGAAGGTGAGGTCGGGTGCGGCGGTCTGGTCGAAGAAGTTGATTGCACCGGGCGGCACGCCGTGCTCGGCCAGCACGGCGTCCAGCCGCTGGTGCAGCCGGCGGAACGGTCCGTGGTGCACCAGCCAGTTGGCCTGGCCGTTGCGCATCCGGGTGAACCAGGAGGAGCCCGGCGCCAGCCCCGAACCGAAGGGCGCGCAGTCGACGCTGGCCAGCGACAGCGGGGTGACCGACAGCCCCAGCACCGGCACCCGGTCGGTCGGCGCGACGGAGGTCAGCGGGAGCACCCCGAGGAAGGCGGTGTCGGAGAGCACCGCGTCCACCTCGTGCTCCTCCAGCGCCTGCTGCAGGGCGGCGTGCTGGGCCCGCAGCGGGTCGACGAAGATCGACAGGATGTCCCCGCGGGCCGCCAGCACCCGGGAACGGGGCCGGCGGACGGCCGGCGGGGCGGGTTCGGCGGCCGCGGGCAGCGGCACCAGGGTGAGCCCGCTGCGCGCGACCTGCTCGGCGAAGCGCGCCCCGGTGAGCACCAGCACCCGGTGACCGCGCTCGCGCAGCCGCCGTCCGACGGCGAGGACCGGGCTGACGTGGCCGTACAGCGGCGTGGCGCACAGCAGCAGCGTCATCGGCATGGGCTCACAGGCTACGCCGAGCCAGGCGGTCGCGCCGACGGCGAGGCCGGCTGTGCCGGCGAGGTCGAAGCCGCGCAGGTCGTCGGCGGCGTCCTCGTGGCCGGGGTCGTGACTCACCGGACGGTCAGACCACGAGCGGCCCGGCGACGTCGAGCCGGCCGTGCTCGACCAGCCAGCGCACCGCCTCCAGCGCGGCGGCGTCCGGCTCGTGGCGGGGGGTGTAGCCGAGGACGGCCCGGGTCTTGTCGATGCTGACGTAGTGGCTGCGCCACAGGTGCTCCCAGCTGGCGTCGGCGTGCTCGGCCGGGGTGGCGGCGCGGAACTCCTCCCACGAGGTGGTGCGCAGCCGGGCCTGCTGGCCGAACCAGCCGGCGGCGGCCTCGGCGTAGCCGCGGACGGTGAGCGCGGAGGGGGCGACCACGTCGAAGGCCTCCCCGGCGGCGGCGTCGCGGTGCTCGAGCGCGAGCTGGAAGGCCTGGGCGACGTCGTCGGCGTGGACGTGGTGCATCAGCTCCGAGCCGGTGCCCGGCGCGGTCAGCTCCTCCCCGGCCGACAGCGTCCGCCAGACGCCGGGGTCGAGGTTGCCGAGCGGGCCGATCGGTGCCCAGCCGGGGCCGGAGATGTGGCCGGGGTGCAGCGAGGTGGTGACCAGCCCGCCGGAGCGGGTCTCCTCGCGCAGCATCTGGGCGATGGCGTCCTTCTGCACGCCGTACTCTCCCACCGGCGGGGTGGCGGTCTCCTCGGTGACGGGCAGGGTGCGGCTGGGCCCGTAGCGCCAGATCGAGCCGCAGTGCACCAGGTGGCCGACCTCGCCGCGCAGCCGCCCGACCAGCGTGGTGGCCGAGTCGAGGGTGAAGCAGACCATGTCGACCACGGCGTCGGGGCGCTGCTCGAGGACGCGGTCGGCGAAGGTGCCGGCGCGGTCCTCGGAGTCGCGGTCGACCAGCACCTGCTCGACCTGCTGCCAGACCTCGTCCTGGACGTAGGCCGTGCGCTGCCCTCGGCTGAGGTTCACCACCTCGTGCCCCGCCCGCACCAGCCGGGGGACGAGGAAGCTCCCGACGTGCCCGCTGCCACCCACCACCACGATCCGCATGGGGCTCACCGTAGGCCGCCGACATCAGGGCCCCGACCTAGGCTGGTCGTGCGGCACCGCGTCGCACCACCCGTCCGGGTGGGCCAGAGAGGAGACGAGCATGGGCGCCGACGACAAGCTCGAGAACAAGACCGATGAGCTCAAGGGCAAGGCCAAGCAGGGCATCGGCGAGGCCACGGACGACCGCGACCTCCAGGCCGAGGGCCAGGCCGACCAGACCAAGGGCGGCCTCAAGCAGGCCGGCGAGAAGGTCAAGGACGCCTTCAAGGGCTGAGCCCCGCCGCGACGCCGGAGGCACCGTCGCCCCCGGCGTCGCGGACGCCCTGTCATAGGCTCGGACGGTCTGGGGGAACCACCGGGTCCCGGTCGAGGTGAGAGGTGGTGCCGTGCCGGAACGACTGGTCGCCGACCGCTACCGCCTCGTCGAGATGGTGGGCAGCGGCGGCATGGGCGTCGTCTGGGACGCCTGGGACGAGCGGCTGCAGCGCCGGGTGGCGGTCAAGCAGCTGCGGGCGCTGCCCGGGTTGAGCGAGGACGAGGCCAGGGTCGCGAACGAGCGGGCGATGCGGGAGGCGCGGATCACCGCCCGGCTGCATCATCGCCACGCGGTGTCGGTGTTCGACGTGGTCGACGACGACGGCCGGCCGTGCCTCATCATGCAGTTCGTCCCCTCGACCACGCTGGGTGAGCTGATCCGCGAGCGCGGTCCGCTGCCGCCGGCCGAGGTGGCCCGGATCGGTGCGCGGGTGGCCTCGGCGCTGGCGGCGGCCCACGACCTCGGGATCGTGCACCGCGACGTCAAGCCGGGCAACGTCCTCATCTCCGAGGACGGCCCGCTGATCAGCGACTTCGGGATCTCCCGCGCGCTGGACGACATCTCGCTGACCACCACCGGGCTGGTGCACGGCACCCCGGCCTACCTCTCCCCCGAGGGCGCCCGCGGGGAGGAGGCCACCTACGCCTCCGACGTGTTCTGCCTCGGCTCCACGCTGTATGCCGCGCTGGAGGGGAGGCCGCCCTTCGGCACCCAGGCGAACTCGATCGCGCTGCTGCACCGGGTGGCCGCGGGCAGCGTCGAGCCGCCGCAGCACAGCGGCCCGCTCACCCCGCTGCTGACCCGGATGCTCTCCCGCGACCCGGCGGACCGGCCCACCATGGCCGAGGTCGCCGAGGAGCTGGAGGCGCTGGGCCGCGAGGCCTCGGAGGTGGCCGCGCCGGCTGCGACGCCGGTCGAGGCACCGGCCGCCCCGGTCGCGACCGGACGTCCGCCCGTGACCTTCCGCTTCGACCCGGCCTCGCCGTCCTCCCCCGACAGGGCACCTGCTGCGGCGCCCGTCGAGGAGCCGCGCCGTCGCCGCCGCGGCGGGCTGGTGGCGCTCGCCGCCGTGCTGGTGGCGGCGGTGGTGCTGGGCGCGGTGCTGCTCCCCCGGCTCACCGGCCAGGACCCGGGCACGGCGACCGGCGGCCCGGCCACCTCGGCACCCTCGGCTTCCACCGATCCCACCGGCGAGGCCGAGCCAGCACCCTCGGAGGACGCCAGCAGCGCCCCGCCCGCCGACGAGGACGGGTCCGGCGGGGAGGACCGGTCGGAGCAGGAGTCCTCACCCTCGCCGTCCCCCAGCGAGGAGCAGGACGGGTCGCCGACCGAGGACCAGCTGACCGCGGCCATCACCGACTACTACGCGTTGATGCCCGACGACACCGACGCGGCCTGGCCACGGATGACATCGCGCTACCAGAGCGACCACGCCGGCGGCCGGGAGGCCTACGAGGCGTTCTGGGACGACATCGACCGGGTCGAGGCCAGCGACGTGACGGCGTCCCCACCCGACGAGGCGCAGGCCACCCTCACCTACTACTACGACGACGGCCGGGTGCTGGTCGAGCCGACCGCCTTCGAGCTGGTCGAGGAGGAGGGCACCCTCAAGATCGCCGCCTCCACGGTGCTGAGCAACCGCTGAGCGCTGCAGACGTCAGCGGACGACGTCGTAGACCGCCTTGATGACGCCGTTGCCGTAGGCGGCCGACTCGCGCAGTGACAGGCGCTGCTCGCGCGGGACCCGGCTGAACACCGTCCTGCCCTCGCCGAGCAGCACCGGGAGGACCAGCAGGTTGTAGCGGTCGACCAGACCGGCCTCGGCCAGCCGCAGCGCCAGCTCGCCGCTGCCGTGGATGAACACCGCCTCACCCTCGCCCTGCTTCAGCGCGGCCACGTCCTCGGTGCTGCGCAGGATCTGCTGCTCACCCCAGCCCTCGACCAGCGCGTCGGGCTGCAGGGTGCTGGAGACGACGTACTTGGGCAGGTCCTGGTAGGCGGCGTGGTCCTCCGAGCCCGGCCAGACCGACGCGAACGCCTCGTAGCTGCGGCGGCCGAACATCAGCGCGCTGGTCTCCGCCAGCTCCTCGCCCTTGAGCGCGAACGCCTCCGGGTCGAACTCCGTGTGGAAGACCCAGCCGCCGCCCGGGTCGCCCTCCTGCCGACCGCCCGGCGAGTCCGTCACGCCGTCCAGCGTCACGAACCCCGTCCACACCAGCTCCCGTGCCATGCCGATCCTCCTCGTCCCCGGTGCGGGACGCCCTGCCCACGCCACGGCCCTGACGCCAGGGACCGGCGTCCGCTCCTGTCGTGGACGAGAACCACACGCCCAGGCTCAGGCGTCCCAGCCGGGCGTGACGAGCCCGGACTCGTAGGCCAGCACGACCAGCTGGGCGCGGTCGCGGGCGCCCAGCCGGGTCAGCAGCCGGCCGACGTAGGTGCGCGCGGTGGCGGGGCTGAGGTGCAGCGAGCGTCCGATCTCGTCGTTGGACTCCCCCAGCCCCACGCGGGCGAGCACCTCCCGCTCGCGCGGGGTGAGCCCCGCCACCAGCTCCGGCCGCAGCCGCCGCGGCGTGCGGGCCACGAAGGTGGCCAGCACCTTGCGGGTCACCGCGGGCGAGAGCAGCGCCTCACCCGCGTGCACGGTGCGGATCGCGGCCCGCAGGTCGGCCGGCCCGACGTCCTTGAGCAGGTAGCCCGCCGCGCCGGCCTCGATGGCCGCGGCGATCTCGTCGTCGCCGTCGAAGGTGGTGAGGACGACCACCCGGGCGTCGGTCAGCGCCGGGTCGGCGGTGATGCCGCGGGTGGCGGCGATGCCGTCGAGCTGGGGCATCCGCAGGTCCATCAGCACCACGTCGGGTCTGAGCTGGCGGACCAGGCCGAGCCCGGAGCACCCGTTGTCGGCCTCCCCGACGACGGTGATGTCGCCGTCGCGCTCGGCCAGCGCCCGCAGCCCGGTGCGGACCAGCTCCTGGTCGTCGACCAGCACCACTCGGATCACCGGTCGATCCTCGTCGGCATCCGTGCCTCCACCGTGAACCCCTTCCCCGGCTCGCCGGCGGCGCTGAGCGTCCCGCCGAGGAGCCGCACCCGTTCGGTCATGCCCAGCAGCCCGGCGCCGGTGTCGGTGCCGGCCACCGGGCCGTCGCCGTCGTCGCTGACCCGCACCAGCAGACGGCCGTCGACCACCTCCGCGCGCACCTCGGCGTGCGCGGCGCGGGCGTGGCGGATGATGTTGGTGAGCGACTCCTGCACGACGCGGTAGGCGGCGGCGTCGACCGTGGGCGACAGCGCGCCGGCGGGCACCGTCACCCGGCTGCGGACGTCCAGCCCGGTCGCCGCCGCGGCCCCGGTGAGGTCGCCCACCGCTGCCAGCGAGAGCAGCCGGTCACCGTCCTCCTCGCTGCGACGCAGCAGCCGCACCAGCGAGCGCAGCTCGGCCAGCGAGGCCCGGCTGGCCTCCCGGATCCGTCCGACCGCCCGGGCCACGGCGGCGTCGTCGTGGCCGACCGCCTCCTCGGCGACCCCGGCCTGCAGGCTGATCACCGAGAGGGTGTGCCCGACGGTGTCGTGCAGCTCGCGGGAGATCCGTTCCCGCTCGGCGCGCACCTGCAGCTCGGTCTCGCGGCGGAGCTGGGCCTCGGTGAGCTCGGCGATCCGGGCCCGCTGCTCGGTCGCCAGCCGCCGCGACCGCACCAGGTGGCCGACGGCAACCGCGGCGGCGAACAGGGCCGCGTTGGCGATCGACTCGTACCCCAGCAGCGTCCCGAGGGGGACGTCGTCGTCGCGGATGCGGAAGGCGGTGGCGACGGTGAGCACCACCACCGCGGTGCCGACCGGCCAGAGCACCAGCCCCCGCTCGGCGGCGGAGAACAGCGCGGCGAGCAGCGGCAGCGCGACCCCGATCGGCGGGTAGTCGAAGGTGTAGTAGGCGAAGGTGGCCAGGGTCGTCAGCACGAGCACCGTGCGCGGCAGCCGCCGACGCAGCAGCAGCAGCGCCCCGAGACCGACGGCGAAGGCGTAGGCGCGCAGATCCGGCGGGCGGCTGCCGCCCTCCGACGTCGCCATCACCAGCGCCAGCGCGGCGGCGAGCAGGACCGCCAGCCCCGCGTCGGGCACCCAGGACGCGGCCGCGAGGGTCGACGTCCGGCGGGTCATGGCCTCAGCGTAGGGAGGCCGTCGCCGGTGGCGCACCCGTCGACGGGGGCGTCCGGGGTCGCTCCTCGACGTAGCCGGACGTCGTCGGAGCGCGGTGCTGCTCGCGCCGCTCAGCGGATCCGCCGCCGCGGCCGGCTGCCTAGCGTCGAGACCCATGAAGCACTCCCTGCGGGCCGTCCGCTGGCCCCTCGTCGTCGCTCTCGGCGCCTTCGCCCTGATCCGTCCGGTCACCCGGATCGTCACCGACCAGCTGGGGCTGTCCCCCGGGCCGGTGCTGCCGGTCGTGCTGACGGTGGTGGTGACCGCGGTCTGGGTCGCGGTGGTCGGCCTGTCGCGGGTGCCGCACCCGCTGCTCACGCTGGCGCTCGCCGGAGTGGCCTACGCCGTGCTGTCCACGCTGCTCAGCGCCGTGCTGTCGCCACTGCTCACCGGCGAGCTGCAGGGACCGCTGGCGACGCCGCTCGCCATCGTCCCGGTGCTGCTGGTCGGCGCCGGCTGGGGCCTGCTCGGCGGTGCGCTCGCCCTGCTGCTGCAGCGGGTCCGCACCGGTCGACGCGAGCCGGCGGGGCGGGCTGACCGGTGAGCCAGACGACGGGTCGCGACGGCGCGGACGGCCGCGGGCGGCCGGGTGAGCCCTGGCGCACCACGGGGGTGGCCGCGCTGGGTCTGGTCGGCGGCTTCCTCGCCGCCCTGGTGCTGCAGGACGTCCTCGGCCGGGGCCTGCTCGGGGCGCTGCTGCCCGTGCTGTCGGTGCTCGGCGTCGGGGTGGCGCTGCTGGTCGACCGGCGGGCCCGCCGCCGGGGATGAAGCCGGACCGGGCTCAGCCGTTCACCCCGGACGTCTGCTCCCGCCCGGCCAGGATCTGCTCACGCAGGATGTCGCGTGCCCGGAGTGGTGGGCGAGCTCGCGCAGCACCTGCAGGTGGATCCAGCGCACGGTGACGGGCCCGAACCGCTGGTGGCCGGTGACCACCTCGTCCAGCGAGCGGCCCGCGTCCCGGCTGCGGGCCGTCTCGCAGGCGGCGCGGAAGTCGGTCAGCACGCTCGCGATCGTGTCGTCGTCGGTGAGCAGGAACGACTCGTCCGCGGTGGCCGGCAGCCCGAGCTCGGTCCGCGGGGTGCCGGTGACGGCCTCGGTGAACCACACGGCCTGCACGAACACCAGGTGCTTGACCAGGCCGAGCAGCGTGGTCTGCGACGGCACCAGGCGACGCCGCGCCTCCTCCTCGGTCAGACCGTCCAGCGTCTGCTCGAGGTGCGCGCGGTGGGCGTCGAGGAACACCTCCAGCTGCACGCGTTCGTCCTCGGTGCCCACCACCATCGGGTCGGCCGGCTGGCTCATGGTGCGGTCTCCGTCTCGTCCGCCTGGCGCCGGCGCGCCGCACGCTCCTGCCGACGCTGGTCCCGCAACGCCCGCCCCGAGCCGACGAGCCCGCACCCCACCGCGACCAGGCCGCAGACCGCCGGAAGCCAGTGGTACGACTCCAGCGTCTCGCCGCGCTGCCAGTCGACCCACCGCAGGACGAGGAGGCCGAGCCAGACCACGCCCAGGACGATCCACGTCCACCACAGCACGCGCTGCACGCCGCCAGCCTGCCAGACCACTCCGCCTCCGCGACGGCCGGTGCCCCGCCCAGCGCGAGCCGGAAGCTGGTGAAGCTGGCGCGGCAGCGCGAGACGTCCCGCCGGCAGCATGGCGCCGTCTCCAGCACGGTTTCGAGGACACCGTCGTCGACGCCACGGTGCAGGTCGGGGTCGACCGGGACGGACGTCTAGGCCCGGATGACCTCGGCGATGGTCCCGGTCCGGGCGCCCTGGTAGGCGGCCAGGATCATCCCGAGGACCTCGATCCCCTCCTTCTCGGTGTGCAACGGGCGGCTGCCGGTGAGCAGGGCGTCGGCGAAGTGACCGATCTCCGCGCTGATCGTGTGCACCTTCTCGAAGGTGAAGGTCTCGCTGTCGCCCGAGCGCAGGTCGTAGGTCAGCGATGTCCCGTCGCTGTGCAACGAACCGAGCTCGCCGACGACCGAGAAGCGCTCGGTGACCGACGCCGGGGCGTAGGCCCAGCTGGTGACGAGGTGGCCCACCACCCCGTTGTCGAAACGGACCAGCACCTGGGCCGAGTCCTCCCCCTCCATGAACGTCAGGCGGTGGGTGGACAGCATCGCCGTGGCCTGGACCGGCCTCCCCCCGGCCAGGTGGAGCATCAGGTAGCTGGGGTGGTAGCCGGTGTCGATCAGCTCGCCGCCGCCGCTGGTGCTGGCGCTGGCCCGCCACCCCATGGAGTCGGGGTCGAAGTCGTTGAAGAAGCTGTCGGTCGTGCGCACCTCGTAGACCCGCCCCAGCAGGCCGCTGTCGAGCAGCTCCTTGGCCTTGGCCACGGTGGGCAGGAACAGCTGGTTGTGGGCGCACATCAGGGTGACCCCGTGCTCGGTCACCGCGCGCTGCACCTCGGCAGCCTCCTCGGCGGTCAGGCACAGCGGCTTCTCGCACAGGATGTGCTTCCCGGCGCGGGCCGCGGCCACGATGGCGTCCCGGTGCAGGTGGTGCGGGAGGCAGATGTCGACCGCGTCGACGTCGGCGTCGGCGAGCATCTCGAGGTAGCTGTCGTAGACCGGGACGCCCAGCTCCTCGCCGCGTCGCTGGCGGACGGCGGGGTCGACCTCGGCGACGGCTGCCACCGCGATCTTCTCCGCGTGGGCGTGGTAGCCCAGCAAGTGCGCGCTGGCGATGCCGCCGGCACCGATCAGCCCGACGCGGACGGTAGCGGTCATCGGGTGGCCTCCTGTTCCGCAGGGTGGATGGCACGGTCCTCGGCGGCGGAGCGATTGGCCAGGACGACCAGCCGGGTCAGCTCGACCGCCCGCTCCAGGTTGTCCTCGGCACGGGTGCCGTGGGTGATGTGCCCGACCCACTGGTCGAAGGCGTCCGGGCCGTCGGGGCCCACCTCGAGGACGTGCCGACCGTCGGCGTCGGTGACGACGACCCCGTCCTCGGCGTCGGAGTAGCGCAGGCTGCCCTCGGTGCCACTCAGCTCGATCGTGAACGGGGTGCGGCCGACGAAGCCCGCCTCGGCCACCCCGATCGACTGGTCCGGGTAGCCGGCCACGACGACGGCGTGGTCCTCGACCGCGCGCCCGGTGACCGCGCGGTAGGTGGCGGACACGCTGTCCGGACGGGCACCGAGGAAGAGCTGCAGCAGGTAGACCGGGTGGCAGCCGAGGTCGGTCAGCGCACCCCCGATCGCCGTCTCCGGATCGTAGAAGCGCTCCGGCAACCAGTTCCGCACCGCCCCGCCGTGGGAGAGCCGGACCCGGCCGTGGGTGAGCCGGCCCAGCCGGCCCTCGGCGAGGACGTCCTGGATGGCTGCGGTGTAGCCGTGGTAGAGCCGGGGCAGCGAGACCACCAGCGCGACCTGGTGGCGCTCGGCCGCCGCCACGACCTCCTCGGCCTCGCTGACGGTGGGCGCCAGCAGCTTCTCGGTGAAGACGTGCTTGCCCGCCTCCGCGGCCGCGACGATGAGGTCCCGGTGGACCGCGGTGGGGGCCGTCACCGTGACGGCGTCGATGTCGTCGCGGCCGAGCAGCGTCGGCAGGTCGGCCACGAACTCGACGCCGAGCCTCTCCGCGGCCTCCTGCCCGCGGTCGCGGTCGTCGTCCCACACGGCGACGAGCTCGGTAGCGGGGTGTTCCTGAGCGCGTCGGGAGTAGTCGTCAGCGTGCACGTGCCAGAAGCTGAGGACGGCGACGCGAAGGGGTGCGGACACGGTGCGGTGTCTCCTGTCGGGTGGACGACGCTGGCCGTGGTCGACGCTATCGCGGCGAGGACACCGGCAGAACCCGCACCGGCGAACTTTCTCACCCGACGCGTCCGGGACTCGACCACGCCGGTCCGGGTCACCGGCGGGGATCCCACCGACGACCGGGTCACCCCCGCGCGGTGCTGGTGACGGGCCAGCGTGCCCCGCCCGGCACCGAGGCACTGCCGCAGGAGCGGGTGGACAGCGACCTTGGCTGCGTCCGCCGAGCGGGCGCCCGGAGTCAGACGGTGCGGGCCGCCAGGACCTGCTCGCGCGGGATGTCGGCGTGCCCGCTGGTGGTGGGCCGGCTCCTTGAGCACCTGCAGATGGACCCAGCGCACGATGACCGGCCCGAACCGCCGGTGCCCGGTGACCAGCTCGTCCAGCGAGCTGCCAGCGGCGCGACGGCGGGCTGGCTCATGGTGCGACCTCCGTCTGCTCGTCCGCCTGGGGCCGCGTGCAGGGCGGTCCACGTCCACCCCAGCACGCGCTGCATGCCCGCAGCCCAGGAGGCAGGCCGGCTGACCGCCGGGAGGCTCAGACGGCCCAGTAGTAGCTGGCGGAGCCGTAGGCCGGGTACTCCGCGCGGCTGTCGACGTGGGTGAAGGTGCTGTAGCGGATGATCCCGGAGAAGCCGGAGCTCTGCGCGTAGCCGATGGTCTGGCTGACCGAGCGACCGCTGATGACGATGTCGGCGGCGATGCCGTACATGTGCTGGCTGTTGGAGGCCCCGTCGACGTTGGCGTTGTGGTTGATGCTGCGGAAGCCGCTGTTGATGGTGATGGGCCGGTCGCCGGACTTCTTGCGGACGGCCTCGAGCTTGTACATCAGCCGTCGCACGTTCTCCTTGACCTCGGCCGCGCCGACCTTGCCGCCGCTGAAGCCGGCGCCGTCCTTGGAGTGGAACTCGGAGAAGTTGAAGTGCCGGGTGGAGCCGTCCGTGTCCTCCAGCGCGTTCAGCGCGCGCTGGGTGTCGGGTCCGACGACGCCGTCCGCGGCGAGGCCGTAGGCGCGCTGGAACCGGACCACCGCGGCCTTGGTACCGGGGCCGAACGCGCCGTCGACGGCCACGTGGGTGCGGGAGGGGCCGTCGGCGGCCCAGCCGGCCACGCGGATCTGCAGCTCGCGGACGTCGGCGCCGGAGGAGCCCTCGCGCAGGGTGCGCGACCAGCTGTAGGCCTGCGCCTCGGTCGGGGCCACCAGGCCCACGGTGCCGAAGGAGAGCAGGACGGCGAGCAGGGCGGTCACCAGCCGCTGCGCGGCGCGGGACCGGGTCGGGGAGGTGGGGGCAGGGGTCACGGACATGGTCAACCAGCCTTCCAGAGGGGGTGTGTCGGGCGGGACGTCACCGACCCTAGGGAGGTCTGCTGCGGGGTGTCCAGGGTCTGCCGCGAAGAGCCCCCGACAGGATTCGAACCCGCGACCTGCTGTTTACAAGACGGGCAGTCCTCGGGCGTTGACTAGGGGAAACGCACCGCCAGGGCCACTCTGGTGCCACATCGGGGCCCGGCGCGCTACCCCGTCAGAGGTTCCAGGTCCGCCAGTTCACGATCGCAGAGATCCGCTGCTGGCTCACCCCGAACTCCGCCGCGAGCGACCGCTGGGACTCCAGTCCTGGCTGGCCGACACCGCCGGGCGGACCGTACCGGCGGCGGATCTCGTCGACGTCGATCTGACTCAGCTTCCGGTACTTCGCGTGCTCGCGCCGGTTGTCGGTGCCGTGCCGCAGCTTGTCGGCCATGTTCTCGACCTCGGTGGCGTAGCGCAGATTCGTGACGACGTTGTTCGTGCCGTCGTTGTCCCAGTGAGCCACGTCCATGCCTTTCGGCCGTGGGCCGAGGAACGCAGCAGCGACGAGGTGGTGCACGTAGCGCTTCGCGCGAGGCGCCGCCAACGTCACGACGACGTAGCGACCGCGGCACCCCATGCGTGAGCCGCAGCAGGCGTGGCGCCGGGGCACGGCCGGGCGTCTTGCCGGGGCTACGCCAGGAACGCACTCGCCCCAGGTTGCTGACGTCGTAGCCGTCGTGGTCGAGGACCGGTCTCCACACTTCTTGGGTAGCCTCCATGGCTAGCCCCTCTCTGCTAGGTCCAGATGAGCGGGTCAGGCCTCGGCGGGTGTTGGTAGCACCCCCGGGGCCGCTCCGAATCTACCGAGTGAGGGCGTCGATCCGGTCCCCCACGGAGTCGAGTCCATCTTCGAAGAGGTGGGCGTAGAGGTCCATCGTCATCGTCGCCGTCTGGTGGCCGAGCGCGGTCTGCACGGCCTTCACGTTGGCGCCTGACTCGATCATCCACGACGCCGCGGTGTGCCGCAGGTCGTGGGTTCGAACGTCCGGCAGTCCGGCTCGCTGGCGGGCGCCTGGCCGGTCCCCCTCCCCCACCCAGATCCGCTTCCACGACGACAGCCGCCACGGGCCACCGGCGCGGGTGGTCAGCAGCGGCTCGCCCGGAGCGCGGCCGGCGCTCTGCTCGACCAGCTGCTCCACCAGCCACCGCGGGACGGGCACGTCGCGGCTGCGGCCGTTCTTCGGCATCGCCTCCACCAGTCGCCCGCCCGCGCTGGTGAGGTTCCGCGCCACCCGCAGCCGACGCCGGCGGGCATCGAGCGAGTCGACGCGGAGCGCGGCCATCTCCCCGAACCGCATCCCGGTGCACGCCAGCACCCACACCACCAGCTGGTGCGGGGCGCATTCCTCGGCGAGCCGGCGCACCTGGTCCACCGTCAGGGGCCGCACATCCGCTCGCGGAGCCCGCACGGAGATCCCGGCCGTCGGGTCGGCCTGGAGCGCCCCGTCAGCGACAGCCGACCGCAGCACCCCCGACAGCACCGTCTTCGCCTGCCGGGCCGTCGCCGGCGACCGCGCAGCGAGCTCGCCCACCCACTCAGCCAGCTCGCCGTGCCGCAGCGACGACATCCGCCGCCCACCCCACCGCGGTTCCAGCTCGGCCCGCCACAACCGGCGGTAGCCGTGCAGCGTCGACGGCTTCAACCCGGCCCGGGCGCCGATCCAGGACTCCCACTGCTCCGCCACGGTCCGAACCGTCGCCCGCTCCGTGGGGCTCATCTTCAGCCGGGCGTCGAACGCCTCCGCGTCCTCGCGGTGGTCGAACGCCCGCCGGCGCTGCACCTTCCGCTCATCCCACCATCGCACCTCCCACCGCTTCCCGCGGCCGTACCGGTCGGAGCGGACCCGCTTACCGGTCTCGGGGTCGCGGCGGTGCCAGCGGTCAGAGACCGCCACGGGCCCGCCTCCGCGCCTCCCGTACACGTCGGAGCCGGTTCACCAGCGTCGGGTTGTGCTCGAGCGCCTCCCGGCTGTCGATCAGCTGGTTCAGCCGCTGGTGCAGCCGGGTCGG
This sequence comes from Desertihabitans brevis, assembly GCF_003327535.1. NCBI lineage: Bacteria > Bacillati > Actinomycetota > Actinomycetes > Propionibacteriales > Propionibacteriaceae > Desertihabitans > Desertihabitans brevis. The sequence goes on along the minus strand of NZ_QOUI01000012.1, from coordinate 62,988 downwards.
GCTGATCCCGAGCCGGTCAGCGGCGCGGATCCGTCCCGCCGGCGGCAGCGCACTGGCGGCCAAGATCTGCCGGTCCTCGTCGGTCACGGTGACAGCTCCAGCAGGTTCACGACCAACGCGATCAGCAGCAGCCCTCCGACGACGACCATCACCGCGATGCCGAGCCGTGTCAGGAACCCCTGCGGCGCCTTCTCCGCCAGCACGTTCTGCCGACGCACTTCCCAGTCGGCCTGGTCGATCTTCCCGGCGGCCTTCTGCGCGTCCAGCTGCCGCAGACGCTCCGCCTTCTCCTCGTCCCACTTCGTCACCGCTCGACTCCTTCGTAGCTCATGCCATCTCCTCCTCGTACAGCCTTGCCCTGTGCCTCACATACGCCACCTCCATCGGCGGGGTGTGGCGCCGGTCTACCCGCGCCAGCAGAGTGTCTCGGTCGACCCACAGCTCGTCGGCCGCGGTGTCGATGCAGCCGCGAGCCCACACCACCGCGTCGGCCACCTGTCGGATGCACGGCAGGAGCCGCTGCGCCGCCATCGCCCGAACGTGCCGCTCGACCACGGGTGGCTGGCATCCGACGTGTCCGGCCCGCAGGTGCTCGAGCTCGTGCGCGAGCGCGGAGCGGCGGCCCGCCTGCCCCAGGCTGGGGTCCATCCAGATCCGCCAGGTGCCGTCCGTCGCTGAGCGGCGCAGCCCGTGCTGCGCCTGCCAGAACACGACGACGTGCCCGAAGTGGTCACGCAGCTCCCGCCAGGGGTGGTGGAACGCGAACGGCGACATGGACCGAGACGGTAGAGGGAGCCACCGACAATCGGTCAGGAGTCGCCGCGCTCGGCCGCCTCGTCCTGCTCGCGGCGGCGGCGCTTCACCGGGTCCTCGACCGTCGTGTCGTAGGCGGCGACGTCGCCGGGCATCACCTCGGCGCCCGGCGGGATGTTCGGCGGACCCCCCGGCCGCAGCCGGGACACGGTGCCGCCGCGGTGCCGCCCCCGCATCTGCTCGACCATCGCCAGCAGCAGGCCCTTGTCTTCTACGCTCAAACGGCCATCGTCGCGAATCGCTGCCTCGACGCGGTCGTCGTCGACGTCCTCCGACCAGCTGAGACCCAGGCTGCGGACGAAGGCCACGATCACCTTCCGCTCCGAGACGCCGGTGGCAGCTGCCACCCGCCTGATGGCGTCGGCGTTGACGGTCTTCACCGGGTTCTCGGCGAGCATGTTCATCGCCTGCCGGCTGACCGGGTAGCCGGCCCTGGTCGAGCGGTCCGCTAGGTCCCCGTAGGACCATCCGTTGGCCTCCATCGCGTCGGTGATGAGCACCCCCAGCGGGTGCCGTGACTTCATGGCCACGATGGTTCTCCTCCCCCGGCGCTTTCCGCTACGACGGCGGACACCCCAACGGCTAATCGAACGCCCACTTTGCTGGACACCAGCACGCTAGCGGCTGTCACTGAAAAATCCCCACAACCGTGCGGCTGTGGGCCGCTCACGACAAGTAGCGCTTGACGAGGTGGACACCAGCCTGCACACTTGGAGCAAGCAGCACTGGACACTTGAGAAAGGATCACTTACCGTTGACTACGACAGCAACGATCACTCCGATCCGGCGAATGGAGGTCTTCATGCAGGTACGCCGAGAGGCGCCGCGCCGCATCAAGGGGACCCTGATGATCAAGGGCCGCTCGCAGCGCTGGCTGGCCCAGCAGTGCGGGTTCGAGTCGCACTCCTACATCGGCCGGATCCTGGCCGGGAAGGTCACCACGGTCACCGCCGACACCGCCGTCAAGCTCGCGGCGGTCCTCGAGATCCCCCTCGACGATCTCTTCGTGCCCAAGGTGTCAAGTACGTCTTACCGCTCCGGCAAGCAGCGCGAGGTGGCGGCGTGACCACCGTGCGCGACACCTTCGTCTACCGCGTCTACGACGCCGACGACCGGCTGCTCTACGTCGGGCGGACCCGTGCGCCGCGCCGCCGTCGCTGGCAGCACGAGCAGCGCTCCCCCTGGATCGAGCAGGCGCACCGGTGTGTGCTCCGCGGCCCCTTCGACGCGTTCGACGCCGGCGAGGTCGAGCAGGAACTCATCGCCTGCCTGCTGCCGCTGCACAACCGGCACCACCTGCCGCACGCCGCAGCGACGCCCCAACTCGAGCACCTGTTCGACCTCACAGTGGGGGCGGCGGCGTGATCACCGCCGACCTGACCACGGTCGAGGTGGCCGTCCAGCTCCGCACCGACCGGTGGACGGTGACGAAGCTGATCCACCGCGGCGAGCTCCCCGGCGCCTACCGTCTCGGCGCGCACGCGAAGCGGGCTGGCCGGGGCCACTGGCGGATCCCGCAGACGGCGGTCGACATCTACCGGCGCAACCACCGCCACGAGGCCGCCTGATGACCGGCCAGCAGCTCAAGGAGCAGGGCATCTCCGATGTGCAGGCCGCCGATACCGCCCCTCACCGCGGGCATCGTCAGCAGATCGAGACCGTGGCGCTGGCTCTGGCCAAGGGCGGCGTCGACTTCACCGCCGAGGACGTGCGTCGGGTGCTCGTGCTCGCCGGCGTCGGTGAGCCGCACTCCCCCAACCTCCTGCCGTCGGTGTTCGGGTCGCTCGCCTCGCAGCGGCTGATCGAGCCCGCCGGCTGGACGAGGGCGACCCGCCGCAGCAGGCACGCCGCCACCCTCCGCGTCTGGCGCGGCCCGAGCACGGACGCCGCCTGATGCGCCGCCCGAAGGACATGGAGCTGGCCCGCTGCGGCAAGTGCCTCCGCCTCGGCACCAGGCGCTGGCTCAAGCACCACCAGCACCGGTGCCAAGCCCACCGGCCCGACGCCGCCTGACCCACAACACAGATCGGGCTCGCCCCCACCGACCAAGGCAAGAGGGCGAGCCACAACCGAGAAGGAGTCTGCCATGACCCGCAACCAGATCGACCAGTACGTGAAGCGCGAGGCGGCGCACCACGACCGCCGCCAGGGCTCGTGCAAGCGCCGCACGAAGCCGCCCATCCTGCGCCGCCAGCGCCAGGAGCAGGAGGTGTCGGCGTGATCCCCGCGCTGAGCATGGACGCCGTCCGCTACCTCAAGACCCTGCACGCCCGCGACCTCGCCCGCTCGTGCGACCGCCACACCCACCACGAGACCACCACGTTCCTGGATGCGATGGAGCGGGAGGCCCGGGAGTCGTCGTCGGATCTGGTGCTCGCGTACTCAGAGGTGCGCGACGCCGTCCCCGAGGACCTCGAGGTCGACTACTGGGACGGGGACGAGCAGTGAACGCCCGCCGCGCCCACACCTGGGCTGGACAGCCGATCTGGGACCGGCCGACTCGGCTGTGCACCTGCGGCCAGCGCCACCTGCTCCCGGTGCTGCGCTCCGACCGCCGCGACGGCCCCACCGTGCACCGCGAGCGGTCGAAGCCCCGCCGCGCCTTGGAGGTGGCAGCGTGAACGCCCCCGAGTTGGCGCAGCTGGCGTCCTTTGTGCCGCTCCGCCCTAGCCGGCCGGGCTGGGTGCTGTGCGACGACTGCGGCGGAGACGGCGCGATCGCCGGCTTCGACCAGGACGGCAACCCGTGCCCGCTGCTCTGCCCCACCTGCCACCCGGACGCGGTCGCCCGCGCCGAGGGCTGGTCGTTCCCCGACTGGGCATGGGCGCAGATCCTCGAGGACCGCAAGCAGGCCGCCTGGGACCGGATCTGCGACCGGCGCGACAAGACCGGAGCCGGACGGTGAAGGGGCTGCCCGGGTGCCCGGACTGCCACGGCACCGGCTCCGTCCGGGTCGAGGGCGGCGCGCCGGATGAGCAGATCGACGACATCTGCGTCCCGTGCGAGGACGCCCTGGAGCGGATCGAGAAGGCGTCTCACGGGCAGGGGTCGTTCCGCGACCGGCTCAACGCCACAGCCGACGTGCTCGGGGAGGTGGCGTGATGCCCCGCCTGATCGCCACCTACGAGCCCGGGTCGGCAGAGTGGCTTGAGCAGCGCAGCACCCGGCTCGGCGGCTCTGAGGTCGCCGCGGTGCTCGGGCTGTCGCCGTGGGAGTCCCGGCTGTCGCTGTGGCTGCGGAAGGCCGGCGCGGTCGGCCCGCAGCCCGACACCGCCGACACCGAGTGGGGGCGCCGCCTCGAGAGCGCGGTGCTGCAGCGGTGGCGCGACGACCACCCCGACTGGCGGGTCCGCCGCCGCGGGCAGACGTTCCTGCACGACGAGCACGACTGGATGCTCGCCAGCCCCGACGCCATCGTGCACCGCCGCCGCCGCGGCGAACTGGACGAGGTCGTCGAGGTCAAGCAGGCCCGCTACGACGACGAGTGGGGCACGCCGGGCACCGACAAGATCCCGGTCTACTACCTCACCCAGGTCCGCTGGTACCTGGCCGTGCTCGGCCTCCGCCGGGCCCGCGTGATCGTGCTCATCGGCGGCACCGACTACCGCGAGTACATCGTCGAGCAGGACCCGGGCGACCTCGAGCTGATGATGCGGGAGGGCCGCGCCTTCCTCGACTCGATCGCCGCCGGCCAGCGCCCGGACATCGACGGCCACGCCCAGACGCTGCAGGTGCTCCGCGAGGAGCACCCCGACATCGACCGGGACACCGAGACCGAGCTCGACGCGGCCACCGCGCTGGCCTACCTCGAAGCCGAGGCCGCGCTCGAGGCGGCCAAGACCGAGTCGAACCGGCGCAAGGGCCAGGTGCTGCACGCCATGGGCCGCACCCACCGGGCCGTGTTCGCCGGCCGCCGGATCGCCTACCGCACCGCCCGCAAGCGGGCCGACGGCAGCCCCGGCACCCCCTACCTCCAGCTGCAGCGCAGCGAGACCAAGAAGCCCGCCATCACCCAGCCGAAGGAGAACGCAGCATGAGCCAGATCGCCCAGCGCCACCAGCAGCAGCAGGACGTGCAGCAGAAGAAGCCGACCCTCGTCCAGATCGTCCAGCGGATGCAGCCCGAGATCGCCCGGGCGCTGCCGAAGGGCATGGACGCCGACCGGGTCGCCCGCCTCGCCCTCACCGTCATCCGCCAGTCCGAGATGGCGAAGGCCAAGGGCACCTCCAAGCACAGCCTCGCCGACTGCTCCGCGGACTCGTTCGCCGGCGCGCTGCTGACCGCGGCCGCGCTCGGTCTGGAGCCCGGCGTGAACGGGGAGGCCTACCTCGTCCCTCACGGCCGGGAGTGCACCCTCATCATCGGCTACCAGGGCATGGTCAAGCTGTTCTGGCAGCACCCGATGGCACGGCACATCGACGCCCAGCCCGTCTACGAGCAGGACGAGTTCTCCTACGCCTACGGTCTCGAGCCGTACCTCATCCACAAGCCGGCCCTCGGCGACCGCGGGCAGGTCAGCCACTACTACGCCGTCGCGTCGCTGACCACCGGGGCGAAGGTGTTCCTGGTCGCCACCGCCGACGAGGTGAAGAAGCTCCGCAGCGGCAAGGTCGGCTCGAACGGTGGCATCCCCGACCCGATGCGGTGGATGGAGCGCAAGACCATGCTCCGCCAGCTGGTGAAGATGCTCCCGAAGTCGACGCAGATGCTCAACGCGGTCGCCGTCGACGAGCGCACCGGCACCGACCTCGCCGTGGAGAAGGTGCCCGAGCAGCTCACCACTCCGGGTGCCCCCGCGATCGAGCCGCCCTCGGCGCCGGCCGAGAAGGTCGACACCGCGACTGGTGAGGTGCTCGACGTCCAGGAGCTCCCCGAGGGCTATGACCCGTCGCAGGAGCCCGAGGGGTGGCGGTCGTGAGCCTCACCGTGGATGGGCTGCCCCGTGCGAGCAGCAAGCAGGTCGGTCTGGTCGTGGCGCGGATGCGCCGGGTCGGGCTCACGGACCGCGACGCCGGCCTCGCGTTCTGCGCCCGGGTGGCCTGCCGCCCCATCAGCTCGCGGTCCGAGCTCACCGCCGACGAGGCGTCGTGGGTGCTCACCGCCCTGGACACCTGGCACCGCGACGGCGTCGACCCCACCCAGCAGGTGAGCGCCTGATGCGCACCTTCATCTACGCCGTCATCGGCGTTGCGGTCGCGCTGCTGGGTGCCGCGTTCGCCGCGCTGGCCGTGGCCGACCTGCCGCTCCTGCTGGTCACCGGCGGGCTGTCGGTCGCCTGCTGGCTGGCGGTCATCACCCTGTGCGGCGTCCTCGCCGCCGCGGAACGCGACGAGCAGGAGGTGTCCCGGTGACGCTCACCCTGCGACCGCTGCAGGACTGGACCGGCGGCAAGCACTCGATCGAGCGGTCCCGGTTCGACAGCCCGTGGTCGAAGACAGTGCGCCTCCTCGAGCGGGAGGTCGAGCTGATGCAGGGCCGCGGCCTGGTCGTGCAGATCGATCTGCGTGAGGCCGACTTCCGCCTCGACGGCAACGTCCGCGCCAAGGCCACCGTCGCCACCCCACGCGTGCGGGTCCTGTTCGACACCCCGGACGGCACCATCGTCTTCCAGGCCGGCCGCTACACCCGCTGGCGGGACAACGTGCGCGCTGTCGGCCTGAGCCTGGAGGCGCTCCGCGGCGTTGAGCGCTGGGGCGCCATCCAGGGCGGCGCCCAGTACAAGGGCCTCCTGCAGCTCGAGGCCGGCGGCGGGATGTCCACGGATGACGCGGTCGCGCTGCTGCGGCAGTGGGCTCCCTACTCGGAGGTGCCGGCTAACGCCAGCTACGAGTCGCTGTGGCGCCGGGCCCGGGCCAACGCGCACCCGGACCGCTCGCACGACCCCGACGCCTTCCACGCCGTCATCGAAGCGGGTCGCGTGCTGGGGATCGGCGGTGCCCGGTGAGCGACAACCGCACCACCCGCTGGGTGGCCGACGTGCAGCGGGTGCTCAACGAGGTCGGTGGGGAGCGCGGCCGACAGGAGGTGAAGTGGGGCGAGCAGAACCACCCCAACGGCACAGGCGGCACCCGGTCGCTGCTCCGCGACGCCTACGAGCCGAACCTCGACCTGCGGACCGGCGCCGAGCTGGCCGCCATCTTCACGGCCCGAACCGACCGCCTCGCCGCCGCCGGCCGGCTCACCTACGAGGCCATCCTCACCGAGGAGTGGGCAGAGGCGATCGCATGCGACGACCCGGCCGAACTGCGCGCTGAGTTGGTGCAGGTGGCAGCGGTCGCGGTGGCGTGGGTGCAGAAGATCGACCGCGAGCAGGGGGCCGGCATCACGGTGACGGCGATCCGTTCCCAGCCCAACCCCGAGCTGTGGCTCACCGACGCCGGCCATGTCTGGCAGCGCTGCGACGACGGCTCCCTCCGGTGCATCAACGGCACCGACCAGCCTGAGGATGAGTCGGACGTCCGCCGGCGTTTCGGGCGCCTGCGTCGTCTGGTGCCTGAGAGCGAGGCCGGCCAGTGACCCGCCGCCAGAAGACCGCCGTCCTGGTCGCCTCCATCGCCGCACTCCCGGCACTCCTCCTCGCCTGGACCGCCGGCTACCTGATCGACATCACCAGAGACGAGACCCGCTGATGAACAACGACGACCGCACCACCCTGACCTACGAGACGCTGGCCCGGCTGCGCGAGGCGTTGGCCGAACCGCAGTGGCACAACCCGCTTGGCCGCGACCAGATGGCGGCCCTGCTGGCTGCTGCTGAGCGGCTACGCGAACTCGAGGCCGGGGACCAGCAGCGGGTGTGCGAGTGGTGTGGTGCTCCGGCTCGCGGCGATGCTTGGCACAACGACGGCCGTCTGCACCCGTCCTGCGGCGAGCCGGACCACGGACAGGGCTGGGTGCCGGGTAGCAGCATCGAGCGCCACCGCGCCGAGGCCGCTGAGCGGGACCTGTCCGAGGCTGAGGAGGGTGCGCAGAGCCTGCTGCGGTCCTACGAAGCAGAGCGCGCTGAGCGCAAGGCCCGCGAGGCTGACCTGGCCAAGGCCCGGGCCGCGCTGGCCCGCGTGCAGGGCATCGCCAGCGGCAACGCCACCGCTGCTCGGGCACGAGGCGCTGGCGAGGAGGAGCGCCGCTGGCTGGACGCGCTCGCGGTCCTCGACCAGGCCACCCGCCCGGGTTCCGCACCGGCCGGTGCTGCCGAGGCGGGTGAGCCTGGTGAGTGAGCGCACCTACTTCCGCAGCCAGGACGGCCGTCGCTGGCACCGATCGACCTGCCCCAACGTGCGGGCGTTCATGCCGCGATGGAAGTGGGCCGAGGGGTTCAGCGGCGCTCAGATCGTCCTCGGGCTGATAGCCAACGGTCTGATCGAGCAGGTGGTTCCGTGCCGCCGCTGCAAGCCGGAGGACACACCGTGACCGACTACGTGTGGACCGCCCCGGTTGCCCGGAAGCGGCACCGCTGCCAGATGTGCGGCCGAGTCATCCTGCCCGGGGAGTCCTACCAGCGGATGGCAGGCCTGGACCGCTGCGAGGCGTGGACGTTCAAGTGCTGCGACCACTGCTCCCGAGTCGTCCACGCGTGGACCCGCCACAGCGGCGAGTCCGAGTGGTACGAGGACGCGATCTGGGACTGGTTGGCCGACGGGCACCCGACCGTCTACGCCGCCGCCCAGGCGGGCTGGCGCTACCCAGACGGAGAGCTGGTCCCGCTGCCGTTCCAGCCGCGGTGCTTCACCTGCGGCACCTTCATCGGGGGCGATGCCCTGTGGTGTCCGCCGTGTGACCGCGCACGCATCGACCGGATCGCCAGGTCGCTGGAGTCGATCTCGGCCGAGCTGCGGAGGGCGTCGTGACCGGGCTCAGCGTGACGGCCGGAGCCGCTCCGAGAACCACGAGTACCGGATCGCCTGGTTCGGGTCAGTCCGCGCCGGCCGCAACCGCTCCACGGGCAGCCAGCGTTGCACCAGCTGCTCCCCACCATCCTCGGTCGGTTCGACCCAGCAGCACAGCGCCTGCCACCGGTAGGCGTGCCGGTGCCAGGCGATCACCAGCCCCTGCACCGGCGCACCGTGCGGACCTGAACCGAGGATCCACACGTGGCGGGTGTTGCGCGGGGCCGGCCACTCCTTGTCCTTCTGCCGCTGCCCCATGCGAGCACGGTAGAACACGTGTTCGATTCGAGGCCAACGATGCCTGAACCGTCCACCGTCCTCGGCGCCCACGACAACCGCCGCCACGGCCATATCGCCGTCAGCCAGCCCCGACCGGACGCTCCCATCCTCGCCTTCACCAGCACCCACGAAGGGCTCCTCAGCGTCTGCTTCGGGCACGTGCCGGGACGCCTCGGCCTCGGCCAGGCCGACAGCGGCGTCCACCTCGACCCTGACGCCGCCCGCGCGCTGGCCGCCGAGCTCACATGGTGGGCCGACCAGGCCACCAAGCCCGCACACGACCCGCTCGAGCAGGACGACCTCCTCAGCGTGCTCCCGGAGGTCGACCATGCCTGAGCCGTTCTACTCCGACGACACCACCACGCTGCACCAGGGCGACGCGCTCACCGTGCTTCGCCAGCTGCCGGCGGCCGCGGCCGACTGCATCGTCACCAGCCCGCCCTACTTCGGCCTCCGCGACTACGGCCACCCCGACCAGTACGGCCTCGAGGCCACCCCGGCCGAGTACATCGACCGCCTCCGCGAGTTGTTCGCCGAGGCGCGCCGGGTGCTCGCCGACGACGGAACGCTGTGGCTCAACCTCGGCGACTCCTACGCCAGCGACCCTGGGGCCGGCCGAGGGTCTAGCAGCGCCTTGCAGGGTCGAAAGCACGATGCTGTCCAGGCACCCAGCCTGACGACGCGCCGGAAGAAGCCGGGCGTCGCCGTCCCCCGCAAGAGCCTCCTCGGGATGCCGTGGCGGGTGGCTCTGGCGCTCATCGACGACGGATGGACGCTGCGCAACCAGGTGGTGTGGGCGAAGCCGAACGCCATGCCGGAGTCAGTCACCGACCGCCTGAGCAGCCGCCACGAGCTGCTGTTCCTGCTCACCAAGGGGCCGCGGTACTGGTTCGACCTCGATCCCGTGCGCGAGCCCATCCTGCATCCGGACAAGCCCAGCACCGTCGGGGGCAACCACATCGACCAGGGGCGTCGGCGCGGCGGCAAGTGCGACCCGAGCACTCGCTTCCGCCCAGCTGACGGACAGCGCCACACCGGCGGGCACACCGCCGGGCGCAACCCGGGCGACGTGTGGACCATCCCGACCCAGCCCTTCCCCGGCGCCCACTTCGCCACCATGCCGGTCGCCCTCGCCGAGCGGTGCGTGCTCGCAGGGTGCCGACCCGGTGGCACCGTTCTCGACCCGTTCTCCGGCTCGGGCACCACCGGGCTCGCAGCAGCCCGCCACGGACGCCGCTACATCGGCATCGACCTGTCCGCCGACTACCTCGAGCTGTCGCTCCAGACCCGACTACGGCAGCCAGGCCTCGACTTCGCCGGCGGCGTCGCATGAGCCACCCACCTGACCACACCGGCTGCCCGCTCTGCGACAGCAGTCGAGCCCTGCCCGATCGGTGCACCCGCTGCTGCTGGCACCGCACGCAAGGCCACCACCCGAACTGCCCCGACAGGAGAACCCGATGACCATCAGGCCAGGCCAGATCTACGACCCCGCCGTGCGCGATAACGACAGCTGGCGCAGCGAGCCGACCGCCAAGCACCCCGTGCGCGTGGTCGAAGGACCACACCGCGACCGCTGGCGCACCGTCGACGTCGTCACCGTCGAGAGGCTCGACGGCAAGTACCGGCGCAACGTCCTCGCCAGCCAGTTCCACCAGTCCGACACCACCCACACCGGGGCCCGGCGCCAGTACGGCTACATCCTCCGCCCGGAGGCCACCGCCTGATGCCCAACGTCGACAACCCGCTCGCCGGTATCGGACGCGCCCGCCTCGAAGCCCGCCGCCGCGCCACCGCCCAGCGTCTCCGCGCCGCCCGCCAAGCCGGCCTGCAGGGCGCCGTCGAGCGCTACACCGCCGACCTCGCCGCCATCGACAGCCAGCTCGACCAGGCACAGGTGACCGCGTGAGCCAGCCGCTGCTGTTCGACGTCGGCCCGCTCGCCCGGCACATGGTGCTGCCGAACATGAGCCTGGCCTGCGGCCGCGACCTCCTCGCAACCTGCGATGCCGCCGACAAGGCCGGCCGCACCGAGTCGGTGCTGTCCACCAGCAGCGCCGACACCACCTGCCCGGCCTGTCTGGCCGAGCCGATCCGCGACCTCATCCGCTGGATGCAGACCGACGTCAAGACCCGCGGGCCGCGCCCCGGATCGGGCCTGTTGCCCCCGTGCCAGGACGTCTCCGTGGCCGGGCGGCGCCGCACGAAGGCCGAGGCGGCCGCCTGATGCTCACCCTTACCGACATCTTCGCCGGCGCCGGCGGCTCCTCCTCCGGCGCCGCGGCGGTACCTGGGGTGCAGGTCGTGATCGCCGCCAACCACTGGCGGCTCGCGGTCGATGTGCACAACCTCAACCACCCCGCCACCGTGCACGCCTGCGTCGACCTCCACATGGAGGACCCCCGGAACTTCCCGCGCACCGACCTGCTGTGGGCCTCCCCCGAGTGCACGAAGTGGTCGATCGCGAACAGTCGCGCCCGGCAGCTGTCGGTCGCGATGGGCGGTGACCCCACCCTCTTCGATGACGTCCCGGCCGACCTGGAGACGTCCGACCAGGAGGAGATCGACCGCTCCCGGCTGCTGATGTTCGACGTACTCCGCTTCATCGAGCACCACCGCTACCGCGCCGTCGTGGTCGAGAACGTCGTGGACATCGCCACCCAGCCGAAGTACGCCAGCGCGTGGGCTGCCTGGCGCCGCGGGCTCCGCCGCCTCGGCTACGCCTTCCGCGTCGTCTCCCTCAACAGCATGCACGCCCAGGCGGTCGGCGCCCCCGCCCCCCAGTCGCGGGACCGGCTGTACGTCGTCGCCTGGCCCGAGCGGGAGAAGGCGCCCGACCTCGACGCGTACCAGCGGCCGAAGGCCTGGTGCTCCCGCTGCGACGTCGTCGTGGAGTCCAGGCAGGCGTGGAAGCCCGGCCGCACCGTCGGCCGCTACCGCGCCCAGTACGTCTACGTCTGCACCGCCTGCGGCCAGCAGGTCGAGCCGGGGTGGCGCCCGGCCGCCGACGCCATCGACTGGACGCTGACCGGCCAGCGGATCGGCGACCGCGCCCGCCCCCTCTCGCCGAAGACGATGGCCCGGATCCGGGAGGGCCTGCGCCGCTACGCCCACGAGTTCGTGCTGGAGGCCGCCGGGAACACCTACGACGTCCACGACCCCCGGCACCCGCGCTACGGCGAGCCCGGCGGGTACAGCCGCGCCTGGCCCGTCACCGAGCCCCTGCGCACCCTCCACACCACCAGCTCGAAAGGGCTGCTCATCCCGACCGAGGGCCGCGACGGCAAGCTGGCCATGTCGGCCGGGCAGCCGTTCCGCACCCAAACCACCCGCAACGAGCTCGGCATCCTCACCACCCTCCGCGGCACCAACGCCCCGAAGACCACCCGCGACACCCTGGACACGGTCGCCGCTTCCGGCAACCACCACGGGCTGCTGGTGCCCTCCGGCGGCACCTGGCACACCGAGGCCCACCCGACCGGCGACCCGATGCGCACGGTCACCACCAGCGAGAACCACGGCCTCCTCGTGCCGTACTACTCCGCCAGCGAGACCGGCCGGCCCACCAGCCAGCCGATCGGCACCCTCACCACCCGCGACCGGTACGCGCTGATCATGCGGAACAACACGCCCCGCGGCGACGCCGGCCAGATGACCACCCCGGTCACCGAGCCGATGCGAACCCTCACCGCCGTCGGCGCCGGACAGTCCGTTCTCGAGCCCACCACGATCGATCCCGAGGACTGCACCTTCCGGATGCTCGAACCGCACGAGATCGCCGCCGGCATGTCGTTCCCGCTCGACTACCAGTGGCAGGGGTCCAAGCGGGACCGGGTCAAGCTCGCCGGCAACGCCGTCACGCCGCCCGCAGCACGCGACCTCATCGCCGCCGTCGCCGCCAGTCTCCTCGGGGAGGCAGCGTGAGCACCTGGACCCTGCCGCTGCCGTGGACACGGCCGCCGCTGTCGATGAACGACCGCCTCCACTGGCGGAAGAAGCGACCGATCGTGGCCGAGATCCGACGCGTGGGCGCGCTGCTGGCTCGACAGCAGAAGGTGCCCGCCTGCGCCCGGGTCGAGGTCCAGCTGCACTACCGGCCCAAGGACAACCGCCGCCGCGACGCCTCCAACCTGTGCGCGACCAGCAAGCCGCTGATCGACGGCCTCGTCGACGCCGGCGTGGTCCCCGACGACTGCGAGCCGTACCTGACCGAGGTCATGCCCCGACTGCACCCAGCCGAGCCCGGACAGCCCGGTGCCCTCTGGCTCACCATCACCGACCTCACCGACGAGAAGGAGGGCACCCGTGCCTGACCTGTCCGCTGCTGACGTCCCTGCCGCCGTCAACGCCGCAGCCCGGGCTCTGGTCAACGCCGAGCCGCACGAGGCAGTGGGGAGCGCATGGAAGGTTGCCGCCACGATCGCTCTGAACGCTGCTCTGCCCGCTCTACGTGCCGCACTGTGGCCGTGCGACAACTACGCAGCCCCTCGGACCTGCCTGACCGCTCCCAGCAGCGAGCCAGGACGTTGCGACTTCTGCTCAGAGCAGGCAAGTGCCACCGTCGAGTGGGCCGACGCCGAGCAGGACATCGAGTGGGGGTTCCGTCACCGGGAGACGGGGGATCAAGTCATCCGAGTCCCGGGCAAGGCGTCACCAGCCGGGATGGTCGGAGACAGCCCCGGCGTGACGGCCATCGTGCGCCGCACGGTCGGCCCGTGGGTCGAGGTGACCGAGTGACCGCCACCGTCACCGATGTCGATCTGCTCGCGCACCTTGATTGGACGCCCGCCTGCCAGCTGCCCGACTGCGAGCACGACCACCCGGAGGCCACTCACCGGCTGCTCATCCTTCCTGCCTGGACGGCCTGCCGGTGTCTCGACGGGCTGCTGGTGTGCACCCCGTGCGGAGCGATGGCCGACACCCAGTGGCGCGGGAGCCGCTTCCCCGCCCTGGCCGAGTGCCCGCTGTGCAAGGCAGAGGACGTCGTGCGCAGTGTCCCGCTGGAGGTGCGAGCGCTGTGACCCGCGTCGACTGGCTGGTGTGCGCGGCCTGCGGCACCACCGGCTGCGCCATCGGCCACTACGCCCCCCGCATCCCGTTCTGTCCCGACTACGCCACCGCGGCGCTGATCCGCCGTAGCCACTACCTGGGCGACGAGAGGAGACGCAGATGAACGCTTGCAAGGAACGCCGCGGCAGCCTGGCCGGTGTTCGACGCCACGAACGAGCGCACCAGCCGGTGTGCCGCTCATGCCGCAAGGCGCGGCGCGACTACTGGAACCAGTGGAACAAGGCTCGGCAGGGCATCACCGCACCGCTCACAGATGACGAGCTCCTCGTCGAGCTCGAGCACCTCCGCGGCAGCGACGACCCGGACAGCATCGCCCGCCGTCTCGGCTACAGCTCCGGCATCACCCTCGCCCGACGGCTCTACCGGATGGATCAGCGCGACCTGGCACGCGTCTTCGACCGGGCAGGAGCGGCCGCAGCATGAGCCCCTACGGCAACCGTCCAGGCCGCCGAGCATGCCTTCACGAGGCCGCCATGTCCGACACCGCCACCTCGGAGCACCGCGAGCAGCTGATCCGCCTCGGGCTGCGCCGCACCGACCGCGAGACCGCCCTCAACGCACTCCGCGACTACCGGCAGCTGGTCCAGGACGGCCAGCACACCGAAGCCGGACGGCTCCTCGACCAGCTCCTCGACCAAGACCAGGAGACCACCCATGCCTGATCAGCCCGAGGTCACCACCAACGACAACCTCGACGTCGAGCTGTGCGGCCTCACCGGTCACGACTGGCGCCCGCACGAGTACACCCGCTTCAACCGGCCACACACGTCCTGGCGGTGCGTCTGGTGCCACGCCGTCGCCTGCGGCGACTACGCCGAGGCCGACCCCTGCTGGCTCCCGTACCACCACCGCGAGCCGCACCGCAGTCGCAACGGGGAGCAGTGGCCCATCGGAGGCAATCGCCGTGAGCACGCCTGACCTGCCAGTGCCTCGCGACGAAGCCGACCGCGAGCGGCTCCGCCAAGCCTGGTCAGCCGGCTGGGGCGCCGGAGCCGCCGCCATGGCCGGCAACGGCCGCCGCAGCAAGCCCAACCCCTACCAGAGACAGGAGGCGAGCTCGTCGTGAGCAGACGCATCCCGCGGGAGTTCGTCCCGCTCGACCAGAACTACCTCCGCGACCCCGCGATCCGCCGGGCAGGACCGGACGCCGAGCTGCTCTACCTCCGCGCCCTCGCCCACGCGAAGGCCGGCGGCACCGACGGGTTCATCGGCGACTATGACCTGCCCGTCGTCGCTGTCGCGATCAAGGTCCGCAACCCGACCAGCCTGGCCGACGCCCTCGTCCGAGAGGGGCTGTGGGTTGCGGTCGCCGGCGGCTGGCGAATCCGGTCGTGGACGAAGTGGAACATGACCGAGGCGGAGAAGGAGATCGAGCGGCAGAAGAAGCGTGACGCCGCGATCCTCACCAACCACCGCCGCTACCACAGCGAGGGGAAGACCGAGCCCGGCTGCCCCCACTGCCCCCCTCGTCTCGGAGTCGCATCGTGACCCGAACAGCGATCACTGCACCGCTCGCTATAGCGACCGCTCCTGCCTCGCTACCTGCTCGCAGAGGTAGAGGGAGAGGGAGAGGGAGAGGGAGACAAGAACACTCACCTCACGCTGTGGTTCAGAGCTGGGGTCACCTCCACAGAACCACTCACCTACCCAACGCGCGAGCACCCCGATGAGCCCCACCTACAGCCGCCAGCACGCCGCCGCGCTCGCCGAACTGCTCCGGCTTATCCGCCCCTCCTGGGACGCCCTCGCCACCATCAACGCCCTCCACGACGTCGCCGACCGACCACTCGCCGACGTCGCCCGCGCCGCCATCCTCACCGCCCAAGACCACGACGCCCGCACACCCCGCGCCATCACCTTCACCGACAGCGACCACTGGCGCTCCCTCACCGCCGACGCCCGACCCCAGCCCGTCCGCCGCACAGAGCAATGCCCACGCCACGAAGGCGGCACCGCAGGCCGCTGCCCCATGTGCCGCTCCGAACAGATCGCCCACACCACCACCGAGGAGACACCGTGAACCCGACCAGCAACACCCGCCTCCGCATCAACCTCAGCACCGGCCAGCGGTATGAGACCGACGTCCCTCGAGCCATCGCCGAAGAGATCCGCGACGACCTCCTCGCAGGTGACCCGGGCATCCTCGAAGGCCCCGACGGCGAGAGCTGGATCAACCCCGCGCACGTCGTCTCCATCGGCCTCCGCCCCACACCCACAGTCCAGACCGCGCACGTCGACACCGACGCGCCCCAGCGGGTGGCCGGCTCGTGAGCGACCCCACGCACCAGGCGCCCGGGGTGGGAGCCCACGCACTCTGCGGTGCCCGGACACGCTCGGGTGCCCCCTGCAGCAACCCGCCGATGCTCGGCCAGCGCCGGTGCCGGATGCACGGTGGCGCGTCGCCCCGGGCCCGCTCTCGGGCAGAGCGGACGCTGGCGGAGCAGCAGGCTGCGTTGGCTGCGACCCGGCTGGGTGTGCTGGTGGAGACGTCCCCGGAGCAGGCGCTGCTGGACGAGGTGCACCGGTGCGCCGGGATGATCGCCTACTACGGGCAGCGCGCCAGGGAGGTCGAGGCCGGCACCATCGACGGCGACCGGCCCAATCGTCTCGACCCCGACGACCCGCGAGAGACCCGCAGGGATCTCGTTTGGGGCATCACCCGGCAGAAGACCGGCGGGGAAGACGCGGGCACCACCGAGGAAGCCGCCCCGAACGTGTGGCTGAAGCTGTGGAATGAGGAACGGGACCGGCTCGTCCGTGTCGCCGCCGCCTGCCTGAAGGCCGGCATCGAGGAGCGGCGGGTCCGGATCGCTGAGGAGACCGGGTCGCTGGTCGCACAGGTGATCCGGCGGGTGCTGGACCGGCTCGAGCTGACCGAGCAGCAGCGCACCCTGGTGGGCACCGTCGTGCCGGACGAGCTCCGGGCGCTGGCGAGTGCGGAGGTCGGCCGATGAATCTGTTCACCGCCTTCGAGGCAGCACTGCGTGCCGCAGCCGCGACTGAGGCGGCGTTCGCGCAACTTACGGAGGATCAGCGCACCCGTGTGCTGGACCTCGCCCGGACCAGCCCGTACACGACCGCCGAGGCCATCCACCGCGTCCGCGCAGCCGACGAGAACACATGGCTCGCTGACGTGAGCGGCGCCTTCGAAGCGCTCACCGCCTTCGGTATCACGCTCGACCAGCCCCACCGCTGCACCCTGCTGCCCCGCGGTGCGACCGAGCCGTTCCTGCGGCCCGACATCCCCGCCCGCTGCGAGCAGGCCGCTCGGACGGCGGTGCTCCTGTGAACCGGCACGACGTCACCTGCGCGCTCGGCTGCCGCGACTGCGACTGCCCCTGCCACGACCAGGCGCCGCCCGAGCGGCCCCGCAAGCCCAAGCCCCACCCGACCACCCGCAAGGAGACCCGATGAAGACCTGCACCAGCTGTGGCCGGCCGCCCGAGTCCGTCTGCCAGCCCTGCCGCGACGGCAACCCGCCCACTCCGCCCGCCCGGCGAACCGAGGGCCAGAAGCCACGCAGGAACCGGCCCACCCTGGACCTGCTCGCCAAACTCCCCGATCTCGCCGTGGAGGTCGCCATGACAGCCCTGATCGGCGCCCCGAACCCCGGTGCTGAGCGCGGCCTCACAAGACGTTCAAAGCCTGGCTCCCGCCCACCGCTCGACCTCGCCTGCGTAGACGCCTTCCACCCCACCTCCGGTCTCCTGGCCCGGCTGTCCGACGTCCGGATCGCCGTTTGCCAGGAAGGCGAAGGTCCCGTGCCGGATCCGCTCGAGGCGTCGACGTGGGCGGCGGAGGTGGACTGGCTGCTCGCCGCCGCCCAAGCGTGGCAGGACGGGCGTGAGCTCGGGGAGTGGGTCACGTCGGAGGTCGCCGACATCCACCGTCAGTTGGCGCTGCTGGCCCGGACGCCGCAGCGGAAGCCAGACGTGTGCCGCACTCCCGGGTGCGGACACCCGATGCACCTGGGCCCCGGTGAGGCGTTCTACCGGTGCGACGCCGGGCACCAGCACGACGGGCCGCGGACGCTGCTGACGACGTACCGGCGTGGTCGGGCAATGTCGGCGAAGGAGGCGCGGGAGGATCCGAATCTGCGGCTGTCGCCTGCGACGATCAGTCGAGCGAAGGCGCGAGGGGACATCAAGCCGGCGCGGACGGATGTGGTGAAGGGCCGCCGGGTGGACTTCTGGTTGCCGTGGGATCTGGTGGGGTTGGTGCATCCCGATCTAGTGCGGTTGGTCGAGGAGCGGGAGGCCGGTGGGGACGCCGCCTAATATGTGTCTAGAGCCCTTGACTTGATCTGTCAAGGACTCTAGACTTACCATCATGAAGCGCAGGGACCTGATGAAGCAGATCGCCAAGCACGCCAAGGCCAACGGCCTCGACGTCACCACCCGCGAGGGCGGCAGCCACACCGTCGTCACCGTCGGCGAGAACTCCACCACCGTCCCCCGCCACAACGAGATCAACGAGATGACCGCCAAGGCCATCCTCAAGCAGATCGGAGCCACCAAGTGAACGTCACCGCAGTCGCCCGCCGCTCCGGCGGCTGGTGGGCCGTCGAAGTCCCCGAAGTCGAGGGCGTCTTCACCCAGGCCCGCCGCCTCGATCAGGTCCCCCACATGGTCACCGACGCCGTCGCCGCCCTGCTCGAGGTCGACCCCTCCACCATCCAGGTCACCCTCGCACCCCACACCGACGCCGACGACATCGTCGCCGCCGCACGCGAGGCCAAGGCTCAGGCCGACGCCGCCAACGCCCGAGCCTCCGACGCCACCCGGCAGGCCGTCCACGCACTCCTGTCCGCCAGCCTCACGGTCCGCGACGCCGGCACTCTCCTCGGCGTCTCCCCCCAGCGGGTGTCGCAGCTCGCCAACGGCGGCCCGGCATGAGCGACGGCGACAAGCCGGCCAAGCGGTCGCGCGATCTCACGCCGACCGGGACCACGTCGGACAACGACCAGACCAAGACCCGGCCGGACGACGACCAGATGAGCATCGGCGAGTACCGCCAGGCGATGAAGGACCCAGCGCTGCAGGACGAGCGTTACGAGCGCACAAAGGCCGCCATCGAAAAGAACCCGGCGATAGACGCGCTCAGGCAGATCGGTGAGGAGATGGCCAGCAAGGTGACTGCACCAGCCGCCGAGATCGCGGGCAAGGCTGCGCGTAACCCTTTCGAACGCGCTCGCGGCTCCATGGACCCGAAGCCGCCCTCCTGGTCGGTTCCCCCTCTGCCCGAGGTGAAGATTCGCCCACAAGTCGGCCCCGAGGACGTGGCCCGGCAGACGAAGGCGACCGTCGACGCCCTGCAGGAGTTGCAGGGCGAGATCAAGAACTCGAACGACGAGGCAACCGAAGCCGCAAAGAGCACTAAGCGTCTCAACAAGTTGGTGTTGCTGGTGGCCGTATTGACCTTGCTGGCCACGATCGCCGGTGTCGCCGTTACCATCTACACCTTCCACGCGGGCAACAACTGAGGATCGGGCGACTCTTCACGACGAGCCGCGGGTTGCTTACGCCGGTGTAACTCGTCTGCTATCGTTTTCAGCAAGACCGCTGCGCGCGCCCTGAAACAGGGAGCCGGGCGGTCTTCGCATGTCCGGGCTGGTCGCGACCGCAGGTCGCACAGCTGACCCGGACCTCCCACTGGCTCCGTCCGGCCCTGGTCACCCGCAGACACAGAACCGCCCGAGGGGCCCACGCTGCGCGAGCACAGGGCCGGACGCGAACCTCACTTCTCGCCGTCGTGCCGCCAATCGTCGGGCACGGTGAACGGCGACTCGATCCGACACCGGTTGCACCAAAACACCGCCTGAGCGGGTTCGACGCGCTGCTTATGGATCGATCCCTGCGGAGTCCGGAACGTCTGCGTGTACGGCCGCGGCGGGATCCGACGGACGAACTCGACGAACAGGGACCTGCAGCTGAGGCAGGCGAAGGTCGGGGCGGTCTGACTCATGGCCGGACCCTAGAGGAGGGCAGCCCCGTGACCGCGACCGCACCCAGCGTCTGGGAGTTCGCGGCGCGGACGTTCGAGCAGCCCGCCCGCCGCTGGGACACCCCTGGCGACCTGGCCCGCCACCTCGACCCGCGCACCGTGCAAACCCCGGCGCTCGACCTCATCGACACCGAACTCGTCCGGCTCCTCGACGTCCCCGACGGGCGGCTCATCATCAGCATGCCGCCGCAGGAGGGGAAGAGCACCCGGGTCGCGAAGGACTTCCCGACGTGGGTGCTCACCCAGCACCCCGACACCCGGATCGTCACCGCCTCCTACGCGCAAGGGCTGGCGAACCGGAACGGGCGCACCATCCGGAACAACCTGACCGCGCACCCCGAGCTCGGGCTGAAGATCGCCGCCGACAACGGCGCCGTGTCGGAGTGGCAGGTCGACGGCCAAGAGGGCGGCGTGCTGTCCGTGGGCGTCGGCGCCGGCTTGACTGGCCGGCCGGCGGATCTGCTGATCATCGACGACCCGATCAAGGACCGCCGGGAGGCGGACTCGGAGACGTTCCGCGAGAACGCTTGGAACTGGTGGACCGACGTCGCGTCCACCCGCCTCGCGCCCGGCGCGCCCGTCGTGCTGATCCTCACCCGCTGGCACGAGGACGACCTCGCGGGGAAGCTGCTCGCCGCTGAGGACGGGCACCTGTGGCGGGTGGTGAACATCCCCGCGCAGGCCGACCATGACCCCGCGAAGGGCGAGACGGATCCGCTCGGCCGGGAGCCGGGCGAGTTCATGATCTCGGCCCGCCGCGACAAGAAGGGCCGGCCCCGCGACGAGAAGGCGTGGGAGAAGATCCGGATCCGGTCCGGCGCCCGCACCTGGGCCAGCCTCTACCAGGGCCGCCCGTCCGCCGCTGAGGGCGACATGCTCAAGCGCCACTGGTGGCAGGAGTACTCGACGCCGATGTGGCTCGAGCGCGAGGACGGTGCACGGATCTGCCCCGACCCCGGGGTCGAACTCATCATCTCCGCCGACCTCGCGTTCAAGGACACCGCCAGCTCGGACTACGTCGCCATCCAGGTGTGGCTGCGGCGCGGCGCCGACGCCTACCTGCTCGACCAGACCCACGCCCGGCTCGACTTCGTCGCCACCTGCCGGGCGCTGCGGGAGACGGCGGCCCGCTGGCCGCAGGCACTGCTGAAGCTCGTCGAGGACAAGGCGAACGGGCCCGCGGTGATCGCCGCCCTGGGCCGCACCGTGCCGGGGATCGTGCCGGTCGAGCCGGAGGGTGGGAAGGTCGCCCGGGTCGCCGCGGTATCGCCAGTCATCGAGGCCCGGAACGTGTGGCTCCCCTCCCCCGAGCTGGCGCCATGGGTGGGCGAGTTCATCGAGGAGGCGGCCGCGTTCCCGAACGGCCGCCACGACGACCAGGTCGACGCGATGTCGCAGGCGCTGTACCGGCTGCTGGTGAAGCCGCTGCTGGACGACGACGACAGCCTGCACGTGCCCGACGAGTACGAGCTCCACGACGCCGTGGGCTACAGCATCAGCGAGTGGTGAGAGGGGGCTGGGATGCCGGACTGGACGCTGACCGAGAACGGCTACGCCCCCGCCGGCACAGTCCCGGCACGTGACTCGGTGGAGGCGCTGGAGACCGCGTGGCGGCTGGAGCAGCTGTCTGAGGCTCTCGCTGACGCGCAGGCGCTGCTCGCGAAGGACGATGCTGGGTGGGCTCGGCTCGGTGACGTCACCGCGGAGGAGACCCCCGAGGCGCGGAAGGCGCGGGTCGGCCGGGCGCGGCTGATGGCTGGCGCGAACGCGCTGATCAAGCGCGGCCTCGGCCTGCGGATCGGCTACATCTGGGGCCAGGGTGTCGAGCTGTCGATCCGGCAGGACGAGGACAGCCCCGTCGACGTCAACGCAGTCCTGCAGACGTTCCTCGACGACCCGTCAAACCGGGCCACGTTCACCGGCGCGGACGCCCGTGAGCGCCTGGAGCACACCCTCGGCACCGACGGCGAGCTCGGCCTGGCCTGCGACACGGACCCTGTGACCGGCCGGGTGCAGGTGCGGCGGGTGCCGGCGGAGCAGATCACCGACCGCATCACCGACCCGGAGGACGCCGCCACCGTCCGGTTCTACCGGCGCGAGTTCACCGTGCAGCCGCTGAACGTGGACGGCACGAAGGGCACCGCGCAGACCCGGGTGGTGTGGCATCCCGCGCTCGGCTACACCCCTCCCGTCGGGCAGCGGCAGCCGCAGATCGGCTGCAAGCCGGTCCGCTGGGACCAGCCGATCCGGTGGGTGTCGGTCAACCGGGTCGGCGAGTCCTGGCGAGGTGTCGGCGACGTCGAGGCGGCGCTGCCGTGGGCGAAGGCGTCGAAGGAGTTCCTCGAGCAGTGGGCGCTGCTGATGCGGGCGCTCACCCGGATCGCGTGGCGGGCCACCAGCAAGGGCGACAAGACCCAGCAGACCGCCCGCCAGATGCAGACCGCAGTCAGCCAGGACGTGGTCGGCGGCACCGCGGTCATGTCCCCCGGCCAGACCCTGGAAGCGGTGCCGAAGACCGGCGCGACGATCGACGCCGACTCCGGCCGGCCGCTGCAGATGATGGTCGCGTCCGCGCTCGGGGTGCCGGTGACGATGCTCCTCG
This sequence comes from Desertihabitans brevis, assembly GCF_003327535.1. Lineage (NCBI taxonomy): Bacteria > Bacillati > Actinomycetota > Actinomycetes > Propionibacteriales > Propionibacteriaceae > Desertihabitans > Desertihabitans brevis. The sequence goes on along the minus strand of NZ_QOUI01000012.1, from coordinate 40,337 downwards.
GCGACCCGGGCGCCACCGGCGCCCGCGCTGTCGCGGAGACCCTGGACCAGCCGACCGAGCTGGAGATGGGCCGCCGCCGCAGGCTGTGGGCTGAGGTGATGCGCGACATCGTCGACCACGTCATCGACGCCGCCGTCATCGGGCTCCGCGGCCCGCTGCGGGGCACCGTGGTCCAGCAGGGCGACCGCCGCCTCGTCACCCTCCCCGAGGGCGCCTCACGGACCCTGGTCGTGGCGTGGCCGTCGTGGGACTCCACCAGCGTGGACGTGCTGATGAAGGCGATCGCGGCTGCCGACGGGACGGACACGGTGCCGCCGCTGGTGCTGCTCCGGCTGATCCTGCAGGCGTTCGGCGTCGACGACATCGACGAGATCATCAAGACCGTCACCGACGACCAGGGCCGGTTCGTGCCGCCGGCGGACGTCGTCGCACAAGCCCGCGCCGACGCCGACCAGGACGGGCAGGGGCTGTGACCTCGCTGACCTGGGTGCTGCTCGCCATCATCGGGTGGCTGATGGGCATCGTCGCCCTGCGTTCTCGAGGTTCGATCAGGCCCCTCAACCTGATCGTGGTGCTCTGGCCCATCATGATCCCCGTCGTCGCTGTAGTGATGGCTGCTCGGTGGCTGTGGGATCAGTTCCAGATCCGACGCACGCTCAACCGCGACTCGGCTGAGATGGAGCGCACCAACCACCGCGCCGCCCGTGAGCGTGAGCAGTTGGGCCTGGAGCCGAAAGCCTGGGTGCGCACTCGGTGGGGCCTGGCCTCGTTCCGCCGGCTGGAGCGCTGAGCGGTGGCGGTCACTGATCGGACGCTGCAGGCGCTGCGGGAGCTGCGGATCGAGCTCGACTCCACCGTCGATGCCGCCACTCGTGACCTCGCGGCCAACTGGTCACGGGCGTGGGACGAGCTCGCCGACGAGTTCGCCGCGGTGATCGACGCGCTCATCGCCGCCGGCGCCGACGGGGACTGGCCCACCCGCCGCCAGGTGACCCGAGCCCGCCGCGTCGCCGCCGCGCTGCAGCACGCCTCCGACGCGATCAGCGACCTCACCCAAGCAGCAGGGGTCACCGTCACCGAGGCGCTGCCGATGCTGACCGGCGCCGCTGAGGAGTGGGTGGAGACCATCGCCCGCACCCAGCTGCCCGCCGGCGTGACCGTGTCCTGGGACCGGGTCGACCGGGCCGCGCTCGACGCGATCGTCCGCCGCTCCACCGAGCAGATCACGTCACGGCTGCTCCCGCTGTCCGACGAGGCCGCTGGGGCGATGCGGTCGAGCCTGATCCGCGGGGTCGCCGTCGGGGACAACCCGCGCACCGCCGCCCGCCGGATGCTGCAGCGGGTCGAGGGCGACTTCAACGGCGGACGCCGCCGCGCCGAGACCATCGCCCGCACCGAGATGCTCGACGCCCACCGTGAGTCCGCTCGGCAGGCGCGGATGGCGAACAGCGATCTGCTGGCCGGGTGGACGTGGCAGGCGACCCTGGACGCCCGCACCTGTCCGGCGTGCATCAGCCGCCACGGCACCGAGCACCCGGCGGGGACGCCCGGCCCGGAGGGACACCCACAGTGCCGGTGCACCAGCCTGCCGGTGACGAAGTCGTGGCGGGACCTCGGCATCGCCCTGGACGAGCCGGACGACGTCGAGCAGCCGACCGGGCGCGAGTGGTTCGACGCTCAGCCCGAGGCGGTGCAGAGGCAGATCATGGGCCCGGAGCGGCTCCGCCGTCTCCAGGCAGGGGACCTTGCCTGGTCGGATCTGGCGGTGCGCCGGACCAACGCGGACTGGCGTCCCTCGTGGCAGGTCGCGCCACTCGGTCCCGGAACCACGACGCGCCGCCAACGGGCCGCGTAGCCGACACCGCCAGGCAGCGGGCGCACTCGTACCGCTCCAGCGACCCGTCCACGCCGGCGACGACCTCAGCGAGCCGCCACGCGTGCTCGCATCCCTGATCCACACCAGCACCCTAGGAGGTCCCGATGGAGATCAGCGAGAAGGAGTACCGCCGGATCCTGCTCCACGAGTCCGCCCCGGCGGTGGAGACGTCCCGCGCCATCGTCGCCGAGGCCGGCGTCTCCCTCGTCCGCGAGGCCAGCCAGCCCGACAACGGCGCCCGCCGGTACTCCGCCCGCATCCTCGAGGCCGACGTGTGGGGCTCGTCCGGGCACTACCCCACCCGCACCCTCTCCGAGGCCGCGAAGAGCCGCGTGTTCGCCGCCGGCATCCCGGTCTACCTCGACCACCCGGGCAGCACCGAGGCGATGGACCGGCCCGAGCGGTCGGTGCGGGACATGGCCGGGAAGCTCGTCACCGACGCGGTGATGGAGTCCGACGGGCTCCACGCCGAGATCGAGTTCTACCCGCACATGGCCCCGGTCGTGGAGGCGATGGCCGGCGACGTCGGCCTGTCGATCCGGGCGTTCGCCGAGGCCGAGCCGGGTGAGGCCGCCGGCCGCAAGGGGATGCTGATCACCCGCATCACCGAGGCGCTGTCGGTCGACGTCGTCACGAAGGCCGGCGCCGGAGGCAAGCTGATCAGCCTGCTCGAGTCCGCCCGCGGCGGGACGCTGACCCGGGAGACGGCCACCGACGACGAGCGGGACTCCCTGACCCGTGTGCTGCCCCGCCGCGCATGGCTCCGCGACTTCGACCCGGCCGCCCGCCTCGTCTGGTTCACCCGCTACGACGAGCCCGACGACCGCTCCCGCACCTGGCAGCAGGCCTACACCCTCACCGACGGCGTCGCGACCCTCACCGGCAGCCCCGTCGAGGTCCGCGTCATCACCACCTACCAGCCGATCACCGACCCGAGCAGCACGCCCGCCAGCGAAGCGGGCGCCCCGACCACCCCTGCCAGCTCGGCCGGGGCCAACCCACAGGAGCACACGATGGAGATCACCGAGGCGGACTACGCCACGCTGACCGAGCGTGCCAACCGGGCGGACCAGCTCGCGGCCGAGCTCGCCCAGCTGAACGCCCGGCAGGCCGCCGAGCAGCGGGCCGTGACCCCGCTGGCCGAGGCCAACCTGCCCGACACCCTCAGTCGGCGGGCGCTCGCCGAGGCGCTGCGGGACCTCAAGCTCACCGAGGCCGGCGTCCTCGACGAGGAGGCGTTCGACACGCGCCTGACCGAGACGATCAAGGCCGAGACCGACCTGCTGGCCGAGATCACCCCCGACCGCAAGGTCACCGGCTTCGGCGCCGCCGAGTCCGCCCCCACCAGCAGCAGCCAGCCCCAGGTGAACCCGTGGGGCCGTCAGATCAAGGAGGCCTGATCATGGCCAAGAACATCATCTTCGACCAGGCCGACCAGCTGTCGCTGCCGGTCCGGGCCGGCACCAAGTCCGGCGACCCGGTCCGCGTCGGCGGGCTCAACGGCGTCGCGCTCACCGACCGCGCCTCCGCGTCCGCCACCCCGGACCCGGTCCGCGGCCCCGCGGTGAACCTCAACCCCGACGGGCACGCCTCGGTGAAGCTGAACGGCGCCGCCGAGTTCACCGTCGACTTCGCCGTCGCCAACGTCGGCGACCCGGTCTACATCACCGCCGACGGCGCCCTCTCCGGCGCCGCCACGGACAACAGCCTGTTCGGGCACGCCCTCACCACCAAGACCGCGCCCTCCGGGCCGCTGACCGTTCGCATCGCGAACTGACCAGGAGCACATCATGAGCATGCAGCTGATCAACGGGCAGGCCTCGGAGAGCGCCGCCGAGGACGGGTTCTTCGACGGCACCGTCTCCCCGCGCCGGTTCCAGGTCGCGGAGGCCTTCCGGGACCAGACCGCCGCCTTCATGCGCGAGGCGTTCGCCGGCCGGAAGTCGGAGAAGGAGCTGCGGGAGGCGTTCTCCACCAGCGACTTCACCCTGGCCGCGTACGCCCAGGTCGACTCCGAGACCCTGCAGCAGTACCAGGAGCAGCCGTCGGTGTGGCGGCAGTACACCGACATCACCACGGTCAACGACTTCCGCCCGAAGCGGCTGATGGACCGCTGGTCCAACATCCTCGGGCTGAAGCTGGTGCCCGAGCTGACCGAGTACCCCACCGGCGCCGGTCAGGACCACGAGAACTGGTGGATCAACGTCGCGAAGTACGGCCTCCGCGACGCCATCAGCTTCGAGGCGATGAAGAACAACGAGGCGATCGACGAGCTCGAGGCCATCCCGACCCGGTTCGCCCGGGCCGCGGCCGAGACCGAGACGATCAACGCGCTGGCGAACCTGCTGAAGATCGACCCGAAGACCAACCTGGCCTCCGACGTCAACACCGACTTCTTCAAGACGGCGAACGGCAACGCCCCCACCGCGCTGCCGCTGACCGCCGCCAACCTGGACACGGTGCTGACCGCGATGGCGCAGCGGAAGTCCCGCCAGGGCCGCCACGTCGCCCGCCCCCAGCTCCAGGTGGTGATCCCGACGTCGCTGGAGCCGCAGATGCAGCGCATCCAGGCGCTGCGGGAGATCCGGGAGACCGACGGCACCACCGAGTCGGTGTACGACAACTTCCTGCGGACCACCGACTACGTCGTCGAGCCGATGCTGGACGTCATCAACACCAACGCGAAGGCCGCCACGACCTGGTTCGTGCTGCCCAAGCCCGGCCAGGCCCGCCCGGCGTCGTTCGCGGCGTTCCTCCGCGGCTACGAGACCCCCGACCTGCGGGTCAAGGTGTCGACCGGGCAGCGGGTCGGCGGCGGGAACATCAGCCCGCTCGAGGGCTCGTTCGAGGTGGACGACATCCAGCACCGGGTGCGTCACATCGTCGGCCACCAGCACGGCGACCCGACGTTCACCTACGTCTCCCGCGGCTCCTGACCGACCGGCGGCCTGCCCTCAACCCCCCGACGGGGGCAGGCCGCCGGTCCTCTCCCCAGGCCTGGTGGTGGGCGTCAACTCGCACAAGTCGGCGCACCCGGTGGGGCACTTCTGCGCGTGCGAGAAGGCGGACTGAGGGTGCCCTGGCCAGGACCGGCCGGGCAGGCGCCGACGCCCTCCTTTCCACCCTCCTCGACGGACGACCTGCGCCCACCACCAACACCCTCCGGGAGGACAGCGATGGCGATCGACTACGACCCGACCAGCGACCGCGGCTACCTCCGCCTCCTCATCTCCGACCTCGGCGACACCCCGGTCTTCGACGACCAGGAGCTCGACGCGATCCTCGCCCGCACCCGGGGCCCGAAACGGGCCGCCGCGGAGGCGCTGCTGATCATCGCCGGCAACGAGGCCCGGCTGTCGAAGAAGATCACCACCCAGGATCTGTCGACCGACGGGCCGGCGCTGGCCCGGGAGCTCCGCGAGCAGGCGGCAGCGCTCCGCGCTGACGCCGACGCCGAGGACGCCGACGCCGACTGGGGGTTCACCGTCACCGGCGGTGAGCGCCCCACCCGAGGCTGGCCGGAGCTGGTGGAGGAGCCGGTGCGGCCGTGGTGTCCGTGGTGAGGCCCGGCTACCGCAGCCCGATCCGGCCCGGCTTCCAGGTGATCCCGGACGGCTGGGAAGCCCACCACACCCCGACCGCGGCCGGTCAGGCCACCGGACGCGGCCGGCTGGTCCGCCGAGGTGATCTGGTGTTTGACCCGGCGACCAACACCCAGACCCACACGTGGGAGCAGGTGTGGCCCGCCGACGCCGAGGACACCCCGATCCGGGTGCAGCAGCTGAACCGCACCCGGACCGACGACGTCGCCGACCAGGAGATCACCGACCACGACTACCGGGTGATGTTCCCCCGCGGCTGCGACGCCGCAGAGGTCGGTCTGTACGTGGAGGTCACCGCCGCCAGCGACGGCCAGCTGGTCGGGCAGCGGCTGCGGGTGACCGACGTCCTGCTCGGCACGCTGCGCTGGCAGCGGGACCTGATCTGCACCGACGACGTCGGCTGATGTTCCTCCGCGTCGAGATCCGCGGCTACTACGTCGAGATCGGCCGCAAGGACGAAGAGCACCCCACCGAGCAGAACGGGCCGCCGGTCGACACCCCCTACCCGATGCAGGCCCCTGTGGGGTTCCGGCAGCAGCCCTACCCCGGATGGCTGGAGGAGGACCGCGATGCCCGCTGACGTGTCCGACCTCCGCCGGCTGGCCCGGGACCTGCGCCGCGGCGCAGCCGGCATGGAGCTGCTGGTGCAGAAGGTGGTGGCGAAGACCGCCCTCGACATCGAGGCCGACGCCAAGCGGCTCGCACCCGTCGATACCGGCGCTCTGCGGAACTCCATCGGCCACGACCTCACCGAGGACAAGCTCGGCGCCGAGGTCGGCCCGACGGTCGACTATGCCGAGTACGTCGAGTTCGGCACGTCACGGCAGGCGCCCCAGCCCTACTTGCACCCGGCCGCCGACCGCCGCCTCCCAGCCTTCGAGAAGGCGCTGGAGAACATCCTGGACCGGCTCACGTGAACCTCCACACGCTCACCGAGACCATCTGGCAGCACCTCAAGGCCGAGACCAGCTACACCGCCATGGACGGCCAGGTCATCGACGCCGTCCCCGACGTGGCCTACGTCGTGTTCTACCCCGGCGCCGGCTGGGCCCGCGGCCGCCGTGCCGCCGACCTTGCTTCGGCGCTGCGGACCCCGTTCCAGCTGACCTGCGCCGGCTGGTCCCGCGAACAGGCCGCCAACACCGTCGAGATCGTCCGCAGCCGCTTCACCGGATGGCGCCCCTTCCCTGATCTGCCGTCTGCCGGCCGCTGCGTCGAGGACGACACCGGCATGACCCTCCAACGCGACGACAGCGACTCCGGCCCGCCCCGGTTCTGGCTGCCGCTCCGCTTCCACATCGCCACCGTCAGGAGCCCTCAGTGAGCCGACCCGAGTACGTCCGCGTGTCCGTGCCCGGCGGGCACACCACCAAGCCCGCCGTGTACGCCCGCGCCCACAACCTGACCGTGCTCAAGCAGCCCGCGACCAACACCGCAGGCGACCCGCTGCCGGACAAGCCCAGGCAGCCCAAGAACACCCCCACCACCTCCGGTGAGGGCAGCCAGGCCAGCCCGGCCACCACCATCAGCACCGCCGACCAGGCCGAGGAGGCCACATCATGACCCTGTACTTCCCGGAGGCCGTGAACGCGCTCAGCCGCGAGACGGTCCTGTACGTGCCCACCCTCGCCGACGTCGAGGCGATGACCACGGCGGAGGCGACCGGCGCCGGCGCCATCAACATCACCTGCGCGATCCGCCAGTTCAACGCGACCGCCACCCAGGCGAAGACGAAGAAGTACCGGCTGTGCTCGAAGCAGGGCTTCGACAGCCTGGGTCGGGTCGAGTGGACGGTGGAGCAGCTGACCTTCATCGACGACCCGCAGGCCGACGACGACGACCCCGAGTACGCGCACAAGAGCCTGGTCGAGGGCACCACCGGCTACCTGATCCGCCGCCGCGGTCTCGACTCCGCCCCGGGCGAGTTCGTCGACTTCGCCGCCGGGCAGCGCTACATCGCCTACCCCGTCCAGTTCGGCGTCCGGATCCCGAACGCGGTGAACCCGGAGGAGGACGGGCAGGAGTTCGAGTACATGCAGGAGATCGGCGTCACCGGGCCCGTCGTCGACGGCGTCGTCGCCGGAGCCTGACCCCAAGTCCGGTGGGTGCGGTTCTTGCTCGGGGCCGCACCCACCTTCCCCCGGCGTGCTGGGCACCTTCCCCGGCTCAGCAAGCCACACCCGACCCACCAACCCGAGCACCCGAGCACAGGAGAACCCGAGCATGATCCTGCACGTCAACCCCGACCTCGACGACTACAGCCCCGTCGACGGCACCCGCTGGTGCGTCGAAAACCACATCGACCCTTACCGCAGCACCCGCATCTTTATCGACACCGAGACCAGGAAGATGTACGTCCAGTACATCGCCAGTCCAGCCGACCAGACCGAGGGCGTTCCGGACTCCGTGAAGCCGGAGGACGTCGGACTTACCATCGGCTACAGCGACGCCCTGCAGCTACCGCTGTTGGTCGCGGAAGTCGTGCAACCGCTCGTGTCGATGCCGCCCGCCTCGATCTGCCGGGAGGTGCAGGCATGAGCAACCGGAAGAAGCTGGCGTCGGAGCGGCTGTCCGCCCGCCAGCGTGAACTGACCTTCTCGATCCTGCTGGACGAGGACACCCGCACCGAGCTCGACCGCCTCACCGCCGAGCGGGCGCGGCTGCTGGACCCGCCCGGCAAGAAGCGGGCCGCCACGGCGAACGTCGACACCAGCGCCATCGACGCGCTGATCGAGCAGGCGGAGCAGGCCGTGTGGGAGAACACGCTGCGGATGGTGTTCAAGGACGTCGGGAACCGCCGCTACGAGGAGATCCTCGCCGACTACCCCGACCCGGACCCGGAGACCGACAAGACCGGCGAGGCCCGCGAGCACGTCCGCCGCCAGTTCATCGACGCGCTCGCCGCGGCCGGCTTCCAGGGCGCCTGGATCGGGGACGAGCCGACCGACGACACCTGGCCGGACCTGGCCGACAGCCTCGGCTTCGGGGAGATGCAGTCGCTGCGGGCGAAGGTGCAGACCCTCAACCTGACCACCGCACCCTCCGTCCCTTTCGAGTCGAAGCCCTCCGCCAAGACCCGCTGACCCGCCGCGAGGTCACCCTGGCCCGCACCCTCGGCACCTCCCGCCGCAGGGTGCGGGGCTGGGAACCCCGCCAACGCACCACCGTCACCTCCTGGGACGACGAGGGCCGTCCCACCGAGTGGGTGACCACCCGCGAACCCGAGTACAACGCCGACGACCTCGCCTGGTTCCACGCGCTCGCCGAGTACGAGGCCGACCTCCACACCTGCGGCCGACCCCTGTCGGAGTCGTTGAAGCGCGAGGGACACACCGGACCCAAGTACGTCGTCGGTGAGGCGATCTGCCGAGCGTGCATGGCGCTGGACTCCCACCTGGCGAAGCGGGCCGCCGCCGACAAGGCCATCCGCGACAAGGGCTTCCACCCAGAGGCGTACCGGCAGTACTCGATCCACACCGAGGACGAGATGGCCGCCATCGTCGCCGCCCAACAACTGCACAGCGAGCACCACGACTGACCGGGAAGGGGGTGGCTGGTGAGCGAGCGCACCCTGTCCGTCAAGTACAGCGCCGACCTCGGCACCGCCCCCAGGGACCTCGAGCGACTCGCCGCCGCCTACGACAGGGTCGCCGACTCCGCGACAAAGGCCGGCAACGTCAAGCTCGCCGGGATCTCGGCCACCACCCAGCGGATCGGCGCTGAGGCTGAGCGGGCCGCGCCCAAGGTCGGCAGGCTGGGCACCGCCCTCGCGGCTGTGGACCGGCAGTCGGCCAGCCTCGACCGGATCGGAGGCGGGCTCACCCGTCTCGGGCTGGCCGCCGGGGTAGGTCTGGGCGCGGTCACGAAGGCCGCGATGGACTGGGAGTCCGCGTGGGCTGGGGTCACCAAGACCGTCGACGGCTCCGACGCCGAGCTCGTCCAGCTGGAGGGCGACCTGCGGCAGCTGGCGAAGACGATGCCGGCCGCGCACGGCGAGATCGCCGCCACCGCGGAAGCCGCGGGCCAGCTCGGCGTCAAGACCAAGGACGTCGCCGGCTTCACCAAGACGATGATCGACCTCGGCGAGACCACGAACCTCACCGCCGAGGACGCCGCCACCTCGCTGGCGCAGCTGATGAACATCATGGGCACCGCTCCGGAGAACGTGTCCCGGCTCGGGTCGACCCTGGTCGCTCTCGGCAACGACGGCGCGTCGACGGAGCGGCAGATCGTCGAGATGGGGCAGCGGATCGCCGCCGCCGGGAAGCAGCTCGGCCTGTCCGAGACCGACGTGCTGGCCTACGCGAACGCTCTCGCCTCCGTCGGTGTCGAGGTCGAGGCCGGCGGCACCGCTATCTCCACCTTCATGATCCGGGTCGAGCAGGCCGTCCGATCTGGTGGGCCGGCGCTGGAGACCATCGCCGAGACCGCGGGGATGACCGGCGCCGAGTTCCAGACGGCGTTCCGTGATGACGCAGCCGGCGCTCTCAACACCTTCCTGGTCGGGCTGAACGACGTCCAGGTGCAGGGCGGGAACACCAACGGCATCCTCAAGGCGCTGGAGATCAACGGCATCCGTGAGGCTGACGCCCTGCGGCGTCTGGCCGGCTCGGGTGATCTGCTGTCGGCGTCGCTGGAGACCGGCAACGAGGCTTGGCGGGAGAACACGGCCCTCACCGACGAGGCCGCCAAGCGGTACGCCACCGCCGAGTCGCAGGTCACGATCGCGTGGAACAACATCAAGGACTCCGCGATCGACGCCGGCGCCGGGATCCTCCCAGTCGTCACCGACATCGCCAGCGCGGCCGCTGAGCTCGCCTCCGCCTTCGGAGGCCTGCCGCCGGAGATGCAGTCCTTCATCGTGCAGGGCGGCGCTGTGCTGGCCGCGGTGGGGCTCCTCGGCGGCGGTCTGATCAAGGCGGCGACGTCCGCCGCCGGCCTGTACACCTCGTTCCAGGACCTGCGCAGGTCGAGCCCGGCCGTCGGGTCGGCAGCCACTCGGATGGGCCAGGCTTGGGATCGGGTCGGCACTGGCGTAATGGGCGCTACCGCGGCTCTGGCGGCGCTGCAGGCGGCCGGGCTGCTGGTCGACAAGCAGTTCGCGGACATGTCCCGCACCACCCAGCAGCTGTCCGGGGACCTGTCCAACCTCGCCTCCGGAGACGTCGCCGCCGTCAACGCCAGCTTCGACGGCATCTACCAGGGCGTCGACACCATGGGGCAGGCGTTCTCCTTCCTGGCCGGGACCGATGGGCCGCTCAACGCGGCCGCCCGCGGCCTGTTCGGGTTCACCTCCGCGATCTCCGGCACCGAAGGGCCAGCCGAGATGATGGAGGCACGGCTGCGGGAGATCGGCGCCGGGCTGGCCGCCTTGCACGCCACCGACGCCCCAGCGGCCGCGGCCGCGTTCCAACAGCTGCGGGTCGCCGCCGAGGAGAACGGCTACTCGGTACAGGCACTGATCGACCAGATGCCGGAGTACCGCGACGCGCTCCTCGCGCAGGCGGAGGCCCAGGGCGTCACCAACCTGACCGCCGGCGAGCTGGCGGACTGGATGGGCGGGAAGATCCCGACCGCGATGCAGGCCGCCTACGAGGCGTCGGGTGAGGCCACGGGGGCCACGCAGACCCTGATGGGCGCCCAGGACGAGCTGAACGCTGCCAGCAAGCGCCTCGACGAAGAGCTCGGCAACGTCATCGACTCCCTCACCATCCTCAAGGAGGGGGCGCTGGGCGCGGAGCAGGCGAACCTGGCGTGGGAGGAGTCGATCGACGACCTGACCGCGGCCGAGGGCGAGAACCGGGCCGAGCTCGACGCGAACACCGAGGCAGGCCGCCGGAACCGGCAGGCCGTCATCGACGCGATGACCGCGATGAACGACAAGGCCACCGCCGACTTCAAGGCCACCGAGGAGTCGAAGGGTCTGTCCGCGGCGACGAAGCAGGCGTCGGAGAACCTCAAGACGAACCGGCAGCGGCTCGAGGACGCTGCCGTGGCCGCGGGCTACTCCCGTGAAGAGGTCAAGAAGATGATCGACCAGTACCTCCTCACCCCGGAGGAGCTGGCCACCCAGATCAACACACCGGGCATGACTGCCGCCCAGACCGAGGTGCAGCGGCTCCAGGAGCGGATCAAGGAGCTGCAGGACAAGGAAGTCGACGTCCGGGTCAACTACCGGGTCCGGTCCGACGGGTCGGTGCAAATCGGCAACAAGGTCGCCAGCCCGTACGCGACGGGCGGTCAGATCGTCTCCAACGGCCACGACATGGTGTCCGCGCTCGGCGGCGGCATGCTGTCCGGCCCGGGTGGGCCGACCGACGACAAGCTCCTGCTGCTGGGGTCGAACCGGGAGTACATGATCCGGGCATCCAGCGCCGACAAGATCGGCAAGCGGGACCTGGACTACATCAACCAGCACGGGCGGCTGCCGCGATACCGCGACGGCGGTCTGGTGTCCCGCGACGTCGACGTCGTGCTGCGGACCAGCGAGGCGCCGTCGTTCGAGCAGCGGATGACGGACATGACCGGCAAGGTCGTGAACATCGTCGGTGCCGCGGTCGAAGCGGCCATACCGAAGAACGTCGGCACCGCACCGATGGGCAGCAACGGCATCACCAGCCTGCGCGGGTTCCGGTTCACCGAAAACTTCGCCAACCGGCTGCGGGCCGTGGAGGCGCAGTGGGGTCGGCTGAACATCACCCAGGGCGGGTTCCGTCCTGCTACCTCCTACTCGGGCACCTCCCACGCCGGGGACGCGGTCGACATCGCCCGCCCCTACAACTCCCGGCTGATCAGCCTGCTGCGAGCTCAGGGGATCGCTGCGTGGGATCGTGCCGGGCGGGGGAACTGGATCGACCACATCCACGGCGTTCCCCTCCCCTACGCCGGCAAGGCGGGCGGGTCGGGGATCTGGCAGGCGCAGGACTACCTGCGCGGCGGTGACGGCCTCGCTGATGGTGGGCTGCTGTACGGGCCGGCCGGCCGGGACAACCTGCTCGCTCGGGTGACCGGCGGCGAGTACGTGGTCAACCCGGTCGACACCTCGAAGCACCTCCCGCTGCTACACCAGATCAACTCCGGCCAGCTCACCCCGGCACGGCACTACTCGACCCCGGCCGGGGGCGGCGGGCATAGCGACATGAGCGAGATCGTGGCCGCGCTGGAGTCGCTGCCGCTGGTGGATGCGCGCTACTCGCAGTTCGGGACGGACGCGGATGAGGTGGCCCGGCGCCTGGACCAGCGGCGCCAGAACGCCCTGGTGGTGTCGGGAATCGCTAGGAGGCGGCTGTGACGGTCTTCGCGTTCGCCGCTCCCCCGTCCCCGCCGCCGTCGACCCCGGTTCCTCGTTGGACGACGAACACGATCCTGTGGACCGCTGACGGGCGTACATGGGATCTGTGCTCGGGCGCTGGTGGGGCGGTGCTGTGGTCCGGTGTGCGGGGGTTCGCGATGCCGCCGTTCCGGCAGCACAAGCAGACTGCGCCGGCTGTCGCGGGGGCGCGCTGGCGGGGCTACTCCACCGACGAGCGTGAGGTGTTCTGGCCGCTGGAGGTGTACACGTCGGCGGGCACGGAGGCGTGGTTGTCGCTGGATCGGGAGTTCTGGCAGACGATGCACCCTGGCAAGACGGGTCTGTGGTCTGTCATCACCCCGTCCGGGCAAGCCCGCCACCTGCGACTCCGGTTCACCGACGACGGCAACCCTGAGTTCCAGGATCCGCCCGAGCGGGTCGGCTGGCACCTGTACGGCATCACTCTGCATGCGGAGCAGCCGTTCTGGACGGGTGAGCCGATCCGGCAGGCGTGGTCACGGGGTGTGGATCTACCGTTCGTGCCGGAGACGGGCGCCCCGCCGTTCAACATCTCCGCCACCGCCACGCTGGAAACCGCGAACATCACCAACCCGGGCGATGAGGACGCGTACCCGGTGTGGACCTTGTACGGGCCGATCACGTCGGCGTGGATGGGGGTGGGCGACAGCAGGATCCACGTGCCGTTCACGCTGCAGGAGGGCGAGTTCCTGCGAGTCGACACCGCCCCCACCGACGGGCGGGCCATGTTCGGGCAGATCCCGTACGTGCCCGGCAAGGGCATCGACCGGACTGCGGATCTGGGGCCGTCGACCGAGTACGCGGAGATCCCTCCTGGTGAACGGCGGAAGCTGTCGCTGGACATGGAGGGCACCGGCACGGTCGAGGTGTCGTTGACCCCGCTCTACCACAGGGCGTGGTGAGGATGGGGCCGTTCAAGATCACCCTGTTCGACAAGACCTTCCAGCGGCTGGGCTGGCTGTCGGATCCGATCGAGGTGCGCTGCACCCCCCGCCACAACCGGATCGCTGAGTGCTCGATCACGGTGCCGGTCGATCACCGGCAGCGGAACCTGCTGCAGGCGCCCGGTGCGCGGATCACGGTCGACCACCGAGGCGAGCAGCAGTTCTCGGGCACGTGGGATGGGCTGGCCGCCCAAGGCCCGACGCTGGACGGGACAACGACACTGACCTACACGGGTGACCTGGCGTTGATCTACGACATGCTCGGCTACCCCCGACCGGGGTTCCCGGTCGGCCAGCAGACCGTCGAATCGGACAACCGCACCGGCCCCACGGAGACAGTGGTGAAGGCGGTCATCAGCGCCAACAAGGGCCGCTGGGGTGCCGTCGGGGACCGGATCATGGTGGCCCCCGACTCCGGCCGCGGCGCGGCTTCCCGCGTCAGGCTGCGCATGGTTCCTCTGTCCGACCAGCTCGAGCAGATCCTCGACCGGGGCGGCATCGGCCTGACCGTGCAGCAGATTGACGGGCAGCTGGTAGTGGACTGCTACGAGCCGGCGACGTTCCCGATCGCGCTGCGGGAGGAGTCGGGCGCGCTGCTGGACTGGCAGTGGTCCCGCTCCGCACCCACCGTCACCCGGGTTGTCGTGGGTGGCGCCGGTGAGGGCACCGCACGGATCTTCCGCAACCGGGTCGACACCGCACGTGAGGCGGAGTGGGGGTTCGTGCGGGAGCATTTCGTCGACGCCCGCGATGTCGGCGCCGACGACCCCGACATGGAGACCCTGCTGTCGGAGCGGATGGACGAAGCCCTCGCCGAAGGCGCTCCCACGGCCGGGCTGGGAGTCACCCTGCAGGACACGGGCGCGTTCTCCTACGGGGAGAACGTGCACGTCGGAGACCGGGTCACCCTCCGCTTCGGCTCCGGCCTGGAAGTCACCGACATCCTCCGCGAGGCGACGCTGGTGTGGTCCCGCGACACCGGCCCCGCCGTCGAAGCCACCCCCGTCATCGGTGAGCGGACCGACGACCCCGACCTCACCCTCATCCGCACAGTCGCCGCGCTCGCTCGCGGCGACCGAGCCCGCCGTACCCGATAGGAGCACCCATGGCGATCATCTCCAACGGCTACGTCGGCCAGATCATGCAGGGCGACCAGTTGGGCCGCTGGCACGGGTGGGCGGCCGGGCGCCGCTACTGGTGCTACAGCCATGCCGGTGGCGGCAGGATCAGCGTGATCCCCTCCGGCACCCGCGAAGTGGAAGCCTCCCCCGGCTACCTGGGCGCCTACGGCATCGTCGACCAGATCACCACGGACACCCCCCGTCAGATCCTGCAGCTCCCGGCGCCGTCGTCGGGAAGCCGGCACTACATGATCGTGATGCGCCGCGAGTGGGGGTCCAGCGCGGAGCAGCCGGGCCGCTCCTACCTCGCCTTCATCGACGCTGGCGATGGGCAGGTCCTGCCCACCCGGAACACCGACTACGGCACCCTCGACGACCAACCCCTCGCCCTGTACCGGGTCACGTTCGGAGAGAGCATCCCGCAGTTGGTGGCGGACCTGCGCATGGTCGGCACCGAGGGGAACTTGTACGCCCGCTCCGAGCTGGTGCTGCAGTACATGGAGTACCCCGGTGCTCGAGTCCGCATCGGTGACGACGAGTGGCGCTATGAGCCGTCCTACGACTTCAACGGGGCCGGCTGGCACCGGTATCCCTTCGTGGAAGGCCGCGAGGTGCCGGTGAACATCGCCCCGAACTTCACCGGGGCCTCGACGTTCGCGCATCGGCAGGGCCAGCGGGTCACGCTGCGGGGGCTGATCCAGTCCACACGGGGGAACCTGAATCCCGGCAGACGCTACTTCATCGGGGATCTGCCCACCCGGTTCCGCCCCACCGGGTCAAATCGGAGGTTCTACGTGCCCGGCTGGGCTGACCGGAACACCGTCCCGACGTGGCTGCTGTACGTGCAAGCCGACGGCGATCTCTACGTCGACGTGGTTGGCCCGGGCCGCACCGCCGACATCTACCTCGACTCCGTGACGTTCCCCGTCGGCGACTGAAAGGACAACCACTGATGACCGATCTCGCCGAGCTGACTGATGTCTACCAGTTTCCCGACTTGGTTGCGTGGGACCGCGATGCGGGGCAGCCCCGACCGAACGCGAAGGCGCAGGTGTACGCGACCTCGGATGTGCTGTTCGAGAACCCTTTGCCGATGTGGGACTCCTCTGGGGTGCCCATCACCGAACTGGACTCTGGCCCGCTGGGGATCTGGCCTGGGCCGAAGATCCAAGGGCATGTGACGGTGATGGTGAAGTCCGGGGACGCGCCGGCGCTCCCCTGGCAGACCAACGAGGCCGCACAGCGGGCGATGGTGAAGGCCGATGCCGCCGAGGGCCGGGTGAGCAGCTTCGAGCCCCGCGTGGACAAGGCCGTCACTGATGCATCGTTGGCGCTGCAGCTCGCCGAGGAGGCGACGCTGCCGTCTGTTGAGCTGGTCGATGCCCGCATCCAGGAGTCGGGGCTGCCTGCCGCTGTCACGGACGCGGTGCAGCGCGCTCAGGCGGCCGAGACTGTGGCAGCCGCCGCTGGTGGGGAGGCGAACGAGGCTGCGACTGGTGTTGCGGCGATGCGCCCGCGTAACAGTGGGCGGGCCGTAGGCCAGGGCGAGCTGATCTTCAACGTCAGGGACTTCGGCGCCGTGGGCAACAACACCACCAACGACTCCGCCGCCGTCCAGGCCGCCCTGACCGCCGCCGCGGGGAACCGGCTGGTGTGGCCCGCCGGCACCTACCTGATCGCGCAGACCCTCTCCGGGCTCCACCAGGTCCGCCATGAGGGACCTGGCCAGATCGTCCGTGGGTCGGTCACCTTCTACCCGGCCCCCAAGAAGAGCCAGCCGAACCGGCTCTACGTCCACCCGACCAGCGTCAACGCCTCGGACACCAACGACGGCATCACCAGCATCACGCCGTTCAAGACGGTCCAGGCAGCGTTCAACGCGCTGGTGAACTATGGCCCCGTGCTGGACGGGGAGTGGACCATCCAGCTCGCAGCAGGCATCTACGACGAGGCAGTGCGGGTGCCCGAGAACCTGCGCTCGGTGTCCCCGGTCACGATGCACGGGCCCGACGTGGGCGGCCACCCCAACGTTCCCACCGCTCGGTTCTCCCGCGGCGCTGGGGCGGCCTACCTCGGGCTTCGGGTCTACAGCCCCATCGAGTTGACGGTGAAGGACGTCAAGTTCTCCGACTACAACGGCACGTCCAGCTCGGGTGGGATCGGGGCGGCCAACGGCGCGGTGGTCAACGCGGTCAACGTCCATGCCTTCCGGTGCTTCTACGGCCTGACCAGCCAGGGGGCACGGCTCGACGCCAAAGGGGGCATCATCGAGGACTGTGGCCGCCTCCCCGACGGCAGCGGCGTGGGCGCGGGCATCCGCTCGCTGATGTTGTCGCGCCACTCCATCGGCACCCAGAACGCGGGCACCCTGGCGCTCGGGCCGATCATCAAGGGGTGCAGGTACGGCGTCTACGCCCAGGAGTCCAGCACGGGCCACGTGGACTACGTGACCTTTGAGGACAACGAGGACGCGGTGGTGCTGCGGGTCAACAGCCGCGCCAATCTGACCGGCTCCAGCTTCGCCCGCAACTGGCGCGACGTCCGCGCCGACGGCAACAGCCACGCCTTCTTCTTCGATCCGGTGTTCGGCACGGGGGCCAACGAGTCCCAGGTGCACCTGCTGTCCAACACCGGCGCGGAGGTGACCGGTGCGGCCTACTTCACCGACCGTGATCCGGCCTACGCGGTGGTACCCAAGACGCTGCAGACGATGTACCCGAACCAGTCGATCAAGGCCACCACGACCACCCTGATCCACCGGAACGAGCTCAAGGCGCCGTTCTGGCGCAACATCTCCACCGGGCTGACCGGAGGCAAGACCGTCCGGGTGCGGGTGATCGGCGAACTGATCGGCACCGCCGGCACCAAGCGCGTCAACCTGCGCCTCGGCGACTCCACCCCTGCGTCGATCGTCTTCACCGCCGTCGAGACGGGGCCGTTCGAGGTTGTCGGGACGATCTTCTTCCGCGACATCGCCAGCCAGCTGATCCACTGCTCCGGCACCCGCCATCTCGGCACCAGCGTCCGGCATGCCGTCGTCCCAGCCACCGAGGCGATGACCGCGGACACGTGGGCGCAGGTCGACGGGCAGGTTGAGAACACCGCCGACACCCTGCTGATTCACGCGGTCGAGCTCGGGTGGACCGGATGACCCCCCGAGGTGACCGAGTGGACCGTCCAGACCCCGCCGCACGGCATCGACCGAACCGGCGCCGGGTGTCCCGCCGCGGCCTCGGACCACTCGCCAGGAGCTGCTGATGGTCGACAGCCTCGCCGCCCGCGACGTCCTCCACCGGCAGCTCACCGGCGTCATGATCGCCCTCCACATGGCCGTCGCCCTCCTCTACCTCTTCGCCCGCGCCGCGTTCTCCGCACCCGTGCGCGACATGCCCGCACTGCAGCCGATCCTCGGCCAGCACCCCTTCTGGGGGCTCGTACACGCCGCCATCGCGGCCCTGCTCATCGCAGGCCTCGTCACCGTCCGCCCCCCACTGCCGTCGATCGCCTGCCACGCCTCCGCCGCCTGCTGGCTGGTGTGGGGCCTGCTCCTGCTCGTCTGGGGCGCTCTGGCCACCGCCAGCGTGTCCCTGGTCGGCCCCATCCTCGCCCTCGTCGGCGGGGTGCCCCTGAGCTGGCTGTGCGCTCGCGCGTGGACGACACGGGAGCACTGATGCATGGATCCGGCGCTGCTGTCTCAAGCGATCGTGGTGGTCGCCCTCGTCGTGATCGCCCTCGGGTCACGGTTCACCGACTCCGGCCGGAGGAAGGCACGCCGACTCCGGGCTGCGGAACACACCGTGGACGTCCTGCGGTCCTCCCTGTCGGAGCACCGGCGGCTGATGTACCGGCACAACGAGCAGTGCCCCACGCAGATCATGATCCCGCCACGTCCGCAGGAGGCCGCCGATGACGAAGATGGATGAGGAGGAGTTCGGCGTGCTCGACCGCGACGATCTGGTGCGGAAGAACCGGTGGTTGATCGTCCTCGTGGTGGCGGCCGCCGTTCTGGCTGCGGTCGCTGGGGCATGGTCGGCGAACGCATGGCAGTCGCAGGAGTCGGCCTCGACCCTCGCCGAGCAGGTGCAGCAGGTGTGCTCTGAGGGCGGGCCGCAGGCTCGCCG
Organism: Desertihabitans brevis; assembly: GCF_003327535.1. NCBI lineage: Bacteria > Bacillati > Actinomycetota > Actinomycetes > Propionibacteriales > Propionibacteriaceae > Desertihabitans > Desertihabitans brevis. Next base: position 21,343 of record NZ_QOUI01000012.1, on the reverse strand, counting down.
GCTGGAGCAGCAGGGTGCGTGCCAGACCGCGGATCGGGTGGAGCAGCAGGCTCCGCGGCCGGGACCTGCGGGGCCAGCTGGTCCGCCCGGGCCGCCAGGGCCGCCAGGGCCGATCGGACCCCGAGGTGTGCCGGGGGATGACTCGACGGTGCCTGGTCCGCGTGGGCCAGGTGGCGAGCCGGGTCCGACGGGTGCGCCCGGTCGTCAAGGCGACCCGGGCACACCGGGCACTCCGGGGGACGATGGCCGGCCTGGCGAACGCGGGGCGCCCGGAGCCCCGGGCGAACCGGGCGCAGCGGGTGAGGACGGCGGGCCCGGTCCTGCCGGACCGCCCGGAGCCGCAGGGCAGGACGGCGCACCCGGCCCGGCTGGCGCACCCGGGGAGCGCGGGCCGCAGGGTCCTGCTGGCGGCCCCGGCGAGCCCGGTCCCACAGGGCCGCCAGGTCCAGCTGGGCCACAGGGCCCGCCGGGCGCCGACTCCACCGTTCCCGGACCTTCGGGTCCTGCTGGCCCTCCGGGGCCGCAGGGCGAGCCTGGCCCGGCTGGCGGCCCGTCCGGCCCTCCCGGCCCGCCGGGACCGACTGGAGAGCCCGGCCCGGCCGGTCCTCAGGGTGAACCCGGCGCCGACTCAACCGTCCCGGGCCCCGAAGGACCCCAGGGCCCCGCCGGCCCCGCCGGCCAGGACGGCGAAGACGGCGAAGACGGCCGCGGCATCGCCGACCTCGAGTGCACCGACGACGGCTGGATCGTCACCTACACCGACGGCACCACCGACAACGCCGGCTCCTGCCGCCCTGGCGGCCTGCTCGGCTGACCATCACCCACCTACCACCCGGCTACCCGGTCGGGTGCTCCGCCATGCCCAAGGAGGCCGCTGTGCCCCGTTCGCTCTACTACCCGAAGGCCGACCGGCGCAGTCAGCTGTTCGTCGGCCGCTACCCCGGCTCGGTGATCACACCGAACTGCGGCGTCCTCCACACCACCGAGACCCCGTCCTGGCCCGGCTACAACGGCGGCGCCGCTGCCCCCACCAGCACCTACCACCCCGGCCTGCGCCGGTGGCGGCAGCACTTCCCGTTCAACCGCTCCGCCCGCGCCCTAGTCGACCGTGCCGGCGGCGCGGCCACCAACCGCGGCAACACCGTCCAGTTCGAGCTCATCGGCACCTGCGACAAGACGTACTGGAACCGCTGGCACCGCCTCTACCCCACCCTCGTCTACTGGCCCGACCCGCCGGCTCACGCCCTCCGCGACCTCGCCGACCACCTGGCCTGGCTCCACGACGAATGGGGCATCCGCCTCGACACCCCAGCCCGGTTCCTGCCCTACCCGTCCTCCTACGGCTCGGCCCGCGGACAGCGGCTCACCGTCGCCCAGTGGAACCGGCTCTACGGCTGGGTCGGACACCAGCACGTCCCCGAGAACGACCACGGCGACCCCGGGAACCTGCCCATCGGCCGCCTACTCGACCTCGCCCGCGGCGGCACCGCCGCCCCTGTCCAGCCCGCACCACCTCCGGCCCCGGCCGAGAAGGGACTCCTCGACATCATGACGAAGCACATCAACACCGTCCAGGGCGACGACCAGACCGTTGCCGCGAACAGCGTGGCCACCCTCCGCACCGGCAAGTACCAGAACTTCCTCAAGGGGCCCTCCTACCCGACGATCGTCACCGCGACCGTCGAGGTCCGTGGCCTCAAGGACGGCGACCCCCTCGACCTCGAGATCACCGCCCAGCAGGGCAGCAAGACCATCCGGGAGTCGCTGTCCACCATGCGCGGCAGCGCCGGCTCCCCCAACCGGCTCAACGCCGGCCAGGTCACCTTCACCGGCGCCACCGGCAAGGACTTCATGAACTTCGTCCGCGTCCACAACCCCAACCCGTACCCCGTGACCGTCGCCTACGTCCGCGTCCGCGGCTGGGCCCAGTGAAGGAGCAGACGATGAACCGCGAACCCCTCTTCACCGTCGGCGGCATCACGGCCGCCGTCGCCGCCGTCCTCGCTCTCCTCGTCGCGTTCGGCGTGCCGCTGACCGACGACCAGCAGAAGGCCATCCTCGGCGTCGTCGCCGCCCTCGGCCCCCTCGCCGTGGCGCTCATCACCCGCCGCTACACCGCCGCGTGGGCCACCGTGCTCGAGCAGCAGGCCAAGGACGGCACCAAGGTCGCCGGCCCCGCGAACCCCCTGGTTGCTGAGGGTGAGGAGATCCCCGACCTGGACGACCCGCACACCGCGAACCCATGGGCGGGTACACCCCGCACCGTCCCGCCCGAGCTCGGCGGTGACGCTGTCGCGTACGAGGTCGAGACCTACGAGCCCGAGCCCGACCCGGAGCCGGCCGGAGAGCGCTACCTCGACACCGACAACGACGGCACCCCCGACGTCCGGTGACCCTCCTCGCCGCGCTGGCCGCGGTCACCGCCGCGACGGTAGCTCTCGGGCTGCTGCTGCACCGGTGGCTCGGCTGGCGCGACGACCGGATCCAACGCCGACGTGAGCTCGACGAACACCTGCACCGCGATCTTCGACGCCGCGATCACCGCTGACCGGGGAGGAACCCGCTCATGACACAGATGCTGCAGCCCAGCCCCGACTGGAACACCGTGATCTGCCGGTGGATGGGCAACCATCTCGACGGGTCCGCGGCCCTCGGCAACCTCAAGGTCGTCTACAACGGCGCCGGGCCGTTGCTCGACCCCGACCCCACCAACCCGATGTCGGTGTTCGTGAACCCGCTCATCGTGCCCATCACGACCACCACCCTGCTGATCGACGGCGAGACCCGCGAGGTCGGGTTCTGCCAGTTCGAGCTGCCCGCCTCCAACGACCCCGACATCGTCGGCGGCGGCGGCTCCTACTCGTTCACCGAGGACCTCAAGAAGGGTGGCGGGCGCAAGGACGTCCCCTTCATCGCCGACAAGGACGCCCCCGACGGCGTCATCTACCTCAACACCCTCGCGGGTGGCACCCCGACCCCGGGGGAGCCGCTGTCCGTGGTGACGGTCCAGGAGTTCAACGAACTCACCGAGCGGGTCAACCTGCTGGAGGACAACCCTGGGGCCGAGTTGACGTCCTACACCGCGCAGGTGGAGGCGCTGGACGACTACCCGGCAGCGTTCCCGCCCGGACCGCACGCCCACCCGGCCTCGCAGATCAGCGACGCCACCACGGTCGGCCGCGACGTCCTCACCGCATCGTCCGCCACCGCTGCACGCACCGCCATCGGCGCCGGCACCTCCAACCTGCAGCTGGGGGTGGGGCCGACCACCGCGAAGGCCGGCGACTACACCCCCACCTACGACGAGATCACCGGCAAGCCGCCCGTCTTCCCGCCGGCGCCGCACACCCACGACATCGACGACGTCGACGGGCTGCAGACCGCGCTGGACGGGAAGATGGCGGCCGGCGCGGCCGTCACCTACGGGCAGCTGCCGGCCGGCTCCACCGTCACCGTCTCCGCGTCGCTGGCGTCCCGGCCGACGTCGGACACCGATGTGGTGGTGCAGGCTGTCGGGCCGACCGAGCCGGCGTGGCTCATCAACGGTGACTTCTGGCTCGAGACCCCGGCCTGACATGCCCACACAGCGTGTCGTGGAGTGGCACAAGACCGCTCTAGGGCTCATCCGGCTGGGGCGGAGCGTCGTCGACCGCGACGCACTGGTTGGCGGCAACTACATGCCCGGGCCGGGCACAACCGGCGTGATCGACGAGACCACGCTCACCCTCTACAACGGCGGCCAGAACTTCAACCCGTCAGGCAGCGCGCCGGAGACCTTCGAGGGCTACCGCTACCAGGGCATGGTCTACCTCAACTGCTCCAACAAGACCTTCCGCAACTGCCTATTCGAGGGGCCAGCCAGCCCGACCGGGGCCATCGTCCAAGGCAACTACGACGCCAGCTCGGGCAACACCTTCGAGGACTGCACGTTCCGCCCGCGCACCGCCAACGACGTCGTCAACTGCGTCCAGGGCCGCGGGCTCACCCTGCGCCGATGCGACATCTCCGGCGGCGTCGACGGGGCGGGCGCCACCCGCGGCAGCACCTCGCTGCGCTCCGACGTCGTGGTCGAACAGTGCTGGATCCACGACCTGCTGTACTACCGCCCCTCCGACACCCACGCCGACGGCCAGACCCACTCCGACGCGATCCAGTGGCACGGCGGACTGGGGCTGACCGTGCGCTACAACCGCATCGAGGGCTTCTCCCCCTCCCCCGACGCGAACCGTCCCGACGACGGCGCTGGCGGCGGGGCGCCGTTCTACCCGCTGAACGTCATCATGAGCCTCCTGATGGTCAACGGCACTGCGTCCGCCCCCACCGGGGAGCTGCTTGTTGAGGGGAACTGGATGGACGGCGGCTTCGTGCTGATCAACGCGCAGCAGACCGCGAACTGCCTCACCACCGGACCCAACCGGATCATCGGCAACCGGTTCGGAGACGCGGTCGGCTACACCAGCCCCGTCCCGCACATCCTGAGCACCCGCTCCGACAAGCAGATCGAGTTCACCGGCAACACCCACTGGGACAAGGCCATCCCGCTCGCCACCGGCACGGCGGCCAACCACCGCGTCAACGTCTAGGAGGCACTGATGGCGATCCGCCGCAACAACCTGCGCGGCACCCCGGGCGAGACGGTCACCGCCGCCAACATGGTGCCCAGCGGCGACCCGTTCGACTTCATCGCTGGCGGTTCAGCCGTCTACATTGACGGCGGCGGGATGGAGCTGGCGCTCGGCTCCGGCCAGACCTACGGCGCCGCCACCGACGACCAGGCGGGTACCAGGTTCGTGTGCGCCACGCTGGCCCCGTGCCCGTCCGGCCACACCGCCGAGACCGGCGTGCTGTCGATGACCTCCGGCGGAACCTCCCGCACCCGCATCCTGGTCCCCACCAACTACCGGCCGCGGATCGCCAGCGGCTCGACCGGCGTCACCGCAACCCAGATGCCGGACCCGCTCACCCCCGGCGAGCTGTATCTGTGGGAGCTGGCCTACACCCCCGACCCGGGCGGCGGCACCGGCGTCATCCAGTACCGGGTCAGTCAGCCCGACGGCACCCTCATCTTCGAGTGCCCCGCCCAGACCCACAGCATGATCGGCTCCCCCGCGTACCGGTTCGGCACCGCGCAGACCACCCACGGCCTCACCACCCAGAAGATCCGCGACGCCCAGTGGGGGCCGCTGGAGTCGGGCTGGATCGGCCCGTACCCGCCGCCGGCCAACGAACCCCCAGTAGCGAACGCCGGCCCAGACCAGCTGGTGGAGGCCGGCCAGCAAGTCACACTTACCCTCACCGGCACCGACCCCGACGGCACCATCACCGCCGCATCGTGGGAACAGACCAGCGGCCCCACCGTCGACCTCGACGGCACAGGAGCCGTGCGGACCTTCCGCGCCCCCATCAGCCTCACCGACACCGCGCTCGGGTTCCGCGGCACCGTCACCGACGACGACGGCGCCACCGGCAGCGACACCATGCAGGTCACCGTGCTGGCTGCGCCGCTACGGATGAAGACCGCAGGCGGGCTCGTACCTGTCGTCCGCCACCGCAAGACCTGAGCACCCCAACCGCCGGCCATCCACGCACGGGTGAGCCGGAGCCCACGGTGATGGGCAAACGTGAAGCGCCCCCTCTGGACCAACCGGAGGGGGCGCTTCACGTGTTTGGAGGTTCGCCCTGACGAGCTGTCCCAACGGGCTGCCGCAGTAGTGTTGCCGACATGGAACTTGCGCCGAGGACGTGGTTCTACACCCGCGTCGGCATCGGAATCTTCGACGAGGCCTGGTGGGAGTTCCGTACCCGACTCTTCGCCGCAACGATCCTGCCCTCGGTCGCCCGCTTCTGCCAGCAAGGCGCCCGATGGGTGCTCGTCATCGACGAAGACCTGAGCGACAGCAGGGTCGCCGCCCTTAAGGCGATGGTCGCCGAGGCCGGGATCACCAGCCAGGTCACCCTGCTCCCCGTCCAGTTCCACACCGACCTCTTCGACGCCCTGCACGTGCTCCTGCTCGAGCAAGCAGACGAGCGCCGCGTCGGAATCGTCCGCGTGGACGACGACGACGCCCTCGCCGCGGACTTCCTCTCAAGGGCCTCCCAACACCTACGCGAAGACGCATCCGCCCTCGTCACCATGACATCGGGGTGGGAGGTCGCACTCGCCGAGCGCAAGAAGCGACCAATGGAACTCCGCTTCGGCTCCCTGAACACCCTCTACTGGGGACTGCCCGACACCTTCCGCTCCTACGCCGCGGTGGGACACCACAACCTGCCCATCTGGGCCGAGAAGAACGGCATCCCCGTGGTCGCCGACAGCGAAGGTGACCGCATGTTCATGTACATGCGGCACAAGCAGTCCGACTCGAGCTTCGGGGGCCGGCGCAAGGCCATCCTGGAAGACCCGGCGGTGCACGACATGACGGCCGAAGCGATCGAGCGCTTCGGACTCGACCCCGACCGCTACACGGCCTGGCGGGAGTTCGCCCGGACCGCACCCGGCACCGGCTCGGCGAAGACATGGGCACTGGCCGCGGACATCGTGGCGGCTGCCCGGGCCGAGCCCGAGAAGCGGGCGGAGCACAAGCGGCGGCTGATCGAGGCCACGCGCAACGTCCTGCAGCAGTAGCCCCCGCAGTTCCCTCTTCGACCGTCGCGGGAGCGATCGGCCAGCGCCTGACTTGGGCCACATCTTGGGCCACACGACCACGCAGCACCTCCTGTCGGCCGCACAACCACGCGGTCGATCAGCCACGTCGGGCCACACCGCTCGCCACCGCTCGCAGCGCCAGCACACCCACCCGAACCGCGTGTGACTAGGTGAAACACCAGAGCCCCCGACAGGATTCGAACCCGCGACCTGCTGTTTACAAGACAGCTGCTCTACCAGCTGAGCTACGGAGGCAACCCGGTCATTGTGCCGGACGTCGGCCGCCCGACGACACCCGGAAACCACGGTTTACCAGCGCCTCGATCTCCCGGCGGACCTCCTCGCCGAGCGCGGGCATCGACATCCGCGCGCGCCACGGCCGACCGGTCTGGCGCGCCAGGGCGAGCTTCTGCCGGGCGATCGAGGGGCCGAGGACGTCGACCACCCGGTCGACGGCCGGCTGGGCGGCGGCGTCCCCGGGCTGACGGACGGCCTCGAGGAACGGCTGCGGGAGCACCGGGAAGCACCCGGAGACGACGCCCGTGCCACCGACGCCGGTGATGGTGAGGAGACGGCGGTCGTCACCGGTGTACAGCTCCTGGTCCGCACGGAGGGCGGCACGGTAGCCGGCCAGGTGGTCGTTGGCCGAGCCGGACACCTTGATCCCGCGGACGTGGTCGAGGCCGGCGATGGTGGCCAGCGCCGCCGGCGTCACGGTGGCGCCGGTCCGCTCGGGGAAGAGGTAGGCGTAGGTGGCCAGACCCGGCTGCCGGGCGCTGAACTCCCCGAAGAAGTCGACCACCTGCTGCTCCTCGACCGGCAGGTAGTACGGCGTGAGCAGCGCGACCCGCGTCAGACCCAGCTCGGCCGCGGCGGCGGTCAGCGCGAGCGCCTGGTGGAGGCTGGCCGCACCGACGTGGGCGACCACCCGGTCCGGGCCCAGCTCCTCGGTGGCCACCCGGAACAGGTGCACCCGCTCGGCGTCGGTCAGCGCCGGGAACTCCCCCGTCGTCCCCGCGACCAGGACGTCGCGGTGCGGTTCCGGCAGCCGCCGCAGCAGCTCGCGGAACGCCGGCTCGTCCACCTCCAGGTCGGTGTCGAACGGGGTCGGCAGCGCGCTGATCACGGCAGGCGGTCCCATGGCCCCATCCTGCCCCCGTCCCGCTCACCAGCCGCGGTCGACCACCCGCTGCAGCCGGCGCCGCGCGGCGGCGTCGAAGGCCGGGTCGGCGAGCGCCTCGGCCGCCACGTCGCGCAGCTCACGTCCCTCCGAATCGGCGCGGATGCGCAGCCAGCCGTCGAGGGCGGCCGCGTTGCCCGGGGTGTGCGCGGAGCGGCCGGGCGTCAGCGCCAGCTGGTACAGCGTCGGCAGCCGGGCGGGGTCGCCGAGCTCGGCGAGGAAGTGCGCCACCCCGGACTGGAAGGTCCAGCCCCGGCGGCGCACGCTGGTGGCGACGACGTCCTCCAGCGCCGGGTGGCCGCGCCGGTGCAGGGCGGTGAGGAACCGCCACACCAGGACGTCCTTCGGTGCGGCGCTGTAGATCTGCGGCCAGCGCGCGAGCAGGGCCTCCAGGGCCGCGTCGGTCAGCCGGTCCGGGTCGACCAGCCAGCGCACCACGGAGCCCTGCGCGGCGACGTCGCCGCCGACCATCACCTCGTTCAGCCAGGCCCACTCGGCCTCGGTGCGCTCCTCGGCCGGACGCGCGGTGATGAGCGCGACCCGGGCCTTGACCGCCGGGGTGTCGGTGACGTCGGGGAACGGCTCGGCGGCGCGGTCGGCGACCGCCCGGCTGGTGATCTCGAAGACCCCGTCCGGCCCGTGACTGGTCACCTCGAAGGGTTCCGGCAGCCGGCTGAGCACCTCCGCGACGCGGGCGTGGTCACCGCCCCAGTTGATCCGCAGCGGGCCGGTGAGCTGGCCGTCGGCGTCGAAGGCGGCTGCGGCCTGGGAGTGCCAGAACAGCCAGTGCGGACGCTCGATCCCCCGCCGGGCCGCCTCGGCCCGGGCCTCGTCGTGGCCCTCGGACTGGTCGAGCCGGTCGCCGGGCGGCAGCGCCACCACGTCGCCGGTGTCGACCGAGCGGAAGAACGCGGTCAGCAGGGCTCGCTCGGAGGGCACGGCCGCGACGCTACCGCCGCGCCGGGTCGCGCGCGTTTAGCAGGTGCCGATGGCCCCTCGCGAGGCCCGGGCGCCGAACGTGATGCAACGGTGATCAACATTTGCGTCGTGACGGTGGCTGCGTTTGGGTAGTGGAGCCCTGGAGAGAGGAGCCCGTGTGCTCGAGTTCGTGCTCGACCGCGCCCCGGACCTGGCGTACCGGTCGTTCCAGCACGTCAGCCTGGTGGTCCAGTGCGTGGCGCTCGCGACGGTGGTCGCCGTCGCCGCCGCCCTGCTCGTCACCACCGTCCCCCGGCTGAAGCCGGTGGCCAACTTCATCAGCTCGGTCGGGCTGACGGTGCCGTCGCTGGCGCTGCTCGGTCTGATGCTGCCGGTGGTCGGCATCGGCACCCTGCCCTCGGTGGCGGTGGTGACGTTCTACGCCGCGCTGCCGATCCTGCGCAACGCGGTCGTCGGGCTCGAGGGCGTCTCGGCGAACCTGCTGGAGTCGGCCCGCGGCATGGGGATGAACCCGCTGCTCACCTTCCTGCGGGTGCAGCTGCCGATGGCCTGGCCGGTGATCCTCGCCGGGCTGCGGGTCTCCACCCAGATGTCGATGGGCGTGGCCGCGATCGCCGCCTACGCCCTCGGCCCCGGTCTGGGCGGCTGGATCTTCACCGGGCTGGCCCAGATCGGCGGCCAGAACGCCGTGAACTACGCCCTGACCGCCACCATCGCCATCGTCGTCCTCGCCCTGCTGCTCGACCTGCTGCTGCGGCTGCTGGGACGGTTCACCATTTCGAGAGGGATCAGCGCCTGATGACGACCACCGAGCCCACCCCGACGACCGACGCGGCCCCCGAGTCGGTCAGCGGCGCCGAGATCGTCTTCGACCGGGTCACCAAGAGCTACTCCAGCCAGGGGAGGCCGGCGGTCGACTCGCTCTCGCTGACCATCCCGGCCGGCCAGATCGTCATGTTCGTCGGCCCGTCGGGCTGCGGCAAGACGACCTCGCTCAAGATGATCAACCGGCTGCACGAGCCGACCTCGGGCACCATCACCATCAACGGCAAGGACGTCCGCGGCCAGGACCCCGACGACCTGCGGCGCCAGGTCGGCTACGTCATCCAGGGCGGGTCGCTGTTCCCGCACATGACCGTCGCCCAGAACATCGGACTGGTGCCCGGGCTGCTGCGCTGGGACAAGCAGCGCATCGCCGAGCGGGTGGAGGAGCTGCTCGACCTGGTCGGCCTCGACCCGGTCCGCTACCGCGACCGCTTCCCGCGCGAGCTCTCCGGCGGTCAGCAGCAGCGCGTCGGGGTGGCCCGCGGGCTGGCCGCCGACCCGCCGGTGATCCTCATGGACGAGCCGTTCGGCGCGGTCGACCCGATCACCCGGCAGCGGTTGCAGGACGAGCTGATGAGCATCCAGTCCGAGCTGAAGAAGACGATCGTCTGCGTCACGCACGACATCGACGAGGCGATCAAGCTCGGCGACCGGATCCTCATCCTGCAGGAGCACGCCCAGATCGCCCAGTACGACACCCCCGAGGCGATCCTCTCGGCGCCCGCCAACGAGTTCGTCGAGGACTTCGTCGGCAGCGGCTCGGCGCTGAAGGCGCTGTCGCTGACCCGGGTGGAGGAGGTCGAGCTGACCGAGTGGACGACCGCCACGGTGGGCGAGCCCGTCGGGCCCGTGCTGGAGCGGGCCCGGGCGGCACGGCAGAAGTCCGTGGTCGTGCTCGACCAGCGCCGGCGACCCGTCGACTGGGTCAACATCAAGGCGCTCACCGGCGAGACCGTGCCCGCCCCCGTCGACGAGGCCCGCGACCTGCACCAGATCGACCACCGCGCCACCCTCAACGACGCGCTGGACACCATGCTCGTCTCCGCCTACGCCGGCGTCATCGTCACCGGCCGACGTGACCAGTACGTCGGGGTGGCGACCTTCGAGGCCGTCACCGCCCTGATCACCGCCCGCAACGAGGCGGCCCGGCAGGCCCAGGAGGACGCCGATGAGCAGTGACACCGCCATCACCCCTCCGTCCAGGGCCGGAGACGTCCCTCCCCCGGCGCAGGGAGACGGGGCGCGCTCGCGCCGCCGGGTCTCCCGCGACGACCTCGGGCTGCTGCTCGGGCTGCCGGCGCTGTGCGCCGTGCTGCTCGGCGGGTGGGCGCTCTGGCGGGCCACGGCCGACCTCGACGACATCGAGGCCCGCTCGCTGGCGTGGGGACTCATCGTCGAGCTGTTCGGTGAGCACCTGCTGCTGACCGCGCTCTCGGCCGGTGCGGTGATCCTCACCGCCATCCCGCTGGGCATCGCGCTCACCCGTCCCGCCGCCCGACGGGCGGCCCCGGCCGTCGTCACGGTGGCGAACTTCGGCCAGGCGGCGCCGGCCATCGGCATCCTCATCCTGCTGGCCATGTGGCTGGGCTTCGGCGTCCCGGTCGCGGTGCTGGCGCTGTCCCTCTACGCCTTCCTGCCGGTCCTGCAGAACACCATCGTCGGCCTGCAGGGCGTGGACCAGACGCTGGTGGAGGCGGCCCGGGGCATGGGCATGTCGCGCTGGAGCGTGCTCGGCCGGATCGAGCTGCCGCTCGCGCTGCCGGTGATCATGGCCGGCGTCCGCACCGCCCTCGTGCTGGCGGTCGGCACGGCCGCGTTCGCCACCTTCATCAACGCCGGCGGGCTCGGCTCGGTGATCACCACCGGCTTGTACCTGTTCCGCAACTCCGTCCTGATCAGCGGTGGCCTGCTGATCGCCGTGCTCGCCCTGCTGGTCGACTGGGCCGGTCGCGTGCTCGAGCTGGTGGCCACCCCGAAAGGCATGCGATGACCCCGACGACAGCAGCGACCTCCGCCACCCGGGCCGGACGGCTGCGCCGCGGTGCGCTGGCGCTGGCCACCAGCCTGACCCTGGGCCTCAGCGGCTGCGGGCTGGGCACCGCCGGTGGGTTCGTCTCCAGCGGCGAGCTGGCCGGGCCACTGGCCGGGGTCCCACCGCTGGAGGGGGCCCAGATCGCGGTGGGCTCGAAGAACTTCACCGAGCAGCTGGTGGTCGGCAAGATGGCCGTCATCCTGTTCGCCTCCGCCGGCGCGGACGTGCAGGACCTCACCAACATCCCCGGCAGCTCCACCACCCGCCAGGCCCAGGTCTCCGGCGAGCTCGACATGGTCTTCGAGTACACCGGGACGGCCTGGATCGCCTACATGGGTGAGACCGAACCGATCCCCGACGAGCAGGAGCAGTACCGGGCGGTGGCCGAACGCGACCGCGAGAACGGGCTGACGTGGCTCGAACCCGCGCCGATGAACAACACCTACGGCATGGCCGTCACCCAGGAGACGGTCGAGGAGTACGGGATCAGCACCCTCTCCGACATGGCCGAGGTGCCGGTCGAGGAGCGCACCTTCTGCGTGGAGTCGGAGTTCAACAGCCGCAACGACGGCCTGCGGCCGATGCTGGAGACCTACGGCGTCCCGGTCGGCACGGAGGTGCCGGAGGACAACATCAAGATCTTCGACACCGGCGCCATCTACGCCGCCACCGCCAACGGCGAGTGCACCTTCGGCGAGGTGTTCACCACCGACGGCCGGATCGTCGCCCTCGACCTGGAGGTGCTGGAGGACGACAAGAAGTTCTTCCCCAACTACAACCTCGCCGCCGTGGTGCAGCAGGACGTGCTGGCCGAGCACCCCCAGATCGAGCAGCTCCTCACGCCCGTGACGGAGGAGCTGACCGACGAGGTGATGCTGGAGCTCAACGCCCAGGTCGACGTCGAGGGCCGCGACCCCGCCGACGTCGCCTACGAGTGGCTGGTCGCCGAGGGGTTCATCACCCCGTCGGCGTGACCCGGTCGTCGGCTCAGGGCGTCCTGGTGGGGTCAGCGCGTCAGGGTGCCGGCGGGGTGTCGGCGTCCTCCTCGACCGGCTCCGCGCGCTGGCCCTGCTTGCGGCGCGAGCGGACGATCGCCGTGACGAAGACGACCCCGATCAGGCCCAGGGCGATCCACAGCGAGATGTCGGCGTAGGCCTCCACGACCACCCGCGCCGGCTCGCCGAGGGCGAAGCCGAGGGTGACCCAGCCGCACTGCAGCACGATCGAGCAGAGGATGCTGACGATCCAGTAGGTGCGCCAGCTCATCCCGGCGATGCCCACGGCCGCCACGATGATCGTCCGGGGCAGCGGCAGCGGGAGGAACGCGATGACCAGCGCCAGCACCCCGTAGCGGCGGGCCAGCGCCTCGGCCCGCTCGGCGTTGCGGCGGGCCCGCTTGCCCCGTCCCTCCAGCAGCAGGTCGATCAGCCCCTGCCCCCAGAGCCGGCCGGCGAGGAAGAAGATCCAGTCGAACTTGAGCAGCGAGAGGATGCCGAGCACCAGCCCCAGCACCCACAGCGGGTGGTCGACCACCCCGAGCACCACCAGGGCGGAGCGGCTACCGGTCAGCGCGGCCTGCAGCACCGGGTTGGCCACCACGAGGTAGGCCCGCAGCGGCAGCATGACGAGGCTGTAGATCCCCATCACGACGATCCCGAACCAGCAGACGAGGTCCCACCGGCCGGGCTTGCCCTTCCAGGGCATCCGGGGGTCGTCCCACCACTCCTTCTCGGTGCCCTCCGGCTCAGACGCGGTCACGGGCCACCTCGAACGCGGCGATCGCCCGGTCCAGGTCGTCACGGCTGTGCGCGGCCGACATCTGGGTGCGGATCCGGGCCCGGCCCCTCGGCACCACCGGGTAGCTGAACGCGCGGACGTAGACGCCCTCGGCCAGCATCACGTCGGCCATCGCCGCGGCCCGGGCGGCCTCGCCCACCATCACCGGGACGATGGCGTGGTCGGACTCGGGCACCTCGAAGCCCCGCTCGGCCAGCGCCCGCCGGAAGTAGGCGGTGTTCTCGCGCAACCGCTCCAGCAGCTCCTGCGACGACTCCAGCAGCCGGATCGCCGCCAGCCCGGCGGCCACGATCGAGGGCGCGACGGAGTTGGAGAACAGGTAGGGCCGCGAGCGCTGCCGCAGCACCTCCACGATCTCGCCCCGGGCGGAGGTGAACCCACCCGAGGCCCCGCCGAGCGCCTTGCCCAGCGTGCCGGTGACGACGTCCACCCGGTCCTGGACGCCGAACAGCTCCGGCGTGCCGGCCCCGGTCGGCCCGGTGAACCCGACCGCGTGGGAGTCGTCGACCATCACCAGCGCGTCGTGGCGCTCGGCCAGCTCGCAAATCTCGTCCAGCGGGGCGAGGTAGCCGTCCATCGAGAAGACGCCGTCGGTGGCGATCAGCCGGAAGCGGGCCCCGGCGGCCGCCTCCAGCTGGGCCTCGAGGTCGGCCATGTCGCGGTTCTGGTAGCGGAACCGCGAGGCCTTGCAGAGCCGGACGCCGTCGATGATCGAGGCGTGGTTGAGCTCGTCGGAGATGATCGCGTCCTGCGGGCCGAGCAGGGTCTCGAACAGCCCGGCGTTGGCGTCGAAGCAGGAGGAGTACAGGATCGTCGCCTCGGTGCCGAGGAAGCGGCTGATGGCCGCCTCCAGCTCGGTGTGCAGGGTGGTGGTGCCGCAGATGAAGCGCACCGAGGCCATCCCGAAGCCCCACTCCTCCAGCGCGTCACGCGCGGCGGCGACCAGCTCGGGGTGGTCGGCCAGCCCCAGGTAGTTGTTGGCGCAGAGGTTGACCACCTCGCGGCGCCCGCTGCCGTCGGGCACGGCGATGTGGGCCGACTGGGGACTGACCAGCGGCTCCTCCACCTTGTACAGCCCGTCGGCGCGGAGCTGGTCGAGCTCGCCCCGCAGGTGGTCCTTCATCGCGGCGTACATCGTCACCTCTCGTCCTTCGCTGGGCCCATCATCCCCACCTCATCACGACCTTGCCGCTGGCGCCGTCGCGTGCGGTGGCGAAGGCCGCCTCGTGCTCGGTGGAGTCGAACCGGTCGGTGATGACGCCGGAGATGTCGAGCCCGGCCTGGGTGAGGACGTCCATCGCGTACCAGGTCTCGTACATCTCCCGGCCGTAGATGCCCTTGATGGTGAGCATGTTGAGCACCACCGTGGCCATGTCGATGCTGACGTCGCCGGCGGGCAACCCGAGGGCGGCGATCCGGCCGCCGTGGGTCATCGAGGCGATCATGTCCTGCAGGGCGGCGGCGCTGCCCGACATCTCCAGCCCGACGTCGAAGCCCTCCCGCATCCCCAGGGCCCTCTGCGCCTCCGCGGCCGAGGACGTCCGGACGTCCACCGCCAGCGTCGCGCCGAGCTGCTCGGCCAGCGCGAGCCGCCGCTCCGACAGGTCGGTGACGACCACGTTCCGCGCGCCGGCGTGGCGGACCACCATCGCCGCCATCAGCCCGATCGGGCCGGCCCCGGTGACCAGCACGTCCTCACCCAGGCAGGGGAAGGTCAGCGCGGTGTGCACGGCGTTGCCGAAGGGGTCGAAGATCGCGGCGACGTCCAGGTCGACCGGTTGGCGGTGCACCCACACGTTGCTGGCCGGCAGCACCACGTACTCAGCGAAGCAGCCGTCGGCCTGCACCCCGATCCCGATGGTGTTGATGCACAGGTGGCGCCGGCCCGCGCGGCAGGCCCGGCAGCGTCCGCAGACCAGGTGGCCCTCGCCGCTGACGACGTCGTCGACGTGGACGTCGGTGACCGCCGAGCCGACCTCGACCACCTTCCCGGAGAACTCGTGGCCGACGACCCGCCCGGGTGCGACCCGGGCCGCGGCCCAGGCGTCCCAGGACTCGATGTGCAGGTCGGTGCCGCAGATGCCGGTGCTCGCCACCCGGATCAGCACGTCGGACGGGCCGGGCTCGGGGACCGGCACGTCGAGGAGCTCCAGACCGGGTCCGGCCTGGGTCTTGACCAGGGCCAACATGCTGCGTGATCTCCCCGTGCCGACGACGTCCCGGCGCAAAGGTAGCGACCGAGACCGTCACCGGTCATCCGGTCGGACCGCCGAGGTCGTCGACGAGGTCCCCGAGGCCGGCGTAGCGCCGGCGGCAGGCGGCCTGGATCGAGGCCCCGCCCAGGATGGTCAGCGGGGGCAGCAGCGTGGTCGTCCCTGCGCCAGCACCCCGGCAAGAGCCGGGTGTGGTGTCAGCCGCGCTCGCGGACCCGGGCCCCCTTCGCCTCGGCGGCCTGGCGCAGCTCGTCCTGGAACGTCAGCACCCGCTCGGTCAGCGCGGGGTCGCCGGCGGCCAGGATGCGCACGGCCAGCAGCCCGGCGTTGCGGGCGTTGCCGATGGCGACGGTGGCCACCGGGACACCGGTGGGCATCTGCACGATCGACAGCAGCGAGTCCATCCCGTCCAGGTGCTTCAGCGGCACCGGGACGCCGATCACCGGCAGCGGGGTCAGCGCGGCGAGCATCCCCGGCAGGTGGGCCGCTCCACCGGCGCCGGCGATGATCACCTCGATCCCGCGGGTGTGCGCCTCGCGGCCGTAGCGCACCATCGCCTCGGGCATCCGGTGGGCGGAGACGACGTCGGCGGTGCAGGGGACGTCGAACTCCTCCAGCGCGGTGGCTGCGGCCTCCATGGTGGGCCAGTCCGAGTCCGACCCCATGAGGATCGCGACGCGGGGACGTCCGGCGGTCGGCTCAGGCATCGGGGTCTCCCATCAGGTAGCCGGCGGCGTGCCGGGCGCGGCGGCGGACGTCGTCGAGGTCGCGGCCGAAGGTGGTCACGTGGCCGACCTTGCGGCCCGGCTTGACCTCCTTGCCGTAGAGGTGCGCGCGGAGCCGGCGGTCGCGGGCGAAGCAGTGCAGCAGCGCCGACGGCAGGTCCTCCTCGGCGCCGCCGAGCACGTTGCCCATCACCGTCCAGGGCTGGCGGGCGGTGGGGTCGCCGAGCGGCAGGTCGAGGACGGCGCGCAGGTGGTTCTCGAACTGCGAGGTGTGCGCGCCGTCGATGCTCCAGTGGCCGGTGTTGTGCGGGCGCATCGCCAGCTCGTTGACCACCACCGAGCCGTCGCGGCGCTGCATCAGCTCCACCGCCAGCAGACCCACCACCTCCAGCTCGGCGGCCAGGCTCAGCGCCAGGTGCTGGGCGGCGGTCGCCTGCTCCTCGCTGAGCCCGGGCGCCGGGGTGGTGGTCTCGACGCAGACGCCGTCGCGCTGCACCGTCTCGCTCACCGGGTAGGCCACCGCCTGCCCCGAGGGCGAGCGCACCACCAGCGCGCTCAGCTCGCGGGCGAAGTCGACGAACTCCTCCGCCACGACCTGGACGCCCTCGCGCAACCCGGTGAAGGGCACCTCGGCCTGCTCGGGGCCGTCCAGCTTCCACACGCCCTTGCCGTCGTAGCCGCCGCGGGAGGTCTTGGCGATGACCGGCCACCCGGTGCGCTCGCCGAAGGCGCGCAGGGCGTCCGCGTCGGGGACCACCTCGAAGACCGGGCAGGGGGCGCCGGAGGCGGTCAGCCGCTCCCGCATCACCGCCTTGTCCTGGGCGTGCACCAGCGCGGCCGGACCGGGGCGCACGGCGACCCCGTCGGCCTCCAGCTGCTGCAGGATGGCGGTCGGGACGTGCTCGTGGTCGAAGGTGATGACGTCGCAGCCGGCGGCGAAGGCGCGCACGGTGTCCGGGTCGGTGTAGTCGCCCACGGTGACGTCGGCGACCACCTGGGCGGCCGACACGTCGGGGCCCTCGGCCAGCAGCCGGGTGCGCACGCCCAGCCCGATGGCGGCCTGGTGCATCATCCGGGCCAGCTGACCGCCGCCGATGATGCCGACGACGAACGGACGGGCGGGAGCAGGGGTCACGAGGCGGGAGCCTAACCGACCGCCCCGGCCCGCACCGGAACCGTCGGAGCCGCCGCGTACGGTCGTCCCCGTGCTGTCGTTGCCCGCCCTCGCCGAGCCCGAGGCGCTTCACGACTGGGCCGAGCCCGAGTCGGTGCGCCGCGGTCTGGAGTACGCCCGCGCGGGGCGGGTGACCCGCAGCGAGGTGCGCCAGGAGCGTCCCGACCACCTGGAGGTCAGCGGCACGGTGCAGGGTGCGGTCGGCTACCGCACCGCGATCAGCTTCACCGAGCTGCCCGCGCACCTGGCGGCCCGGGCGGTGTGGTCCCCGGTCGAGGTGGACGCCCGCTGCACCTGCCCGGTGCGCTGGTCGTGCAAGCACACCGTCGCCACGGTCGTCGAGGCGGCCCGCAACACGTCGCTGCCGTCCTGGCGCTCGGCGCTGGAGGAGCTGCTGGACGGGGTGGACGAGCGCGACGAGGAGCCCGGCCCACCGCCCGAGGTGACCCCGGTGGCGCTGATGGTGGTGCTGCCCAACGCCCAGCAGCAGCGGGCCCGGGTGTTCGCCACCCAGACCTCCGGACGTCCCCGGCTGGCGGTCCGGCTGACCCGGCGCGGGCGCTCGGGACGCTGGGTGCGCAGCGGGCTCTCCTGGCGCGAGCTGGCCGCGGTCGAGCACAGCACCTCGGAGCGCTACGACCCCCACCACCTGCAGCTGTTCCGCGAGCTGCAGGTGGTGCTGCAGGGCAGCCAGCCCTACTGGAGCCCGGGCTCGGACACCGCCGACCTGCACGCGGCCGGGCCGGCGCTGTGGCCGCTGCTGGAGCGGATCCGCGAGGCCGGGGTGCCGTGGGTGTGCTCCGAGCGCCGCACCACCGTCGGGGTGGCCGACCAGCCGGCCTCCCTCGAGCTCGACCTCAGCACCCGCGAGGGCGGGGTCGAGGTGCGCTCGGGGGCGACCTGCGGGTCGCACCACCACGAGGCCGCCGACGTCGGCTTCATCGGCGAGCCGGCGCACGGGGTGGCGCTGTGGCGCGAGGACGGGTCGGGCACCACGATCACGCTGGCCCCGCTGACCCGGCCGGTGCCGCGGTCGGTGCGCACCCACGTCGTCCAGCACCGTCCGCTGCTGGTCCCGGCCGAGGGGGTCGACGACCTCCTCGCCGACTACCTGCCGCGGCTGCGCAGCACGGTCGAGGTGCGCTCCCGCGACGGGTCGGTGCCGCTGCCCGACCAGGCCGTGATCCGGCTGCGCGGGCAGCTCACCTGGCACGAGGACGCCAGCGCGGAGCTGGCCTGGCGCTGGGTCTACGACGTCGGCGACGGCCACCCGCGCGATCTGCCGGTCGACGACCGCGACGTGGGCCGCGGCCAGCGCGACCCGCGCCGGGAGCGGGAGCTGCTCGACGCGCTCGACCTCGACGAGGAGCTGGCGGTGCTGCTCGGGGTCGGCCAGCACGGGCCCGGGACGCTGGCCGCCCGCCGCCGCTACCGCGGGCTGGAGGCGATGGACCTGCAGCGCGACCGGCTGCCCGCGCTGCGGGCGCTGGCCGCCGCCATCGAGGCGGTGGAGCTGGTCGAGGTCGGCACCGAGCCGGAGTTCCGGCCCGCCACCGGCTCCCCCGTCGTGCGCTTCACCGGCTCCGCCGAGGCGCACCGGGAGGGCCGCACCGACTGGCTCGAGCTGGAGGTCGTGGTGGTCATCGACGACGTCGAGCTCGGCACCGTCCACCTCGGGCTGGCCCAGGTGCTGGCGGCGCTCGCCACCGGCCAGACCCGGGTGGAGATCCGCCGCGGCGTCTACGTCGACCTGGACCGTCCCGAGCTCGACCAGCTGGCCCGGCTGGTCGAGGAGGCGCGGGCGGTGGTCGAGCAGCCACGCGACCGGGTGAAGCTGTCCCGCCACGACCACGACCTGCTGGCCGACCTGGAGGAGATCGGGCCCACCGACGAGCGGGTGCGGGCGTGGATCCGGGCCGCGGCGGCGCTGCGCGACCTCGGCACCGTCGAGCCGCCACCGGAGCCGGCCGGGCTGCAGGCGGTGCTGCGGCCCTACCAACGCACCGGCTTCGGCTGGCTGAGCCTGCTGCACGAGCACGGCCTGGGCGGGGTGCTCGCCGACGACATGGGCCTGGGCAAGACGTTGCAGACCCTGGCGATGGTGCTGCGGGCCCGCGAGCAGAGCCCGGACGCGCCGCCGTTCCTGGTGGTGGCGCCCTCCAGCGTGCAGAGCACCTGGGTGGCCGAGGCGGAGCGGTTCGCGCCGGGGCTGCGGGTGCTGGCGATCACCGGCGCGGCGTCGCGGCGCGGCTGGGGGCTGGACCGGCTGGCCGAGGGCGGGGTCGACCTCGTCGTCACCACCTACACGCTGCTGCGGCTGGAGGCCGAGGGCTACGCCGCGCTGCCCTGGGCCGGGCTGGTGCTGGACGAGGCGCAGCTGGTGAAGAACGCCGCCAGCGCCACCCATGCCGCCGTCCGCGGAATCGAAGCCGGGTCGCGGTTCGCCATCACCGGCACGCCGATGGAGAACAACCTGATGGAGCTGTGGGCGATCCTCTCGGTCGTCGCGCCGGGGCTGTTCCCCCACGTCAAGGACTTCCAGACCCGCTACGCCCAGCCGATCGAGCAGGACGCCGACGCCGACGCGCTGGCCCGGCTGCGGCGTCGGGTCGCGCCGGTGATGCTGCGGCGCACCAAGGAGGTGGTGGCCGCCGACCTACCCGCGAAGCAGGAGCAGGTGCTGAGCGTCGAGCTCGGGCCGCGGCACCGCCAGCTCTACGACACCCACCTGCAGCGGGAGCGGCAGCGGATCCTGCGGCTGCTGGAGGACCTGGACGAGAACCGGCTGACGATCCTGGCCTCGCTGACCCGGCTGCGCCAGCTCAGCCTCGACCCGGCGCTGGTGGACGAGGACCATGCCGACATCGGCTCGGCCAAGATCGACCTGCTGGTCGAGCACCTGACCGAGATCGCCGCCGAGGGGCACCGGGCGCTGGTGTTCAGCCAGTTCACCGGGTTCCTCGCCCGGGTGCGGCAGCGGCTGGACGCCGAGGGCCTCGGCTACCGCTACCTCGACGGCCGCACCCGCGGGCGGGCGAAGGTGATCGACGGGTTCCGCTCCGGGGACGACCCGGTGTTCCTCATCAGCCTGCGCGCCGGCGGGGTGGGGTTGACGCTGACCGAGGCCGACTACTGCTTCCTGCTCGACCCGTGGTGGAACCCGGCGGTGGAGGCGCAGGCGGTCGACCGGACGCACCGGATCGGCCAGACCCGCAACGTCAACGTCTACCGGCTGGTCTCGGAGGGCACCATCGAGGAGAAGGTGATGGAGCTGGCCCGGCGCAAGGCGGCCCTGTTCGCCAGTGTGGTCGACGCCGACTCGATGGCCTCCTCCTCGCTCACGGCCGACGACATCGCGACGCTGCTGGGATCCTGAGCCCTCAGCGCGGGGGCTGCGGGCGGAGCACGCCCTCGGGGAAGGCGGCACCGCGGGCGGCGAGCGCGGCCCGGTGGATGTCACAGGTAGGGCTGGCCCGCCCTGGCCGTGGTGCTGCGCGCCTCCCCCTGGCGCCACCCCCGGATCAAGCTGTCCACAGGCCAGAAGCACCTCGAAGCGCCATCCACAAATTTCGCTTCTGTGTTCGATTCCGTCGATCGGTCGCCGTAGCGTGGAACCATGCTGCAAGCCAGGGAGGACCGGGTCGCGCGGGACCTCCGCGCCACCACCGGCGCGTCCGCGAGCCCGGGCAGCAGCACGGCGCCGGCGGCCGCTGACCTCGGCGCACTACCGGTCGGGGAGCTGTCGGACCTGGTCGCTGAGCACACCCTGGTGGTGCGCCGCTGCGAAGCAGCCGTGCTCGACCTCGCCTGCG
>NZ_QOUI01000011.1:0-154400 GCF_003327535.1 Desertihabitans brevis | reverse complement strand
CCCAGGTCGATGCGTCCGCCCAGCCGACCACCGGCAGCGCCCCTGCGGTGCGTCCAGGCTCCGGCCGCCCCGGTCGCTGGCCCGGGCCCGGGGTGGGGCGCTGGGTAGCGGCGGCCTCGTCGGTGGATCGCCCTTCGACAGGCTCAGGGCGTTGGGTGGGGGCGCTGCCCGGGTGCTCGGGAGCGGTGCCGTCCTCGGAGGTGGGGCGCCCTTCGACAGGCTCAGGGCGCTGGGCCGGGTCGCTGCCCGGGCGCTGGGAGGATCGCCCTTCGACAGGCTCAGGGCGCTGGGTGGGGTCGCTGCCCGGGCGCTGGGTGTCGGGGCGGGGGCGCGGGGTCGGTTCGGGGTCGGGGTCTGGGCGGGTGGAGCGGGCGGGGCCGGTGTGGCCGAGGTGGTCGGCGACGTCCATGCCGACCCGGCGCTCGAGCCGCTCCAGGCGGGCGTGCAGGCCGCGGCCGTCGACGTCGGCACCGGGCAGCAGCACCCGGGCGCACATCAGCTCCAGGTGCAGGCGCGGGGCGGTGGTGCCGCGCATCTCGGTCAGGCCGGAGGCGACCACCTCGGCCGCCCGGGCCAGCTCACCCGGGCCGAGGGCGGCGGCCTGGTTCTGCAGGCGCTCGGCCTGGTCGTCGGCGGCCTCGACCAGCCCGGAGGAGACGGCGTCCGGCACGGCGTTGACGATGACGAGGTCGCGCAGCCGGCGCAGCAGGTCCTCGGCGAAGCGGCGCGGGTCCTGACCGACCTCGATCACCTTGTCGACCGCGGCGAAGACGCTGGCCGCATCACCGGCGGCGAAGGCGTCGAGCATCTCGTCCAGCAGCGAGTCCGGGGTGTAGCCGAGCAGCGCGGCGGCCTGCAGGTAGCTGACCCCCTGCTCCCCAGCCCCGCCGAGCAGCTGGTCGAGCACCGAGAGCGAGTCGCGCACCGACCCGCCGCCGGCCCGCACCACCAGCGGCAGCACTGCGGGCTCGACGGCGATGCCCTCGGCCTCGCAGAGCTCGGCGAGGTAGCCGCTGAGCACCTTCGGCGGCACCAGCCGGAACGGGTAGTGGTGGGTGCGCGAGCGGATGGTGCCGATCACCTTGTCCGGCTCGGTGGTGGCGAAGACGAACTTGACGTGCGGCGGCGGCTCCTCGACCAGCTTCAGCAGGGCGTTGAAGCCTGCCGTGGTCACCATGTGCGCCTCGTCGACGATGTAGACCTTGTAGCGGCTGCTGACCGGGGAGAAGAACGCCCGCTCGCGCAGGTCGCGGGCGTCGTCCACGCCGCCGTGGCTGGCCGCGTCGATCTCGATCACGTCGATGCTGCCCGGACCGCCGCGGGCCAGGTCGCGGCAGGACTGGCACTGCCCGCACGGCGTCGGCGTCGGACCCTGCTCGCAGTTGAGCGCACGGGCGAGGATGCGCGCGGAGGTGGTCTTGCCACAGCCCCGCGGGCCGGAGAACAGGTAGGCGTGGTTGACCCGGTTGTTGACCAGGGCGCGCTGCAGCGGCTCGGTGACGTGGTCCTGCCCGATGACCTGGGCGAAGGTGTCGGGCCGGTAGCGCCGGTACAGCGCCAGCGGCGGCGTCGGCACGTCCGGGGCTGCCACCTCTTCACTCACGACGGCCACCCTATGCCCGGACGCCGACAGTTCCACCCGCTCCCGACGCCGACCTCAGGACGACTCGCGCAGCTCCCGGTCGAGCCGCTCCAGACCGTCCAGGATCCGCTCCAGGCCGAACTCCAGCTCCGCCTCCAGACCCTGCTCCGGCGACGGCGGGCCGCCGACGTACTCCCCCGCCAGCAGCATCGAGCGCAGCGCGGGGAACCGCTCGGGGGTGATCACCTCACCGAGCGCGGCGAAGGCCTCTGCGGTGTACTCGGCGTCCGGCTCGACGGCCAGCTCGCCCTCCAGCCCGACCATCGCCCCGACGTAGGTGCTCAGGGTGAGCACGGCGGCCATCTTCTGCTCCTCGTCCAGGGCCAGCTCCGCCATCGCCTGCAGCCCCAGGTCGACCAGGGCCACCGCGTTCGGCATCAGCAGCACCTCCTGCCGGCGGGGGATCGCCAGCACCCAGGGGTGCGCCCGGTAGCACTCGCGCATCACCTGGCACCACGCCCGCAGGGCCTCCCGCCAGGGCTGCGGCAGCTTCTGGCGCGGCGGGACGGCGATGGCCGCGTCGCGCATCAGGTCGAGCAGCTCGTCCTTGGTGGAGACGTAGCGGTACAGCGCCATCGTGGTGAACCCGAGCGACTCGGCCACCCGCTGCATCGTGACCGCGGCCAGCCCGTCGCGGTCGGCGATCTCGATGCCCGCCTCGACGATCTTCTCGTGGCTCAGCTCCCGGCGCGGGCCGCGGCTGGGGGCGACGGCCATCCCCCAGGCGATGGCGACCACCCGGGGCAACCCTGGTTCGACGGTGTCCGGCACGGGGACCACCCTACAAACTGTGTACGGGGCAATCTGTGTATGTCACACTCAGCGTATGACCTACACAGATCAGGTGCTCGTCCTCACCGACGTCACCAAGCGCTTCGGCGCGCACACCGTCCTCGACGGCGTCAGCTGGCGGGTCGGGCCGGGCATCACCGCCCTGCTCGGGCCCAACGGCGCCGGCAAGACCACCCTGGTCCGCATCGTCAGCACGCTGGAGCGCCTGGACGGCGGGAGCCTGTCGGTGCTCGGCCACGACGTCGCCCGCGAGCGACGGACCGTCCAGCAGCTGATCGGCCTGACGGGGCAGCACACCGCCGTCGACGGCATGCTGAGCGGCACCGAGAACCTGGTGATGGTCGGCCGGCTGCTCGGGCTCAGCCGGCTGGACGCCCGTCGGCGGGCCGGTGAGCTGCTGGCGCAGTTCGACCTGGCCGACGCGGCCCGGCGTCGGGCCGGGACCTACTCCGGCGGGATGCGCCGCCGGCTCGACCTGGCGATGAGCCTCGTCCGGGCTCCCCGGGTGCTGCTGCTGGACGAGCCCACCACCGGACTCGACCCGCGCAGCCGGCGGGCGCTGTGGGAGCAGGTGCGCCGGCTGACCGACGACGGCACCGCGGTGCTGCTCACCACCCAGTACCTGGAGGAGGCCGACGCCCTGGCCGACCGGATCGCCGTGCTGGACTCCGGCCGTCTGGTCGCCGAGGGCACCGCCGCCGAGCTGAAGGCGGGCGCCGGCGGCGACGTCGTCGAGGTGCTGGACGAGCACGGCCAGCCGTCGGACACCCTCACCACCGACGGGACGGCCGGGCACGTCGCCTCCGTGCTGCGCTCGCTGCCCGGCAGCGCCCGGGTGCAGGTGCGCCGCCCCACCCTGGACGAGGTCGTCCTCCAGCTCACCGGGAAGGAGGCCGCATGACCACCATCACCGCGCGCGGGCCGCTCGCCACCACACCGCCGGTCCGCCCCGGCGTCCTGACGCCGTTCACCGTCTTCGTCGGACGCAGCCTGCGGCACAGCCTGCGCGACCCCGAGGCGCTGCTGATGGGCATCGTCCTGCCCACCCTGCTGATGCTGGTGTTCACCTTCGTCTTCGGCGGGGCGATCGGCGGCGACAGCCGGGCCTACATCGACTACGTGACGCCGGGCATCATCCTGCTCTGCGCGGGCTACGGGGCCGCCACCACGGCGGTCGCGGTCAGCCGGGACATGACCACCGGCACCATCGACCGGATGCGCACCATGCCGGTGCCCGGGGTGGCGCTGCTGGTCGGGCACACCGTCGCCAGCCTGCTGCGCAACCTCTTCAGCACCGCCGTGGTGATCCTCGTGGGGGTGCTGCTCGGGTTCCGACCCGCCGCCGGACCGGTGGAGTGGCTGGCCGCGGTCGGGCTGGTCGCGCTGTGGATCCTCGCCATCACCGCGCTGTTCGCCTTCCTCGGGCTGGTCGCCGGCTCGGCCGAGGCCGCCAGCGGGTACGGCTTCATCCTGCTGTTCCTGCCCTACGCCTCCAGCGCGTTCGTGCCGGTGGCGACGATGCCGTCGTGGTTGCGGGTGTTCGCCGAGCACCAGCCGATCACACCGCTGACGGAGTCGATCCGGGCACTGCTGGCCGGCGTCTCACCGGGCGGGGACGCCGTGGCGGCGGTGCTGTGGCCGCTCGGCGTGCTGGCGGTGGCGCTCGCGCTGACGGCCTGGCGGTTCCCGCGGACCCGCTCGAGGCTCGTGCACTGAGCCGGTCGGTGTCGCGGCACGGAAGGGCCCCCCGCGCACCCGACAGAGCTCACTTACCCTTGCTGCCTTCCGGCCCTGGGGGAGTTGGGCGAGATAACGCCGCACGGGGGGCTGCCGAGCAGCATACCGGCCCCCGGGCCTGCAGCCCAACGCACGACAGCAGCCACCGGCGGGGTGCCGGTGGCTGCTGCGCGTCTCGGACGGGGCGTTCGGCCCGGGCCTACTCGCCGTGCTCCTCGCCCTCGGCGGCGTGCTCCTCGCCCTCGTGCGCGTGCTCGTCGCCCTCGGCGTGCTCGTGGTCGTGCTCACCCGCCACGGCCTCGCCCACGCCGGTGATCTCGTTCGGCTCGTGCGGGAGGGTGGCGGTGTCGACGACCTCGCCGGTGGGCAGGTACACGACGTGCAGCTCGCTGGTCTCGGGCTCGGTCACGTAGGCGATCTCCCCCTCGACGGCCAGGGTCGGACGCGGCTGCTGCCACTGCAGCGGCTCCTGCCACTCCTCGGTCACCTGGATCGAGCTCGTGATCTCCCCGGAGTCGGGGTCGATGACGTGCAGCTTCCCGTCGGTGCCCAGCACCAGGGCCTCGCCCTCGGGGCCGCGACCCAGGGAGCGGAAGGAGTAGCTGGCCGGCAGGTCGACCAGCCGCAGCTCACCCGTCTCGGTGTCGGTCAGCGAGACCCGGGTCGGGCGCTCGAGCTCGGCGTCCGGGTCGGTCTTGTAGTCGCCGAGGACGACGTCGGAGTGCTCCGAGCCGGCCTGGTTGCCGATCCGGCCGTACTCGTCGGGGCTGGGCACCTTGGTGAAGGAGCCGTCCTTGAAGAGCAGGACGCCGTCGGTGCAGCCGAGCAGCACCGCGCCGTTGCCGGCGGTGGCCTCGCCGTGCAGCCCGGGGCACTCGTCGCTGCGGGTGACGTCGGTGAAGCTGGCGTCCAGGGCGGCGGCACCGGTGCGCTCCTCCTCGGTGCCGACGCTGACCACCATGCCGCCGTCCTCGAGCGGGACCGCGACGCCGTGGTGCGGGCTCGGCGCGGTCCAGGTGGGCTCGGCCGGCCCGGCGGCGACCTCCTCGGGATCGAGCAGGGCGACCGTCCCGGCGCCATCGCTGAACAGCGCCACCTTGCCGGCGTGCCGGACCACGTGCCCCGGCTCGGGAGCGGGATGGACGACGTCGGTCAGCGTCGCGCCGGTGTCGTAGTAGTGGTTGTGGTCGCCGTGGCCCTGCACCTCCACGCCGGTGTCGAGCACCTGGAAGCCCTCGCTGGTGGAGACCAGGACGTGGCGCTGGTCACCGGCGGGGTTGAGCCGCAGGAAGCCCTCCAGCGGGATGTCGGCCACCGGCTCGAGGGTGTCCTGGTCGAGCACCATCACACCGCCGTCGTAGCTGACGGCGAGCCGGGTGCCGGTCACCTCGGTGCGTGCGGTGGACGTCTCCGCGCTCGGCTCCGGCGCAGCGGTGGGCTCGCTCCCGGTGCCGCAGGCGGCCACCGTCAGCAGGCCCGCGACGCCCAGCCCTGCCAGCAGGGCCCGTCGGTCGGTCATGGTCACGCTCCAATCAGACTGAGAATCGTTATCGGTAACGTAGGCCATGATCGGGCGACCCGCCAAGCCCGCGTCGGCGCGGCGCGGCCGGGTGCGCCGTGAGGGCGGATGCACCCGGCCGGCGGTCAGAGCGTGCAGGTGGCGCCCTCGGCGACCGGCTCCAGGTCGATGAGGTAGCGGTCCACGATGTCGTTGACGCAGGGGCTCAGCCGCTCCAGCGCCACGGTGTGCCGCTCCCCCTCCACCGTCAGCAAACCGGATCCGAGCGAGTCGGCCAGGCCCAGCCCGGCGTCGTAGGGCGTGGACGGGTCGCCGGTGATCGAGATGACCAGGGTGGGCGGCAGGCCCTCCACGTCCTGCGCGTACGGCGGGTCGAGGGTGGGCTCGGCCGGCCAGTGCTCGCAGGCGTCCCGGGTGCCAGCGGCGACGTCCTGCCCCGGGTCGAGGAAGGGGCTGACCTCGGCCAGCTCGGCGCGCAGTGCCGCCTCCTGCTCAGGCGTCTGGCGTTCCTGGTCCATGCAGCCGATGGCGTAGGTGGCGTCGAGGTAGTTGCTCCAGGTGCCGTCCGGGCGACGTCCGAGCAGGTTGTCGTTGAGGGTGAGCAGCTCGTCGGCGCGGCCCTCGTCCCGCAGCTGGGTGATGCCGCTGATGATGGCGGGCCAGCTGGCGGCGTCGTACAGACCCGAGCCCACCCCTCCCGTGACCTGGCCGAAGTCGGCCGTGCGGCCCTCGCCGGCCGGGACCGGCTGGTCGACCAGCGGCTGCACGAGGTCCTGGAACACCTGGTTCGCCCGGGCCGGGTCCTCCCCCAACGGGCAGTCCTGCTGCTGGGCGCAGAAGGCGGCCATCTGGTCGAACGACCGCTGGAAGGAACGGTGCAGGTCGAGACGTCGCTCGGCGTTGGTCTGCCGCGGGTCGAAGGCGCCGTCGAGCACCATGGCGCGGACGTTCTGCGGGAACTGCTCGGCGTAGACGGAGCCGAGGCGGGTGCCGTAGCTCTGACCGGCGAAGGTGAGCTGCTCGTCACCCAGCGCGGCACGCAGCACGTCCATGTCCCGGGCGACGTCGCGGGTGCCGACGGCACCCAGCACGTGCTCCCCGCCCGAGCCCTCCGCGCAGCGCTCGACGAAGGTCGCGGTGTCCTGCTCGGTCCACGACCCAGAGGTGCCGAGCAGCGTCGGCTTCGCCTGGCCGAGGTCCTTCTGCTCGTCGGTGTAGCAGCTGATCGCGGGCAGCGAGGCGGCGACCCCGCGCGGGTCGAAGGAGACGAAGTCGAAACGCTGCAGCAGCGCCGTCCCGGCCAGGCCGGTGCTCGCCAGCGCGCCGATGAAGACACCGCTGCCCCCGGGTCCGCCGGGGTTGATGACGAGGGACCCGATGCGCTCGGCGGGGTCGCCCTGGGCCCGCACGCGGAGGACGGCGATCTGCATCCGCTCGCCCTGCGGGTCGTCGTAGTCGAGGGGCACCTGCAGGCGTGCGCACTCGAAGGCCTCGATGGCGAGGGCCGCCTCCTCCGAGGGTGAGGTCGCGTAGTCGACGCAGGACCCGAAGGTGAGCTCCTGGTCGTAGAAGGTGGTGAGGTCGTCCTCGCCCGGCCCCGGCGTGGCGGGAGGAGGGGTCGGGGTGCACGCGCTGAGGGCCAGCACGGCGAGGCTGAGGACGCCCAGGCAGAACGCCCGGGCGCGGTGGCGTCGGGACGGGGAGGTCCACCGTCGGGTGAGCATCATGGCGACAGCGCACCGTGTGTCCCAGGTACCGGGTCAACCCTCGCCCGGCGCAGGCAAGGGCTTCCCCGGCCGGTGCCCACCGCCATCACCGTCGGCGACGATTGGCCCGGGCCCGCGGAGTCGCGTACGATGCCCGGCGGAGGATTCGCCTAGTGGCCTATGGCGCTCGCTTGGAAAGCGGGTTGGGTGCAAGCCCTCGGGGGTTCGAATCCCCCATCCTCCGCCGCACCGGACGCCGCCCGGCTCATTCGAGCCCGGGCGGCGTCTGCCGTCTGGGTCGGGACGCCCGGCTCAGACGGAGCGGCCCACCACCACGTGAGCGTCCAGCTCCTCGTCCTCGCAGACCCGGGCCCGCAGCCCGGACGCCTCGAGCAAGGCGAGCGCGGGGGGCACCTGGTCCTCGGCCACCTCGCTGAGCAGCCGACCGCCGGGCGCCAGCCAGTCGGTGGCCTCCGCCGCCACCCGGCGCAGCACCGCCAGACCGTCCGCACCGCCGTCCACGGTCATCGGCGCGACGTGCTCGCGGGCGTCCCGGGGCAGCAGCGGGACGGCCGCCGTCGGCACGTAGGGCACGTTCGCCACCACCACGTCGACCCGTCCGCGCAGGTCGGCCGGCAGCGCGTCGAACAGGTCCCCGGCGTGCACCGCGGCGATCCCGGCGAGGGTGTCCGCAGCGCAGGCGACCGCCTCGGGCTGCAGGTCGCTGGCGTGCAGCCGGAGGTCGGGGACGGCGGCGTGCAGGGCCAGCGCGATCGCCCCGGACCCGCAGCACAGGTCGACCACCAGCTCACCGGGCCGGGTCAGCCCGACCGCGACGGCCAGCAGGTGCTCGGTGCGACGGCGCGGCACGAACACCCCGGGCCGGACCGGCACCCGCGACCCGGCGAAGGAGGCCCAACCCACCACGTGCTCCAGCGGCACGCCGGCCAGCCGGTCGGCGACCATCCGCTCGAGCTCGGCACCGTCGCCGGCCGAGGCCAGCAGCACGTCGGCCTCCTCCTCGGCGAACACGCACCCGGCCGCGCGCAGCCGCTGCACGAGCGTGTCCAGGTCGGCGGAGGACGTCACGCCCCGATCCTGCCCTCTGCCGTCCGCCGTGCGCCGGCTCAGGTCGGCGGGGACGGCGGCAGCCCGGCGGTCTCGGCCACCCGCGGACGTCCCCAGCTGATCCGCATCTCGGCCCGCCACTCCTCGAGCACGTCCACGCCGTCGGCGTGCAGCTCCTCCCCGCGGTTCCACAGCCCGAGGTAGACCGCGACCGCCTCCCCGGTGAGGCGCGTGTCCGGACCGTCCGCGGCCATCTGGTGGGCGGTCCGCGGGACGTCCGGCCCGAGGTGGACGGTCCAGGCGCTGTCGGTGTCGGTGGTCGAGACCTCCAGCACCAGCGGCTCGTCCAGCCGCAGCCGGGTCCGTGGGCGGGGCAGGAAGCCGGCCAGCAGCTCGTCGATCCCGTCGGTGGCCAGGTCGGCTGCGATCTGCGCCTCCGCGGCACGCGGCACCCGGCCGAGGGCGGCGCTGAGGACGTCCACCGCGTGCACGGTCGCCTCGTGCGCCTGCCGGCGGGCCCATGCGACCCGCGGTGGTGGCGCGTCGGTGAGGAAGAACTCCGCCTCCAGGTCGTCCGGCGCCGCCTCCAGCGCGGTCACCAGCGCGTCGGCCCCCTCCCGCAGCCAACCGAGCGGGTCGTCGGCGCGCGCGCCCTCGTCCTCGACCAGGGCGCCGTCGAAGCCGTCCAGGGTGGCGGTGACGTGCGCCGTCGCCCAGCGCTGCACCATGCCGAGGTGGGCCACCAGATCCCGCACGGTCCACCCCGGGCAGGTGGGCACGTCGGCCCCGGGACCGGCGGCGACGGCGTGCTCGAGCAACCCGTCGACGCCCTGTCGCAGTGCGTCCAGGTAGCGCTCCACCGTCAGCGTGGCAGTCATGGCCAGCACCCTAGACGGCCCGCGTGCCGGCGCCGCGGAAAACCCGTTGCCGCCCGTCCCGCGGCCTCGGTAGCGTCCTTCTCGTCCTCGCAGGCAGCGGGGCGCCGAGACCAGGAAGGAGGTCGGTACCGATGATCTTCACCTTCACCGCCACGGGCAGGAGCGATGCCTCCCGCGATCCGCTGACCGGCCTCATCCGACCGCTCCGCTGAGCCGTCCCGAGTCCGCGCCCCGGGCGCCACACCCCGCGTCTGCCGTCGTCCGGCATCCGTCGACGACGCCTGCCCTGCACCGATCACGCACCCTGTGAGGACCTGTCATGTACACGTACGACCCCGTCCCCGTCGTCGACCAGCGTGAGCTGAGCCGTCGCGCCGCCGAGCGCTACGCCCAGCTCGAGGCCCTGCGCACGCCGCGCGAGCCGCGCCTGCGCACCGTCCGGGTCCGGCTGGCCCGGTGGATCGCACCCGCCGGCCTGGAGCCGGTGGTGTGAGACGTCACCCACCGTTCACCCACCGACCACGACACGACCCCGAGCCAGTGACAGGCTCGGGGTCATGTCGTTCCTCCCCCGGCTCATCGCCACCGCCGCCGTCGCCGGCCTGATCGCCGCCGGCAGCACCGTCACCGGCCCCGGCGCGCCGGCCGCCGCCGCACCGGGCGCCGACGCCCTCCGCTTCGCCACCTTCAACGCCTCGCTCAACCGGGGCGCCCTCGGCCAGCTGCAGTCCGACCTCTCCACCCCCGACAACGCGCAGGCCCGCACCATCGCCGAGATCGTCCAGCGCACCCGGCCCGACGTCCTCGTGCTGCAGGAGTTCGACTTCGACGCCGAGGGCCGCTCGGTCGAGCTGTTCGCCGAGAACTACCTCGAGCGCGGCCAGAACGGTGCGGACCCGATCGACTACCCCTACTCCTTCACCGCTCCGGTCAACACCGGCGTCCCGAGCGGGTTCGACCTCAACAACGACGGCACCGTCGGCGGCGGCGACGACGCCTGGGGCTTCGGGCTGTTCCCCGGCCAGTACGGGATGGTCGTCTACTCCAGGCACCCGATCGCCACCGAGGACGTCCGCACCTTCCAGCACTTCCGCTGGGCCGACATGCCGGGCGCGCTGCTGCCCGACGACCCCGCCACCCCCGCGCCGGCCGACTGGTACAGCGAGGAGGAGCTGGCCTCCCTGCCGCTGTCGAGCAAGTCGCACTGGGACGTCCCGGTCGAGGTCGACGGACGGACGGTGCACCTCCTCACCAGCCACCCCACGCCGCCCACCTTCGACGGCGCGGAGGACCGCAACGGCCGGCGCAACGCCGACGAGATCCGCTTCTGGGCCGACTACGTGTCGGGGCTGCGCGGCTCGGCCTACATCTACGACGACGAGGGACGCCGCGGCGGGCTGCGCGCGGGCTCGTCCTTCGTCATCGCCGGCGACCAGAACGCCGACCCGCTGGACGGCGACTCCGTGCCCGGGGCGGCCGACCAGCTGCTCGACCACCCGCGGGTCAACCCCAGCCGGACGCCCAGCAGCGAGGGCGCGGTCGAGGCGAGCGAGCTGCAGGGCGGACCGAACGACGAGCACGTCGCCCCGCCGGCCCAGGACACCGCCGACTTCGCCGAGCCCCCGGGCAACATCCGCGTCGACTACGTGCTACCCAGCCGGGACCTGCGGATCCGCGACTCCGGGGTGTTCTGGCCGACCTCGGACGACCCGCTGTCGCGGCTGACCGGCACCTTCCCCTTCCCGTCGTCGGACCACCGCCTGGTCTGGGTCGACCTGCGCGTCTGACCCTCCCGCCCCCGCCGGTTCGGAGTGATCCCGGCGGCCCTGGGAGGCGGGATCACCTCGAACCGGGAGGCGGGTGGCTCTGGCGGGTCGTCGAACGGCTCTGGTAGGAGGGGAGGACCGCCGCGACGGTGCGGCGGTCACACCCTGCACCCCCAGGAGATCCCATGACCCACCCCCCTGCCGGCGTCCCCGCACGACGCCGGCGTCTGATCGCCCCCGCGGCCGGGCTCGCCGGTCTCGCCCTGCTGGCCGGCTCCGCGCTCGGCCCGACCGCCAGCGCGGTCCCCGCCGAGGACCTCGCCACCGCCCCGGCGTCCTCGTCCAAGCTCGACGAGGCCCAGCCGGCCGACCGGCAGTTCGTCGCCGCCGCCCCGACCTGCAGCGACGAGCCGCGCGAGCTGCCGGTCAACGAGTTCACCGACCACCGCGAGCTCGGCGTCGAGCTGGACCGCATCGAGCGGGTCAGCGAGGGCCGCGTCGACGTGGAGGAGATCGGCCGCAGCAACCGCGGCCGCGAGATCTGGTCGGCCCGGGTCGGCGAGGGTGACACGGTCGTCATGCTCGTCAGCGAGATCCACGGCAACGAGAAGACCGGCACCGACGCCATCCTCGACCTGCTCGACTGGGTCGGCACCAGCGACAACCGCAAGGCCCGCCAGTGGCGCTCGGAGCTGACGATCGTCGCGGTGCCGAAGATGAACCCCGACGGCGCCGAGCTCGACCGCCGCGGCAACGACCAGACCTGGGCCGAGGTGCAGGCCCGCTTCCCGCAGCTGCGCGGCAGCGACCCGGCCTGGAACTACTACGACGAGCCGCGCACCGGTGACGACTACGGCTCCGCGCCGGGCTTCGACACCAACCGCGACTTCAACCCCGACCTCGGCTACGTCCCCGACCCCGACGACTTCCCGGGCACCTCGGCCGACACCGGCTGGTACATCACGCCCGAGGCGCGCACCATCCGCGACCTCTACCAGGGCCTGACGATGGAGTTCGGCGAGGTCGACACCTACGTCGACCTGCACCACCAGGGCGCCTGCTACGTGATGCCCGACGACCGCGACGAGTTCGTCACGCTGTCGATCTCGGGCAAGTTCGTGGCCGACCCCGCCACCAAGCCCGACTACGCCGAGTACGCCGACGACTACGACCTCGACTACTCCAAGCAGCTCAACGTCGCGGTCAACCGGGCGCTGCAGGCCAAGGCCGCGGAGCGTCCGCTGTTCGGCAACGTCACCCTCTACCCGCAGGACATCGACCTGCCGGGCACCGCGCTCGGCTCGTTCGCGCTCAACGGCAGCGGTGCGGTCCTGTTCGAGGTGCGCGGGCAGACCCAGACGCTCGGCCAGCAGTACCGCGCGGTGCTGACCCGGGCCGTCTACGTCGGCCTGGACGGGATGCTCTCCTCGATCGCCTCGGGCCAGGTGGACCGGCTCGACCCGGACGAGTACGACGCCATCCCGCCGCGCGGGCCGAGCATCGGCAGCGCCGAGGACGAGGACGAGGACGCCCGCGTCCTGGCCGAGCAGCGCAAGGCCGGCTGACACCCGGCCTGCCGCTGCCCTCCCGCCGCTACCTTTCCGCTGGTTCGAGGTGATACCGCGCTCTCCGGCGCGCGGTATCACCTCGAACGGCATCCGGCCCCAACGCCCTGAGCCTGTCGAAGGGCGCGCGAGGGGAGCAGCTGGGCGCGCGGGTCAGAGGGTGGGCACCAGGAGCAGGACGGCGGCGGCCACGCCGGCGACGCTGCGCACGTGGTTGAGGGCGGTCCAGCGGCGCAGGTAGTGCTGCCAGGTGGCGGCGACGTCGGTGCCCGAGCCGACCGCCGCCTGCAGCCGGTTGTTCAGCGGGACGTTGCCGGCCGCGGTGACGACGACGCAGCCGGCGAGATGGACCAGCGCGCCGGCGACCAGCCAGCCCGACCCGTCCAGCACGCCGCGCACCAGCAGCACCAGGCAGGCCAGCGCGGTGCCGAACAGCGCCAGCATCAGCGGCGGGCGGACCGCGGTGACGTTGATGCCGGCCATGGCGGCGGCACCGACCTCGTCGGGCGTGCGGGCCAGACCGGCCATCACGAAACCGGAGAAGGCGAAGAACACCCCGCCGACCAGCGCCGCCGCGACCGCTGTGAGCAGCACCAGCAGCTCCCAGAGCACGTCAGACCTTCTGCCAGATCGAGACGTGGGAGGTGCTCGCGGCGGTGAACTCCGAGCGGTCCCAGTCGGCCCAGCGGTGCAGCGGCACCATGCCGGCGATCCGGGCCATCAGGTCGAGCTCGGAGGGCCACACGTAGCGGAACGGGCCGGACGAGCGCTGGTAGCGCTCGTCCCCCTCCCGCAGGTAGTGGTGGGAGGCCATCCACTGGGTGACGACGTCGTACTCGTCGATGCCGACGTGGTCGTCGGTGTGCTCGAAGACGACGAACCGCTCCCCGACCGGCAGCCGCTGCAGGCTCGGCACCCCGACCTCGACGAGGAACAGCCCGCCCGGGGCGAGGTGGGCGGCGGCGTTCTCGAAGCAGCGCACCTGGGCGTCCTGGGTGGTGAGGTTGCCGATCGTGTTGAAGACCAGGTAGACCAGCCCGAACTCCCCCGGCACCCGCACCTCGGCCATGTCCCCGACGGCCACCGGGATGTCGGCCCCGCCCGGCTTGGCCCGCAGCCGCGCCAGCATGGCCTCCGAGAGCTCGATCCCGGACACGGCCACGCCGCGGCGGCTCAACGGCAACCCGACCCGGCCGGTGCCGATGGCCAGCTCCAGCGCGGGACGTCCGTCGGCCAGCTCGGCCAGCACGTCGACCGTCCGCTCGACCACCTCGGGGTCGAACTGCCCGTCGTCGGAGTCGTCGTAGCGGGCCGCGACCGGTTCGTCGAAGTAGTTCGGCAGCACGCCCCCGACTCTCCCACCGTCGCACCGGGTCGGCCACCGCTTTCCGGACGGCGCCCGGGCGTAGGCTCACGGATCCATGACGGGTCGGAGACCGCGCAGGGACGCGGTGGCGAACACCGAGCGTCTGCTCGCCGCCGCCACCCGGGCCGGGCTCGCCGAGGGCCGCACCGTCCCGCTGGAGCAGATCGCTGCCGAGGCCGGCGTCGGGATCGGCACCCTGTACCGCCGCTACCCCAACCGCGAGGCGCTGCTGGAGGCGCTGGCGGTCCGGGCCTACCGGCTGATCCTGGCCGAGGCCGAGGACGCCCTGGAGCACGGCACCACCGGCCACGACGCGATCAGCCGCTTCCTGCACCAGACCTTCGAGCACCGCGACCAGCTGGTGCTGCCGCTGCACGGCGCGCCGATGACCGCGGGCACCGAGTCCGCCGAGCTGCGCGGACGGATGCGCCAGACCATGACCGCCATCGTGGCCCGCGGCCACGAGGACGGCACGGTCCGCGCGGACGTGCACGCCGGCACGGTGGTCCGCTTCGGGGCGATGCTGGCCCAGCCGATGTCCAACGTGCCGGACTGGCCGGCGGCGGCGGCCGAGCAGCGCGCGGTCTTTCTGCGCGGGATCGCCGCCGACCCGACCCCCTAGCCCGCCGCCCGGGCGGCAGCCATCTGCTCGCCGACCCAGGTGCCCAGGTCGCGGACGTCGGGCACCAGCCGGCGGGTGGCCCCCAGGTCGGCCTGGTAGGCCGGCGGGGCCGCGAACCAGGCGAACATGGCTCGCATGTCCTCGTCGTCGCCGAGGACGTCCAGCGGCAGCGGCTCGTAGCGGGCCGGCCGTCCCCGCACGGCGGCGACCCGGGCGGCCGCCTCGTCCATCGTCAGCTCGTCACCGGCGATCTCCACCGCATCCCCCTCCACGGCCGCGGGCTCGACCAGCAGCCGCGCCGCCGCGGTGCCGATGTCGCGCACCGCCACCATCTGCAGCGGCACGTCGCCGGGCAGCGGCAGCCGCAGCACGAGCTCCTCGCCGTCGGCCCCGGCGAGCTGGCCGGTGAGGTTCTCCATGAAGAAGGTGGGGCGCAGGAAGGTCGCCGGCAGCACCGCGGCCAGTCGCTGCTCGACCTGCCGCTTGCTCTCGAAGTGCGGGATGCCGGTGCCGCGCTCGGCCCCGCCCACCGAGGAGTAGACGACCCGGGGGACGCCCGCGGCGGCCGCCGCGTCGGCGACGGCCGCCCCGCGCCGGACCTCGCCGTCGGGGCCGTCCGGGCCCTCGAAGGTGGTCATCAGGAAGAGCGAGGCGACGCCGGTGAGCGCGGCCCGGAGCGAGGCCGGGTCCTCCTGGTCCGCGGCGACGACCTCGACCCCGCGGTCCTGCAGGGCCCGGGCCCGGCCCGAGCCGGGGTCGCGGACCAGGGCGCGGACGGGCTGGTCGGCGGCCCGCAGCGCGTCCACCACCCGGCTGCCCTGCTGCCCGGTGGCGCCGATCACGGCGACGGGGTGCTGTGCGTCTGACATGGGAGCTCCGATCTCATGTAGGTACCGGTAGAAACGGAGGAAAACCTCCACTATTCCCCTACGCTGGTGCCATGCTCCTCGCACCGGACACCGACGGCTACGCCGCGGCCACCCGTCCCCGCAACTCCTCCACCCCGCAACGACCGGGCCGCGTCGCCCGGGTCACCAGCCCCGGCGACCTCGCGACCGCCCTGCGCGAGGTCGCCGCGCTCGAGACGTCCTCGGGTCGGCGGCTGCAGGTCGTCCCGCAGGCCACCGGGCACGGCGCCGGCGCGCCGGTCACCGACGACACCGTGCTGCTCGACACCTCCGGGCTGGCCGACGTCGCCG
This sequence comes from Desertihabitans brevis, assembly GCF_003327535.1. Classification (NCBI taxonomy): domain Bacteria; kingdom Bacillati; phylum Actinomycetota; class Actinomycetes; order Propionibacteriales; family Propionibacteriaceae; genus Desertihabitans; species Desertihabitans brevis. Next base: position 138,540 of record NZ_QOUI01000011.1, on the reverse strand, counting down.
TCGACCCCGACGCCCGCGTCGCCACCGTCGGCGCCGGCGCGACCTGGGCGGCGGTCAACGCCGCGGCCGAACGGCACGGTCTGCTCGGGCTGGCAGGGTCCGCGCCGTCGGTCTCGGTGTCGGGCTACACCTTCGGCGGCGGGATCGGCTGGCTGGTCCGCCGTCACGGCCTGGCCAGCGCGGCGCTGCGGGCCGTGCACTACCTCGACGGCGAGGGTCGCTCGCGGGTCGCCCGCGAGGACGCCGCCGAGGAGACCGACCGGGAGGCGCTGTGGGCCTTCCGCGGGGCCGGCGGCGTCGGCGTGGCCCACACCCTCGAGCTCGACCTCGTCCCGGTGCCGGACCTGCACGCCGGCGCGCTGCTCTGGGACGCCGTGGCGCTGCCCGAGCTGGTCGCGGCCTGGGCGGACACCCTCGACAGCGCGGGTGCCGGTGTCGCCACCAGCATCGCGGTGCTGCACGTGCCACCGCTGCCGCTCTTCCCCGAGCCGCTGCAGGGCCGCGTCGCGGTGCACCTCGCCGTCGCCGATCCGGACGGGCCGGACGGAGCGGCGCCGCTGCTGGAGGCGGTGCGGTCGGTCGCGGCCCCGGTCTCCGACACCTGGGGCGCCACCGACGCGGCCGGGCTGGCCCGGATCCACCTCGACCCGCCCGCGGCCACCCCCGCGGTCGGCGCCGCACGGTGGCTCGACGCCGCCACCCCCGGCCTCGCCGCCGACCTGCTCGCCACGGCCGCCGAGCCCGGCAGCCCGGTGGTGATGCTGGAGCTGCGCCACGTCACCGGGGCACCGGCCGGGCGCGACGGCGCGCTCGTCTCAGCCCCGGGCGACTTCGTCTTCCACGCCGTCGGCCCGCTCGGTCGCTCCACCCGCGAGCAGATCGGGTCGGCGTTCGCGCGGGCGCGGTCGGTGTGGTCGGCCGCCGACACCGGGCTCACCCCCGGCTCGTGGGTGGACGGCGCGGCCTCGGTGACCGACGCGCTGCCTCCGCACGTCCGCGAGCGGGCCGCCGCGGTCGCCGACCGGGTCGACCCGCAGCACCGCATCCGCCGCTCCCGGCTGCTCGGGTGAGGACGGGTGAGGAGGTCAGCCGGCGCGGCCGGCCTTCCAGTAGCCCATGAACGAGCAGGCGGCCTTGTCCACCCCGCGCTCACGGACCAGGTGGCGGCGGACCGCGGCGACCGTGCCGGCCTCGGCGGCCACCCACACGTAGCGGTCGCCGGCGGGTTCGACCTCGTCCCAGAGCAGCTCCTCGGCCTCGGCCGGGACGTCCTGCTCCCCCGGCGCGACCGCCGGCTCCAGGCAGGTCGCCCACTCCCGGACGGCCGCCAGCAGCCGCTCTCCGTGCGGACGGTCGTCCCGGGCCAGCCACGTCACCGAGACCCCGGCCGGCGCCCGCAGCGGCAGGGCGTCGGCGGCGGTCGGCACCTCGAGGAGCACCCGACCGGTGACGTCGTCGGCCAGCTGCTCGACGATGCCGCAGATCGCCGGCGCGGCCGTCTCGTCCCCGACCAGCAGGACGTCGGTCGCCGCACCGGGGTGCCAGGCGAGCCCCACCGACCCCGAACCGGGGACCGTGGCGTCGGGGGCGACCAGCAGGAGCCGTGCGCCCACCGGCGCCTGGACGGCGAACGCGCTGGCGGGTCCCTCGGTGCCGTGGCAGGCGAAGTCGATGTCGACCTCGCGGAGCCCCTGGCGCACCGCACGCATGGTGTAGGTGCGCATGGCCGGTCGCCGGGCGTCCTCCAGACCCAGCCACCAGGCGTACCAGTCCTCGCCGGCTGAGACCGCCGGGCCGATCTGCCCCTCCTCGGCGAAGACCAGCTTCACGCGCTGGTCCAGGCAGGTGTCGCCGCAGCTGTCCAGCTCCGGCCCGGTGAAGGTGAGGCGGACGAAGTGCGGGCTGAGCTGCTGCCGGGCGGCCAGCGCCACCTCGAACAGCCGGTAGGTGGCGGTGCGGGCCGGTGCGGACGTGGTCATGGGCGTTCCTCTCGTGCGGGCTCAGGGGTGCGGGCGGAAGCGGCGGGGGCGGTCACGTGGTGGCTCGCATCCGCCACAGCAGCCACAGGAAGTACGGGCAGCCGATCAGCGCGGTGACCATCCCCGCCGGCAGCTGGGCCGGGGCGATGGCGGCCCGGCCGACGGCGTCGGCGACCAGCACCAGCAGCCCGCCGAGGAGCGCCGACAGCGGCAGCAGCGCGGCGTGGCGGCGTCCGACCAGCAGCCGCGCCGCGTGCGGGGCGACCAGGCCGACGAAGCTGATCACGCCGATGGACGCCGTCGCGGCGGCGGTCAGCACCACCGCGACCAGCAGCACCACCAGCCGCGAGCGTCCCATCGACACCCCGAGGACGCGGGGGGTCACCTCGTCCATCTGCAGCAGGTCGAGGTCGCGGCGGCTGCCCGTGAGCAGCACCGCGGCCAGCGCCAGGGCGGCCACCATCGGCAGCAGCTGGACCAGGCTGACCCCGTAGGTGGACCCACCCAGCCAGGTGATGGCCTTGGTCTGGTTCCACGGGTCGGTGCGCACCAGCATCAGCGTGATGAGCGCGGTGGTGGCGGCGCTGATGCCGATGCCGACCAGCACCATCCGGGCCTGGTCGACGCCGTCGCGGGCGCTGAAGCCGAACACCAGCACTCCGGCCAGCACCGCCCCGACCAGCGCCGCCCCGAGGACCACCGCGTAGGACGGGCTGGGCAGCAGCACGATCATCGCCACCGCGCCGGCACCTGCCCCGCCGGAGACCCCGAGGATGCCGGGGTCGGCCAGCGGGTTGCGGGTGACGCCCTGGACGACCGCCCCCGCGGTGGCCAGGCAGGCGCCGCAGAGCACCGCGGCCAGCACCCGTGGCACCCGGGAGTCGAGGATGATCTCCACGCGGACCGAGGCCACCCCCTGCAGCCAGTTGAGGACGTCGCCGGTCAGCAGCAGCGCGTCACCGACGAGGGAGGCCAGCACCAGCCCGGTGATCAGCAGCGCGGCGACGAGCCCGAGCAGCCAGCCCGGGTGGCGCACCCCGAAGCGGGTGCCGGCACGCATGGTGACCAGGCTGTCGGCGTCCAGACCGGTGCGGATGGTCTGGGCCAGCGCCACCAGGAAGACCGCGCCCATGATCGAGGTGATCACCCCGGTCGGCACCGCCACCCCGTCCAGCGCCCCGAACACCGCCCGCAGCCCGACGTCGGCGGTGAGCACCAGCGCCACCCCGGCCAGACCGCTCATCGGCACCAGCACCCGGTGCTTGCGCAGCGGCCGCAGGAACCGCACCAGCAGCCGCACCAGCGCCGGGGCGGCCAGCCCGACGAAGCCCACCGGACCCGCCATGGTCACCGCCACCGCCGAGAGCAGCACCGCCAGGACGACCAGCACCGCCTGCGCGGTGCGCACGTCCAGACCGAGCGAGCGGGCGGCGTCCTCGCCCAGCTGCAGCAGGTCGAGCCAGCGGGCGAGGACCAGCACGGCGAGGACGCCGACGACCAGCACCGGCAGCAGCCGCAGCACCCCCGCCAGCCCGGACTGGTCGAGCGAGCCGGCCCCCCAGGCGAACAGGCCCTGGGTCTGCCAGGGGAAGAGCAGCAGCAGCACCTGGGTGAGCGCGGAGAAGCCGAGGGTGATCGCCGAGCCGGCCAGCACCAGGCGGATGGCCGAGGAACCGGCCCCCGCCGACAGCGCCAGCACCAGCAGCGCGGTGAGCAGGCCACCGGCGAAGGCGACCGCCGCGCTGGAGAGCAGCGGCAGTGTGATGCCGAAGGCGGCGACGAGGGTGAGCGCCAGGAACGCGCCGGCGTTGACGGCCATGGTGTCGGGTGAGGCCAGCGGGTTGCGGACCACCGACTGCAGCACGCAGCCGGCGACCCCGAGCGCGACCCCCACCGCCAGCCCGGCGACCCAGCGCGGCAGCCGGGAGGAGACCACCACCGCCGTCGACTGGTCGGTGCCCTGCCCGGTGAGCAGCGCCCACAGGTCGGCCGGGCCGACGGCGGCGGTGCCCTGGGAGAGGTGGATGCCGCTGACCACCACCACCCAGCCCAGCAGGGCCAGCAGCACCACGGCGAAGCCGAGACGGCCGCGCGCGGAGGTGCGTCCGACCGGCGGCACGCCGGCGGGGAGGCCCGGCGTCCCGGCGGCGGGACGGGCGGTGGTGGTCGCGCTCATCGGGTCAGCTCGTCACCTGCGTGGTGATGTCCTCGGCGAGCTGGACCAGCGACGGCGTGCCCCCGTAGACCCAGATGCCGACGCCGGAGCGGTGCACCCGGCCGGCCTGGACGAACGGCAGCCCCTGCCAGACCGCGTTGTCGGCGAGCACGGTGGTGACGGCGTCCTCGGTGCCCTCGTTGCCCCAGTAGAGGAACTCGGTGTCCTCGGGCAGCCGGGTCAGACCCTCCACGTCGGAGCTGGAGATGCCGTAGGCCTCGTCGCCGGGCTCGGTCCAGGCGTTCTCCAGGCCGAGCAGGGTGGCCAGCGTGCCGGGGGCCGAGCCGGGCCCGTGCATCCGGATGTCGACGGAGTTGGAGGCGGCCGAGGGGTAGGTGAAGACCATCGGCGTGCCGGCCTTCCCGGCCGCCTCGACCTCACCGGCCAGCTCCTCGATCCGGGTGTCGAACTCGGCGTTGAGGGCCTCGGCCTCGGCCTCCTTGCCGAGCAGCTGCCCGACCAGGCTCTGGTTCTCCTTGAGCAGCTCGACCAGCCCGTCGGTGCGGGCGCCCTCGAGCAGCACCACCGGGGCGATCTGCTCCATCTGGGCCATCGCGTCCTCGGGGATCGAGGTGGTGTCGCCCAGGATGAGGTCGGGCTCCAGCGAGGCCACCGCCTCGATGCTCGGCTCGGTCCGCAGGCCGACGTCGGTGACCCCGTCCGCCAGCGGTGCGGCGCTCGCCCAGGAGCCGTAGCCCTCGACGTCGGAGGCGCCGACCGGCTGCACCCCGAGGGCGGTGACGTACTCGGTGGAGGCCCACTCCAGGGTGACCACCTCGGTCGCCGGGCCGTCGGGCAGCGTCACCTCCTGGCCCCGGGCGTCGGTGACGGTGATCGGCTCGCCGCCGGCGGCGGCCGCCTCGTCGGACCCGTCGGTGGTGGCCGGGTCGGTGGTGCCGCAGGCCGCGAGCGCCAGGGTCGAGACCAGGGCAGCGAGCAGCACGGGACGGATCTTCATGCAGGTTCCTTCGTCGGTCGGTCCGGGGCCACGGCGGCCGCGGGGGAGGAGGTCAGGCGGTGGCGAGGGCCGGTTCGGCGTGCAGCCCGTGCCGCACCGACGCGCGGCGCGGCCGCGGGCGGACGTCCAGGCAGCCCCGGACGGGGTCGGCGGTGACGGTGATCCCGATGCCGTAGACGTCGGTGAGCAGCTGCTCGGTGAGCACGTCGGCCGGCGCGCCGCAGGCGACCAGCTCGCCCGCCGACAGCACCGCGACCACGTCGGCGACCTGGGCGGCGTGGTTGAGGTCGTGCAGCACCACCCCGACGGTGACGCCGTGGTCGTCGGCGAGCTCGCGGAGCAGGTCCAGCAGCTCGACCTGGTAGCGCAGGTCGAGGTGGTTGGTGGGCTCGTCGAGCATCAGCACCGCGGTGTCCTGGGCCAGGCAGCTGGCCAGCCAGACCCGCTGCAGCTGGCCGCCGGAGAGGGCGTCGACGGTGTCGTCGGCGAGCGGGGCCACCCCGGTCAGCTCCATCGCACGTTGCACGGCGGCCGGGCCGTCGGTGTCGCGGTTGCGCCAGCGGCCACGGTGCGGGTGGCGGCCGAACTCGACGGCGTCGCGGACGGTGATGCCCTGCGGGGTCGGACGGCTCTGCGCCAGCACGGTGAGCCGGCGGGCCAGCTCGCGCGAGGGCAGCGCGGCGACGTCCTCGGAGTCGCCGATCAGCACCGCGCCGCCGGAGAGCCGCTGCAGCCGCGCCATCCCGCGCAGCAGCGTCGACTTGCCGCTGCCGTTGGGCCCGACCAGCGCGGTCACCCGCCCGGGCGCCAGCTCGCAGCTGACCTGCTTGACCACGTCCCCGCTGCCGTAGCCGATCGAGACCGCGGCGGTGCGGAGTCCGACGGCCTTCCCTGAGAGGTTCACCTAAGTAAGGTAAGCCGAACCTGGCTGATCGCGCCACCCGTCCGTGATGTGACGGACCTCTCTCCCCGGGCTCAGCGACGGCGCCGGGTGCCGAAGATCCCCCGCAGGATCTCCCGGCCGGCGGTGCGAGCCAGCTGGCGGACCAGCGTGTTCTCCGACAGCTGCTCCAGCACCGACGGCTCGGGCCGCGTGCGCCGCGGTGCGGGCTCCCGGTGGACCCCCTCCTCCGCGGCGCGCCGGGACGGCGGTGCGGCGGGCGCGGGGGCCTGCTCCTCCACCCGCCGGGTCAGCATCTCCCGGGCGGAGTCGCGGTCGACGGACTGGCCGTAGCGCTGCATCAGCGGCGACATCGCGATGCCGGGCCGCAGCACCTCCGCCGGGGTCGGACCCATGGTCGAGCGCGGCGCGAAGACGCGGGTTCGGGCCACCGGGGTGGGCGCACCGTCGGAGCCCAGCACGGTCACCACCGCCTCCCCCGTGCCGAGGGTCTGCAGCACCTCACCGAGGTCGTCCGGCCCCTGCGGGAAGGTGGACACGGTCTGCCGCAGCGCCCGGGCCTCCTTCGGGGTGTGGGCGCGCACCTGGTGCTGCACCCGGGCACCGAGCTGGGCCAGCACCTCCTCCGGCACGTCGTGGGGGGACTGGGTGACGAAGACGATGCCCACCCCCTTGGAGCGGATCAGCCGGACGGTCTGGGCCACCGAGGAGAGGAAGGCCTTGGAGGCGTCGGCGAACAGCAGGTGGGCCTCGTCGAAGAAGAACACCAGCCGCGGCCGCTCGGCGTCGCCCACCTCGGGCAGCGTCTCGAACAGCTCGGCCAGCAACCACATCAGGAATGCGGAGAACAGGGCGGGCCGGTCGTGCAGCTCGGGCAGCTCGAGCAGGGAGATGATGCCGGCGCCGTCGGTGGTGGTGCGGCAGAGGTCGGCCAGCTCCAGCTCGGGCTCGCCGAAGAAGGCGTCCGCGCCCTGGGCCTGCAGGGCGGTGACCGCCCGCAGGACCACCCCGACCGTGGCGGTGGAGACGCCGCCGAGCTGGCGCAGCTCGGCCTTGCCGTCGCCCTCGGTGAGGTACTGCAGCACCGCCCGCAGGTCGGTCAGGTCGACCAGCGGCAGCCCCCGCTGGTCGGCCCAGTGGAAGACCAGCGACAGCGAGGACTCCTGGGTGTCGTTGAGCCCCAGCACCTTGGCCAGCAGCAGCGGGCCGAAGGAGGTGGCGGTGGCCCGCACCGGGACGCCCAGCCCGCCGGTGCCGAGGGCGAAGAACTCCACCGGGCTCGCGGCCGGCGTCCAGTCCTGGCCGTGGGCCCGGGTGCGGGCCAGCAGCTGCTCCGACCCGGTGCCCGGGGTGACCAGACCGGACAGGTCGCCCTTGATGTCGGCGGCGAACACCGGGACGCCCGCGGCCGACAGCTGCTCGGCGAGCACCTGCAGGGTGACCGTCTTGCCGCTGCCGGTGGCGCCGCAGACCAGGCCGTGGCGGTTGAGCATCCCCAGCGGGATCCGGATCCGGGTGTCGGGGACCGGACGGTCGCCGTCGGCCAGCACGCCGAGCTCGAGCGCCGGCTCGGCGAAGGTGTACCCGGCCCGGACGGCGGCGAGGTGCGCCGCGCGCGCCGGGTCGGGGACCGGCTCCCGGACCGGCTCGAGCGGGGTCGCGGTGCCGCCAGCCGTCATGGCGACAGCCTGGCACAGCCGGCCCGCCCCCGGGGACGTCCGGCTGAGGAAATCGGGCCGCAATCGTTAGGTTCGCCGATCCGGTCCGACCACCCCCAACCGTTACAGTGGCCCGCGTGATCTTCAAGCGCGTCGGTGATGTCCGTCCCTACCCCGACCACGGGTACACCCAGAAGCAGTGGGCTGCCATCGCACCGCACCAGATCCGGCTCGACCAGCTCGTCACCACCAAGCGCACCCTCGACCTCGAGGCGCTGCTGGAGGAGGACTCGACGTTCTACGGCGACCTGTTCGCCCACGTGGTCTCCTGGCAGGGCGAGTTCTACCTGGAGGACGGTCTGCACCGCGCGCTCCGAGCGGCGCTGCAGCAGCGCCAGACCCTGCACGCCCGCGTGCTCGAGCTCGGCTGAGCCAGAGCGCCGCCGCAGGCGAGGAGGGCTGGTAGGACCATGAACGTGGCTGAAGTGTGGCGGGTGGCCCGCACCCCGTTGTCCCTCCTCGTCCTGCTGGGCCTGCTCGGCTTCGGCGCCTGGTGGGGCTACACCAACGTCATGAAGCCGCCGCCTCCTCCGCCGGTCGAGCCGTGCGTGCCCGAGCAGGTGGAGCAGCTGGAGAGCAGCCAGGTGCTCGTCAACGTCTTCAACGGCGGCGCCGAGCGCGGCAAGGCCGCCGAGGTCGGTCAGGCCCTGGAGGCCGCCGGCTTCTCGGTCGCCACGGTCGGCAACACCGACGAGCGGGTGACCCGGACCGTCGTGGTGGGCGTCACCACCGAGGACCCGGCGGTCCGGCTGACCCTGGAGCACTTCCAGGAGGCCGACCCGCGCAGCGACGCCCGGCCCGACGGCGTGGTGGACGTGCTGATCGGCTCGGAGTACGCCGGCATGGTGGGCGACGCGCCGGAGTCCATCGACATCGAGTCCGAGACCGCCTGCCTGGCCCCCACCCCGACGCCGGCCGTCGGCTGACGCCGACCGGGGCGGCTGGTCCCGCCGGGTGGGACCGCCTCAGCTCTCCGGCGAGCCGGACTCCTGCCACCACCGGGCCAGCCGGCCACGTCGGCCGAGGGCGCGCAACCGGTTCTCCACCTGGAGGCTCAACGCCGCCGGCGCCACGATGAGCAGCTCGTCACCGGAGCGGAGCCGGTCCCGGCCCGCCGGGGTGAACAGGTGGTCGCCACGGACCACCAGGCTGACCGCGGCATCGCGGGGCAGCCGCAGCTCGGCGATGGTGAGGCCCTGCAGGTGGGAGTCCGGCGGGATGCGGATCTGCAGCAGGGAGGCCGACACCTTGTCCAGCGGGGCGGACTCCACCTCGACGTCGGCGACCACCCCGCGGTCGAGACGGAGCAGCCGGGCGGCCAGCGGAAGCGTCGGCGCCTGGGCGAGGGTGAAGACGATGACGAAGACCAGCACCACGTCGAAGAGGAAGTCCGACCCGGGCACCCCGTAGGACAGCGGGATGGTGGCGAGGACGATCGGCACCGCGCCCCGCAGCCCCGACCACGACATGAAGGCCAGGTGCCGCCCGGGCAGCCGGAACCAGAGCGCGCAGGCCAGCACCGACAGCGGCCGGGCGACCAGGGTCAGGAAGACGCCGGCGGCCAGCGCGACCGCCACGGCCTGCCAGGTGAGCCGGGACGGTGTGGCCAGCAGGCCGAGCATGACGAACAGCCCGATCTGGGCGATCCAGCCCATCCCCTCGACGAAGGAGCGGGTGGCCGAGCGGTGCGGCAGCTGGCTGTTGCCCAGCACCAGCGCGCACACGTAGACGGCGGCGAACCCGCTGGTGTGGGCGACCGCGGCGACCCCGTAGGCGAGCACCGGCCAGCCGACGGCGGCCAGCGGGTAGAGCCCGGAGGCCGGCAGCGCCACCCGGCGCATCACCTGGGTGCCGACCCAGCCCAGCACCAGCCCGAACAGCACGCCGCCGACCAGCTCGAGCACGACCAGCCCGGCCAGCCCGAGCGGACCACCGGCCAGCTCGTGCCCCAGCGCCAGCTCGCTGGCCACCGTCACCAGCAGCACCGTGGGGGCGTCGTTCAGCCCGGACTCCGCCTCGAGCACGCCGCGGAGACGTCCGGGCAGCGGCACCCGCCGGAGCACCGAGAACACCGCGGCGGCGTCGGTCGGCGAGCAGACCGCCCCGAGCAGCACCGACGTCCACAGGTCGAGCCCGAGCACCATGTGGGCGAAGGCGGCGGTGAGGGCGGTGCTGACCATCGTGCCGACGACCGCCAGCAGCGCCGCCAGCGGCGTGCTGCGGCGGATGTCGGGCCAGCGCGTGGTGAGGCCGCCCTCGGCCAGGATGAGCACCAGCGCCCCGAAGCCGAGCGCGTGCGCCAGGTCGGCGTCGTCGAAGGCGACCCCGAGGCCGGAGTCACCCAGCACCATGCCCAGGCCGAGGAACAGCAGCAGGGCCGGCAGACCGACCGAGGAGCCCAGCCGGGCGGCCATGACCGAGACCAGCAGGACGGCGGCGCCCACGAGCAGGATGCCGTCCAGGTCGATCATGGGCTCATCCTCCCCCACCTGCTGTGACGCCCGTGTGACGCGCCGACGGGCCCGGCAGGGGTCAGGGCAGGAAGTCGTTGGTGGCGGCGGTGGTCGCGTCGACCTCGCCCTCGAGCAGGTCGGCGCCGGCCATGAACTGCGCCATCGCCTGCCAGCGTTCCAGGTCGACCCGGCCGCTGGCGTCCCCGAACAGCGGGATGGTGGCCTCCAGGGTGGCCCGGGCGTCGTCGCGGGCCGCCCCGGTCATGCCGGGGATGTACGCACCGCTCAGCTCGACCGCCGCCTCCGGGTCGTCGACCACCGCCCGGATGCCCTGCAGCGAGGCGGCCACGAAGGCCCGCAGCGTCTCGGGGTCGCGCTCGGCCAGCGCGGTGGTGGTGTTGAGCCCGATGCTGGCCAGGGCGGCGTCCTCGGGCAGGGTGAGGGTGCGCACCGGGATGCCGGACGCCTCCAGCCGGACCGCCTCGTTGTTGAGGTAGCCCATCACCCCCTCGACGGCGTCGGTGGTGAGCGCGGCCTGCTGGGTGAAGCCGATGTACTCCACCGTCAGGTCGTCGGTGGTCAGCCCGGCCGACTCCAGGATCGCCAGCAGCGCGAACCAGTTGCCGCCGTAGGGCCCGGGGGTGCCGATGGTGCGTCCGCGCAGGTCGGCGGGGGTGGCGATGTCGGACTCCTCGCGCACGATCAGCGCCACCGGGTACTGCTGGTAGACCGTCGCCACCGTGAGCAGCGACGACCCCGCCGAGACCGCCTGCAGCAGCTCGTCCCCGCTGGCCACCAGCAGGTCCTCCTCGCCCGCCTCCAGGGCACCGAACAGCGACTCCGACCCGCCGTGGTGGCGCAGCGTCACGTCGAGCCCGGCCTCGGCGTAGAAGCCGAGGGCGTGCGCGGCGTAGAAGGGCGCGAACTGGATGTCGGGGATGTAGCTGAAGCCGAGGGTCAGCTGCGGGGAGCCGGGGGTGGGGGTCGGTCGCGCCGGCGCCGCCTCGTCGGCACCGCAGGCGGCCAGTCCGGTGGCGCCGAGCAGCCCACCGGCCGCGGCGAGCAGGGTGCGTCGGGTCAGCCTCATCAGATCTCCGTCCGTCGTTCGATCAGCCGCACCACGGCGTAGGCGGCGGTGGCGAGTGCGCAGAGCACGAGCAGGGTGGCGAAGAGACCGGCGGTGTCGGAGCGGTCACGCTGGGCGGTCAGCAGCAGGCCGAGGCCCTTGCCGCCCATCACGAACTCCCCCACCACCGCGCCGGTGACGGCCAGCGTGACGCCGTTGCGCAGGCCGGACAGGATCGCCGGCAGGGCCAGCGGGGCCTCGATGTGGCGCAGCAGCCGCCAGCCGCTGGCGCCGTCCACCCGGGCCGCGGCGACCACCTCGGGGTCGAGGGTGCGCAGGCCGAGGGTGGTGGCGACGACCACCGGGAAGAAGACGAGCAGCGCGCAGAGCACCGCGATGGCCGGCAGCCCGTAGCCGACCCAGAGCACCAGCAGCGGGGCGATCGCGATCGCCGGGACGGCCTGGGACGCCGCGACGTACGGCTCCAGCGCCGCGCCGGCCCACCGGCCGTGCACCAGCAGCCAGGCCAGCGGCAGCCCGACCGCGACACCGAGCAGGCCGCCCAGCCCGGCCGCGGAGAAGGTCGCGCCGATCGCCGGCAGCAGGTCACCGGTCTGGAACAGCTCGACCAGGGTGGTGACGACGTCGACCGGCTCGGGCAGCACCACGCGGCCCACCGCACCGCTGGCGGTCACCGCCCACCAGAGGAGCACCAGGACCACGCCGAGGACGAGCGGCGGCCAGAGCGCACCGGCCGGCCACCCACGACGTCGGGCACCCAGCAGGGTGGTGCGTGCGTTCTCCCGCTCAGCCACGGCCGTCCTCCCGGTCACGACGCACGCGACCTGGGGACGGCGACGCGGGCGCGTCACCGCAGGGCACGCGGGGACGTCACAGCGTCCTCGCGCGCCACGTGCTGCTTCCCATCCGGACTCTCACCGTCGGTCCCGGAGTCCCACCGGGTCAACCGTGTCGGCGCCGGAGCGCCTGCACGGGTCGCGGACTGTCACCGCCGGTTCGGAATTGCACCGACCCCAGAGCACGTACGTGTCTTGCGAACCTGCATCCTAGCCCGGCTCCGGAGCGGTGCCCGACCACCGTCCAGCGGCGTCGGGCGACGGGTCAGCGGGTCGGTCCCTGCGGGCCCCAGCCGTCGTCACGGCCCCGGTCCTCCTGCTGCTGGCCGCCGGGCTGCTGGCCCCACTGCTGGCCCTCCTGCTGGCCGCCGTCCTGCGGGCCCCACTGCTGGCCCGGCTGACCGCCACCCTGCGCACCCCCCTGCTGACCGGGGTCCGGCTGACCCGGCTGGCCCCACTGCTGCCCACCCGGCTGGCCCCACTGCTGGCCGCCCTCTGGCTGGCCCCACTGCGGCTGCTGGCCGGGCTGCTGCGACGGGTACGGGTCCTGACCCCACTGCCGATCGGCGGGAGGGTCCTGCTGCTGGCCCCACTGCTGACCGGCTGGGGCATCCTGCTGCTGGCCCCACGGCTGCTGGGCGCCGTAGGCCTGCTGCTGGTTCCACTGCTGGCCGCCGTACGCCTGCTGCTGGCCGGACTGCTGGCCGCCGTAGGGGTCCTGCTGACCCCACTGCTGGGCGGAGGGGTAGCCACCCCACTGCTGGGCGAGGTCGGGGTAGGGCTGCGCCACCCAGCCGCCGGTGCCGGGCGCGGGCGAGGGCAGCTCGGTGGCCTTCCGGCGGGCGAGGTCCATGCTGTAGACGGTGGAGAAGCAGTTGAGGAACGGCGCCACGAAGAGCGCGGCCACCAGCGGCAGGGCGTACATCACGACGACGCCGATGATGATCGGCGCCACGGTCGCGGCGTCCGGGCTGCCCGAGCTGAGGCTGTCCCCGGCGGCCGCCAGCCCCCCGGCCATCACACCGAAGCCGATCGCGAGCCCGACGAAGGTGACGACGTAGATCACCGCCTGCGGGATCAGCTGGGCGACGATGGTGTAGCCGAGGGTGCGCCAGAAGTTCCGGTCGGTCAGCCGCCAGGCCCGCTTGACCGCGGTCATGCCGCCCAGGCGCTCGACCGCGAGCACGGTGTAGACCGGCAGCAGCTTGACCGAGACCCACACCGCCGCCACGACGACCGCGAGGTAGAGCAGGGTCGCGACGCCGACCCCGAGCCCGGCGGCGCCACCGCCGGTGTCCTGCGACAGCCCCACCGACGCGGCGACGACCCCGCCGACCGCCAGCCCGAGCACCAGCGTCAGCGCCACCGCGGCGAGCACGGCGAGCAGCAGGAGCGGGATCACCCGGCCCCAGAAGCCGCGGGTCTCGCGCCAGAGGTCGCCGAGGGACGGCCGTCGGCCGTCGATGGTCTGCTGCACCAGCACCGCCGCCATCCCCTGCGCCCGCAGCGCCACCAGGAGCAGGACGACGTAGAACACCAGCGTCCCCACCACGCCGAGCACCACCGCGCCCACCCCCGCGCTGGCGCCGGCGCCGGGGTCGCCCTGCAGCACGGCGGTCAGCCCGAGGGCGAAGACCAGCACGGTGATGACGAGCCCGCCGACCAGACCCACCAGGAGCGGCAGCAGGACGATGCCGAGGTGGGCGCCGTACCGGCTCTTCATGGCCCGCCAGGCGGTGCCCAGGACGTCCCCCAGGCCGTGCGGACGGGCGGGGGCGATCGATGACGCGGGAGTGGCGGGATAGCTCATGGCGCAACGATGGCAGGCCGCGGGTTCCTCCGGGTAGCACCTGCGCGCCCGATCCGCGCCAGATCGCCCGCGATGGGACGATCGGTCGGTGCCGAGCGCCCGGGACGAGGTCCCGCTGACCGTCGAGGAGCTGCGGGTGGTCGTCCGCTTCGCGGCTGCGGCGGCCGAGGAGCTGCTGCCGGTCTTCGAGCGCCGGCACCCCGACGACGGACGACCCCGCGCGGCGCTGGAGGCGGCGCGGGTCTTCGTCGAGGGCGCGCCCCGCACCCGGCTGCAACGGGTCGCCTCCGTCGAGGCGCACCGGGCCGCCCGGGAGGCCGCCACCGAGGTGGCACGGCTGGCCGCCCAGGCCGCCGGGGACGCGGCCGCGGCGGCCTACCTGCACCCGTTGGCCCGCGCCACCCAGGTCGGCCACATCCTCCGCGCGGCCGCCGACGCCGCCCGGGTGGCCGAGATCGAGGCGGGTGAGGACGCCGCCGCGGCCGACCGTGCGGTCGAGCGGTGGCGCGAGCGGGCCCCGGCCGTCCTCGTCGACGTCCTGCGCCGCTACCCACCGGCACCGGCCGGCCGCAACCGGGTCGCCCGGTTGGTGAGCACCCTCGACAGCGTGCTCCGGGAGGCTCCCGGCGGCTGACAACCGCCCCGTCGGGCAGGACGATGGGGTGGTGCGGATCAGCGCGACACCTCCCGGCCGGGGCCCGGCCCAGCAGATCGTCCGTGCCGGGCTGCAGCGGTGGGACCCGATCGGGTCGATCCGCGCGGGCGGGCCGGCCGACGAGTACGACGACCTGGTCGAGCCGGTGCTCGAGACGGCGGCGTCCGGTGCGGGTGCGGAGACGCTCGGGAGCGCGCTGCGGCAGGTGCTGCGGAGCGACTACGGGTTGTCGCGGCCGGAGGGCGAGTGCGTCGACGTCGCCCGGGACGTCCTCGAGGGTCTCCACGCCGGGCGTCACCTGCCTCCTCCCGGAACGACGGAGCCCGCCCCGGAGGACTCCGGGACGGGCTTCGTCAGGGGCTGAGGAGGCTCAGCTCAGCGCCGTTGGCGGTGGCGGCGGGATTTGAACCCGCGGTGGTTTTACCCACACGCGCTTTCGAGGCGCGCTCTTTAGGCCGCTCAGACACGCCACCGCCGAAGAGGGTACCGCCCGGTGACACCCGGGGGCCAATCCGTCGACTCAGCGGTGACCGGCGAAGAACTCCTGCAGCACCGCGCCGCACTCCTCGGCCATGAACCCGGCCACCACCTCGGGGCGGTGGTTGAGCCGCGGGTCGCGGACCACGTCGAACAGCGACGCCACCGCTCCGGCCTTGGGGTCGAAGGCGCCGAAGACGAGCCGCTCCACCCGGGCGTTGACGACGGCGCCGGCGCACATCGCGCACGGCTCCAGGGTGACCACCAGGGTGTGCCCGGACAACCGCCACTCCCCCGCCACGGTCGCCGCCCGCCGCAGCGCGAGCACCTCGGCGTGCGCGGTCGGGTCACCGGTCAGCTCGCGCTCGTTCCCGCCGGTGGCGACCACGTCGCCGGACGGCCCGAGCACCACCGCGCCGATCGGGACGTCCCCGTGCCGGCCGACCCGACGCGCCTCGGCCAGGGCGAGCAGCATCGGCTGCCGCCACCCGAGCGGCGCCCGGTCCGGCTCCGCCCCGGCCATCAGCTGAAGCTGGCCTCGACCACCTTGCGCACCTGCGGCCCGAAGCGGATCTGGTCGGCCAGCTGCAGCAGCAGCTGGTCGCTGGACTCCTCGACGTCCTCGCAGATCCGGGTCATCTCGAAGCTGGTGATCCCCTGGTCGGCGAGCAGGTCGAGGTCGCCCAGCGGCACCGTCTCGTCCTCTTCGTCGGGGTCGGGCAGGTCCTCCTCGCCGAGGAAGTCGGCGATGTCGCGCGCGATCGGCCAGTCGTAGGCCGCGGTGGCGTCGGACAGCAGCACCTGCACCGTCGCCCCGCGCACCCGCACGATGACGAAGATCTCCTCCACCAGCGAGACCAGCCCGATCGCGCCGCTGTCCCCGGGCATCCGGCGCAGCTGGGCGATCAGCTCGTCCAGGTCGTTGGCGACCTCGTAGGTGAGGGCCTGCGCGACGGGGGCGCCGTCCTCGCGGTAGATCGCGACGGCGAGGTCGACGTCGTCCTCCGAGGCGTCCTCGAGGTCGTCGTCCTCGTCGTCGTAGTCGTCGTCCTCCTCGTCGAGGTCGTCACCCTCGGGCTCGTCCTCGTCGTCACCGAAGTCGATGTCGTCGGCGACCAGCCCGCGGGCCTCACCGGAGGCGCGGAAGCGCTCGGACAGGTCGAGGCTGTCGATGTCGTCAGCCTGGTCGCTCACCTGAGCCTCCTCCGGACGTGTGCACGGTGCGGACGTCTGCGGCCCATGGTGTCAGATCCTGCCCTCCCCGACCCAGCCGATTCGGCCGCGGTCTCGCCGCCCGGCCATCCGCCGCGGTGTGCTCGCCGCCGCCGCCGTGGGAGGCTGGCCGCGTGGAACTCTGCGTCGTCGACCACCCGCTGGTGGCCCACAAGCTGACCATGCTCCGCGACCGGGAGACCAGCTCACCGACCTTCCGCCGCCTCACCGAGGAGCTGGTGACGCTGCTGGCCTACGAGGCGACCCGCAGCGTCCGGGTGCAGGAGCACCGCGTCGAGACGCCGGTGGCCCCCACCATCGGCACCGCGCTGACCGATCCCCGGCCGCTGGTGGTGCCGATCCTGCGGGCCGGGCTCGGGATGCTGGAGGGGATGACCCGGCTGATGCCGACCGCCGAGGTCGGCTTCGTCGGGATGGCGCGCAACGAGGAGACCCTGCAGCCGGTCACCTACGCCGAACGGCTGCCCGAGGACCTCTCGGGCCGGCAGTGCTACGTCCTCGACCCGATGCTCGCCACCGGCGGCTCGCTGGCCGGCACCATCCAGTTCCTGGTCCGCCGGGGAGCGGACCACATCACCGCCATCTGCCTGCTCGCCGCGCCCGAGGGCATCGAGCACCTGCGCGAGGTGCTGGCCGACCTCGGCGTCCCCTGCGAGCTGGTGGTCGCCGCGGTGGACGAGCGGCTCAACGAGCTGGGCTACATCGTGCCCGGGCTGGGTGACGCCGGCGACCGGCTCTACGGCCTGGCCCACTGACTCCGGCTCAGGAGGACTCCCGCACCGCCAGCGTCGGCAGCAGGTCGACCCGGGTCAGCGCCGCCGGCCCGCGGCCGGTCCGCAGCCGGTCGACGCAGCTGCGCAGCGCCGTGTGGCCGACGTCGAACTTCGGCGGTGCGACCGCGGTGAGCGGCACCGGCGACAGCGCGGCGAACTCGTCGTCGTAGCCCACCAGCGCCAGGTCGTCGGGGACGCGCCAGCCGCGTCCGGTGGCGACGTCGACCAGCGCCATCGCCACCTGGTCGGGCAGCACCACCACGGCCCGGACGTCGGCCGCACGCACCTGGTCGAGCAGCTCCTCCAGCTGGCGCCGCTGGTCGGCCGGCGGCGCGGCGGCGCCCAGCAGCGGGAACGAGAGCGTCTCACCGCCGGGGCACAACGCGCCCATCGCCCGCCGGACCCCGGCCAGCACCGGAGCGGCGGTCGGCCCGGCCCGCCAGGCGACCGCGATCCGGGTGTGGCCGCGCTCGACCAGGTGCCGGACGGCCAGCTCGGCCCCGTGGCCGTGGTCGCTGCGCACCGAGCCGATCGCGGTGCCGGGGTCGACGCCCTCCAGCGAGCGCTCCACCACCACGGCGGGGACGCCGGCGCCCGCCAGCAGGCGGTAGGTCGCGCCGTCGTCGGCGAAGGTGCGGCTCGGCGTCACCAGCAGCCCGTCCACCCCGCCGGCCACCAGCCGTCCGACCTGCTCGGTCTCCAGGTCCACGGAGTAGCCGGACACCCCGAGCACCAGCCGGATGCCGAGCTGGCCGGCGGCCGCCCGGGCGCCCCGGATCACCGCGGGGTAGTAGTAGTCCGCCGACGGCACCACCATGCCGATGGTCGCCAGCGGGCCGCGGCGCCGCGCGGTGGGGTGGTGCGGCGCCGGCGCCACCGCTCCCCCGTGCACCCGCTCCAGCAGGCCCTTCTCCTCCAGCGCCACCAGGTCCCGCCGCACGGTCATCCCGGAGACCCCGTGGCGGTGGGCGAACTCGGCGGTGATGACCATCCCGTGCAGCTCGATCTGCCGCAGGATCAGGGAGTGGCGCTCGTGCGGGATCACCGCGCGATCCTCGGCGAGCGCCCGCGGGCCGTCAACGCCTCGGCCCACGGACCTCCACCTCCAGCAGCTCGCTGCGCGTCGTGCCGGCGTGGTTGGCCAGCTCGACCACGTAGCGGTGGTGTCCGGGCTCGGCGTCCTCGACAGCCACGCTGGCCCGCTGCGCGTGCGGGGTGTCCGCGGCCAGCGTCCCGCTGCCGATCTCGACGCCGTCCTCGAGGAAGCGGTAGGAGGTGGCGTTGGTCCCCCACCACAGGTCGGCGGTCAGCCGGAAGCTCCCGTCGCCGTCGAAGTCGTCGTGGCTGAGCACCGGCCGGCCGGGGGCGGCGTCGCTGACCTCCACGGTGACCGGGGCCAACGGGGTGGAACCGCGGGAGTTCACCAGCTCACCGGTGTAGGTGTAGCGGCCGTCCGGCCTGCCGGCGACCTCGACCACCACCCGCTGCGCCTGCGGGGTGCTCGGCGTCAGCCGGCGGACCGCCAGCGGCTCGCCGTTCTCGTACAGCCGCACCAGGCTGGCGTTCTCGCCCCACCACAGGTCGGCCGTCAGGGAGAAGAAGCCGTCGCGCAGGCCGGTGTCGTGGCCCTCGTCGGTGGAGAGCACTCCGCGGCCCGGCGCGCTCGAGGCCCCGTCGGCCGGTACCTCGTCGGGGAACGGCGCCGCGGTGTCGAGGCGGTCGAGGTCGACCACCCGGCCGTCGACGACGAGGGTGCCGTCGGGCCCGGGGCGGGACCGCAGCGGACCCTCGGTCGAGGTCGCCAGCACGACCCGGAAGTCGGCGGTGCGCCCGGAGCGCGACAGGCGCAGCGTGCCGTCCTGCGCGGTCACCTCGACACCCTCGCCGAGGACGAAGCCGCTGAGCACGGTGCCCGCGGCGTCGGTCAGGGTGAAGGACGGGTGGCCGTCGGCCGCGGCGTCGGGCACGTCGATGGTGACGCCCGTCTCCGGGCGCAGCTGCCAGTCCCAGCGGTGCTCGGTGTCGTCGGCGAAGCTGTCGTGGATCGCGACGACGGCGTCGGAGGCGTCCCCCTCGGCGAGGTCGACCACCTGCTTGCGCAACGCGCGCTGCACGCCGAAGTTGGCCGAGCCGTCCAGCTCGAGGTAGCCGCCGCCCTGCCCCTCGAACGCGCGCGACACCACCGTCCGACCCTCACCGCGGACGGTCTCGTACTGGTTGGCGTAGGCCTCCAGCTGGCCGTCCACCAGCGGCTTGCTCCACAGCTGGGGCGACGTCCAGGACTTGCCGCCCTGACCGGCCCAGGTGGTGCCGTGGCTCATCCAGGACAGCGAGAAGGTCTCGGCGGCCGACCAGCCCTTGTGCCGGGAGTTGCGGTTGGAGGTGACCACCAGCGTGTCGTCGGCGTCGGCCAGCCGGTTGCGGAAGGCGTAGAAGCCGGGCTCGTCGTCGAGCAGCGCCCGGCGGGCCTCGGGCAGGGTGACGTCGTCGGGGTCGCCGCTCGCGGTGGTCGGGTAGTAGAGCGCGGCCCACAACGAGTGCACGCCATCGAAGGAACGCCGCTGCGAGTCGACACCCTGAACCTCGTCGTAGAGGTGCTTCAGGCCCGGCAGCGCCCCGTCCGGGGTGATCGGGAACAGCAGCGGGAACAGCCCGTCGACCTGCCCCGAGGGGCCGGCCACCCCGAACTGGGCGACGTCGCCGTCGGGGCGGCTGGAGGCGACGTGCAGCGCCAGGTTCCACCACTGCGGCCGGGTGAGGTGGGCGTCCAGCACCTCGATGCCGGCGTCCTGGGCGAGGTAGGCCGAGGGCAGCATGTACAGCCCGGTGTAGTGCAGGTAGTCCCAGCCCTCCTGGGTGTGGCCGCTGTCGCCGTAGCCGGCGTCGAGGTGCTGGGCGACCTGGTCGACGAGGTAGCCGATCCGCTCGTCGTACATCCCGAGGTCGCCGTCGCCGCGGGCGGCCAGCAGCATCGCCAGCTCGGTGGTCCGCGCCACGCCGACCCAGTTGCTGGCCTTGTCGGCGCCGTCGAGGGTGTCGTGGTGGTAGGTCGAGAACAGGTCGGCGGTGCGCCGCACCAGGTCGCGCAGCCCGGCGCGCTGCTCCTCCTGCAGCCCGGCGTAGGACCAGTCGTAGACCGGGGCGAGCAGCAGCGCGGCCCGGCCCAGCTCGAGCCCGAGGTTGGTGTCGCGGTCGACGATGAAGCCCTCGGCGGCCATCGCCGAGCGGTAGGCGTCCTGCGCCCAGGCCTCGTCGCCGGTGACCGCGAAGGCGAAGGCGGCGTCGCGGGCGCGGTACAGCCCGGCGCTGCCGTTGGTCGGGTAGGCCGACCCGTCGCCGCCGAGCCGGCCGAGCAGCGCCTCCCAGGCACCGGTGACCGTCGGCTCACCGGCCCGGAGGTGGTTCCGCAGCTCCTGCAGCGCGGCCTCGTCGACGACGGCCCGCGGGTGCTCGTCGCGTCCCACCGAGGCCGTGGCCAGCAGCTCACCGTCGCGCTCCAGCCGCAACGCGTCGCCGGGCGCTGCCGGGACGTCGACGGTGCCGGAGTCGCCGGACAGCGGCTCGCTCCGTCCGCCGTGCACGAGCACCAGACCGGCGGTCGGGGTGCCGGCCGGCAGCGACCAGGCGACGTGGGCGGTGCCGCCGGTGTCGATGGCGGCCAGGGTGGCGATCTGCTGCTGGGAGGTGAACGAGGCTGGTGCGGTGACGGTGACCGGACGGGTCGAGGCCACGGTCGCGCCGGCGGCGTCGCGCGCGGTCACCAGGTAGGTGTAGGTCGCGCCGGGGCGGACGGTGTCGTCGGCGGTGGTCTGGGCGGCGGCGGGACGCAGCACGGTGGCCTCGGTCGGCTCGGGCGCCTGGGTGCCCTCCGCCCGGTGCACCCGGTAGCCGACGACCTGCTCCCCGGCTTCCTCACCGAAGCTCCAGCGCAGCTCGGTCACCCCGGCCCCGGTCACCCCGGCCTCCAGGCGCGGACGGCCGTCGGCCGGACCGAGCGTCAGGTCGGCGAAGGAGATCGAGCCGGCCGACCGGTCGAGCATCGGCTCGACCGAGAGCCGCGCGGTCGTCGCGGGCAGCTCGACCGTCGTCTCGAAGGGGCGCCAGTCGAAGGTGCCGGTGAGGTAGGGGCCGCGGGCCACTGGCAGCACCACCGCACCCGAGGCGTCGTAGCCCTGCACCCGGACCATGCTGAACCCGCCGGTCAGCCCGTCGCCGCGCACCTGCCCCCGCAGGGTCAGCAGCCGGGCGGTCTGGCCGTCCACCGGCACCCGCTGGGTGAGGGCGATCCGCGCTGTGCTGCCGGAGGTGGAGGTGAGCGACACCGCCGGTCCTCCGGACGGCCCGCCGTCGGGGTCGACCGTCACGGTCGCGGTGCCGGCCGGTCGCCAGGTGCCCCAGCCGACCGGCACGCCGTCCGCGCCCACCTCGGAGAAGTCACCGTTGGTCAGCGCCGGCGGGACGGCCGCCGCCGGCAGCGGGGAGAGCACCGCCGCCAGGGCGAGCAGCACCGCGCCGACCAGCGTGGCCAGCCGGGCGCGGCGGGGCAGCAGGGGCTGTGGTGTGGCGGGCATGGGTCCTCCGACGTCCTCGACGATGAGGCTGTGACGCTAGGTCAGCGATCCCTCCGCCGGGCGGAAGTGAACATCGGTGCACACGCCCTGCGCCCGTGTATGTCATCGCGGTCACGTCCGGCGTGTCGCGGCGTGTCGGCCGGTCGAGCAGCCGCTACCGACACGTTCTCAGGGATCGGCGTCCGTCCCGGTCGAGATGGGCCGACGCCGAGGCCGGCGCGGGTGCGGGCCGCTGAGCTGGCTCCGACCCGGGAGCCCCAAGGGGCGTGCGCAGGGAAGACCCTGGGAACGTGTTCGCGGTGGTCCTGGGCGGGCGCGACACGCCGCGACACGCCGGACGTGACCGCGATGACATACACGGGCCCCGGGGGTGGACGCCGGCGCCTCGCCGGGAGGGGGTCAGTAGTAGTAGGGGAAGGCCGACCAGTCGGGGGCGCGCTTCTGCAGGAAGGCGTCGCGACCCTCGACGGCCTCGTCGGTCATGTAGGCCAGCCGGGTGGCCTCGCCGGCGAAGACCTGCTGGCCGACCATGCCGTCGTCGACGGCGTTGAAGGCGTACTTGAGCATCCGCTGCGCAGTCGGGCTCTTGGCGCAGATCCGGCGGGCCCAGTCCAGGCCGACGGCCTCCAGCTCCTCGTGCGGGACGACCTCGTTGACCATGCCCATCCGCAGGCCGTCCTCGGCGTCGTGGACGTCGCCGAGGAAGAAGATCTGGCGGGCGAACTTCTGCCCCACCTGACGGGCGAGGTAGGCCGACCCGTAGCCACCGTCGAAGGAGCCGACGTCGGCGTCGGTCTGCTTGAAGCGGGCGTGCTCGCGGCTGGCCAGGGTGAGGTCGCACACCACGTGCAGGCTGTGCCCGCCGCCGGCGGCCCAGCCGTTGACCAGCGCGATCACCACCTTGGGCATCATCCGGATCAGCCGCTGCACCTCCAGGATGTGCAGCCGCCCCAGTGCTGCTGGGTTCGGGGCCGTCGGGTCGGCCGGCTCGTCGCCCTCGGCGTAGGTGTAGCCCGAACGTCCGCGGATCCGCTGGTCGCCGCCGCTGCAGAAGGCCCAACCGCCGTCCTTGGGCGAGGGCCCGTTCCCGGTGAGCAGGACGCAGCCGACGTCGGAGCTGGTGCGGGCGTGCTCGAGCACCCGGTAGAGCTCGTCGACGGTGTGCGGGCGGAAGGCGTTGCGCACCTCGGGCCGGTCGAAGGCCACCCGCACCGCCGGCACCGAGGCCGAGCGGTGGTAGGTGATGTCGGTGAGCTCGAACCCCTCGACGGGTTCCCAGTCGGGGGTGGGCAGTGGCTCGCTGCGCTCGGTCACCCCGGCAGGCTACCGACCGGACGGACGCCCCCGCGCCGCGAGATCAGGCGGCCGAGTGCGCGCGGCGCCGCACCAGCAGCAGCGCCACCGCCACGCCGAGCGCCACCAGCGCGCCCACCGCGAGCACCGGCGAGCGCCGCCACAGCTCGACGAAGGCGGCGAACCCCGCGAAGCCGACGCCGGCGTACAGCAGACCCCACAGCACCGCCCCCACCGCCAACCCCGGCAGGTAGCGCCACCAGCTCATCCGGGTGACCCCCGAGGCGAGGTTGACCAGCGTCTGCAGACCGACGGTGAGGAAGCTGAGGGCGACCGCCGGCGAGCCCCACCGGTCGACCAGCCGCTCGGCACGCTGGTAGCCCGGACGCTCGAGCAGCCGGGCCAGCCGGCTGTGCTCGGCTCCGCGGCGCAGCGCCCGGCCGAGCACGTGGGTGGCGCCGGCGCGGAGGAAGGCGACGACGAACAGGGCCGCGGCCGTCGCGGGGAACGGCCAGCCCCACGAGGTCGGATCCAGGCTCATCGCCGGCCAGCGTACTGACCGCTACCCTCCCCTGGGTGGACTACCAGCTCAGAGCCCTGAACGCCGCCGAGGTCCTCGGACCCGACCCTGACCCCGAACACCTCGACCCGAGGGTCGAGCAGTGGATGCAGGCCGTGGCCATGGGGTTCCTCGACGCCCGGATCCGCGGCGCCGGCTTGCGGGTGTGGGCGGAGGGCATGGTCCGCGACGAGATGGTGCTGCGCGGGGTCTACCTCGACGAGGTGCCCACCGGCGCCCTCGGCCCCGACATGCCGGTCGCCACCTTCACCAGCTTCGACAAGACCCTCAACACCGGCGCCGGGCAGCTGCTCGACCTGCACATGATCACCGACGTCACCGTGCGCCCCAGCCACCGCCGGCGCGGGCTGCTGCGCCAGATGATGACGACCGACCTGCGCGAGGCCAAGGACCGCGGTCTGTCGATGGCCGCCCTGACGGTCAGCGAGGGCTCGATCTACGGCCGGTTCGGCTTCGGCGCGGCCACCTGGTGCCGCCACATCGCCCTCGACACCTCCCGCCGCTTCGCCCTGCGCGACGAGGCGTCGGGCCGGGTCGAGATGGTCGACCCGCACGGCCACGCCGACCTCTTCAGCGACGTCTTCCGGCGTTTCCACGCCACCACGCGGGGCTCGGTCGACCGGCCGAACCACTACCGCGACCTCTCTGCCGGCACCTTCGACGACGACATGCTCGACGTCGACCACGCCCGCCGCGGCGCGGTGCACCACGACCCGTCCGGCGAGGTGGACGGCTACGTCAGCTACCGGGTCGAGCGCACCGACCGCAGCCGCGAGCTCAAGGTGCACGACCTGGTCGCGACCAGCAGCGACGCCTACCTCGGGCTGTGGCAGTTCCTCGCCTCGGTCGACCTGGTGGAGCGGGTGAGCTTCCGCCGCGCCCCGATGGAGGACCCGCTGGAGTTCGCCCTGGCCGACCCACGGCTGTACTCGGTGACCCGGCTGGAGGACCTCATCTGGCTGCGCGTGCTCGACCCGGTGGGCGCGCTGGAGGGGCGGGAGTGGTCCGGCTCCGGGTCCTGCGTGCTCGAGCTGCGCGACCCGCTCGGCCTGGCCGGCGGACGCTGGGCCCTGGACGTCGCGGACGGACGCGCCTCGGTGGAGGCGAGCACGGCACCGGCCGACGTCACCCTCGACGTCGACACGCTGGCCTCGCTCTACCTCGGCGGCGTCACCGCACCCACGCTGGCCCGGGCGGGACGCCTGGAGGGCAGCCCGGACGCGCTGCGGACCTTCGCCGAGCTGGTGCACCTGCCGTCCCGGCCGTACAGCATCACCGGCTTCTGACCCCGCTCGTCCGCTCCCCGCCGGCGCCCGGGGCCGGCCGGGGAGGGGCGGCGCATTCGTTACCTACTCGTCACCCGCAGGTCTTGACCGGTAACCACTGAAAAGAATAGTTTCCGATCGATCGACGACTGGCAAAAAGGATTTTCATGGGAACGCAGGGGGCGGTGACGGCGGGCGACAGCTCGCCGAGCGTGATGAGCCGCATCCACCGTGCCCTGCCGGAGATGTCGGCGGCCATGGTCAAGATCGCGAACTTCCTGCTCGAGCACCCGCGCACCCCGCTGGAGTACTCGATCGTGGAGCTGGCCGAGGAGACCGGGACGTCCGCGGCCACCGTCACCCGCTTCTGCCGGCTGCTCGGCTTCGCCGGCTACGTCCCGTTCCGGGTCGCGGTCGCCTCCGACATCGGCCGCGACAGCGCGTCGTCGTGGCAGACCGACATCGGTCAGGAGTTCCACCCCGACGACGAGCCGCGGGTGGTGCTGGACACCCTGATCGGCACCCACACCCGCTCGCTGCAGCAGACGGCCGACCAGCTCGACCTCGGGCTGATGGCCGAGGCGGCCCGGCGGATCGCCTCCTGCCGGCACTTCGACATCTACGGCATCGGCGGCAGCGCCGTGATGGCCGCCGAGCTGCAGGGCCGGCTGTACCGGATCGGGATCAGCTGCCACCACTGGTCGGAGCTGCACAACGGGCTGACCAGCGCCGCGCTGCAGGACGCCGACTGCGTCGCGCTGGCGATCTCCAACACCGGGCGCACCGAGGCCACCATCCAGATGCTGGAGCAGGCCGGCCGCAGCGGCGCGTTCACCGTGGCGATCACCAACAACCCGAGCTCCCCGGCCGCGGCCGGTGCCGACCTGTCGATCACCACGTCGGCCTTCGGCCGGTTCCTGCAGCCCGACGACCTGGCGGCCAAGCACGTCCAGCTGCTGGTGCTCGACCTGCTCTACCTCCTGGTGGCCCAGGAGAACTACACCCGGGCCACCAGCTCCCTGGCCGCGACGGCGGTGGCGGTGGCCCCCCACCGCCGCGCCCCGCGGTCCACCCTGAACCACCCCAGTCCTCCTGCATCTGCCCGCTCCACGGCATGGACGCCACGCGGGACCCGGCAGCACGAGGTCAGCACAACCACCACACCACGGAAGGCATGAACATGAGCAACCCGAACTTCCGCCGCCGGGACTTCCTGCGCGGCTCGCTGGTCGCCGCGGCGATGGTGCCGTTCGGCGGCGCCCTCGCCTCGTGCGCCACGGGCGGCGGCGGCGGCGAGGAGCCGGCCCCCCAGACCGGCGGCGGGGAGGTGAGTGCTGAGAACCCGTTCGGCGTGGCCGAGGGCAGCACCGTCGACGCGGTCATCTTCAACGGCGGCTACGGCGTCGACTACGTCGAGTTCGCCGCCGGTGTGATGGGTGCCGGCCCGACCGGCGTCACCCCGGAGGTCTCGCCCTCCACAGCGATCGCCACCGAGCTGCAGCCGCGCTTCGCCGGCGGCAACCCGCCGGACCTCATCGACAACTCCGGTGCGCAGCAGATCGGGTTCAACACCATCCTCGACCAGCTCGAGGACCTCACCGACGTCATCGACGCGCCGAACTACGAGGGCACCACCATCCGCGACACCCTCTACGAGGGCGTGCTGGCGCCGGGCACCTTCGGCGACAAGCTGGCCGCGATCAACTACGTGCTCACCGTCTACGGCGTCTGGTACTCCTCCTCGCTGTTCGAGGAGAACGGCTGGAGCGTCCCCACCACCTGGGACGAGGCGCTGGAGCTGGGCGCCCAGGCCAAGGAGCAGGGCAAGTACCTCTTCGTCTGGGGCCGTGAGGCGGCGACCTACTACCAGACCATGGCGATCGAGTCGGCGATCATGCAGGGCGGCGACGAGGTCCGGCTGGCGCTGGAGAACCTGGAGCCGGACTGCTGGTCCAAGCAGGCCGTCCAGGACGTCTTCGCCAAGATGGAGCAGGCCGTCAGCGAGGGCTACTTCGCCCCCGGTGGCGCGGGCACCCAGTTCACCGTGGCCCAGGCCCAGTGGAGCAACGAGCAGCTCGCGCTGCTCTACCCGTCGGGTGCCTGGATCGAGAACGAGATGAAGGACCAGACGGCCGAGGGCTTCGAGATGATGGGCTTCCCCGGCCTCGTGGTCGATCCCGCGACCGCGCAGATGGCCGACGCGCTGCACAGCACCGCGGGCGAGCCCTACATCGTCCCGAGCCAGGCGGCCAACGTGGCCGGCGGCAAGGAGCTGCTGCGGGCCATGCTCAGCCAGGAGGCGGCGACCAACTTCGCCCAGCAGAAGCTGGCCCCGACGATCGTCCAGGGCACCGTCCCCGAGGACGGCTTCGGCTCGACCGCGCTGGTGTCGCAGACCCAGATGCTGGCCAACGCGTCCTCGGTGTTCACCTACAACTTCGTCAGCACCTACGGCATGAACCAGGACCAGCTGGTGGTGTGGAACAGCTTCCTGGACGGCTCCATCGACGCCGCGCAGCTGACGTCGGACCTGCAGGGCATCACCGACGCCGTCCGCGAGGACGACTCGGTCGAGAAGATCGAGGTGTCGTGACCCTCGTCCAGACCCAGGCCGGCCCCGGGGGCGCTCCTGCCCCCGCGGGCCGGCCGCGGAGCTGGTTCACCCGCAACCGGCGCAACCTGACGTTCGGGCGGATCAGCTTCTTCGCGGTGTTCCTGGGTGTCCCGCTGGCGATCTACGCGGTCCTGGTGCTGAGCCCGTTCATCCAGGCCGTGCAGATCTCGTTCACGAACTGGGGCGGCTTCAGCCGGGACTTCGAGTACATCGGGTTCCGCAACTACGCCCAGATCTTCACCAACGACGCGTTCCTCACGGCGTTGCGCAACAACATCATCCTCGTCATCGTGCTGCCGCTGGTGACGCTGGTGCTCAGCCTCGCGCTGGCCAGCATCGTCACCGTGGGCGGCGCCAGCAACGGCGAGGTGAAGGGGTTGCGCGGGTCGAGCTTCTACCGGGTGATCTCGTTCTTCCCCTACGTGGTGCCGGCCATCGTCATCGGCCTCATCTGGGGGATGGTCTACAACCCGCGCGGTGGCCTGGTGAACGGGTTCCTCACCACGCTCGGCTTCAGCGCCTTCGAGTCCTTCCCGTGGCTGGGTGACCCGCGCACCGCGATGGGCGCGACGATCTTCGTCATCGTCTGGAGCATGGTCGGCTTCTACATGGTGCTGTTCATCGCCGCCATCCGCGGGGTGGACCCGTCGATCTTCGAGGCAGCCCGCCTCGACGGCGCTGGACGCTTCCGCACCGCCGTCACCATCACCATCCCGCTGATCCGCGACAACGTGCAGACCGCCTGGATCTACCTCGGCATCCTGGCCCTCGACGCCTTCGTCTACATGCGGGCGCTCAACCCGCAGGGCGGGCCGGACCGGGCCACCTGGGTGATGTCGCAGGAGCTGTTCGACACCGCCTTCGTGGCCAACAAGTGGGGCCTGGCCTCGGCGATGGGCGTGGTGCTCGCACTGGTCACGCTGGCCTTCGCCGCGCTCGTGTTCCTCGTCAACCGGCTCACCGGCGCCGAGAAGGAAGGGGGCTACCAGTGAGCACCGTGCAGGCCGCCCGCGCCTCGACCGACCCGTCCACCGGCCCGGCCCCGGTCGCCACCCGCACCGGCTCCCGGCTCACCGGCAGCGACCGGGTGATCGCCGTCGTCTCGCACGCCGTCCTCATCATCTGGACGGTCATCATCGTCGTGCCCCTGCTGTGGTCGCTGCTGTCGTCGTTCAAGACGTCGAGCGAGATCATCAGCGGGTCGCCGTTCGCGCTGCCGGAGAGCTGGCAGTTCGAGAACTACGTCCGGGCCTGGAACGAGGCCGGTATCGGCCGGTACTTCCTCAACTCGGTGATCGTGGTGGCGGCGTCGCTGTTCCTGGTGATGCTGCTCGGGGCGATGTGCTCCTACGTGCTGGCCCGCTACCAGTTCCCGGGTCGCCGGATCATCTACTACCTGATGCTGGCCGGTCTGACCTTCCCGGTGTTCCTGGCGATCGTGCCGCTGTTCAACATCCTGCGGGACATGGGCCTGCTGGGCACCCTGCCCGGGCTGATCCTCACCTACGTGGCCTTCGCGCTGCCGTTCACCGTGTTCTTCCTGTACGCGTTCTTCCGGACGCTGCCGCAGGAGATCGCCGAGGCCGCGGCCATCGACGGCTGCGGGGACTGGCGGACCTTCTTCAGCGTGATGCTGCCGATGGCCCGTCCGGGGCTCGCCTCGGTGGCGATCTTCAACTTCCTCGGGCTGTGGAACCAGTTCCTCATCCCGGTGGCGATCAACACCAACCAGGACAACTGGGTGCTCACCCAGGGGATGGCCTCCTACGCCGGGGCGATCGGCTACCAGATCGACTTCGGCGGTCTGTTCGCCGCCGTCATCATCACCATCGCGCCGGTGCTGGTCGTGTACGTCATCTTCCAGCGCCAGCTGCAGGGCTCGGTCACCAGCGGCGCCCTCAAGTGACCGCTGGTCGAGCCAGCCGACCGCGTGCCGCCGGTCCCGTCTCCTCCGGGAGGCCGGGACCGGCGGCGCGGTGCGTCCGGGCCCGGTCAGCCGGCAGCATCGCGGGCGGCGATCCCGTCCAGCCGGAGCGTGGTCGACTCGTCGCGGTGCGCCCCGTCCGAGCCGACGTGCTTGGCGCTGATCTCCGGGCCGTTCTTGATGACCTGCACCAGGGCCATCCCGTGGCCGCGGCCCAGACCGTGCTCCTCGGCCAGCCAGGTGAGGATCTCCCCCGCCTTGGTGTCGGGCCCGTAGCCGCGCTCGTGGGCGCGGTCGACGAGCTGCTGCGGGGTGAGCCCCGTCTTCTCCTCGGCCTTGTCGAGGTAGGCCTGGAACGACATGGTGCGGTCCTCTCGGTGGTGCGGTCGCCGGGTGAGACCCCCGGCGACCGGCGGACTCATCGCGGCGCCTGGGTCCGTTCGGGCAGCTGGTGGCGGTAGGTCCACGACGTCAGCGCGGTGCCGACCATCACGGTGAGGACGCCGACGAAGATGTGCAGCGAGATCAGCTCGGCCTGGGCCAGGCCCACCTGCACCAGCGGCAGGACGGCCGTCACCACCGCCAGCGAGACCAGCACCGGCCCGGCGCTGCGCCGCAGCACGACGTAGACCACCGCGCTCAGCAGGCAGATCGCCACCACCGCCCAGGCGAACCAGCCGTGCACACCGAGGTAGGACCGGTCGTCACCGAGCCCGGCGGCGGCCCAGCCGACCTGGGCGATCAGCGCGGAGAGCACCAGCGTGGCCGTGGACCGCAGGACCAGCAGGTGCAGGGAGGGCAGCCTCATGCGCCCACTCTGCCAACCGCGTCCGACGGGCTCGTCGCCGGCCCGCCCCAGATGGCTGCCCGACCTGCCGCCGCCCCGTCACCCGGGCGACATGTGGACGGCCTAGCGTTCGGCTCGTGAGCGACACCCAGCTGATCGTCCTCTTCGGTGCCACCGGTGACCTGGCCCGCCGCAAGCTGCTCCCCGGGCTGCTGCACCTGGTGAGCTCCGGCCTGGTGCCCGACCTGCGCATCATCGGCGCCTCCCTCGACGAGCTCGACGACGAGCGCTTCCGCGAGCTCGCGGTGGCGGCCGTCGGCGACTTCGGCCGTCGTCATCCCGACGAGGTGGTGGCCGACTTCGCCCGCCGGCTGCGCTACGTCAGCACCGCGCACGGCCCCGCCGAGCTGGCCCGGGTGGTCGGCGAGGTGCGGGAGGAGATCGGGCCGTGCGGGATGCTGCACTACCTCAGCGTGCCGCCCAAGGCCGCCGTCGACGTCGTCGCCACCCTGCGCGACGCCGACCTGGTCGAGGGCTCGCGGATCATCATGGAGAAGCCGTTCGGGATGGACGCCGCCTCCAGCCGGGCCCTCAACGCCCGGCTGCACGCGGTCTTCGACGAGCAGCAGATCTTCCGGATCGACCACTTCCTGGGCAAGGAGGCCGCGCTCAACATCCTGGCCTTCCGCTTCGCCAACGGTTTGTTCGAGCCGATCTGGAACCGCACCTTCATCGACCACGTGCAGATCGACGTCCCCGAGGAGCTGTCGCTGCAGGGCCGCTCGGGCTTCTACGAGGGCACCGGCGCCTTCCGCGACATGGTCGTCACCCACCTGTTCCAGGTGCTGGCGTTCATGGCGATGGAGCCGCCGACGGCGCTGGAGGCGGCGGCGATCAGCATCGAGAAGAACAAGGTCTTCCGCTCGATGCTGCCGATCAACCCCGCCGACGTCGTCCGCGGGCAGTACATCGGCTACACCGACGAGCCCGGCGTCTCGGCGGACTCCCAGACGGAGACCTTCGTGGCGCTCAAGGTGCTCATCGACAACTGGCGCTGGGCCGGGGTGCCGTTCTACCTGCGCACCGGCAAGCGGATGGCCGAGGGCGCGCGGATCATCTCGATCGCCTTCCGTGAGCCACCCAAGTCGATGTTCCCCGCCGACTCCGGCGTCGGCCGGCACGGGCCGGACCACCTCACCTTCGACCTGGCCGACTCCGCGCGGATGTCGTTGTCGTTCTACGGCAAGCGGCCCGGGCCCGGGCTGAAGCTGGACAAGCTGTCGATGCAGTTCGCCATGCACGAGGTGTCGGACTCGCGGCACGTGCTCGAGGCCTACGAGCGGCTGATCTACGACGCGATGCGCGGCGACCGCACCCTGTTCACCACCGCCGAGGGCATCGAGCGGCTGTGGGACCTCTCCCAGCCGTTGCTGGACGACCCGCCGCCGGTGCGGCCCTACGCGCCGGGCACCTGGGGCCCGAACGCGATCCACCAGCTGATCGCCCCGCACGGGTGGCGGCTGCCCTTCGAGCGGGCCTGGCGGGCGCCCAACGCCCACGGGCAGTGAGCCCGGCCCGCGCCCGCGCCGGCCTCCCGGCGCGGGTTGCGCGGGTCGGCACGGACGCCGCTAGAGTGCTTCTCGACAAGTTGTAGAGAAGCGGGGGCGGCGATGGTCGAGGACGTGGGCCTGCGGGTCGTGCTCTCCGTCCTCTTCGCCGTCACCGCCGTCTGGTTCGTCCTGCACGGGGTACGAGGTGGGAGCTGGGCCGACCGGGTCTGCGACGGCTGCCACGCCGCGATGAGCCTGGCGATGGTCGGGATGGCGTGGCCGGCCGGGATGGGACGTCTGGTGCTGCCCCAGGTGCTCGTCTTCGCCGCCGCCTCGGTGTGGTTCCTGCTGATGGCGGTGCTGCCACCCGGACGCCCGCCCCGCCACCTCGAGCACACCGACGGCGGCCCGTGGCTGCACTGGCTGCACGTCGCGATGATGCTGGCGATGGTGTGGATGCTGCTGGCCATGCCGCACCTGCACGGCGGCGGCGCCGCGCCGGCGTCCTGGGTGCTGCCGGGTGCCGTCCTGCTCGCCCTGCTGCTCGCCGGCACCGCGCTCTCGGTACGCGCCACCGTCCCCCTGCTCCGCCGCACCCCGGGGCGGCGCCCGCCCGCCTGGCACCTCGCCCACGTCGCGATGGGGGCCGGGATGGCCGCCATGGTGGCACCGGTGCTCCTCACCTGACCTGCTCCCTGCCGTCTCCCGATCCCGAGAGGTCGCCATGCCGAACCCCCGCCGTGCCGCCCTGCCCGTCCTCGCCCTCCTCGCCGGGACGGCCCTGTGGGCCGGAGCCGCCGGCACCGCCACGGCCCACGTGACGGTGTCGGGCAGCAGCGCGGCGGCCGGCAGCTACACCACGCTGACCTTCGCCTTCTCCCACGGCTGCGGCGACTCCCCCACCACCGGGCTCACCGTCCAGGTGCCCGAGGGCATCGACGCCGCCGCGCCGCAGCTCAAGCCGGGCTGGGAGGTGGAGAAGGTCATGGTCGAACTCGACCCGCCGGTCACCGACAGCCACGGCAACCAGCTGACCGAGCGGGTCGGCGAGCTGCGCTTCACCCCCGACGAGCCCGTGCCGGACGGCTACCTCGAGACCTTCCAGGTGTCGCTGCAGCTGCCCGCCGACGCCGCGGGCACCACGATGGCCTTCCCGGCGGTGCAGACCTGCGAGCAGGGCGAGAACGCCTGGGTGCAGGTGGCCGCTGAGGGGCAGGACCCCGACGCCCTCGACTCCCCGGCTCCTACGCTGGCGGTGGTGGCGGCCGAGCAGGGGGGCGGGCACGCACCCTCCGACGGCGCGGGCGGTCAGGCACCCGCGGAGACGCCCGGCACCGACCCGGCCGCGGCCACGACCTCCGACGGCTCCGGGCTCGCGGTGGGCCTGGGCGTCGCGGGCCTGGTGGCCGGGCTCGCCGGCCTGGCCGCCGGCGTGACCGCCCTCGTGCGCACGCGGAGGCCGTGAACGCCCGGCGCCGGCGAGCCGCCGCGGCCCGTCGGGCCGCGCTCCGCTGGCTGGTGGCGGTGCTGCTGGGGCTGGTCGCCCTGGTGGCGGTGCCGGCTGTTCCCGCCTCGGCGCACGCCAGCCTGCTGTCCAGCGACCCGGCGCCCGGGACCGTCCTGGCCACCGCGCCGAGCGACGTCCGGCTGGTCTTCGACGAGCCGGTGACCCCGGCCGTGGAAGGGGTGCGGCTGGTGGGCGTCGACGGGTCGACGGTGGTGCTCGGCGCCCGGGCGGTCGACGGGACGGTCGTCGTCACGCTGCCGACCGGGCTCGCCGAGGGCAGCTGGCTGCTGTCCTGGCGGGTGGTCTCGGCCGACGCGCACCCCGTCAGCGGGGTGCTCGGGTTCGCGGTGGGGGCGCCCAGCCCCGAGGCACCGCCGGTCCCGGCCGAGGACGGAGCCCCGGTCGCGGAGCTGCTCCTCACCGGCGCGCGGGCCCTCACCTACGGTGGCGTGCTGGCCCTCGTCGGTCTGGTGCTGGTGCGGACGCTCGTGCTGCGGGAGAGCCGACCGGGCCGGGCGGTGCCCCTCGCCGCCCTGGTGGCCGGCGCCGGTGCCGTGCTGGCCGTCCCGCTGGAGTGGCTGGCGGTGCAGGCGGCCGACCCGGCGGCCCTGCTCGGCGGCGGGCTGCTCGACGCCGCCAGCGGCGCGAGCGGGGTCGCGGCGGCGCTGACGGTCGCCGGGGCCGTCCTCGGGGTCGTCGGGTCACGGTCCGGAGGGCCGGCCGGGTGGGTGCGGTGGCCCGGGATCGCCCTGGCGGTGACGTCGCTGGCCGTCGTCGGCCACACCCGGACCTACCAGCCGACCTGGCTGGTGGTCGCCGCCGACCTGGCCCACGTGCTGGCCGGCGCCCTGTGGTCCGGCGGGCTGCTGGCGCTGCTGCTGTGGTGGCGCTCGGAGCGGGGACCCAGCGACGTGCTCACGGTGGTGTCGCGCTTCTCGACCGCGGCGGCGGTGTCGGTGCTGGTGCTGGCCGCCACGGGCACGACGATGGCCGTCCTGGTGCTCGAGCGGTGGTCGGGCGTGCTGCAGACCGCCTACGGCCGGGCGCTGGTGGTCAAGCTCGCCCTGGTGGCGGCGGTGCTGGCGATCGCTGGCTGGAACCGTCTCGTCCTGGTGCCCCGGCTGCGGCGCGGGGAGGCCCCCGAGGTGGCTCCCCGGCTGCGCCGCAGCATGGTCGACGAGGTGGCGCTGCTCGCGGCCGTGGCGGTCTTCACCGGTGTGCTCACCTCGGCCAGCCCGGTGCCAGACGACCACGGCGGGCACGGCTCTCCGACCGTCGCCGTCGCGCCGGCCCCGCAGCGCCTCGACCTCGGCGAGGTCGAGGCCGAGGTGCTGCTCAGCCCGGCGCGGCGCGGCCCGAACGAGGTGGCGGTGGAGCTGCGCGACGACGCGGGGCCGGTCGAGGTGGAGCAGCCGCCGACGGTGTCGCTGACCCTGCCCGGCCAGGTCGGCCCGCTGCAGACCCGCCTGGAGCCCACCGGCACCCCGGGTGAGTACCGCGGACCGGTCGACGTCCCCCTCGCCGGGCGCTGGGACCTGGCGGTGGCCGTCCGGCTGGACCGCTTCACCGAGCCGGTCGGCGTCGTCGCCGTCGACGTCGGCTGACGACGGTGCTCGCCCACGCTGCCGGGCGGACCGGGTCAGCCGCGCAGGGCGCGTCCGGCCTGCCGCCCGGAGAAGAGGCAGCCGCCGAGGAACGTACCCTCCAGCGAGCTGTAGCCGTGCATCCCGCCACCGCCGAACCCGGCGACCTCGCCCGCGGCGTACAGACCCGCCAGCGGCTCCCCGCCCGGACGCAGCACCCGTCCCTGCAGGTCGGTCTCCAGCCCGCCGAGGGTCTTGCGGCTGAGCAGGTGCAGCCGGATGGCGACCAGCTCGCCGGCGTCGTCGTCGAGCAGCCGGTGCGGGGTGGCGACCCGCATCAGCCGGTCGCCGAGGTAGCCGCGGGCCCGGCGGATGCCGACCGCCTGGGCGTCGGTCGAGGACGGGTCCATCACGGCGGCGTCCCGCTCGCCGACCGAGGCCGCCAGCACCTCGGGGTCGACCAGGTCCGCGCCGGTGAGGGTGTTCATCGCGGTCGCGAGCTGGGTCACGCCCCGTGCGCGGACGACGTCGATCCCGGCCTCGACGAAGCGGCGCACCGGCGTGGGCGCCCCGGGCCGCAGCCGCTGGCTGAGCAGCGGGAGGTTGCGTCCGGTGAGGTCGGGGTTCTGCTCCGAGCCCGACAGCGCCAGCTCCTTGGCCAGGATCCGCTCGGTGAGCACGAACCAGGAGTGGTCGTGGCCGGTACCGCGCAGGTGGGCCAGCGTGGCCAGGGTGTCCGCGCCCGGGTAGAGCCGGGCCGGCAGCCGCCGGCCGGCGCCGTCCACCCAGAGCGAGGACGGCCCGGGCAGGATCCGGATGCCGTGGTCGGGCCACACCGGGTCGTGGTTCTGCAGGCCCTCGGTGTAGTGCCACATCCGGTCGGGGTTGATCAGGCTGGCGCCGGCGGCGGTGGCGGCCGTGAGCATCCGGCCGTCCACCGAGGCGGGGACGCCGGCCACCATCCGCTGCGGCGGCCCGCCCAGCCGGTCGGGCCAGCTGCGGCTGACCAGGTCGAGGTCGCCGCCGATCCCGCCGGAGGTGACCAGGACGGCGTCGGCGGCCAGCTCGAAGTCGCCGACGACCTCGCGCGGGCTGGCCTCCCCGCGGGTGACGCCGCTGGGCACCAGCCGGCTGCCGCGCACCCCGGTCACCCGTCCACCGGTGAGCACGAGCGCCTCGACCCGGTGGCGGAAGAGCAGCCGCACCCGGCCCGCGTCCACGTGCTCGTGCAGCCGGCGCAGGAACGGCTCCAGCAGGCCGGGCCCGGTGCCCCAGACGATGTGGAACCGCGGGACGGAGTTGCCGTGCCCGCGGCCGGTGCCGTCGCCGCGCTCGGCCCAGCCGACCACCGGGAAGAACCGCACACCCAGGCCGCGCAGCCAGGAACGCTTCTCCCCCGCGGCGAAGTCGACGTAGGCCTCGGCCCAGCGCCGCGGCCAGTGGTCGGAGTCGCGGTCGAAGGCGGCGCTACCCATCCAGTCCCGCAGCGCCAGCGCCGCGGAGTCGCGGACCCCGAGCCGGCGCTGCTCGGGCGAGTCGACCAGGAACAGCCCGCCGAACGACCACCAGGCCTGCCCACCCAGGGAGGCCTCTGGCTCCTGGTCGACGACCGTCACCCGGCGGCCCGCGGCAGCCAGCTCGACGGTGGCGACCAGCCCGGCCAGACCCGCTCCCACCACGACCACGTCGGTGTCCACGTCGATCATTGTCCACGGTGCGCGCGTCGGCGTCGCCCCCGCGGTGGCGCTACCCTGCGGCCCGGGGGTGGCTGATGACCAGCGCACGACGACGGGCCCGCGGCGAGCTCGAGACCGCGGTGCTGCGCACCCTCTGGCAGAGCGAGCAGCCGCTGACCGCCCAGGAGCTGCTCCCCCGGCTGCCCGGCGCGACCCCGGCCCTCACCACCGTGCTCACCGCCCTGGAGCGGCTGCGGGTCAAGGGTGAGGTGGTCCGCGTCGGCGAGGGCACCCGTGGGGTGCGGTTCCGCCCGGCCCGCTCGGAGTCGGAGTACACCGGCGAGGCGATGCTGGCCACGCTGGCCGACTCCAGCGACCGGACCGCGGCCCTGCTGAAGTTCGCCGGCAGCCTCGACCCGCAGGACGTCGCCGCGCTGCGGGACGCGCTGCAGCGGCCGGCGTCGGGGACCTGAGGTGGACGTCCTCGCGGGTCTGCTGCTGATCGGTCTGCCGCTGGCCTACGCCGCCGCGATGGCCGTGCTGGCCCCGCGGCTGCTCACCCGCGGGGTGTGGCGCTTCGACCGTCCCGGGCTGTGCCTCGGGCTCTGGCAGGTCGCCCTGCACACCGGTCTGGCCGGTGCCGCCACCAGCTTCGTGGCGGCGATGTGGCTGGCCGCCGTGCTGGTCGCACGCTCCACCGCCGAGCGTGCGGGCTGGGTCTCGGTGCAGGCCGTGGTGCTGCTCTGGGTGGTGCTCGCGGTGGCCGGCGTGGTGGGCGTCGTCGTCACCACCCAGTACCGCCGGCTCGCCCGGGACGAGCGCCGGGCCCGGCGGGGGCTCAGCACGCTCGAAGCCGAGCACGGCATCCACCGGGCGGTGGCCGACGGCACCTCGATCACCGTGGTGGAGTCACCGCGGGCGGTGGCCTGCGCACTGCCGGGACGGGCCCGGGCGGTCGGCTGCCGGCACCGCGTCCTGGTCTCCAGCGGTCTGGCCCGCTCGCTGGACGCCGGTGAGCTGCGCGCGGTGGTGCTGCACGAGCAGGCCCACCTGCGGCTGCACCACCCGCTGCTGCTGCGGCTGGCCCGGCTGAACGCGGCCTGCGTGCCGCTGCTGCCCGGACCGCGCGAGCTGGAGCGGGTCAGCGGGATGCTCGTCGAGCTGATCGCCGACGACGCCGCCGCCCGGCACTGCGGCGACCTCACCGTCGCGGGTGCTCTCACCACCATCGGCTCGTTGGAAGGTGACGCCGCGATGCTGCTGCGTGCGGAGCGGCTGCGCGCCCGTCGGCGTCCGCGCGTCCGACGGGGCCCGGCCCGTCCGGTCGTCGTCGCCTCGGCCCCGGGCGCCTGAGCCCGGGCACCGGTCAACAGCTGCGCAGGTTCTCCGCGGCCCAGCGTCCGAGCTGGTCGAGCACCGGGACGAGCCGCTGGCCCGCCTCGGTCAGCGCGTAGCTCACCGACACCGGCGGACCCGGGTTCACCTCTCGTGACACCAGCCCCACCCCGGCGAGCTCGGTCAGCCGGTCGGACAGGACGGCGTCGCTGATCCCACCCACCGCGCGCCGCAGCACGGCGAACGAGAGCGGCTCGTCGCTCAACGTGCTGAGGATCATCCCGTTCCAGCGCTTGCCGAGCACGCTGAACGCGAGCGTGACGGCAGCGTCACACCGCGCGTGCTCGGTCTCGGTCATGAGGCCATCCTACCCGTGCTAGTCTCCGTCGAGTCGCTATGATTTTCTGAGCGACTACACAAAGACGATCGGAGTGACATGACCCTGTTCCGCCTGGATGCCAGCATCTTCCCGACCACCAGCGCCAGCCGTGCCCTCGGCGACCTCGTCGAGGCCGAGTGGACCGCCGCCCGTCCCGGGGCCGACGTCGTGCGCCGCGACCTCGCCGCCTCCCCGGTGCCGGCCACCGCCTGGCAGGACGCCGTCACCGGCGGTTTCGTCGCCGAGGAGGAGCGCACCCCCGGCCAGCGCGAGGCCCGCGCGCTGGCGACGACGTTCGCCGACGAGCTGGTCGGGGCCGACGCCCTCCTCTTCACGGTGCCGCTCTACAACTACGGCGTCTCCCAGCACTTCAAGACCTGGTTCGACCTGGCCTACACCGACCCGCGGATCGACCCGCAGGGGACGGCGCTGCAGGGCAAGCCGGCGACGCTGGTGACGGTGCTCGGCGGCAACTACGGCCCGGGGACGCCCAAGCACGGCTGGGACCACTCGACGGCGTGGCTGTGCCGCGTGCTCGGCGACGTCTGGGGTCTCGACCTGCGGGTGGTCGAGCGCCCGTTCACGCTGGTCGGCACCAACCCGGCCCTGGACGCCTTCACCGACGCCGCCGCCGAGCTGCGGGCGAACGCCGAGGAGCACGCCCGTCGGTGCGGCCGTGAGCTCGCCGACGCACTGACCGGTGCGGGGGCCCGCTGACCCGGCAGCCCGGAGACGACACACCCGAGGACGACGACAGCCCCTGGCCTGCTGGCCAGGGGCTGTCTGCTGCGCGCTCGGAGGGACTCGAACCCCCAACCTTCTGATCCGTAGTCAGATGCTCTATCCGTTGAGCTACGAGCGCCGGTCGAACCGAGGAGTCACTCTAGCCGCCATCGCGCGCCCGGGCCAAATCCCTCCGTCCCACCCGCCGCGGTCGTGAGCGGCATCACAGACCAGCAACACGTTGGTATGAGACCAGTGGCGCGCATGGGCTACTGTCAGTCCACCCGCTCACTGGTATGGCTCTCTGGGAGGACACGCGATGACGCTGCAGCTCGAACGCCCCACCGGCACGACGACCCCACCGACCACGCACCGCAGGCTGCTGCGCTGGGTCGCGGAGGTCGCCGCCCTCACCACCCCCGACGCCGTGCACTGGTGCGACGGCTCGGAGGCCGAGTGGGACGAGCTGACCGGGCAGATGGTGCGCAGCGGCACGCTGGTCCGCCTCGACCCGCGCACCCGGCCGGGCTCCTTCGCCGCCCGCACCGATCCCGACGACGTCGCCCGCGTCGAGGACCGCACCTTCATCTGCTCCGCCGACGAGGCCGACGCCGGACCCACCAACCACTGGCGCGACCCGGCGGAGATGCGGGCGACGCTGAGGACGCGGTTCCGCGGCTCGATGCGCGGCCGGACGATGTACGTGGTGCCGTTCTGCCTGGGCCCGCTGGACACCCCCGACCCGAAGTTCGGCGTCGAGCTCACCGACTCGCCCTACGTCGCCGCGTCGATGCGGATCATGACCCGGATGGGCGCGGAACCGCTGGCCGCGATGACCGCCTCCGGCGAGGCCGACTTCGTCGAGTGCCTGCACTCCGTCGGCGCCCCGCTCGCGCCCGGGCAGCGCGACGTGCCGTGGCCCTGCCACCCCGAGAAGTACATCGCCCACTTCCCCGAGGACCAGGCGATCTGGTCCTACGGCTCGGGCTACGGCGGCAACTCGCTGCTCGGCAAGAAGTGCTTCGCGCTGCGGATCGCCAGCGTGATGGCCCGCGACGAGGGCTGGCTGGCCGAGCACATGCTCGTCCTCCGGCTGATCTCACCCGAGGGCCGCCGCTACCACGTGGCCGCCGCCTTCCCCAGCGCCTGCGGCAAGACCAACCTGGCCATGGTGCAGCCCACCCTGCCGGGCTGGCGGGCGGAGATGCTCGGCGACGACATCGCCTGGCTGCGCATCGGCGCGGACGGCCAGCTGAGGGCGGTCAACCCCGAGCACGGGCTGTTCGGCGTCGCCCCCGGCACCGGCTGGCAGACCAACCCGACCGCCATGCGCACCATCGACCGCGGCCCCACCATCTTCACCAACGTGGCCGTCACCGACCACGGCGACGTGTGGTGGGAGGGCATGACCACCCAGCCGCCCCGCCACGCCACCGACTGGCGTGGCCGCTCCTGGACGCCGGAGGTCGGCCCGGACGGCGGGACGCCCGGGGAGCCGGCCACCCACCCCAACAGCCGGTTCTGCACCCCGATCACCAGCTGCCCCACACTGGCCGAGGACTTCGACAGCCCCGACGGCGTCCCGATCGACGCGATCCTCTTCGGCGGCCGGCGCCCCAGCACGGTGCCGCTGGTCGCCCAGGCCACCA
Source organism: Desertihabitans brevis (assembly GCF_003327535.1). NCBI lineage: Bacteria > Bacillati > Actinomycetota > Actinomycetes > Propionibacteriales > Propionibacteriaceae > Desertihabitans > Desertihabitans brevis. Next base: position 98,009 of record NZ_QOUI01000011.1, on the reverse strand, counting down.
GCTGGCAGCACGGGGTGTTCCTCGGCGCCACCTGCTCCAGCGAGACCACCGCGGCGGCCGCCGGGGAGGTCGGCGTGGTGCGCCGCGACCCGATGGCGATGCGGCCGTTCCTCGGCTACCACGTCGGGGACTACCTGCGGCACTGGCTGTCGCTGGCCGAGCGCCCCGGCGTCCGGCTGCCGGCGGTCTTCCACGTCAACTGGTTCCGCCGCGACGCCGACGGCCGGTTCCTGTGGCCCGGGTTCGGTGAGAACTCCCGCGTCCTCACCTGGGTGGTCGACCGCCTCGAGGGCCGGGCCGCCGGTCAGGACTCCCCCGTCGGCGTGCTGCCCGCGCCGGGCGAGCTCGACCTCACCGGTCTGCGCGTCGACCCGGCGCAGGTCGAGCGGGCCACCGCCTTCGACCCCGGAGAGTGGCGCCGGGAGGTCCTGCTGGTCGAGGAGTGGTTCGCCCAGATCGGTGACCGCCTGCCCGAGGCCCTGGGCGAGGAGCTGGACACCCTGCGCGACCGGCTCGGCTGAGCGGACGTCCCGACCGGCCCGGGGTGGCGTCAGGCCACCCGGTCGACCTGCTCGGCGAGCTCGGTCAGGTGCTGGTGCAGGCGGTCGTCGAGGCCGAGGCGGTGCGCCTCCAGCGCGGCCTCGGCGGTGCTCCGGGCGGTGTACAGCCCCAGCACGGCCTCGTCGACCGCCGGCCGGCCCCCGTAGCCGGACCAGAAGGCGTCCTGCTGGGCCGGGCGGCGCCGCTCGACCAGGTACCAGGTCCAGTCGGCGGGCGGGTCGCCCCACCACACCCGGTCGTTGTCGACCACGCCGACCACGTCGAGACGGTGCGGGCCGGCGACCAGGACGTTGCCCGGCCCGAGGTCGCCGTGCAGGAGCCGTGGCGGCCGCTCGTCCAGCCGGTCGGTCCACCACGACACCAGCTCGACGCAGCGGCGCACGCCCGCAGCAGGGAGACCGGCCCGTTCCAGGTCGAGCCCGAGCAGCGCGAACCGCCGGCCCAGCTCCTGCGACCAGGTCGCCGACCCGGGCCCGCCCGGCCGTCCGTAGGTGCTCCCGCCGACGGCGTGCACCCGCGCGAGCAGGGCCCCGAGCTGCTCCCAGAGGACGAGGGCGTCCCGGTCGCCGCTGCGGGCCAGCGCCTCCGCGGCGGGCACCCCGGGCAGCCAGGACTGGACCACCACGTCCCGGTCGACGAGCGTGTGCGACGTGTCGCTGGCGAGCAGGCGGGGCACCGGCAGCACCGGCTCCAGCAGCGGGGTGCCGGCGACCTCGGTGCGCATCAGGTGGCGTTCGGAGGCGAGCAGTTGGCTCTCGGGCGGGGCGAAGCGGACCACCACCGGCGCGTCCCCGCGCAGCTCCACCCGGAAGGTCCGGCAGTAGCTCCCGCCCGCCAGCTCGCGGACGCCGAGCACCTCGACCGTGCCGAGCAGCCGGGTGACCACCCGGGTCACCGTCGCCGTGCTCACCGGTGGACGGGAGCGCTCCGGATCGGCCACCCGATCACCGTAAGGCACCGCCCGGGCCGGCCGGGGACGCGACGAGGGCCCTGCCGGTCGTGCCGACAGGGCCCTCGTGGTGCGGCGGAGGCGGCGGGATTTGAACCCGCGAGAGGGTTGAAGCCCTCAACCCGCTTAGCAGGCGGGCGCCATAGACCGGACTAGGCGACGCCTCCTGGTGCCGGGCCAGACTATCGTCGCGAGGTGGACCAGGGCAAAGGCGGACGCCCGGGCCCCCGCGGGCGCGCCCGCGCTGCACCCCCGGTGTGCTGGACTCTGCCTCCTACACTGTGCCGGTACCCGACCGACCGGAGATCCCGAGGAGCTGATCCGTGGCAGACGAGCGCGCGTCCTCGGAGCACACCCCCGACGGCCGCAGCTTCGGCACCAGCGCCGGCTGGACGGCGCTGGGTGCGCTCGTCCCCGGGGTCGGCCTGATCAAGGCGGGGCACCGCCGCGCCGGCGGCGTCGTCCTCGGCGTCTTCGTCCTCGCGCTGCTCGGGCTGGCCGGGGTGGCGCTGTTCGCGCGCTCGGCGCTGATCAGCGCCGTGGTCGACCCCACCCTCCTCGACACCGTCTCGGTGCTGCTGGTGCTGGTCGCGCTGGCCTGGGTGGCGGTCATCGTCGTCACCCACCTGGCGCTGCGGCCCCGCGGCGTCGCCGGCGCGCAGCGCGGTCTCGGCGCGGTCCTGGTGGCGGTGCTGGCCTTCGTGGTGGCCGCCCCGATGGCGGTCGCGGCCCGCTACTCCCACGACCAGGCCGCCGTGGTCGGCGCGGTGTTCAAGAGCGGCGCGGACAGCGACTCCGCCACCCGGCCCACCGTCGACCCGAACCAGCCCGACCCGTGGGCCGGCCAGCCCCGGGTCAACGTGCTGCTGCTGGGCGGGGACGGTGACGAGGGCCGCGAAGGCATCCGCACCGACACCGTGATCGTGGCCAGCATCGACACCGTCACCGGGGACACCACCCTGTTCAGCCTGCCGCGCAACACCGCGCGGATGCCCTTCCCCGCGGGCAGCGAGCTGGACGCGATCTACCCCAACGGGTTCTACGACGGCTACAACCCGGCCAACCTCGAGTACGTCCTGTTCGCCATGTACCGCAACGTGCCGGCGCTGCACCCCGGCGCGGTGGGCGAGACGGACCACGAGGGCGCGGACGTCCTCAAGCTCTCGGTCGGTGAGGCGCTCGGCCTCGACATCGACTACTACGCGCTGGTCAACCTGCAGGGCTTCAGCAAGATGATCAACGCCCTCGGCGGGATCACCGTCAACATCAACACCCACGTCGCCGTCGGCGGCAACACCGACCGCGGCATCTACCCCGACCGCTACCTCGAGCCGGGGCCGAACCAGCACCTCAACGGCGGCGACGCGCTGTGGTTCGCCCGCGGCCGCTACGGCTCGGACGACTTCGAGCGGATGGCCCGTCAGCGCTGCGTCATCGACGCGGTCATCAAGCAGGCCAACCCGCAGACGGTGCTGACCCGCTACGAGGCGATCGCCAAGGCCTCCCAGGACATCGTGCAGACCGACGTCCCGCAGGAGATGCTGCCGGCCTTCCTCGAGCTCGCGCTCCGGGTCCGCGACGGCAACACCCGCAGCGTGCTGTTCCGCAACGGCGACCAGGGCTTCTTCTCCGAGAACCCGGACTGGCCCGAGGTCCGCGAGCGGGTGCAGAAGGCGCTGGAGGAGACGGGCGAGAAGGAGGACGCCGACCCGGCGCCGTCCGGCGGGTCCACCGGCAGCCCCGACGAGCCGGCGGACGACCCCACCTCGAGCAGCCCGGGCTCGTCCGCGAGCACCGACCCCTCCGAGACGGCCTCCCCCGACGCCTCCGGCACCCCGGCCGACGGGTCGAGCCCCGACCCCTCCGCGGAGCCGACGACGGCCAGCGAGTCGACCGCCGACGAGTGCGCCTTCGACCCCGAGGCGGCGGCCGCCTCCCAGCCCGGCCCGACCAAGACCGGCTGAACGCCCGGCCCGTCCGGCCCCGGGCGGGTCAGATCCGGCCGTACCCGCGGTCGCGGTTGAGCAGCGTGGTCACCTCGCCGACCAGCGCGTCCACCGATCCCTGCGGGCAGACCAGGTGGACGTGCGAGCCGTCCTTGGCGACGAAGGTGATCCGGTCCCCGCTCTGGGCCAGCACCACCTTGCTGACGTCGCGCCACCGCCCGCTGAGCTCTCCGACCCGGTTGCGCACCCGGTAGCCCTCGTCGTCGAGCTCGATCTCGGCGCGGTTGCGGCTGGTCGTCACGATCGCCGCCACCAGCATCGCGGCCCCCAGCGCGACCAGCACCAGACCGGGAGCGGCCAGCCAGCGGTTGCCGGTGGCGGCGGTCAGCGCGACCGACAGCACCGCGCCGGCGACGGCCAGCCCGGCCGCCACGGCCAGTGCACGGATCGGCAACGGCGGGCGGAATCGGTGCAGGCTCACGGGCTCCCTCTCGTCGTGGTGGGCGGCGAGGGTGGGATTCGAACCCACGGAACGGTTGCCCGCTCGGACGCTTTCAAGGCGTCTGCACTAGTCCACTATGCGACCCCGCCGGACCCGGGACGTGCCCGGGAGCCACACATCCTAGTGGCGACCGCCCCGGCTCGCAGTCCCGCCGCCGGACGTCCGGCGGGAGCGGCCCTGTGGCACGCTGGCCGCATGCGTGCGGTGCGGTGCGAGGGGTCCGGCGGGCCCGAGGTGCTGGTCTGGGGCGAGGCCCCCGACCCCCGGCCCGGACCGGCCGAGCTGCTGGTCGAGGTGGTCTCGGCCGGGGTGAACCGGGCCGACCTGCTGCAGCGGCAGGGCCACTACCCGCCGCCGCCCGGTGCCTCGGAGCTGCTCGGCCTGGAGTGCGCCGGCACCGTCGTCGAGGTCGGCGCCGACGTCACCGGCTGGCAGGTCGGCGACCCCTGCGTGGCGCTGCTGGCCGGCGGCGGGTACGCCGAGCGGGTCGCCGTCCCGGCCGGTCAGGTGCTGCCCCCGCCGGTCGGCACCGACCTGGTCAGCGCCGGCGGCCTGGTCGAGGTGGCGGCCACGGTGGTGTCGAACTTCGACCACGCCCGGCTCGTCGCCGGGCAGACCGTGCTGGTGCACGGCGGCGCCGGCGGGGTCGGCTCCTTCGCCCTGCAGTACGCCAAGGCGCTCGGCTGCCGGGTGCTGACCACCGCCGGCACCGCCGACAAGCGCGACTACTGCCGCGGCCTCGGCGCCGACGAGGCCTTCGACTACGCCGAGGACTGGTCCGCCGCCGTCCGGGAGGCGGCCCCGGACGGTGTCGACGTGGTGCTGGACGTGATGGGCGCGAAGTACCTCGAACCCAACGTCGGTGTGCTCGCCGCCGACGGGCACCTGCTGGTGATCGGCATGCAGGGCGGACGCCGCGGCGAGCTCGACCTCGGCGCGCTGCTCAGCCGGCGCGGCAGCGTCAGCGCGCTGGCCCTGCGCTCCCGCCCGAGCGCGCAGAAGGCCGCGATCTGTGCCCGGGTGCGCGAGGAGGTGTGGCCGATGCTGAGCAGCGGGGACGTCCGGCTGGCGCACGAGACCCGCATCGACATGCCGGAGGCCACCCGGGCGCACACGCTGCTGGAGTCGGGGGAGCACCACGGCAAGATCGTGCTGGTGGTGCCGCGGTGAGTCCGGCCGGCGGGGGCCCCGACGCGGAGGACCCCGAGCTGGACCGGCTGTTCTCCCTCGACCCGGGTGACTTCGTCGCGGCCCGGGACGCGCTGGCCGCGGAGGCCCGCAGCAGCGGTGACCGCACCCGGGCCCAGCGGATCAAGGGGCTGCGCCGTCCGACCGTCTCGGCCTGGGTGGTCAACCTGCTGGCGCGCGAGGAGAGCGCCTCGGTCGGGGAGCTGCTCGAGCTCGGCGAGGCCCTGCGGGCGGCGCACCAGACCCTGTCGGCCGACGAGCTGCGGCCGCTGGCGGCCCAGCGCACCCAGGTGGTGGAGGCGCTCACCCGGCGGGCCGCCCGGCTGGCCGCCGACCACGGGCACCCTCCGAGCGAGGCCGTCCGGGCCGAGGTGGCCGGCAGCCTGCAGGCCGCGCTGGCCGACCCGGAGGTGGCCGAGACGGTCCGCCGCGGCCGGCTGAGCAAGCCGGTCAGCTACTCCGGGTTCGGCCTGGTCGAGAGCCGGCCGGCCGCCGAGCGACCCCCGGTGGTCGACCTGTCGGCCGCCCGCGACCGCCGGCGCTCCCGCAAGGAGCGGGAGGCCGAGCAGGCCCGGGCGAAGGCGGTGGCCGAGGCCCGGGAGCGGCTGGAGACGCTGCGCTCGGCGCTGGTCGACGCCCGCGCGGCGCACTCCGAGGCCGAGGAGCAGCACCTGGAGGCCGCCGAGGAGCTGGACCGGCGCAGCCAGGAGGTCGCCGACCTCCGCGACGAGCTCGCCGCCGCCGAGGCCGCGGAGGCGGAGGCGCAGGAGGCGGAGGGCCGCACCCGCTCGGCGCTGGCCGAGGCCGAGCAGGCGGTGGAGCGGGCCGAGGCGGAGGCCGAGGAGGCCCAGCACGCGCTGGAGGAGCTGGGCGAGGGCTGAGTCAGCGGGGCCGGCGGACGCGGCGACCCCAGCGGTTCGAGGTGATACCGGACGGCACAGCGTCCGCCAATACCTCGAACCGGCGGAACGAGGGGGCGAGGTCAGGACGTCCAGGCGCGCCAGAGGGCGGCGTACTCGCCGTCGCGGGCGACCAGCTCGTCGTGGCTGCCGAGCTCGACCACCCGGCCGTCGATGACCACGGCGATCCGGTCGGCGTCGTGGGCGGTGTGCAGCCGGTGGGCGATGGCCACCACGGCCCGGTTGGCCAGCAGACCGGCCATCGAGCCCTCGACGTCGCGGGCGGTGTGCGGGTCGATCAGCGAGGTGGCCTCGTCCAGCACCAGCGTGTGCGGGTCGGCCACCACCAACCGGGCCAGCGCCACCTGCTGGGCCTGCGCCGGGGTGAGGCTGGTGTGGCCGCTGCCCAGCATGGTGTCCAGGCCGGCGTCCAGCCGCTGCACCCAGTCCCAGGCGTCCACCGCCTGCAGTGCGCGCACCACGACCTCGTCGGGGCTGTCCTCGCGGGCCAGCACGATGTTGTCGCGGACGGTGCCGACGAAGACGTGGTGCTCCTGGGTGACCAGGGCCACCTCGGTGCGCAGCAGGTCGAGCGGCAGCGTGGTGAGCTCGACCCCGCCGACGGTGACCGAGCCGGTGCGCGGGCCGTTGATGCCGGCCAGCAGACGTCCCAGCGTCGACTTGCCCGACCCGCTCGGCCCGACCACGGCCAGCCGCTCGCCCGGCTGCAGGGTGAGGCTCACCCCGTGCAGCACGTCGTGGCCCTCCCGGTAGGCGAAGCGCAGGTCGCGCCCGACCAGGTCGACCCCCTGCGGACGGTCATCGCCGGGGGTGCGGTCCTGGGGCACCTGGCGGATGCCCAGCAGCCGGGTGGTGGAGGCGATGCCGACCTGCAGCCGGTCGACGTTGGCGATCAGCCGGTCCACCGGCTCCACCAGCGCCTGCACGTAGAGGGTGGCGGTGGTGATCTCACCCAGGCTCACCCAGCCCTGGCCGTAGCCGACCATGCCGAGCAGCAGCACCGCCACCAGCGGGGTGTTGTAGGCCAGGTCGATCCAGCCGAACATCAGGTTGCGCAGCGACATCGTGTAGCGCTCGGCCTGGGCCGACTCGGCCACGTCGTCGTCGCCGGCCGCGATCCGCTGGCCGCGCAGGCCGAGCGCCTCCACGGTCCGGCTGCCCTCCACCGTCTCGGTGAGCGTGGTGTTGATCCGGGAGTAGGTGCCGCCCTCGGTGATGTAGCCGCGCGGGGCACGCCGCAGGTAGGCCCGCACCGGGAACGACACCAGCACCAGCGCCAGCAGCGACGGCACCGCGAGCAGCAGGTTGTTGACGCACAGCGCGACGATCGTCAGCACCGTGGTGGCAGCCGCGATCACCGCCTGCGGCAGCGCGTGCTGCACCGAGTTGCTCATCGCCGAGACGTCGCGGGTGACCCGGGTGACCAGGTCGCCCGAGCTCGCGCTCTCGACCCGGCTGAGCGGCAGCGACAGCACCGTGCGGACGACGTTCTCCCGCGCCGAGGCCAGCACGTCCTGGCCGAGCACCGTGGAGGAGAACCGGGCCCCGAAGGTGAGCACCGCCTGCACCACCACGACGACCGCCACCGCGAGCACCAGCGCGTTGATGGTGGCCAGGGTGGTCTGCCCGGCCGCGACCCGGTCGACCAGCGAGCCGAGCAGCCGCGGCACCACCAGCCCCGCCACCGCCGCGGCGATGTTGAGCGTCAGCAGCCAGGCCACCCGGGCCCGCCGGTGGCTGAGCAGCTCGCCGACGAACCCGGTGACCGCGCTGGCCGGGGCCACCGGCAGCCCGCGCTCGGGGGCGCGGGAGGAGTGGAAGTAGGCGTCGGCCCGTCCCGCCCGCAGCCGGTGACGGCGCTGCCAGGCGCGCAGCCGCTCACCCACCCGGCCCCGGTGCGGCGGCACCAGCTCCGCCGGCACCCGGGGCGCGACGACGCGGTCGTCGCGCCAGGTGCGCGCCGAGTCGTCCAACCAGGTCTCAGACACCGCTGGTCTCCATCCCCCGGGCGACGACCCGGCGGTAGCCGGGCTCGGCGAGCAGCTCGGTGTGGCTGCCGCGGCCGGCCAGCCGGCCGTCCTCCAGCCACAGCACCTCATCGGCGTGGTGCAGCCACAGCGGGGACACCGTCATCACGACGGTGCTCCGCCCGGCCCGGTAGCGGGTGACCCGCTCCGCGATGCGGGCCTCGGTGTGGGCGTCGACGGCCGACGTCGGCTCCACCAGCACCAGCACCGGGGCGTCCATCAGCATCGCCCGGGCCAGCACCACCCGCTGCCGCTGCCCGCCGGACAGCCCGCGGCCGCGCTCGTCCAGCACGCCCTGCCAGCCGCCGGGCAGCGCCTCGTAGACGTCCTCGGCCGAGGCCACCCGCAGCGCCTCCTCGGCCTGCTCGCGGCTGGCCCGGCCGTGCGGGTCGACCGCCTGCTGCAGGGTGCCGGCGAAGACCTGGCTGCTGGTGTCGCTGACCAGGACGTGGCGGCGCAGCTCGGCCAGCGACAGCTCCGACAGGTCGACCCCGCCGAGGGTGACCCCCCAGCGGGCCGAGGCCTGCTCCTCGTCGGCGATCGCGCGGGCCCGCCGCAGCTGGGCCATCTCGGCCTTCGCCGCCCGCCGCGCCGCACCCTTGAGCGAGTCGTCCACGTCCAGGCTGGGCGGGGTGCCGGTGTCGGGCAGGTAGCGCCCGAGCCGGTCGGCCAGTGCCGCCGAGTCGTCGGGGACACCGCTGACCACGACCACCAGCCGGCCCGGGACGATCCGGACCCCGCTGCGCTCGTCGACCAGCTCGGCCCCGGCCGGCAGCGGACGCGGCCGCTGCGGCTCGTGCCACGGCGGCTGCAGACCGAGCACGGCGATGGTCTTGCGGGCCGACACCCGGCCCTGCACTAAGGCCCGGACCGCCTCGAAGAACACCTGGATCGGCAGCACCACGAACACCGCGTAGCCGAAGAAGCTGATCAGCTGGCCGATGGTGAGCCGTCCGGCCAGCAGCTCACGGGCGCCGAGCCAGGTCAGCAGCACCAGGAACAGCCCCGACAGCAGGACGCCGAGGGCGTCCACCGCCGACTGCCAGCCACCGGCCCGCACCCCGGCGGCCCGGGTGCGCTGGGACTGCTCGGCGTAGTTGCGGCCGAAGGTGCGCTCACCGCCGATGCCGCGCAGGATCCGCAGCCCGGCGACGATGTCGGTGGCCATCGAGGTGAGCTCGGAGATCCGGTTCCGCTCGACCGCCTGGGTGCGGTGCAGCGGGCGCAGCAGCGGCGCCGCGCAGCCCACCAGCAGCGGCCCGGCCACCAGCACCACGATGCCCAGCGGCACCGAGGTGGTGAGCACCAGCGCGGCCACCACCACGAAGGCCACCACCCCGGCCAGCGCCCGGGCGACCATGGTCAGGGTGGCGCCGAAGGTGTCGGAGTCGCTGGCCGAGACGCTGAGCACCTCCCCGGTCGGCGTCCGGCGCGGCAGCACGTGACCCATCTGCACGCTCTTGCGGGTGACCCGCAGCACCGTGCCGTACAGCGCCTGCAGCCAGGAGCCGACCTCGAAGGTGTGCCCGACGATGCCGGCGACCACGCCGAGCAGCAGCACGCCGAGCAGGCAGCCGCTCCACAGCAGCGCCTGCCCCCAGTCGCCGGTGGAGATGCCCTCGTCGACCACCCGGCCCAGGAACCACGGCCCCACCGCACCGGGCAGGAACCAGAACAGGCCGACCAGCACCATCGGCACGAAGACGCGCCACTGGTCGCCGATCATCCACAGCAGGAACCGGGTCGGGCTGCGGGTGTCGGGGACTTCGGTCGAACCGTCGGTGTAGGCGGTGACGCGCGGCGGGAAGAGGACCATGGCGAGCGTCAGCCTAGGGACAGCGGCCGACGCTTTTCACCTGGTTTGCGACGGTGGCCGGTCCGGCCCGAGGTCGGTGACCTCGCGACGGGTGGAGTCCCACACCCGGGCCCGGGTCAGCAGGCCCGACGGCGCCGCGCCGAGCAGCTCCAGCGCCCGCCCGACCTGCGCGCCGTCGAGCCGGCGCGCCAGGGTGAGGTGCGGCACCCAGGCGCCCACCTCGCCGTGCTCGACACCCGGCGGGCCCACCAGCCCGACCAGGTCGCGGTGCAGCGCCAGCAGGGCGGCGTCCACGGTGCAGGTGCGCACCAGCACGAACGGGCCGGTGCCGAAGACGGCCAGCGGCCCGGGTCGCAGCGGCAGCGGCAGCCGGTCCAGCACCGGGGCCAGCAGCGCGGGCAGCGCGGCCGGGTCGGGAGCCGCCTCGTCGGGGTGGGTGCTCACCGACAGGTGCGGGCGGTGGTGCACCGAGCGGTGCCGCGACAGGTTCGGCAGGCCGGCCTCCTCCAGCCGGGCCCAGTCGGCTCGCAGCCCGTCCGCGACGACGTCGTCGGGCAGCAGCTCCAGGTACAGCACCGCGCCAGTATCGCCGCGCCGCGCGCGGAGAGCCGGTGACCCCCGCGCCCGGCTCCCCCGGGCTCGGCCGGCGTCCCTAGACTCGGCCCCATGACCGAGCAGCCGGATGGCAACCAGGGACGGCCCCCGATCTACGCCGGGCAGACCGAGGACGGGCGCACCGTGGTGGTGACGCCCAACGGGATGGCTGTCGAGGGCCCGCAGCAGGACGCCGGGCGCGGCGAGGACGTGGTCGACTCCGAGGTGGTCGACGACGACGGCGCCGAGGGCGACTCGGTGACCGACATGGTCGAGCAGCCGGCCAAGGTGATGCGGATCGGCACCATGATCCGCACCCTGCTGGAGGAGGTGAAGTCGGCCCCGCTGGACGACCCCAGCCGCACCCGGCTGCGCGACATCCACGCCGGCGCCGTCACCGAGCTGAAGTCGGGGCTGTCGGACGAGCTGGCCGCGGAGCTGGAGCGGCTGGCCGAGCCGTTCACCGGCGACGCGGTGCCGTCGGACGCCGAGCTGCGGATCGCCCAGGCCCAGCTGGTCGGCTGGCTGGAAGGGCTGTTCCAGGGCATCCAGACCGCGTTGTTCGCCCAGCAGATGGCGGCCCGGGCGCAGCTGGAGCAGATGCGCCGCGCGCTGCCCGGCGCCGAGGCGGCCGCCCGCCAGCAGCCGCCGCAGCGCGGTAGCGGTATGTACCTCTGAGCGGCGCCCCGCCGCCTCCCCGACCGCACGGGCGACCGAGCGCGCCCCTGCGGGCTGAGTACCTCTACTCAGTGGTCTGGGTGCTGGCACCCAGACCGCAACAGGTGCTTCCTCCCACATCCAGCGGCTGCCGCCCCGCCGCGGCCCTGCCACGATGAATCCCGGCCGATCCGGAGGGAACCGAGCGCCGATCCCGTTGCGTCACACCCCTCGGAAATGCCCACGACGTTCATCCTGGGGGGACCACGAATGACCGACCGCGCTGCCGACCGTCCGAGCTGCATCGAGTTCGCCGACCTGTACCAGCACCCGGTGCTGGACGAGGGGCTGCCTGCCGGCGCGAGCGGGGACGACCGGCGCCAGGCCGCGATGATGGTGCGCAAGGCCGAGAACGTGTGCCAGGGCTGCCCGCTGCTGACCAGCTGCCTCTACGACGCCGTGGTCAAGCACGACGTCTCCGGTTACGTCGCCCAGACCACCCCGCGTCAGCGCGCGGAGATCCGCCGCCGGCTCGGCGTCACCGTCACCCCGGAGGACCTCGACACCCTGGCCGGGGTGACCGCGGCGGGACGTCAGGTCGACCACGACGAGGTGGTGCGGCTGCGGCGCGCCAACCCCGACGAGAGCCTGGAGACCCTGGCGCACCGCCTCGGCTGCTCGCTGTCGACCGTCAAGCGCCACCTCCGTCGCGCCCGCGCCGCCGCCTCCGCCGCGCCCGCTCCGGCCCCGCGTGTCCCCACCCCCGACGAGGTGGTGGCGGTGGCCCGTGAGGTCGTCAGCGGGCAGCGTCCGCGCGTCGCCGCCTGAGCCGGCGGCCGGCCCCGGGTCAGAACCAGCGGGCCAGCTCGGCGACGGTGCCCCCGGCGGTGAAGTCGTCGGTGACGTGGTCGGCCACCGCCTGCACCTCCGGCGGGGCCTCGCCGAGGGCGACGCCGCGACCGGCCCAGGTGAGCATCTCGATGTCGTTGCGGCCGTCGCCCAGGGCGAGCACCTGCGAGGCGGCGACCCCGAGCTGGTCGCACACCTCGGCCAGCGCCGCGGCCTTGTTGACGCCCTCGGGCGCGATGTCGAGCCAGGCGCTGTAGCCGATGTAGTAGGCCACCCCGTGCAGGCCCAGCGACTCGGCCAGCGCGACGAAGTCCTCGTCGGTCGACTGCGGGTCGCGGATCACCACCCGGGTGGCCGGACGGGCCGACAGCTCGTCCACGGTCTCCACCACCAGCTCCCCCGACAGGTCGCCCTCGGGGAAGTGGCTGCTCATCCGGTAGCCCACCCCGACCTCCTCGACCGCGATCAGCGCGTGCGGGGCGTGGCGGACCACCTGCTCGATCACCGGACGGGGGTCGAAGGTCACCTGGCGGACCACCTCGGTGGGACGGTGCCGCAGGGTCACCGCGCCGTTGGAGCAGACCGCCCAGCCGTCGGGCAGCTCCAGCGCCTCGTAGACCGGGCGGGTGGCGTGCCAGCCACGCCCGGTGGCCAGCACCACCGGCACCCCGGCCGCGACCACCGTCCCCACCGCGGCCCGGACGTCGCTGGGCAGCGTGCCGTCGCGGTGGAGCAGGGTGCCGTCGATGTCGAGGGCGACCAGGCCGGGACGCCAGCCGTCGGTCACCGGCTCACCGGGGTCAGCGCCTCGCGGCCGCCGAGGTAGGGCCGCAGCGCCTCGGGCACCCGCACGCTGCCGTCGGCCTGCTGGTGGTTCTCCAGCAGCGCGATGATCGTCCGCGGCACCGCGCACAGCGTCCCGTTGAGGGTGGCCACCGGCGCCGTCCCGCCCTCGAACCGGGCCCGGGTGTTCAGCCGGCGGGCCTGGAAGTCGGTGCAGTTGGAGGTCGAGGTGATCTCGCGGTAGCGCTGCTGGCTGGGGAACCAGGCGTAGCAGTCGTACTTGCGGGCGGCGCTCAGCCCGAGGTCGCCGGCGGCCAGCTCCAGCACCTGGTAGGGCAGCTCGAGTGCTTCGATGAACTCCTTCTCGAAGCCGAGCAGCGCCCGGTGCTGGGCGTCGGCGTCGGCCGGGTCGCAGTAGACGAACATCTCGACCTTGTCGAACCAGTGCACCCGGAAGATGCCGCGGGTGTCCTTGCCGTAGGAGCCGGCCTCGCGGCGGAACGACGGGCTGTAGCCGACGTAGCGCAGCGGCAGGCTGGCGGCGTCGAGGATCTCCTCGCTGTGGTAGGCCGCCAGCGGCACCTCCGCGGTGCCGACCAGGTAGAGGTCGTCGGCCTCCAACCGGTAGACGTCGGCGGCGGCCTGGCCGAGGAAGCCGGTGCCCTCCATCGCCGACGGCTTGACCAGCGCCGGCGGCAGCACCGGGGTGAAACCCCACTCCAGCGCCTTCGCCATGGCCAGGTTGATCAGCGCCAGCTCGAGCAGCGCGCCCTGGCCGGTGAGGAAGTAGAACCGCGATCCCGACACCTTCGCCCCGCGCTCGACGTCGATGGCGCCGAGGCTCTCGCCGAGCTCGAGGTGGTCACGCACCTCGATGCCCTCCGCGGCCAGGTCGCGGGGGGTGCCGTGGGTCTCCAGCACCACGTAGTCGTCCTCACCGCCGGCCGGGACGTCCTCGGGCACCAGGTTGGGCACCCGGCGGAACAGCTCGTCGAAGCGGCGTCCGGCGGCGTCGGCCTCGGCCTGCAGCTCCTTGACCCGGGTCGCGAGCTCCTTGGTGCGGGCGAGCAGCGCGGCCTTCTCCTCCCCCGTCGCCCGGGCCACCTGCTTGCCCAGACCCTTCTGCTCGGCCCGGTCGGCCTCGAACTGGGCGATGGTGCTGCGGCGCTGCTCGTCGGCGGCCACCAGCTCGTCCACCAGCGCCTCGGACTCCCCGCGGGCACGCAGGGTCGCTCGGATCCGGTCGGGGTCGGTGCGCAGCAGCTTCGGGTCGATCACGCCGGCCAGCCTAGTGAACCGGGTGTGCATCGGTTCAGCCCTTTACCCTTCACCCGTGACCGCGCGCCGCCGACTGCCCTCGACCTTCGCCTGGGCGGTGTCGGTCGCGGCCGTCCTCGGGTTCGCGCTGCTCACCCTGGTGGTGGCGCAGGGCTGGCTGGACGGCCTGGACCGGGCGACCACGGCCGTCCCGCTGGTGCCCGGGTCGGCGGCGGAGGAGATCTTCGCCGCGATCGCGCTGGTGACCACCCCGGTGGTCTGCTACTCGGTGGTGCTCGGCTACGCGCTGTGGTGCCTGCGGCGCCGGCTGCGGAACCTGGCGATGGCGATGTTCCTGTCCATCCCGGTGGCCTGGGGCGGCGGGTACGCCTGGAAGGCGCTGCTGGCCCGGGAGCGGCCGGAGTCTCCGCACGAGCTGATCACCGCGCTCGGGCACAGCTACCCCTCCCAGCACGCCGCGGCGATCACCGTGCTGGTGGTGGCGGTGACGGCCACCCTCATCCACACCCGGCAGCCGCGGACGGTGATGCTGGGCTGGCGGGTGGCGGGCCTGGCGCTGGTGGCGGTGGTGCTCCTGGACCGCTGGATCATGTCGGCGCACTGGCTCAGCGACCTGCTCGGCGGGCTGCTGTGGGGCGCCGCGGTGGTGGCCTCGGCGATGCTGGCCTGCGGGGTGCGGGTGGTGCCGCCGGAGCTGGACCGGCTGCTGGTGGCCCGTCCCGACCCGGAGCGGGAGCTGCGCACCTGCGCGGTGGTCTACAACCCGGCCCGGGTGACCGACTGGCCGGGCTTCCGCCGCCGGGTGGAGTACGAGCTGGACGCCCGCGGCTACCGCCCGCTCTGGCTGGAGACCACCGCCGCCGACCCCGGCCGGGCGATGACCCTGCGGGCCGTCCGGGAGCGGGCCGACCTGGTGCTGGGCGCGGGCGGCGACGGCACCATCCGGATCATCTGCGACGGGCTGGCCGGTACCGGCATCCCGTTCGGGCTGATCCCGGCCGGCACCGGCAACCTGCTGGCCAAGAACCTCGGCATCCCGCTGGACGAGTCGACCGCGCTGCTGATGGCCCTGGACGGCGTCGACACGCCGGTCGACCTGGTCCGGCTGGCGGTGGACGGCCAGCAGCCCGGGGAGCACTTCAGCGTGATGGCCGGGCTGGGGGTGGACGCGGTGATCATGGCCGCCACCAACCCCGACCTCAAGCGGGCCGTGGGTTCGGCGGCCTACTTCGTCGCCGCCGCCCGCCACGCCTCCTACCCGCCGGTGAACGCCCGGATCCGCGTCGACGACGGCCCGGAGCTGCGGCGCCGCGCCAGCGTGATCGTCATCGGCAACGTCGGCTTCCTGCAGGGCGGCATCCCGCTGATCCCCGACGCCCGGGCCAACGACGGGCTGCTCGACCTGATGGTGGCCTCGCCCCGCTCGGCCCGCGACTGGGCCCGCATCGTCACCCGGGTGCTCACCCGGCGCGAGCACGGGGACGCCGCCCTGGACCGGATCACCGGTCGTCGGGTCTCGATCCGGATCGACCGCACCGACCCCTACCAGATGGACGGCGACACCGTCGGCACCTGCAGCCAGCTGGTGGCCGAGGTCGTCCCCGGCGCGCTCACCCTGCGGCTGCCGCCCGGGCACCGCCACGGGCTGGTCGCCCCCGCCGCCGCGACGGCCTCGTCGACGTGACGCGGCCCGGGGGTCAGGCCCGCTCGGGGTGGCGCAACCGGGCCAGCCAGGCGGCGGCCTCGGTGTAGTCCTCGTCGCCCTGGCCCTCGGCCACGGTCGGGGTGAGCCCGTCGGCGCGCGGGTAGGAGCCGAGGAAGACGACCTCGGAGCACACCCGGTGCAGCCCCATCACGGCCTCGGCCAGCCGGGCGTCGTCGAGGTGGCCCTCGGCGTCGATGGAGAAGCAGTAGCTGCCCAGCGTGGTGCGGGTGGGCCGGGACTCGATCCGGCACAGGTTGACGCCCCGGGTGGCGAACTGCTCGAGGATCTCCAGCAGGGCACCGGAGCGGTCGACCCGCAGGAAGCAGACCAGGGTGGTCTTGTCCGCACCGGTCCGGGGCGGCAGCGGGCCGGGAGGGCCGACCAGCACGAAGCGGGTCTGGGCGCCGGCGTTGTCGGCGATGGAGGTGGCGGCGGCCACCAGCCCCTGGGAGACCCCGGCCACCGGGGCGCAGATGGCGGCGTCGAACCGCGAGCCGGGGGCGGCGACCGCGACGGCGGCGGCCGCGGTCGAGCCGCCCTCGGTGACGACGGCGTCCGGCAGGTGGGCGTCCAGCCAGCCACGGCACTGCGCGATGGCGTGCGGGTGGCTGACCACCGAACGCACCTGCGACAGCTCGGTGCCGGGACGGACGTAGAGGTCGAACTGCACCGCGATCACCACCTCGGCGCTGATCTGCAGCGGGTCGCCGTAGGTGAGCGCGTCCAGGGTGGCGCTGACCCCGCCCTCGACGGAGTTCTCGATCGGCACCAGCACCGAGCCGACCTCGCCCGAGCGCACCGCGTGCAGGGCGGCCGGCACCGACGGGTAGGGACGGGCCTCGCCGGGCAGGTCGCCCAGGCTCAGCAGCGCCTGGTGGGTGAAGGTGCCGGCGGGCCCCAGGTAGCCGTGGGTGGCGGATCTCACCTGCGGCAGGCTAGCCCCTTCGCCCAGACACGGGGCTCAGCGCAGGCTGATGCTGTCCCAGTAGGCCTCGAAGGCCGCGGCCAGCTCCGGGTCGGCCCGGTCGGGGAAGGTGCTGAGCAGCACCACCTGACGGCCGTCGGAGAGCTCGACCACCCCGACCCGGACCAGGTCGGCCTCGGCGTCGAGCTCGGTCGAGTCGATCGCCACCTCCACCTGCCACTGCACGGCGCGGTCGGCCGGCAGGTCGCCCAGCGGGCCGGTGGTCGGCGTCCCGGGGGTGTAGAGGTCGGTGTCGCTGAACAGCTGGTCGAGCACCCAGGCGCCGGCCGCCGCGGCCGTCGCGTCGAGGTCCTGCTCCTCCAGGGTCGGGCCGGCGTAGCCGACCAGGGCGTGCACGAAGAACCCGGTGCCGTCGATCTCGGTCTCGCTGAGCACGGCCGGGTCGGCCAGCTCGAGCAGGGTCTCCCGCGGGGCGACGGCCGGGTCGGCCGGCAGCTGCGCCTCCAGCTCGCCCAGCAGCACCACCCGGCGCGAGGCGGCGTCGAGCTCGAGGTCGGGGGCCTGCACCGCCGGCGTGCCGAAGACCGTCGGCGCGGTGGTCGCCCCGGGGACCGGCTCGGCGGCCCGGCGGATCGCACCCATCACCCCCACCGCGGCCAGCAGGCCGACCAGCACGACCACCGCGACGAGCACGGTGCGGGCGGTGTGGCGCTGCTGGCGGTCGCCGGCCGGCACCACGGTGGCCACCGTGCGTGCGTCACCGCCGTGCGGCGGCGGCGGTGACTGGTCGGTCTCGGCGCGCCACGCCGTCCACCCCAGGCCGTTCCACCAGCGGTAGGTGGTGGAGTCGGCCGGGTCGCGGTACCAGCCGGGCGCGGTCGCCATCAGGGCCGCTCCGTCGCCGAGGAGGCCGAGGACGCCGACGAGGCCGAGGTCGGCGTGGCCGGGGTGACCAGCAGCGACTCACGGGGCGGCTGGACCGGCACCCCGAGCTTCTTCAGCTCCCGCCGCGGCAGCAGCCACATCCGCCGCCACCAGAGCACGATCATCACCAGCACGCCCCACTGCACGACCGGGGAGGCGGTGTCGCGCATCCGGGCGGCGAGGAAGTCCAGGGCCGGGCCCATCTCCACCGCGCGGCCCGGCACGAAGGCCATCGACAGCAGGGCACCGCGCCACAGGAACAGCCGGTCCAGCTGGGTCGCACCGATCACCGCCAGCGGCACCCAGGCGATGAGGTCGTACCAGCTGAGGGTGTAGATCGAGGTGACCAGCCAGCCGACCGAGAGCAGCAGGGCCGTCCGCAGGGCCACCGTGATCGGGTCCGACATCGGATCGGTGCCCGGACGCAGCCCCGGCGCGGCCCGCCAGGGCAGCACGCGGGAGAGCATCCAGGCCACCACCACGAGCATGACGAGGGCGACCACGTTGAGCAGGGCGGTGGAGCGCGGCGGCGGGATGTGCAGCACCTGGGTGAGCAGGCCGTACACCGGGGAGGCCCAGCCGCCGGCCGAGACGTAGGTGGTGTTGCGCAGCACCTGCAGCAGGGCGGTCGGCTGCCACACCCCGTAGGCCAGCCCGATCGGCACCAGCGCACCCAGGCACAGCAGCAGCGCCTTCTTCGGCTCACGCCGGTAGGCCCACAACATCGCCAGCCCGTACAGGCCGATGGAGAGCTTGGCGCAGCCCGCCAGCCCGATCCCGATACCGGCGCCGAACGGCGACTTGCGCATCAGCATCAGCCCGAGCACCGCGAACATCACCGACTGCGCCTCGTTGTGCCCGGAGGCCACCACCGCCCAGATCAGCAGCGGGTTGCAGATGCTCAGCAGCGCGGCGCGGGACTGCAGCTTGGGGTCGCCGTGGGCCAGCCAGACCACGCCGGCGCAGGTGAGCAGGAAGGGCACCAGGCAGAACACCTGCAGCCAGAACACGACGTCGTGCATGTTCTCCCCGCCGAGGACGTTGGAGAACCACTGGGTCCAGGAGGTGATGGGCCCGTAGACGCTGGGGGTGTCGCGCCACGGCTCCTCGGTGAGGGCGAGCACCGGGTCGTACTGGCTGCGGAAGATCTCGGCGGGGGTGATGTCGTAGGGGTTGCGACCCAGCACCTGCAGCCGTCCGTAACCGGCGTACATGAGGATGTCGGCCGAGGTCAGCGGCGGCACCATGATGGTGGCGGTGCTCATCACCGCACCCAGCCCGAACAGCCGGCGGTGGTGCGGACGCCAGCCGTCGGCCATCGCCCGCAGGCAGATCCACACCCCCAGCGCGCCGACCGCGATCCCGAGCAGCACCGCGACCGAGACGGCGAGCTCGTCCGGCTCGGGCAGCCACTTGGTCGGCAGGTAGTACGGCGGCAGCAACGACGTCCGGTCCCCCAGCGTGAGGGTGACGACCGAGGGGCCGAGGAAGCCGACCACCAGGGTGGTGGCGACGCTCGCGAGGATCAGCGCCAGACCGACCCGGTTGTCCCGGTGCCAGACCGCGGCGGCGGGAGCCCCGGGGTGCCTCCCGTCGGGACGGGTGAGGAGGTTCGGCAGGCGCACCTCGGCCTCCTCCTGGGTGGTGGGCGGACACGGCAGAGCGACCGTCGAGGTCGCCGGTGCGCCCAGGGTAGTCCGACGGGGGCTCTGGCATCGGTTCCGACCACACCGCCCTGAGCCTGTCGAAGGGCGAGCACCCCGGCACCGCGGAACCCCTCAGACCAGGCCCTGCTCCCAGGCTCGCCGCACCGCCGAGGCCCGGTCGGTGACCTCGAGCTTGGTGTAGACGTGCAGCAGGTGGGTCTTCACGGTGGCCTCGCCGATGCCCAGCCGGGTGGCGATGGCACGGTTGGTCAGCCCGTCGGCCACCAGCCGCAGCACCCCCGCCTCCCGGTCGCTGAGCACGGGGTCGGTGCCGCGCCGGGTCAGCGCCGCCAGCGCGGCCGGCACCAGCACCGGACGGCCGTCGGCCAGGTCGCGAACCGCGCGGACCAGGTCGGCGCTGCGGACGTCCTTGAGCAGGTAGCCGTCGGCCCCGGCCTGCATCGCCCCGCGGATGTCGCGGTCGGTGTCGTAGGTGGTCAGCACGAGCACCCGGGGACGCCGGCGGTCGCGCTCCCGGAGCCGCCGGATCGCCTCCACGCCGCTGCCGTCGGCCATCCGCAGGTCCATCAGCACGACGTCGGGGTCGCGCTGCCCGACCAGGTCGACCGCCTCGTGGCCCCCGGCGGCCTCGCCCACCACCTCGATGCCGTCGGCGGCGCCGAGCACGCCGATCAGCCCGTCGCGGACCACGGGGTGGTCGTCGACCACCAGCACCCGCACCACCGCCCCGTCCCCGGCGCTCACCGGGGCACCCGCGCGGTGATCGTGCAGCCGGCGTCCTCGGCGCTGCTGACGTCGAGCCGGCCCTCGACGGCGGCCAGCCGCTCCCGCATCCCGGTCAGGCCGTGCCCCGCCGCCACCCGCTGCGGGTCGAACCCGACGCCGTCGTCGGCGATCTGCAGCAGCTCCTCGGTCGGCGTGGCCCACCAGCGCAGCCGGACCCGTCCGGCGCGGGCGTGGCGGGCCACGTTGGACAGCCCCTCCTGGGCCACCCGCAGCAGCACCGCCGGGTGGGCCGACCGCTCCGGTGCGTCGTCGGCGTCGAGCTCGGTGACGATGCCGTGGGTGCGCGCCCACCGCGACACCACCGCCCCCAGCGCCTCGCCCAGGCCGCCCTCGCCGAGCTGCTGCGGGGCCAGCGCCTGCACCGCCCGGCGGGCCTCCAGCAGGCACTCCCGGGCGCTGCGCTCGGCCTGCTCCACCCGGTGCCGGACATCGGCGTCGAGCGGGCCGGGCAGCGCCTCGAGCTGGCGGATCACCGCCACCAGCCCTTGCGCGACCGTGTCGTGGATCTCCCGGGACAGCCGGGCCCGTTCCTCGCTGATCCCGGTGGCGCGGGCCTGCTCGACCAGCCGGGCCTGCAGCGACACGTTCTCCTCGTAGGCCGCGGCCAGCTCGGCGGCCGCCCGCTCCCGGGCCCGCAGCTGCTGCTCGCGCTCGTGGCTGAAGCGCATCAGCACCAGCGCCGCGGCCAGGTTGACCAGGGCGAGCACCGCGAAGAGCACCGGGACGCCCAGGATCCCGCGGAAGCCGCCGGTCTGCCCGAAGGCGGCCAGCACGGCCGTCACCACGACCACCACCGGCACCTGCCGGCCGCGGAAGAGCCGGTCGGCCTCGTAGTAGCCGACGAAGGCGTAGATGCACAGGAACGGGTTCCACCACAGCCCGACCGCCAGCAGCACGGTGTGCACCGCGAACCCGACCACCAGCGCCGGCGAGCCCGGACGCAGCCGGTCCTGCAGCAGCCCGAGCAGCACCCAGGTGGCGAGCAGCAGCACCGTGGACGGCGTCGAGGCCAGGATCGCCTCCCGCGTCAGCAGCTCACCGGTGGTCGCCCAGCCGGCCGCCGCGGAGAGCCCCAGCAGCAGCACCGGCAGCAGCACCCCGGGCAGCCGCCGCGCACCCGGGCGGTCGACGGGCCGCTCGGGCGGCTCGGCGCAACCGGGGACGGGAGGCTCCGGGCCGGGGTCCACCGACCCGGTCGTGCCGTCCCGGGTCGCCACCGGCGGCGAGGTGGCGGTCATAGACGCCATTCTCGTCCGCCCCCGGCCGCCGGGCCAGGGTCCTCCCCTCCACCGATCGGTGGATCCGGACGCCACCGATCGACCGAGGCGCCGGCCTGTGGGCCGCCCTAGCGTCGAGGTCATGAGCACCACCACCTCCGGCACCACCTCCACGACACCGCGGCTGCACGGCCTGGACGCCCTGCGGGCGGGAGCGCTGCTCCTCGGCATCGTGCTGCACACCCTGATGCCCTTCGTGCCCGGGATCGGCTGGCTGGTCGTCGACTCCGAGACGTCGGTGGTCGCGGGCATCCCGGTGATGGTCATCCACCTCTTCCGGATGCACCTGTTCATGATGCTGGCCGGCTACCTCGGCCGGATGGTCCTGCACCGGCGCGGGCCGACGTCCTACCTGCGGGACCGGACGCTGCGCATCCTGCTCCCACTGGTCGCCTTCTGGGCACCCGCCGTGCTGGGGCTGGGACTGGTGGCGGGCGCGGTCGCGCTCTGGCGCGGAACCCCGCCGCCCCAGCCTCCGCCGACCGCCGGTCCGCCGCCACCGCTGGCGGAGCTGCCGCCCGGGCAGCTGTGGTTCCTGGCGGTGCTCATGCAGTGCGTGCTGGTGGTGGTGGTCGTCCGCGCGGTGGCCGTCCGGCTGCTCGGCGCCGACCGGGCCGGACGGGTCTCGGCCCGCCTCGGTGCCGTGCTGGTGGCTCCCGCCGGGGTGCTGCTGGCCGCGCTGCCCTACCTGGTGGCGCTGCTGCTGCAGGGCATGCCGGAGGCCGGCATCGCCCAGCCGCTGACGGTGCTCCCCCAGCTGGTCCCGCTGACCGCCTACCTCGGCGCCTTCCTGGTGGGCTGGTGGCTGCACGCCTCCTCCGAGGCGCTGCAGCGGCTGGCCGGTCGGTGGCGGGTGCACCTCGGCCTGGCCGTGCTGCTGTCGGCCGCGCTGGTGCTCTCCTACGGCGTGCCCGTTCCCGAGGCGGCCCGGTCCGTGGTGGTCGCCGCGGCCGGCTGGCTGTGGGTGTACGGGCTGGTCGGGCTCTGCGTCCGCCACCTGGACCAGCCGCGGCCCGCGGTGCGCTACCTGGCCGACGCCTCCTACTGGATGTACCTGGTGCACCTGCCGCTGGTGGTGGCGGTGGAGGGCTTCCTGCTCGCCGACCTGACACTGCCGATCGTCGTCAAGCTGGTGCTCACCTGGGCGCTGTCGGGCGTGCTGATGGTCGCCAGCTACGACCTGCTCGTGCGGAGCACCTGGGTGGGCCGGTGGCTCAACGGCCACCGGCGTCCGCGCGTGCTGTTCCGCCGTCGGAGCGCCGAGGCGCGCACCCCCGCCGCCTGAGCCGACTCGGCCCAGCGGGGAGGGTCGTGCACAGAGTTCGGTGCACAACCCTCCTCCCTGTGGTGGTGCCGGGTGCGGGAGGGCGCGCCACTAGAGTCACAGCGCATGAGCCCCACCCGCCAGGCGCCCGGCGTCCGCTCCGAGGTCGGACCGCTGCGCACGGTGCTGCTGCACCGTCCCGGTGCGGAGCTGCGCCGGCTCACCCCGCGCAACAACGACGCCCTCCTCTTCGACGGGATCCCGTGGGTCGACCGGGCCCAGGAGGAGCACGACGCCTTCGCCGCGCTCCTGCGGGGTCGCGGGGTCGAGGTGCTGCTGCTGGCCGACCTGCTCACCGAGACCCTCCAGGTGCCGGCGGCCCGCGACCGGGCGGTCGAGCTCACCTGCGCCGACCTGCGGCTGGGTCCGCAGCTGCGGCGCTGGCTGCGCGAGCACCTGTCCTCACTCGCCGCGGAGGACCTGGCCGAGGTGCTGGTGGCCGGGCTGCGCAACGACGAG
The DNA here is from genome assembly GCF_003327535.1 of Desertihabitans brevis. Taxonomy (NCBI): domain Bacteria; kingdom Bacillati; phylum Actinomycetota; class Actinomycetes; order Propionibacteriales; family Propionibacteriaceae; genus Desertihabitans; species Desertihabitans brevis. The sequence continues at coordinate 74,872 of NZ_QOUI01000011.1, read as the reverse complement.
ACGGGTGGGCAGCGCACCCTGGTCACCGCGCTGATGGCCGAGGACGACTTCGTCATCGACCCGCTGCCCAACCTGCTGTTCACCCGCGACTCCAGCGTCTGGGTCGGCGACCGGCCGGTGGTGACGTCGCTGGCGATGCCGGCCCGCAAGCGCGAGACCCAGCTGACCGGGCTGGTCTACGCCTTCCACCCCCGCTTCGCCGGGGTGGAGCCGCTCTACGGCTGGGACCGCGAGCACGTCGAGGGCGGGGACGTCCTCGCGCTGGCCGAGGGGGTGCTCGCGGTCGGCGTCGGCGAGCGGACCACCCCGGCCGGCCTGGAGCGGCTGGCGGGCACCGTCTTCGCCGCCGGGCTGGCCCGCACCATCGTGGCCGTCCCGGTCGACCAGCAGCGCGCCACCATGCACCTCGACACCATCTGCACCATGGTCGACACCGACGCGGTGCTGATGTACCCCAACATCGCCCACCGGCTCTCGGCCCGGGTGGTGCGGCCCCGCGACGGGGACCCGTCCGAGCTGGAGGTCGGCGCGCCGCAGCACTTCCTGGACGCCGCCGCCGACGCCATGGGCATCACCGAGCTGCGCCAGATCGACACCGGGCTCGACCCGGTGACCGCCGAGCGCGAGCAGTGGGACGACGGCAACAACACCCTCGCCCTCGCGCCGAAGGTGGCGGTGGCCTACGAGCGCAACACCGAGACCAACGAGCAGCTGGAGGCGGCCGGCATCGAGGTGCTCGCCATCCGCGGGTCCGAGCTCGGGTCGGGCCGGGGCGGCCCGCGGTGCATGTCCTGCCCGATCGCCCGCGACCCGCTGTGAGCCGCGGGTGATCCTCGAGGTCTCCTGGGGGGTCTGGCTGCTGATGGGCCTGGCGCTCGCCGTCGGCGCCCTGGTGCAGGGCACCGTCGGGCTCGGGCTGGGGCTGGTCGCCGCGCCCGTGCTCACCCTGCTGGCGCCGGACCTGATGCCCGGTCTCATCCTCTTCCTCACCCTGCTGCTGCCGGTGATCACGCTGGCCGAGGGCCGCAGCGCGGTGGACGTCCGGGGTCTGCTGTGGGCGCTGCCGCCACGGATCCCCGGCACGGTGCTCGGGGCCTGGCTGGTGGTGCAGCTGGACCAGGCCACGCTCGGGCTGGCGATCGGGGCGATGGTCCTGCTGGCGGTGCTGGCCAGCGCCGTCGCGCTGCCGCTGCCGCTGCGCCGGGAGACCCTGGTCGCCGCCGGCTTCGTCTCCGGCGTCACCGGCACCGTGTCCTCGATCGGCGGGCCCCCGCTGGCGCTGCTCTACCAGCGCCAGCCGCTCGAGGTCATCCGCCAGACCCTGGCGGTCTACTTCGTGGCCGGGGCGCTGCTCAGCCTCGGCGCCCTCGGCATCGGCGGTGAGCTCGGCTGGGGCCAGGTCGGTCTCGCCGCGCTGCTCGCCCCGTTCGTGGTCGGCGGGTTCCTGCTGGCGCCGCTGCTGCGCCGCCGGGTGCCCCCGCACCGGGTGCGCCCGGCCGTCCTGGTGGTCTGCGGGTGCTCCGCGGTCGTGCTGCTGGTGCGCAGCCTGCTCACCTGGTGAGGGACGCGCTCAGCCGCCGTCGGACAGCACCGCCAGCGCCCGGTCCGGGTGGTCGGTGGTGATCCCGGTCGCCCCCCGACGCACCCAGTCGGCCACCTCGGCCGGGTCGTCGACGGTCCACAGGTGCAGGGCGTGACCCCGCGCCAGCAACGCCTCGACCCACCCGGGGTGCTGGGCGGCCAGCCGGTGGTCGATGCCGACCGTGTCGACGCCCTCGGGCAGCGAGCCGTCGGCCCACGGGCCGAGATCACCCGCGACCAGCAGCGAGCGGGGCAGCTCCGGCGCCAGCACCCCGGCCCGGGCCACCGCGTCGGGGTCGAAGCTGATCAGCCGGGCGGGCAGGTCGGCGTCGGTCCAGCCGTGCACCGCCAACGCCTCCAGCGCCGGCCCGACCACGTCGCGCCCGTGCGGGTCGGGGTGCTTGGCCTCCACCGCCACCCCCACGTCGACGCCGTCGGCCCGGGCCTCGGCGACCAGCTGGAGCCATTCGGCCAGGGTGATCAGCTCGCGCTCCTCCGGGGTGGGGTCGGCGCACCACCAGGAGCCGACGTCCACCCGCTTGAGCTCGGCGACGGTCAGCTCGGCCACCGCGTCCGGACGTCCGCCGGTGCGCTGCAGGGTCGCGTCGTGCACCACCACCGGCTGGCCGTCCGCGCTGAGCTGGACGTCGCCCTCGAGCCGCAGCCGACGCCCGGTCCGGCGGGCCAGCTCGACCGCGGCGGCGTAGGCGGCGCGGGTGGACTCGGGGTGGCGGCCCGACCAGCCGCGGTGGGCGAAGACCTCGACGGGAGACGACACGGAGCCAGTCTGCCGGTTTGGCCCGCCGCCGTCCCGTCGGGTTGGATGCCGGGGATGGCCACCGCACGCACCCCCGCAGACCCGGGGACCAGTGGCACCCCGTCCGGCGCCACCGCCCGGGCCCGGTTGCAGCAGATCGACTTCATGCGGGTGGTCGTCTTCACCTTCGTGGTCTCGGCCCACGTCGTCACGGTCACCCTCGACATGGCCGACCTGTGGGTCTCGGGCTGGGGCATGCTCATGCACTTCACCCGCTACGCCTTCGTCTTCATCTCCGCGTTCGTGCTCTTCCACAGCTACCGCGACCGCCCGCTGCGCGCCACCACCTTCTGGCGGAAGCGGTTCGGCACCGTGGTGCTGCCCTACCTGGTCTGGACGCTGCTCTACGGCGTCGTGCGGATGGTGGACGAGGGCGTGCCGGGGCTGACCGACTGGCTGGTCGACTACGCCCGTCGGGTCGCCACCGGCAGCGAGTGGTACCACCTGTACTTCCTGCTGATCTCGATCCAGCTCTACCTGTTCTTCCCGCTGGTGCGCTGGGTGGTCGACCGGTTCGCCGGACGGCACGGGCTGCTGCTGGTGCTGGCCGCGACGGTGCAGCTGGGGGCGATGGCGCTGGTCTCGCTGGTGCCCGCCCCGCCCGGGCCGGCCGGCGTGCTGTGGAGCCACCCCGACGTGGTCTTCGGGCTCTACACCCTCTTCGTGGTCGGCGGCGGGGTGTGCGCGCTGCACGTCGAGCAGGTCAACCGCTGGATCGGTGAGCACCGGGTGCTGCTCGTCGCGCTCGGGGCCGGTGGGCTGGCCGTCACGCTCGGCATCTACCTGGTCCGGGCCACCGGCGGGTCGGCCGAGCTGGCCTCGCTGCCCGGCCACCCCGGACTGGTGCCCTGGGCGGTCGCGGCGACCATGGTCGTCTACGCCCTCGGCACCGCCTGGGTGAACCGGGGCGTGGAGAACCGGCTCTCCCAGCGGGTCGTGGCCGCCGGCGCGCACCGGGCGTTCGGGGTGTTCGCGGTCCACCCGCTGGTGCTGTGGGCGCTCAACTGGCTGCTCGTGCCGACGCTGGCCACCTGGGTGCCGCAGACGCTGCCGCGGACCCTGGTCGTCTTCGTGCTCACCCAGCTCGGGGCCCTGCTGCTGGTCGAGCTGCTGCTGCGGACCCCGTTCAGCCGGGTGCTGGTGGCCCGTCCGCGCACCCGCCGGCCCGACGTCGCCACCGGCTGATCTCCGGCGCCCGGACCGGCCGCACCTCAGCGCAGCCGGCGGGCCCGGGCGATCCGGGCCGAGGCCCGTCCCAGCACCGCCATCGCCAGCGCGCCCACCCCGATCGCGGCCACCGACGAGCCGAGCCAGCTCGGCGCCGAGAAACCGATCGCCTGCGCCAGCCCCGACCACAGGTCGGACCAGACGGGCACCGTGCCCGGCGCGATCAGCTGGTAGGTGACGAACCCGCACAGCCAGGCCAGCAGCGGCGCCAGCCGCAGCCGGGAGCGGTCGGAGACGTCCCAGCGTCCGCGCGAGACGAGGAAGAAGTCGACGGCCGCCACCGCGAACAGCGGCACGAAGACCGAGCCGATCAGGTAGAGGAAGTTCTGGTACTGGCTGAAGTCCAGCAGGCTGGCGAAGACGGTGGCGAGCACCCCGACCCCGATCGCGACCCAGCGCCGGTCCGCACCACCGAAGAGGTTCTGCACCGACATCGTGGTCGAGTAGATGTTGGCGAAGGCCTCGTCCACCTCGTCGACCAGCAGGATCAGCAGCGCGATCCAGCCGGCCGGCAGCGCGATCAGCGCGGCGATGAGGTCGTCCCCCTCCAGGTGCACCACCGCGAAGACACCCAGGCTGTAGTAGGCCACGGCGGCCAGCCCGTAGCCCAGGCCGGAGCCGGCCATCGCGGCCCGGGTGCTGCGGGAGTGCCGGGAGTAGTCCGCGGCCAGCGGGGCGAAGGAGACGACGCCGGCGACGGCGATGTCGACCGCGGGCCAGAACCCGAGCACCGCGCTCTGGTCGACCGGACGGGCCGGCTGCAGCAGCACCTGCACGTACAGCAGCACCGAGGCGGCCAGCACCAGCCAGACCATCACCTTGCGCAGCAGCCGGACGCTGCCCAGCGGCCGCAGCGCCATCAGGGTGGCGACCGCGCCGGCCGCCACCGCCGCCGGCACCCGCCAGCCGTCACCGAGGACCAGGGCCGCCGCGGTGGAGATGACGATGATCTCCATGGTGGCCCAGCCGATGTTCTGGGCCAGGTTGAGCACGGTGGGCGCCACCGACCCGCGGCGTCCGAACAGCCCGCGCAGCGCCACCATGGCCGGCGCGCCGGTGCGGGCGCCGAAGGCCGCCGAGCAGGCCAGCAGCAGCCCGCCCAGGGCGCAGCCGACGACGACGGCGACCAGACCGCTGAGAAGCGAACCGGTGGTGGCCAGCACCAGGGCACCGGTGAGCGGGCCGAACAGCGAGATGCCGAGGTTGGCCCAGGTGGCGAACTGGTCGAGGAAGCCGAGCGGCTGCGGCGGTGCGGTGGTGAGGACCAGCGGGGCCTCGGGACGTCCGGCCGGCGAGCCGGGAGCACGCGTGCTGGTGGACGAGGACATGGGTGGACAACCTCCCTACGCCGGCATTACCCGGACAGGTTCGGCCGGTCGGGGACCCGGCGACGACCGTCGCCACTCCCCCTCTCAGCCCGCCACAGGGCGCGAGCTCCCGGATGTTCGGCTCCCACCCTAGCCACCCCGCACACCGCACCGGCGCCGGGTCGGCTCCGTAGGCTGGCGCCGTGGACGTCGGGCCGCTGCACACCGTGGTGCTGGTCGAGGGGCTGAGCGACCGCGCGGCGGTCGAGACCCTGGCCCGGCGGCTCGGGCGCGACCTGGACGCCGAGGGCGTCGGGATACGGGCGATGGGCGGCGGCACCTCGATCGGGCGGGGCGTGGTCGAGCACGGGCCGCAGGGGGCCGGGCGGCGGCTGACCGGGCTGGTCGACCGGCGCGAGGCCGGCTCGGTGGCGCGGGCGCTGCACCGGGCGGGTCTGCTGGCCGAGCCGGCGGTGGAGCGGCTGGCACCGGCGGGGTTCTTCGTCTGCGGGGAGGACCTGGAGGACGAGCTGGTCCGCGCGCTCGGCGTCCCCGCGGTGCTGGAGGTGGTCGAGCGGGCCGGCGAGACCGGGCTGTGGCGGACCTTCTGCAGCCAGCCGGCGCACCGCGACCGCGACGACGCCAGCCGGCTGCGCCGCTTCCTCGGCACCCGGGCCGGGCGCAAGATCCGCTACGGCACCCTGCTGGTCGAGGCGCTCCCGCTCGGTGCGGTCCCGCGACCGCTCGCCGACCTGCTCGACACGGTGGGCCCGCTGCCCGGCGGGTGACCCCGGGTGGGCCTATCCTCCGCGACAGACCGGGCCGGACAGGCACCCGGAGCACGCACCCGAGGAGGACCCATGTCGGCACCCACCACCGGCTCCCGGGTGCGGCTGGCGGAGGTCGCACAGCTGGTCGAGCAGGCCGCGGCCGACGTCGACGACGTGCAGCGCATCCTCGAGACGAGGGTCGACACCCTGATCAGCGCGACCGACACGGGCGCCGTCCGCAGCGGCGGGGCCGCGACCTTCCTGCGCGCCTTCACCGACTTCGACGCCCAGCTCAGCCGGGTGCAGGACGGCCTGGCCGAGGTGCACCGCCACCTCACCGGACCGGGCGCGGCCTGATGCCGGGAGCCGCCTCGCTGCCCGAGGACGGGTTGGCCGAGCTCGTCCTGGCCCACCGCCGGCTGGGCCAGCGGCTGAGCGACCTCGAGCACGAGCTGGACGACGCCCTCGACCCCGACGACCCCGCCACCCTGCACACCTACGCCACCGCCCGTCGGCGCTGGCGGGCGGCGCTGGAGCACATGGCCGGGGTGATCCGTCGGCTGGAGGGTGATCTGCGGCGCTGATGCGGCGACAGCCGCCGGGGACGCCGACGTCCTACGGTGGGGCCGTGATGCTCAACGCCCGCACCCTCGCCGGCATCGCCGACGGGTCGGTGACCCTGGTCTTCCGCCGCTGGGAGGCGCCGCGCGTGCGGGCCGGGGGCAGCCAGGTCACCGCGGTCGGGGTGGTGTCGTTCGACCGCGTCGAGGAGGTCGACCCGGCTGCGATCACCGAGGAGGAGATCGCCGCGGCCGGGCTGTCCTCGCGGGAGGAGCTGACCCGGCTGCTCGACCGGCGTCCCGGGCGGGTGCACCGGGTGGAGGTGAGCCTGGCCGGGCCCGACCCGCGGCTGGCGCTGCGCGAGCAGCTGCCCGACGCCGCCGGGCTCGCCGACCTGGAGGCCCGGCTGGCCCGGATGGACGCCGGCCGGCACGGCCCCTGGACGCGGACGGTGCTGCGCTGGATCGCCGACCACCCCGGCGTCGTGTCGACCGAGCTGGCCGAGCACGTCGGTCGGGAGCGGTTCGCCCTGAAGGCCGACATCCGCCGGCTCAAGGCGCTCGGGCTGACGATCAGCCTCGACGTCGGCTACCGGCTCTCCCCGCGCGGCCACGCCCTGCTGGAGCACCTCGAGCGTTCCTGACCCCCCGCCCCGACCGCCCCTTGGTCGATCGGCCAAGAAGTGTTGGTCGATCGCCCAAGAAGTGGCTACCCTGGACCCATGGAGCCGACCGGGAACCGTCGCGGGCAGGAGACCCGCGCCGCCCTGCTGGGGGCGGCCGCGGAGCTGGTCGTCGAGGTGGGCTGGGGTGCGGTGAGCACCCGGTCGGTGGCCGAGCGCGCCGGCGTCCGGCCCGGGCTGGTGCACTACCACTTCGGGTCGGTCCGCCAGCTGCTCACCGAGGCCAGCGCCGCCGCGCTGGAGGAGATGGTCGAGGGGCTGACGGGCGAGCTGGACGCCTCGCACGACCTGGAGCAGGGGCTGCGGCGGCTGGTCGACAGCATCGTCGACCTCGAGCCGACCCACCCGCTACACCTGCTCGTCACCGAGACCTACCTCGCCGCCTCCCGCGACCCCCAGGTCGCCGGGGCGCTGCGCGGGGTGGTCCGGCGGATGCGGGAGCGGCTGGCGGGCTGGCTCGCATCCCGCGGGGTGCCGGCCGGGCGCAGCGCGGAGGTGGCCGCCTTCGTGGCGGCGACGCTGGACGGGTTCGCCCTGCACCGGGTGCTCGACGCCGACGTGCCCGCCCCGCCGCTGGCCCGGCTGGTCGGCTCCTGGACCGAGACGGAGGAGGAGGGGTCCTGATGCGGGTGGTGGTGAACGGGGCCGGGATCGCGGGGCTGGCGTGCGCGCTGGCGTTGTCCCGGCTGGGCTGGCAGGTGCTGGTCACCGAGATCGCGCCGGCGCCGCGGCGCGGCGGCTACATGATCGACTTCTTCGGGCCGGGCTGGGAGGCCGCCGAGCGGCTGGGGGCGCTGGAGGCGCTGCGCCGGCGGGGACGGCTCTACCAGGAGGCACGCTTCGTCGACGAACACGGTCGCACCACCGGACGGCTCGGCTTCGAGACGGTCGACGAGCTGGCGCGCGGGCGGTTCTTCTCGATCATGCGGCCCGACATCGAGGAGTCGCTGCGCGGCTGCCTGCCTCCCGACGTCGACCTGCGCTACGGCACCACCGTCAGCGCGGTCGAGCCGGACGGGACCGGGCCGGTGGAGGTCCGGCTGTCCGACGGCAGCACCGTCCGCGCCGACCTGGTGCTGGCGGCCGACGGGTTGCACTCCGCGCTGCGGACCATGCTGCTGGGGCCGGAGTCGGCGCTGGTGCGCGAGCTCGGCTTCCAGACCGCGGCCTTCGTCTGCACCGACGAGGCGCTGGCGACCCGTCTCGGCGCGCGCCTGCAGCTCAGCGACGTGGTGGACGGCCAGGCCTGGTTGTTCGCCCTCGACCGGCGCACCGTCGCCGCGTTCGTGGTCGTCGCCGACGACGGGCCGGTGCCGGCGGACGTCCGCGCGATGATCCGCGCGGAGCTGGGTCGGCACGGGCCTGACCCCGCCTCGCTGGTCGACCGGGTGCCCGACGACGTGTGGGCCGACACCGTGGCCCAGGTGGTCGCGCCGCGCTGGCGGAGCGGACGGGTGCTGCTGATGGGCGACGCCGCGCACGCGGTCTCGCTGCTGGCCGGCCAGGGCGCCTCGCTGGCGATCGCCGGCGCGGACGCGCTGGCCCGGGCGCTGGAGGAGCACGACGACCTGGAGGCCGCCCTCGCCGCCTACGAGACGCGGTGGCGGGCCGTGGTCGGGCCGGTGCAGGCCACCGCCCGGCGGTTCGGCAGCGGGTTCGTCCCGCGGACCCGGCGCCAGCTCTGGATCCGCCGGCTGGTGCTGCACGCGGCCCGGGTGCCGCTGGTCAGCCGCCGGCTGGTCGGCTCGCTGACCGGCGGCGTCACCCACTGACGCCGTCGCGGCGCCGGGGCGGCGGCGTAGGCTCCGGCGGGTGGGAAGCACGCTGCAGACCCTCGACCGGGGCATCCAGGCCCTCGAGGTGGTGGCCGGTCGGGCGGGTGGGCTGAGCGTGGCCGAGCTGGCGGTCGAGCTGGGGGTGGCCCGGGCGGTGTGCCACCGGGTGGTCGGCACCCTGGTCGCGCACGGCCTGGTCGCCCGCGACGACGACGGCCGGCTGCACCTCGGCGCCCGGCTGCCGGTGCTGGCCTCCGGGTACTGGCCCGCGGTGCTGAGCCGGGCGCCGGGCCTGCTGCAGCCTCTGGCCGACCGCACCCGCGCCACCAGCTTCCTGGCCGTGGTCGAGGACGAGCAGGCCGTCGTGCTGGTGTCGCTCGACCCCACCGACGCGCTGCTGCGGGTCGGCTACCGGGTCGGCAGCCGGCACCCGCTCACCCGTGGCGCGTCCGGGCTGGCCGTGCTGGCCGCCCGCCCCGGCCGTCCCGACGACCCCGAACCGGTGCGGCGCACCCGCGAGCGCGGCTACGCGGTCACCCGGGGCGAGCTGCAGCCGGGCGCGGTCGGCGTCGCCGCCCCGCTGACGGGGGCCGAGGGCTGGGCACCGGAGGCCTGCGTCGGGGTGGTCGCCCTCGGGGAGGTGGACGTGGAGGCCGTCGCGCCGCTGGTGGTCGCGACCGCCCGCCAGCTGGCCTGACCGCACGTCCGGAAACCCGTCGCGCACCCCGCTCCCGGATCGCTACGGTGCCGGCCATGCCTGCTGCACTGCTCACCGGGGTCGGACGTCGTCGCGGGATCGGTGCCGGCATCGCGGCCGGTCTGGCCGAGGACGGCTGGGACCTCGCGCTCTCCTACTGGACGCCCTACGACCAGCGTCTGGCGCTGCCCGGGGACGCCGACGACCCGGCCTCCCTGGCCGCGGAGCTGCGGGACGCGCACGGCGTCCGGGTCGAGCTGGTGCCCGCCGACCTGGCCGACCCGTCCGTGCCCGCCGAGGTGGTGGCGACCGCCCGGGAGCGGCTCGGCCCGCTGGACGCGCTGGTGATGGCCCACTGCGAGAGCGTCGACTCCGGCCTGCTCGACACCACGGTGGAGAGCTTCGACCGCCACTACGCGGTGAACGTCCGCGCGACCTGGCTGCTGCTGGCCGAGTTCGCCCGCCAGCTGCCCGCCACCGGTGGTGCCGTCGTCGCGCTCACCAGCGACCACACCGTGCACAACCTCCCCTGCGGCGCCACCAAGGGCGCGCTGGACCGGCTCGTGCTGGCCGCCGCGCACGAGCTCGCCGACCGCGGGCTGCGCAGCAACGTCATCAACCCCGGTCCGGTCGACACCGGCTGGATGGACGACGCGGTGCACGCCTCGGCGCTGGCCCAGCAGCCCACCGGTCGGCTCGGGACGCCGGAGGACACCGCCAACCTCATCCGTTTCCTGCTGTCGGAGCGCGGGGCGTGGATCAACGGCCAGCTGCTGTACAGCAACGGCGGCTTCCCCGCCGGGCACCTCCCCGTCTGAGCAGCGGGCGGGGCTCGCCCTTCGACAGGCTCAGCAGCCGGCGGGACGGATGCGTCCGCGGACCTCGCCGAGGGTGATCCGCCCGCCGAGGACACCCGGCGCGGAGTAGCGCAGCACCACCTCGTCGCCGTCCTCGAGGAAGGTGCGGGTCGACCCGCCCACCGGCACCGGGTCGCGCCCGCCCCAGGAGAGCTCGAGCAGCGAGCCGCGCTGGTCCGGCTCCGGGCCGGAGATGGTGCCGGAGGCGAAGAGGTCGCCGGTGCGCAGGCAGGCCCCGTTGGCGGTGAGGTGGGCCAGCATCTGCGCCGGGCCCCAGTACATCGACGCGTACGGCAGCCGGCTCACCACGGCGCCGGCGACCTCCACCTCGACGTCGACCTCCAGCCCGGCCGGCTGGGCCACCCGCAGGTAGTCCAGCGGCTCGGGGTGCTGGGGCGGGAGGTCGCACCAGGCCACGGCGAGGGCGTCCAGCGGGGTGACCCAGTGGCTGATCGAGGTGGCGAAGGACTTGCCGAGGAACGGCCCGAGTGGCACGTACTCCCAGGCCTGCAGGTCGCGGGCCGACCAGTCGTCCACCCCCACCACGCCGAAGACGTGCTCGGCGAAGGCGTCGGTACCCACCGGGACGCCCAGCGGTGAGCCGACCCCGACCACGAAGCCCAGCTCGGCCTCCAGGTCGAGCCGGGTGCTCGGACCGAAGGTGGGGCCCTCCGCGCCGGGCGGTCGGCGCTGGCCGCAGGGCCGCACCACGTCGGTGCCGGAGGCGACCACCGTCCCCGCCCGCCCGTGGTAGCCGACCGGCAGGTGCCTCCAGTTCGGCAGCAGCGGCTCGGCGTCGGGACGGAAGATGCGGCCCACGGTGCTGGCGTGGTGCTCCGAGGCGTAGAAGTCGACGTAGTCGGCGACCTCGAACGGCAGGTGCAGGGTGACCTCGGCCAACCGGTGCAGGTGCGGCGCGATCGCCGGGCGGTGCCGCGGGTCGGTGAGGACGCCGGTCAGCCAGCGGCGGACCCGCTGCCACTCCGGGCGCGCCACGGGCCATCAGCGGGTTGAGCGCCGGCGCCTCCAGCGCGGTGGTCAGGTCGGGCAGCGCATCGCGGGAGGCGGCGGCCAGGTCGAGCACCCGCTCCCCCACCCGGACACCGACCCGGCAGCCGAGGTCCTCGGTGCAGAACACGCCGTAGGGCAGGTGGTCGACGTCGAAGCCCGAGCCGGCCGCCCCCGGCACCCAGGTCGGCGCCGGCCGGGTCATGGCCGGGCTCCCGCCGGAGGCTCCAGCAGCCCCAGCGCACACAGGTCGTCGAGGGGTCCGGTGGTGCTGCACGAGCCGAACCCGGTGAACCGCTCGCGCACCCGGCCGCGGGTGCCGACGTCCCAGCCGGCGACCGTCGCGGCGAGCCCCGCGGCGTCGCGGCGGTCCAGCAGGTCCCGGACGTCCGCCTCGGCGGCGCCGTCGAGCAGAGCACCGACGGCCGCCAGGACATCGAGGAACCCGTGGTGCTCGAAGCCGGTCGCGGGGTCGGTGTGGCGGACCGCGGCGTGCAGCCCGGCGGTGCACTTGACCGGCAGCCCGCGCTCGTCGGCGGCGACCAGCCAGCGCGCCAGCCGGTCGGTCGGCGGGAACGCCTCGGCCCGCACCCCGCCGGTGCGCAGCTTGAGCCGGGCGCCGATCGCGACCAGCCGGTCGCAGGCCGCCAGCCACGCCGCGTCGGGGTCGAGCGCCGGGAGCTCGACGGCCAGCACCGGCCGGTCGGCTGCCGACCCGAGAGAGCCCGCCACCGCGTCGACCGCCGCGACGAGGTCGTCCCCGCTCACCGCCACCTCCACCGCGGCGACCGGCACCCCCGCCCGGTCGGCCCGGGCCAGCGCGTCGGGCACGGTGCCGCAGACGACGAGCACGCAGGGGAACGGGTCCGCGTCGAGGGCGGCGGCGAGCTCGTCCAGCCGGTGGTCGGCCACCACGAACGGCCCCACCACCGGCGCGTACCAGGCCGCGCGGTGCCGGCGGTGGGCGGCCACCGCCGCGGGCAGCGGGGCGTCTCCGGGCGGGAACAGCGCGGCGTCGTCGACCAGTGCCCGCCAGCAGGGGTCGCCCGGTCCGCGCGTGACGGCGTCGGACGTTGACACGTCCCGCAGCCTAATCGAGGATACAGTGAGGGAACAGACCGTTCGCTGAGCGAACCGGAGGAGCGTCATGGCCTACTACCGCCAGGTGGGCGCGGTGCCGCGGACGCGGCACACCCAGCACCGCGAGGACGGCCGGCTGCTGCGTGAGGAGCTGATGGGCGAGGAGGGGCTCTCCTCCGACTCCTCGCTGCTCTACCACCGCGGGGTCCCCTCGGCGCTCGTGGCGAGCGAGCCGTGGGAGCTGCCCGACCAGACCCGCACCCCGAACCACCCGCTCCGGCCCCGGCACCTGCGGCTGCACGACCTGTTCCCCGACGGCGGGGCCTGCCCGGTCACCGGGCGCCGGCTGGTGCTGGCCAACGCCGACGTCCGGATCGGCTACGTGGTCACGGGCACCGACCCCTCGCCGTACTACCGCGACGCCGTCGGCGACGAGTGCGTCTACGTCGAGGCCGGCAGCGGCACCGTGGAGACGGTCTTCGGGACGGTGCCCTACCGCCCCGGCGACTACGTGCTCGTCCCGCGCGCCACCACCCACCGCTGGTGCCCCGCCGAGCCGTCGCGGCTGTACGCCATCGAGGGCAGCGGCCACATCGCCCCGCCGCGGCGCTACCTGTCGCGCTACGGCCAACTGCTCGAGCACGCCCCCTACTGCGAGCGCGACCTGCACGGGCCCGGCGAGCCGCTGCTGGTCGAGGGCGAGGACGTGGAGGTGCTGGTCAAGCACCGCACCTCCGCCGGGCTCGTCGGCACGGCGATGACCTACGCCACCCACCCCTTCGACGTGGTCGGCTGGGACGGCTGCCTCTACCCCTACACGTTCAACGTGGAGGACTACATGCCGATCACCGGCAAGGTGCACCAGCCGCCGCCGGTGCACCAGGTGTTCGAGGGCGAGCGGTTCGTGGTGTGCCACTTCCTGCCGCGCAAGGTCGACTACCACCCGTTGAGCATCCCGGTGCCCTACTACCACTCCAACGTCGACTCCGACGAGGTGATGTTCTACGTCGGCGGCGACTACGAGGCGCGCAAGGGCTCCGGCATCGGGCTCGGCTCGATCTCGCTGCACCCCGGAGGGTTCGCCCACGGCCCGCAGCCCTCGGCGATCGAGGCCTCGCTCGGCGTGCAGGAGTTCGAGGAGTCCGCCGTGATGGTCGACACCTTCGCCCCGCTGGAGCTCGGCGAGGCCGCACTGGCCTGCGAGGACCCGGCCTACCCCTGGATCTGGGCCGCCGACTCCCGCCCCTCCGTCGGCTCCTGAGTGCGCGCACCCCTGCCGGGTGTCGCAGCGGTGGGCGATGATGGCCCCATGCCGGAGATGCCCGAGGTCGAGTCGCTGCGGTCCTTCCTGTCGGAGAGGGCGGTCGGACGGGTCGTCGCCCGCGCCGAGCTGACCGCGTTCAGCGCGCTGAAGACCTTCGACCCGCCGCTGTCGGCGCTGCACGGGCTGGAGGTGACCGGTGTCCACCGCTACGGCAAGTTCCTCGCCCTCGACGTGGACGGGCTGTGGCTGGTGACCCACCTGGCCCGGGCCGGGTGGCTGCGCTGGCGGGAGTCGATCCCGCCGACCCCGGCCCGTCCGGGCAAGGGGCCGCTGGCGCTGCGGGTGGTCCTCGACGACGACTCCGGGTTCGACCTCACCGAGGCGGGCACCCAGCGCAAGCTCGCGGTCTACGTGGTGACCGACCCCCAGCAGGTGCCCGGGATCGCCTCGCTGGGCCCCGACCCGACGGCCCCGGAGTTCGGACGTCCCGAGCTCGACGCGGTGCTCGAGGCGGCGGGACGCGCCCAGCTCAAGGGCGTCCTGCGCGACCAGCGGGTGCTGGCCGGGATCGGCAACGCCTACTCCGACGAGATCCTGCACGCCGCCCGGATGAGCCCGTTCAAGGCGTCCAGCTCGCTCACCGACGAGGAGCGCGACGTGCTGCTGGCCGCGATCCGCTCCGAGCTGGCCGACGCGGTCCAGCGCTCGGCCGGGATGGCGGCCAAGGACCTCAAGGGTGAGAAGAGGTCGGGGATGGCGGTGCACGGACGGGCCGGGCAGCCCTGCCCGGTGTGCGGGGACACCGTGGCCGAGGTCAGCTTCGCCGACTCCTCCATGCAGTACTGCCCGACCTGCCAGACCGGTGGCAAGAAGCTCGCCGACCGGCGGATGTCGCGGCTGTTGAAGTAGCGGCTCAGACCGCCAGCGAGACCACCAGACCGCCGAGCAGGAACGCCCCCAGGGCCGCCACCAGGGTGGAGGTGGCGAGCGCGGGGATGAACCGGCGCGCACCCGTCGGCGCGGAGGCCTCGGAGTAGCGGTGGGTCAGCGCGTGCCCGCGGCCCCGGCGAAGCAGCACGACGTTGACCGGGTAGGCGGCCGCGAACGCGGCGGTCAGGGCGATCGCCATCCCGACCCAGAACACCGGGTTGACCAGACCGGCGTCCATCGCGCCCGGGATCAGCGCCATCACCACGTTGTCGACCACCTCCATGGTGGCGATCGACAGGGTGTCGGCGGCCAGCACGACGCCCAGCGCGGCACCGACCCCGACGCCGGCCCGCAGCAAGGGCAGCGTGGACAGCGTGTAGCCGAACAGGAAGGCCAGCGCGACGGCCAGCACGATGGTCCAGCCGGTGCCCAGCCCGAGTGCGGTGCCGATCATCAGCCCGGCGATCTCACCGATCGCGCAGCCGGTGAGGCAGTGCAGGGTGGCGGCCAGCGCCATCGTCCGGGTGCTGCCGCCGTGGCCCTCGTGACCGGCGTGCTCCTGGCCGGCGTGCGCGGTGTGGTCGGTGTGGTGCGAGGTCATGGCGTCCTCCTGGCTCGACGACGTCCGGGCGCCCACCCGGACGTCCCTGCAACATACCCCTTGGGGGTATGTATTCCGAGGTCTGGGACCTCGTCAGGTCCGCGGCGGCAGCCGGTGCAGCTCGACCTCGAGCCGGCCGCCGGACACCACGGCGGTCAGGTAGGTGCAGTGCGGCTGGCGGCGCCGGTCGGTGGGCGAGCCGGGGTTGAGCAGGCGTAGCCCGGCCGGTGTGGTGGTGTCCCAGGGGATGTGGCTGTGGCCGAACACGAGGACGTCCAGGTCGTCGAACCGCTGGTCCATCCGGGCCTCGCGGCCCTGCGCGGCACCGGTCTCGTGCACCACCCCGAGCCGCAGCCCGCCGACCTCGGCCCGGGCCACCTCCGGCAGCCGCGACCGCAGCTCCGGTCCGTCGTTGTTGCCGTAGCAGGCCACCAGCCGCGCCGACCGCTGCTCCAGCTCCTCGAGCAGCGCCGCCTCCACCCAGTCCCCGGCGTGCACCACGACGTCGGCTGCCCCGACCGCGTCCCACACCTCGCCGGGCAGCTGCTTGGCCCGCTTCGGCAGGTGGGTGTCGGCCAGCAGCACCAGCCGGACGTCCGCGGCCACCTCAGGAGCTCCAGTCCGCGGGCGGGGCCTTGAGCGCGGCGTGCAGCCGGCGCAGGTACCCGGCACGGCTCACCCCGACCGCGCCGAGGGAGTCCAGGTGCGGGGTGCGCCACTGCACGTCGAGCAGCCGCTCCGCGCCGTCGGCCGACAGCCGCTGCACCAGGTGCATCAGCGCCACCTTGGAGGCGTCCCGGCCGAGCTCGGGGTGGTGGAACATCGACTCACCGGCGAACAGCCCGCCCAGCGCCAGCCCGTACAGCCCGCCGACCAGCCGGTCCCCGGCATCCCACACCTCCACCGAGTGCACCAGCCCGCGCTGGTGCAGCGAGCCGTAGACGGCCATGATCCGCTCGTCGATCCAGCCGTAGTCGCGGGACGGGTCGGCGCAACCGCCGATGACGCCCTCGAAGTCGCGGTCGACGGTGACCCGGTAGCGACGGGCGCTCTTGCGCATGGAGCGGGTGACCCGCAGCCCGTCCAGCGGGATCACCGCGCGCTCCATCGGGGAGAACCAGCCGACCACCCCGTCCTCCAGCGGCATCGGGAAGACGCCCCGGGTGTAGGCCTCCACCACCAGCGTCTCGTCGAGCTCGGCCGACACACCGATGAGGTCCTGCCGGGGCCAGACCTCGTCGTCGCCGAAGGTCGAGAGCTCCATGGCCTCCATCCTGCCCCAGCCCCGGAGCCGCGCCGGGGCTCAGGGTCGGATCAGGGACGACGACGGTCCGGTGGTGTCACGGCGCTGCGTAGGCTGGGCGCGCCGGACCGCGACGCGAGGTGCGGCAGCACCGAGCAGAGGAGACTGCAGATGGGAGTCGGCGACTTCGCCCGCGGGCTGGTGCCCGTCGCCCGCAACGGGACGCGGCAGGCCGGTGGCGCGCTGCGCACCGTGCTCGAGCTGAGCATCGACGGTTTCGCCGGGCTGCCGGGGGCCAAGGCGGCGGCGAAGAGCCAGCTGCAGAAGCACGGCTCGGCCGACGACGCCATCGACGCCGTGGTGGCCCAGCACGTGGCGCTCTCCTCCGCGCAGGGCTTCATGTCCAACGTCGGCGGCGTGATCGCCAGCGTCGTCTCGATCCCGGGCAACCTCGCCGGGCTCGCCGCCGTCCAGATCCGGATGGTGGCCGCCATCGCCCACCTGCGGGGCTACGACATCGACGACAACCGGGTGCGCACCGCGATGGTGATGTGCCTGCTGGGCGGGGACCAGATCGTCCGGCTGATCCGCAAGGGCGTGCTGCCCACCACCCCGATGGCGGTGGCCACCGCGCCGGTCTTCGACCCCGACCTCGACCGCCGGGTGGCCGAGCGGGTCGTCATGGAGATGGCGGCCCGGGTGGGCGGCACCAACGGCGCGCTGCTGCTGACCAAGCGGATCCCGCTCATCGGCGGTGGCGTCGGCGCCGTGGTCGACGGCGTGGCCACCCGCCAGATCGGCGTCTTCGCCAGCGGCGAGCTGCGTCGCCGCCGCAGCATCAGCCACTGAGACCCCGGACGGGGCCGACCCTCCCGCACCAGGTGCAGGAGGGTCGGCGCGTCGAGCACGAAGCGGGTCACCGCGGGGTCAGCGCAGGTCGTCGATCACCTGGTTGAAGGTGGCCGACGGGCGCATCACGGCGAAGGCCTTGGCGTCGTCGGGGTGGTAGTAGCCACCGATGTCGACCGGCTCGCCCTGGGCGTCCAGCAGCTCCTGGGTGATGGTGCCCTCGTTGGCCGACAGCGCCTCGGCCACCGGGGCGAACACCTGGGCCAGCTCGGCGTCCTCGGTCTGCGCGGTCAGCGCCTGGGCCCAGTAGAGCGCCAGGTAGAAGTGGCTGCCGCGGTTGTCGATCTGGCCGAGCCGGCGGGCCGGGGACTTGCCCTCGGTGAGCACCTTCTCGGTGGCGGCGTCCAGGGTCTCGCCCAGCACCCGAGCCCGCTCGTTGCCCTCGGAGCCGGCGAGGTGGCGCAGGCTCTCGGCCAGCGCCAGGAACTCACCCAGGCTGTCCCAGCGCAGGTAGTTCTCCGACTGCAGCTGCTGGACGTGCTTGGGTGCCGAGCCGCCGGCGCCGGTCTCGAACAGCCCGCCGCCGTTCATCAGCGGCACCACCGACAACATCTTGGCGCTGGTGCCCACCTCGAGGATGGGGAAGAGGTCGGTGTTGTAGTCGCGCAGCACGTTGCCGGTCACCGAGATGGTGTTCTCGCCGCGGCGGATCCGCTCCACGGAGAACTTCGTCGCCTCGACCGGGCTCATGATCTCGATCTGCAGGCCCTCGGTGTCGTGCTCGGGCAGGTACTGCTCGATCTTGGCGATGAGGTTGGCGTCGTGGGCGCGCTCGCGGTCGAGCCAGAACACCGCCGGGTCGCCGGTGGCGCGGGCCCGACCGACGGCCAGCTTGACCCAGTCGCGGATCGGGGCGTCCTTGGTCTGGCAGGCGCGCCAGATGTCGCCCGGACGCACCTGGTGCTCCAGCAGCACGGTGCCGTCGGAGCCGACCACCTGCACGGTGCCCTCGGCCTCGATCTGGAAGGTCTTGTCGTGGCTGCCGTACTCCTCGGCCTTCTGCGCCATCAGCCCGACGTTGGGCACGCTGCCCATGGTGGTCGGGTCGTAGGCGCCGTTGGCCTTGCAGTCCTCGATCACCGCGGCGTAGATGCCGGCGTAGGAGTGGTCGGGGATGACGGCGAGGGTGTCGTCCTCCTCGCCCTGCGGGCCCCACAGCTTGCCGCCGTTGCGGATCATCGCCGGCATCGAGGCGTCGATGATGACGTCGCTGGGCACGTGCAGGTTGGTGATGCCCTTGTCGGAGTTGACCATCGAGAGCCGCGGCAGCTCGGCCATCCGCGCCTCGAAGGCCGAGCGCACCTCGTCCCGGACGTCGGCGGGCAGGGCGTCCAGCCCGCTGAGGATGCCGCCCAGGCCGTCGTCGGGGCTGAGCCCGGCGGCGGCGAGCTGGTCGCCGAAGCGCTCGAACACGTCGGCGAAGAAGACGCGGACGGCGTGGCCGAAGATGATCGGGTCCGACACCTTCATCATCGTCGCCTTGAGGTGGAGGGAGAACAGCACGTCCTCGCTGGCGGCCCGCTCGACCTGCGCGCGCAGGAACTCCTCCAGGGCGGCGGCGTCCATGAAGGTGGCATCGACCACCTCACCGGCCTGCACCGGCACCGACTCCTTGAGCACGGTGGTGGTGCCGTCGGCGCCGACCAGCTGGATGGTGAGGGTGTCCTCGGCGGCGGCCACCACCGACTTCTCGTTGGAGGCGAAGTCGCCGGAGTCCATGGTCGCGACGCTGGTGCGCGAGTCGGCCGACCACTCCCCCATCCGGTGCGGGAAGGAGCGCGCGTAGGCCTTCACGGCGGCGGGGGCGCGACGATCGGAGTTGCCCTCGCGCAGCACCGGGTTGACCGCGCTGCCCTTGACCTTGTCGTAGCGGGCCCGGACGTCCTTCTCCTCCTCGGTCGAGGGCGACTCGGGGTAGTCCGGCAGCGCGTAGCCCTGGGCCTGCAGCTCGGCGATGGCGGCCTTGAGCTGCGGCACCGAGGCGGAGATGTTGGGCAGCTTGATGATGTTGGCCTCGGGCGTCTTGGCCAGCTCGCCGAGCTCGGCCAGCGCGTCGGGCTGCCGCTGCTCGGGGGTGAGGCGCTCGGGGAACTGGGCGATGATCCGTCCGGCCAGGGAGATGTCGCGGGTCTCGACCTCCACACCGGCAGCCGAGGTGAAGGCCTCCACGATCGGCTTCAGGGAGTACGTCGCCAGCAGCGGCGCCTCGTCGGTCTTGGTGTAGATGATCTTGGCCATGCGTGGCCCTGCCTCTCAGACGGTGGTGACGACTCGGGGCGAGGCTACCGAACGCCACCGACCGGAGTCGCCTCCGCCGGAGAGGCCGACGGTCAGCGGGGGTTGTGGGCGTCGGCGTCGATGACGCTCGGCAGCACGGCCATGGCGCTGATCAGGAGGATGCCGAGGACGGCGCCGACGGTGAGCAGGATCTGTGTGATGTCCATGACCCCATCCAAGGTCGGCCGGCGGCAGCGGACATCGGGGCACGGTCCCCCTCCGACCCCGACCCGGGGTGGGGGCGACCCCGGCCGGGCACGACCGTCGTCCTAGGGGTCGCCGGTGTCGGCTGCGACACCGGGAGCGGTGCCCGCGCCCGCGTCGGCCCCGACCTGCGCGGGGTGCACCGGCACCGGGTCGGGCGACCCCTCCCGGATGTCGGTGCGGCTCACTAACGTGCCGACCAGACGAGTCCACGTCCCGGTCACGACGAAGGAGTTCCCGGTGTCCACGTTGCTCAACCCGTACCTGCAGTTCGACGGCGACGCCCGCGAGGCGATGGAGTTCTACCGAGGCGTCCTGGGCGGCGACCTCGACGTGTCCACCTTCGGCGACATGGGCGGCCCTGCGGACGCCCCCGGCGCCGACAAGGTCATGCACGCCCAGCTGACCACGCCCGACGGGTTCACCCTGATGGCCTCCGACACCCCGCCCGGCATGGAGTTCCAGCCGGGCAGCAACTTCGCGATCAGCCTCAGCGGGGACGAGGCGGAGAAGATGCGCGGCTGGTGGCAGCGGCTGAGCGCGGAGGGCACGGTGTCGATGCCGCTGGAGAAGCAGCTGTGGGGCGACGAGTTCGGCCAGTGCACCGACCGCTTCGGCGTGGCGTGGATGGTCAACATCGCCGGCTCACAGGCCTAAGCCATCCCGTCCGTCCACCTCTCCGACCCCCGGTCGCCCGCCCGCGGTGGCCGGGGGTCTTCGCGTGCGCCGCCGCCGACCGTTGACCTCGTGCCCCGCGTCTGCCTACCCTCGTGGACCTGCAGTTGCGATAGTTGATCGAAACTATCGGGGGACGGCCACCCTCCCGACCGTCTCCGTCCTGCACCCTCCCGAGGAAGTGAGAGACAGATGCGCGAACACCGTCGTTCGACGCCCCGGCTCCTGACCGCGGCCCTCGCCGCGGGACTGCTGGCGGGCGCAGCCCTGACCACCACCGCGACCGCCCCGCCGGCGGCGGCCGCCCCGCAGGAGAGGCCGTCGGTGCAGTCGTTGGACACCCTGCGGGACTGGGCACCCCGCCAGTTCCGGATCGGCACCGCGGTGGCCGGAGGCGGCCACCACACCTCCGCCGACTACCCCGAGCCGTTCCCCAACGACCCGACCTACCGCGCGTTCCTCGCCGACCAGTTCAGCTCGCTGACGGCGGAGAACCAGATGAAGTGGAACCACATCCACCCCGAGCCCGACCGCTACGACTTCGAGCAGGCCGACGCCATCGTCGACTTCGCCGAGCAGAACGGGCAGGTGGTCCGCGGGCACACGCTGTTCTGGCACAGCCAGAACCCCACCTGGCTGGAGGAGGGCGACTTCAGCCCCGAGGAGCTCCGGGCGATCCTGCGTGACCACGTGGAGACGGTGGTGGGCCGCTACGCCGGGCGCATCCAGCAGTGGGACGTCGCCAACGAGATCTTCGACGACGCCGGCCAGCTGCGCACCCAGGACAACCTCTGGATCCGCGAGCTCGGCCCCGGCATCGTCGCCGACGTCTTCCGCTGGACCCACGAGGCCGACCCGCAGGCCGAGCTGTTCTTCAACGACTACAACGTCGAGGGACCGAACGCGAAGTCCGACGCCTACCACGCCCTGATCCAGCAGCTGCTGGCCGACGGCGTCCCCGTGCACGGGTTCGGGATGCAGGCCCACCTCGGGCTGCAGTACGGCTTCGACGGGCGGATGCAGGCGAACCTGCAGCGCTTCGACGACCTCGGCCTAGCGACGGCCATCACCGAGATCGACGTCCGCGGCCCGGTCGGTGAGGACGGCCAGCTGAGCCCCGAGCTGCGTCAGCGGCAGACGGACTGGTACGCCGCGGCGCTGGAGGCCTGCCTGGCCGTCGAGGGCTGCCGCTCCTTCACCATCTGGGGGGTGCTGGACGAGCACTCCTGGGTGCCGGGCACCTTCCCCGGTCAGGGTGACGCGCTGACCCTGGAGGGGGACTACCAGCGCAAGCCGGCCTACTGCGCCCTGCAGGAGACGCTCGCGACCGGGACCGGGCACCCGGGCCGGGACCGCCGGTGGGAGCGGATCTCGCCGCGGCTCAGCTGCGCCGCCGACCGCGGCTGAGCGCACACGACCCGCCCGCACCGTTCACCGGTGCGGGCGGGTCGTGAGGTGCGCGGCGCGGCGCCGGGATCAGTGCAGGATCTTGATCTGCGCCGGGTACGTGTAGAGCACCCCGCGGCTGGCGCGTACGGCCCCGAGCACGTGGCAGACCACGGTCATCAGCCCGGCGACCACCCACAGGATGACGGCCAGCGGGAAGAGCACCACGGTGATCGCGCAGACCCAGGCCACCACGTTGATGATCCAGGCCCAGATGTTGAAGTTGAACGACCCGGCGGCCGAGAGCCGGACGAACGGGCTCCGGCCGCGGAACAGCAGCCAGACCACCAGCGGCCCGACGAAGCTCAGCCAGCCGGCGCTGATGATCATCGCCACGATGGTGGACAGGTGGGCGGCGACCGCGAGCGTGCGCTCGTCGCCGTCCGCACGGGTGCGGTAGGGGGTACTCATCGGGGACTCCTTCGACTCGGACACCTCCAGTGAACCGCTTCCGGGGCCCCGGCCGGTGCGTCCCCGGGGCACCGTCAGGGTCGGGCGGTCACCGGTTGGGGGACGACCCCCGCACCCCGGCTCAGCCGACCAGCGCGAGGGCGAACGGCAGCACCGCCGGCACCCCGTGGCGGCGCAGCAGCCGGGCGCAGGCGGTCAGCGTCCAGCGGGAGTCGCAGAGGTCGTCGACCAGCAGCACCGGCCCGGCCAGCTCGGCCAGCCGGGCCGCCAGCGCGTCGTCGACGCTGAAGCGCTGCAGCACCGCCGCCGCCCGGTAGGCGCTGTTGCCGCCGCGGCCGGTCGCCGGCTCCCCGTGCGGCTCCAGGGTGCCCAGCAGCGGCAGCCGGCCCAGGCTCGACAGGCCCTCGGCGAGGGAGGCGACCAGCCGCGGCCGCGACGTCGACCCGACCGCGACCACCGCCACCGGGCGCTGCGCCCAGTCCCAGTCGCGCAGCACCTGCACGCAGGCCGAGGCGAGCACCGGCGGCACCTCGGCGTCGACCGGACGGCCGTCGGCGTCGGTGCTGAACAGCTCGCGCAACGGCTGGCCCCAGCCCAGGTCGGTCAGCCGACCCACCGCACGGCCCCGCTCGGCCAGCTCCCCGGCCGGGATCCTGCCCGACAGGTCGAGCCCCAGCCGCCCCAGCCCGGTGGGCCACTGCGCCCGCGGCTCGATCGGCACACCCACCCGCAGCAGCCCGGTGCCGGCCCGCTCGGCCCAGTCGGTCGGGACGTCGGTGGGATACCACGGCGGCTTCCCGGCCGCGCGCAGGCAGCTGTCGCAGCGGCCGCACGGGGCGGCGTCGGGGTCGTCGAGCTGGGCCACCAGGAACTGCATCCGGCAGCCGTCGGTGGTCAGGTACTCCCGCATCGCCTGCTGCTCGGCCTCCCGCGCCCGCGCGATCCGGTCGTAGCGCTCCTCGTCGTAGGTCCAGCCCCGTCCGGTGCCCACCCAGCCACCGCGGACGTTCTCGACCGCGCCGTCGACCGACAGGACCTTCAGCAGCAGCTCCAACGGCGTGCGGCGCAGGTCGACCCGCGCCTCCAGCGCCGGCACCGACAGCGGGCCGCCGGCGTCGGCCAGGGCGGCCAGCACAGCGTCGGCCCGGGCCCGTGAGGGCATGCTGGCGGTGGCGAAGTGCCGCCAGATGTCGGCGTCCTCCGGGCCGGGCAGCAGCAGCACGTCGGCCCGCTCGGTGGCCCGCCCGGCCCGTCCCACCTGCTGGTAGTAGGCCACCGGCGAGGACGGGGCGCCCAGGTGCACGACGAACCCGAGGTCGGGCTTGTCGAAGCCCATCCCCAGCGCGCTGGTGGCGACCAGCGCCTTGACCTCGTTCGCCTTCAGCGCGGCCTCGGCCTGCTCGCGCTCGGCGGCGTCGGTGCGGCCGGTGTAGGCGAGCACCTCGTGCCCCGCCTCGGCCAGCAGCCGGGCGGTGTCCTCGGCGGCGGAGACGGTGAGGGTGTAGATGATCCCGCTGCCGGGCAGCGCGTCGAGGTGGGTGAGCAGCCAGCCGAGCCGCTGCTTGGCCGACTGCAGCCGCAGCACACCCAGGCGCAGCGAGTCGCGGGCCAGCGGGCCGCGCAGGGTGAACACCTCCCCCTCGACGGCCTCGCTGCCGGCCCCGCCGCGCGGGGCGAGCTGCTCGGTGACGTCGGCGATCACCCGCTCGTTGGCCGTCGCAGTGGTGGCCAGCACCGGCGTCCCGACCGGGAGGGTGGCGATCACCGCGGCCAGCCGCCGGTAGTCGGGCCGGAAGTCGTGACCCCAGTCGGAGATGCAGTGCGCCTCGTCGACCACCAGCAGACCCAGCCGCTCCAGCAGCGTCGGCAGCACCGTCTCCCGGAAGCGCGGGTTGGTCAGCCGCTCCGGGGAGATCAGCAGCACGTCGACCGCGTCCGCGCGCAGCTGCTGCTCCACCTCGTCCCACTCGGTCTGGTTGGCCGAGTTGATCGCCACCGCCCGGACGCCCGCCCGCGCGGCTGCCGCGATCTGGTCGCGCATCAGCGCGAGCAGCGGGGAGACGATGACGCTCGGCCCGCTGCCCCGGCGGCGCAGCAGCATGCTGGCGACGAAGTAGACCGCCGACTTGCCCCAGCCGGTGCGCTGCACCACCAGCGTCCGGCGGCGGTCGGCGACCAGGGCCGCGACCGCCTCGAGCTGGCCGGGGTGGAAGTCGACCGCGCCCGGCCGGCCGTCCCGTGCGGTCAGCTCGCGCAGGCAGGCCAGGGCCTCCTCCCGCAGCTCGTCGGCGGCGGGCACGGCAGGGGCGGGTGTCGGACTCATGGTCCCGAGTATGGCGAGCGGCACCGACGGGCCGCGCCGTCCGCCCGCCCTCGTCCACAGCGAGCCTCTGGTCAGTGCCGCACGACCTGTGCTCGACTGAGGGCCACGGCCCGGCGACGGCGAGGAGGTCCGACGATGGCGAACCTGGAGGAGCGGGAGACGAGCAGCGCCTCCAGCGAGCAGCCCACCGAGCTCAGGCGGGTGATCGGCCCGGGCCTGCTGCTGCTCTTCATCGTCGGCGACATCCTCGGCACCGGTGTCTACTCCCTCACCGGCAAGGTCGCCGCCGAGGTCGGCGGAGCGGTCTGGCTGCCCTTCCTCTGCGCCTTCGTGGTGGCCTTCCTCACCGCGTTCAGCTACCTCGAGCTGGTGACCAAGTACCCCCGGGCCGGGGGCGCGGCGATGTACACCCACCGAGCGTTCAAGATCCAGTTCCTCACCTTCCTCGTCACCTTCGCGGTGATGTGCTCGGGGCTGACCTCGGCCTCCAGCGCCGCCCAGGCCTTCGCCGGCAACCTGTTCGCCGCGGTCGGCGTCGACGAGCCGGCCGAGCTGCTGCTGCTGGCCGGCGCCCTCGGCTTCATGACCCTGGTCGCGCTGGTCAACCTGCGCGGCGTCGGGGAGAGCGTCAAGGCCAACGTGGTGCTGACCTGCATCGAGCTGAGCGGTCTGCTCATCGTCATCGGCGTCGGGTTCTGGGCGCTGGTGCGTGGACTGGGCGAGACCTCCCGGCTGACCGAGTTCAACGTGCCCGAGGGCGAGACCCCCTTCGGCGCCGTCACCGCCGCCACCGCCCTCGCCTTCTTCGCCATGGTGGGCTTCGAGGACTCGGTGAACATGGCGGAGGAGACGAAGAACCCCAGCAAGATCTTCCCGAAGTTCATGGTGATCGGGCTCTGCGTGACCGGTGCCATCTACGTGCTGGTGGCGATCTCCTCGGTGGCCCTGGTCAGCCCGGCCGAGCTCGGCGAGGGGTCGACGCCGCTGCTCAAGGTGGTGCAGGCCGGGGCGCCGGGCTTCCCGATCGCGGTCTTCGCCTGGATCTCGATGTTCGCGGTGGCCAACTCCGCCCTCATCAACATGCTGATGGCCAGCCGCCTGCTCTACGGCATGGCGCGCGAGGACGTCCTGCCGCGGTCGCTCAGCCGGCTGCTCCCGGGGCGGCGGACGCCCGTGGTCGCGATCATCTTCACCACCCTGCTGGCCTTCGCCCTGGTCTCGCTGGCCGACCTCACCGCTCTCGGCGGCACCACCTCGTTGCTGCTGCTGTGCGTGTTCACCGTCGTCAACATCGCGGTCCTGGTGCTCAAGCGCGACCGGGTGGAGCACCAGCACTTCACCACCCCGGCGCTGGTCCCGGTGCTCGGCGCGGTGCTGTCCGCCTACCTCGCCAGCCCGCTCTCGGGACGGGCCACCGACGACTACGTGGTGGCGGGCTGGTTGATGCTGGCCGGGGTGGTGCTGGGGGCGATCACGCTGCTGGTCAACCGCTACCTGCTGCACCGGCGGGTCCGGATCGGCACCGCGAACATCGACCCGCGCACCCCGCGCTGACCGGGGCCGTCCGGCCGGCGCCCGTCAGCTGAGGACCAGGCGGACCGCCAGCACGGCCATGGTGAGTGCCACTCCCACGTCGATCCCCCGCCACACCGCCGGGCGGGCGAGCAGCGGCGCGAACCGGTGCGCCCCCGCCCCCAGCAGGGTGAACCAGACGACGCTGGCCGTCACCGAGCCGGCGACGAACCACCAGCGATCGGGGCCGTGGGCGTGGGCCAGGGTGCCGAGCAGGACGACGGTGTCGAGGTAGACGTGCGGGTTGAGGAAGGTCAGCGCCGCCGCGGTCAGCAGGGCCCCGCGCCGGGTGGTGCGCCGGTCCGAGGCCGCCTGCAACGCCGCTGCCGGTCGCAGCGCCCGGCGCAGCGCGATCCCGGCGTAGACCAGCAGGAAGGCCGCCCCGCCCCACCGGGTCACCTCGACCAGCCAGGGAAACCGCTCCAGCACCGCGCCGAACCCGGCCGCCCCGGCGCTCATCAGCAGCACGTCGGCCGCGATGCAGAGGAGCACGACCTCCGCCACGTGCTCGCGACGCAGCCCCTGGCGGAGCACGTAGGCGTTCTGGGCACCGATGGCGACGATGAGGGCGGCACCGCTGGCGAAGCCGGTGAGCAGGACGGGGAGGATCACGGCGCCGACGCTAGGCGCGGACCCTGATGCAGTCCAACGCAACTTCCTGATGCTCGTGAAGCACTGCTTCATCTAGGGTCGCGGACATGGACCTCGACCTCGCCGGTGTCACCACCCTGGTCGCCGTGGTGCGCACGGGCAGCTTCGAGGCGGCAGCCCGCGAGCTGCGGCTGACACCGTCGGCGGTCAGCCAGCGGGTGCGGGGGCTGGAGACCCGGGTCGGCCGGGTGCTGCTGCGCCGGACCCGTCCGGTGGTGGCGACCGAGGCCGGTGAGGTGCTGCTGCGCCTGGGCGGGCAGCTGGAGCTGCTGGTCGAGGAGGCGGTCGAGGAGCTGCGGGTCGAGGCAGCGCCGGCCAGCCGTCCGCCGGTGCTGCCGGTCGCGGTCAACGCCGACTCGCTGGCCACCTGGCTGCTGCCCGTGCTGGCCGAGCTGCACGAGGACCAGGGCGTCACCTTCGAGCTGCTGCGCGATGACGAGCACCACTCCGCCGAGCTGCTGCGCCAGGGCCGGGTGCTGGGTGCGGTGACCGCCGACCCGGTGCCCGTGCAGGGCTGCCGGTCGGTGCCGCTGGGGGTGCTGCGCTACCGCGCGCTGGCCGCGCCGTCCTGGGTGGCCCGCTGGGGCGCCCCGCCGCAGCAGATCGAGCACGCCCCGGTGGTCGTCTTCGACCCCCGCGACACGCTGCAGCACCGGGTGCTCGCCCGCCGCGGGCACCCCGACGCGCAGCCGCCGACCACCAGCGTCCCCTCCTCGTGGGACTTCGACCGGGCCGTCCGGATGGGGCTGGGCTGGGGCATGGTCCCCGAACCCGGCCTCGGCGACGCGGTCGAGCGCGGTGAGCTGGTGCCGCTGTGGGACGACGGCGAGCTCGACGTCGCGCTCTGGTGGCAGCACTGGCGCCTGGACTCCCCCCTGCTGCGCACCCTCACCGAGGCCGTCCAGCGCGGCGCCGCCGCCGTCCTCCACCCGCCCCACCCCTGACCGCGTGTATGTCATCGCGGTCACGGCCGGTGTGTCGCGGCGTGTCGGGCGGATCTGGCGCAGCGACGCACACGATCTCAGGGTTCGCGCGCGCTACCGGCCCGGCGCCTCCGCTAGCAGTCTGGCGGCGCCTCGGCTCGCTGCGGTCCGGCCCTGCTCGGGCGCTTCCCTGAGATCGTGTCGGCAGACGGGCCTCCGGGATGCGACACGCCGCGACGCGCCGGCCGTGACCGCGATGACATACACGGGAGCAGGGACCGGGCGCGGTCAGGCGGCGGTCAGGCAGCAGGCAGGTCGGAGGGGAGCAGGCTGAAGAGGAGGCTGTCGCGGCGGCCGCCCGTGAAGCGCAGGTGCTCGCGGAGCAGGCCCTCCTGCTGGAAGCCGCAGCGGGTGGCGACCTTCTGGGAGGCGAGGTTGTCCGGGCCGCAGGTCAGCTCCAGCCGGGCCAGCCCCAGGTCGGTGAGCGCCCAGCGGGTCAGCAGCCGGACGGCCCGCGCCGCGGCACCGCGGCCACGGGCGGCCGGGGCCAGCCAGTAGCCGACGCTGGCCCGACCCTGGTCGAGGTCGATCCCGGACAGCGAGACCTCACCGAGCACCGCGGACGGGTCGTCGGCCGCCACGACCGCCAGGTGCAGCCCGCGCCCCTCCACGCGGGCGCGCTCCACCGATGCGATCCGCCCGAGCACCTCCTCGCGGCCGGTGGGGGCCCAGTCGGAGAACCGGAGGAACACCGGGTCGCAGAAGGCGGCCAGCTGCGCGTCGGCGTCCCCGGGCCGCCAGGGGCGCAGCCGGACCACCGCGTCGGCCAGGGCGGGCACGGTCAGGGTCGGCACGCACCCACCGTAGGCCCGGCACCGTCCGCCGGGCCGGTGTGCGTCTGCGGCAGAGTGGGAAAGGTCCGTGCGAGCGACGAGGAACGAGGAGACCACGATGACCCAGCTGCCCCTGGACGTGCCGACCGACCTCTTCATCGGAGGTGAGTGGCGGGCCGCCTCCGGCGGGGACCGCATCGACGTCACCGACCCCGCCGACGACAGCCTCCTGGCGCGGATCGCCGACGCCACCGCCGAGGACGCCACCGCAGCCCTCGACGCCGCCGTCGCGGCCAAGCAGGAGTGGGCCGAGATGGCGCCGCGGACCCGCTCGGACGTGCTGCGGTCCACCTTCGAGGCGGTGATGGACTCCGCCGACGAGCTGGCCCTGCTGATGACGCTGGAGATGGGCAAGCCGCTGGCCGAGTCGAAGGGTGAGGTCACCTACGGGGCAGAGTTCCTGCGCTGGTTCAGCGAGGAGGCCGCCCGGGTGGGCGGACGGCACGGGGTGCGGCCCGAGGGCGGTGCCGACATGGTGGTGCGCCCCTACCCGGTGGGGCCCTGCCTGCTGATCACACCGTGGAACTTCCCGCTGGCGATGGCCACCCGCAAGCTCGGGCCCGCGCTGGCCGCCGGCTGCACCGTCGTCATCAAGCCCGCCACCTCGACCCCGCTGACCACGCTGGCGGTGGTGGCGATGATGGAGCGCGCCGGGCTGCCGGCCGGGGTGGTCAACGTGGTCACCAGC
The DNA here is from genome assembly GCF_003327535.1 of Desertihabitans brevis. Taxonomy (NCBI): domain Bacteria; kingdom Bacillati; phylum Actinomycetota; class Actinomycetes; order Propionibacteriales; family Propionibacteriaceae; genus Desertihabitans; species Desertihabitans brevis. The sequence continues at coordinate 45,500 of NZ_QOUI01000011.1, read as the reverse complement.
TCCAGCGCGTCGAAGGTCTCCAAGCCGCTGATGGCCGACCCCCGGCTGCGCAAGGTCAGCTTCACCGGCTCCACCGAGGTGGGCCGCATCCTGCTCGAGCAGGCCGCCCCCAACGTGCTGCGGACGTCGATGGAGCTCGGCGGCAACGCCCCGTTCCTCGTCTTCGACGACGCCGACCTCGACACCACGGTGACCGCCGCCATGCAGGCCAAGTTCCGCAACGTCGGGCAGGCCTGCACCGCGGCCAACCGGTTCCTGGTGCAGCGCGGCATCGCCGAGGAGCTCACCGCCCGGCTGAAGGACGCCGTCGACGACCTGGTGGTGGGACGCGGCACCGACGAGGGCGTCACCATCGGCCCGCTGGTCGACGACGACACCGTCGCCAAGTGCGTCGAGCTGACCGAGGACGCCGTCTCGCGCGGGGCGAAGGTGCTCTGCGGCGGGGAGGCGGTCGACGGCCCCGGGCACTTCATGCAGCCCACCCTGCTCACCGACGTCCCGCCCGACGCCCGGATCTGCGCGGAGGAGGTGTTCGGCCCGGTGCTGCCGATCACCGTCTTCGACACCGAGGAGGAGGCGGTCGCGATGGCCAACGACACCGAGCTCGGCCTGACCTCCTACCTGTGCACCTCCGACATGGTGCGGGCCCGCCGGGTGACCGACGCGCTGGAGGTCGGCATGGTGGGGATCAACATCGGGGTGCTGTCCAACGCGGCAGCCCCGTTCGGCGGGGTGAAGCAGTCCGGGCTGGGCCGCGAGGGCGGCAGCGAGGGGATCGCGGAGTACCAGACCCTGCGCTACAGCCTCACCCCGCTCTGAGGCTCGATGACGACCTTGCCGGTCCGCCCGGCGGCCGCGGCGGCGTAGGCGGTCGACGCGTCGGCGAGAGGGAACCGGTCGGTGACGACGACCTCGGGGTGCAGGTCCCACTCGACCAGGCGCTCCAGCAGCTCGGCCATCCGCGGCAGGCTGGTCACCCAGGACCCGTGCACGGTCAGCGAGGGGTGGATGACCACCGCGGAGACGTCCTCGACGCTCAGGCTGGCCCCCTCGCCGACCAGCACGCAGCGGCCCCACCGGCCGAGCGAGGTCAGCGCGGTGAGCTGGGCCGCACCGTTGCCCGAGGCGTCCACCGCCACGGTGAACGGCGCCCCCGGCACCGGCGTCCCCGGCTCGTGCACGTCGGTGACCGCGCCGATCGACAGCGCGAACTCCCGCCGCTCGGTCACCGGGTCGCTGCCCACCACCGTGGTCGCGCCCAGCCGCCGGGCCAGCAGGCCGGCGGCCAGCCCCACCGGGCCCAGCCCGGTCACCAGCACCCGGTCCCGTCCCGACACCTGGGCCCGCACCACCGCCTCGTAGGCGGTGCCGAAGCCGCACGCCACGCAGGCCCCGTCCACGAACGACAGCGCGTCGGGCAGCACCACCAGGTCGCGCTCCTCGGCCAGCAGGTACTCCGCGTGCCCACCGTCGCGCTGCCAGCCGTGGGCCGCCCGCCGCGGCGACGTGCAGGCGATCTGGTAGCCCTCGCGGCACTCCGCGCACAACCCGCAGCCGGAGATGTGGTAGACGACCACCCGGTCGCCGACGGCCCGCTCTGCCACCCCCGGACCGGTCTCCACGACCACCCCGCACGGCTCGTGCCCACCGACGACGCCCTGGTAGGCCTCCGCCCCGGTGCCCAGGTGCTCGCGGTAGATCGCCCGGATGTCGGAGCCGCAGATCGTGGAGGCGCGCACCTCGACCAGCATCTGCCCGTGGCCGGGCACCGGGCGCTCCACCTCCCGCAGCTCCACCGTGCTGTCCCCGGGTAGGAACGCAGCCTGCATCGCCTGGCCTCCTCGTCGGCTCCGACGGGGCGAGCGCCCCTGGTCAGGCCGACGATCTCACGCCGGTGGTCGGGGTGCCGCTAGCCTCCCGGCTCGTGTGCACCCTCTCCCAGCGTCTGTGGGACGCCGCCCGGCCGACCTACGAGCAGATCCTCGACCACCCCTTCCTCCTCGGGCTGGCCGACGGGTCGCTGCCGCGGGAGGCCTTCCGGTACTTCATCGTCCAGGACAGCCACTACCTGCGGGCCTACTCGCGCTGCCTGGCCCTGCTCGGCGCGCGCTCACCGCAGGAGGAGCCGGTGCGGATGTTCTCCCTGCACGCGGCGAACGCGGTGGACGTCGAGCGCGAGCTGCACGCGTCCCTGCTCGGCGACCTGCAGATCACCGAGGACGACGTCGAGCGGACGGGCGCGCTGCCGACCACCACGGCCTACACGTCCTACCTGACCGCGGTCTGCGCCACCGGCTCCTGGGCGGAGGGGGTCGCGGCGGTGCTGCCCTGCTACTGGGTCTACCGCGAGGTGGGTCGGACGCTGCTGGAGCGCTCCTCACCCGACCCGCTGTACGCCCGCTGGATCGAGACCTACGGCTCGCCCGAGTTCGACGCGGTCGTCGACCAGGTCATCGCGGTCACCGACCGGCTCGAGGCGGCGGCCGGCGAGGAGCAGCGCTGCCTCACCCACTTCACGACCACCACCCGGTACGAGTGGATGTTCTGGGACGCCGCCTGGCGCGGGCTGGTCTGGCCGGTGTGAGCGCGGCGGCTCAGCCGGTCGCCTCCTGGTCCAGCCGGTGGCCCGCGAGCACCTGCTCCACCCGCCGCCGCAGCTCCTGGTCGGCGTCGAGCTCGGTGACCTGGTCGACGAGCTGCTGGGCGACCTCGTGCAGCTCGAGGTTGCGGCTGCGGCAGAAGTAGCTGAGCAGCAGGAAGGCGCAGTCCTCGCTGAGGCCGAACGCGCTCATCGCGATCCCCTTGGCCTGCTCGACCACGTCGCGGTGCAGGGTCGCGTCGTGCACGGCCCGGCTGGCGAGGTGGCGTTCGCTGGCGGTGACGTCGACCAGCGTCCCGACCAGCGTGCAGCCGAGCCAGCTCGGCCGGTCCTGCGCCTCGGTGCTGTGGTCGGGCGCGATGGTCAGCACCATGGTGCGGACGCGTCCGCCGCGGGTGCGCAGCCGCAGCCGGAGGCTGGTCGCGCCGGCGGGCGGCTCGGCCAGCAGCTCACGGACCTGGGGCCGGTCGAGCGGGTCGACGTGGTGCAGCAGCACCTCGGTGGTGGGGACGAGGGAGCCCTCCCGCAGACCGAGCAGGGCGTAGAGCCCGCCCGACCACCACCAGCAGTCCTGGTCGAGGTTGGCGCGGAACTCCGCGGCCGGCAGCAGCTCGGCGTGGTCGTTGGCGGGAGGACGCCGGACGTCCTGCCGAGGGGTCGGGTCGATGGGTCGGACGTGGTCGATGGTCATCGGGAGCTCCTGCGGACGAGGAGTGGAGCAGGGGCCATGGCTCGACCCCGGGAGAGGGTGTCCGGGCGGGCGGCACCGGGTGCAGCCGCCGGGACGATGTCGGTCGACACGGGGTCCGTCGCCGGGAGACGCGGTGCGGGTGCCAGCACAGCGACGTCCGGTCCGGGCCCCTTTGCCGTCGGGAACGCATGAGCCGCTGTCTGACTCTCTCCGATCATGTCACGCCGGCGCCGTCGACGGCACCCCCGTACCACGACCGTCTCACGGGTCGAACGGGTCAGGACGGGCGAGCGTCCCGCCCGACGACCAGGACGTCCTCCCCGCCGATGCTGTCCTCGGTGACGACCGCGTCGGCGTCGACCACCGCGTGCCGCACGGTGACCCCGGAGCGCACCACCGCCCCCTCCAGCAGCACGGCGTCCTCCACGACCGCCCCCGGCTCGACCACGCACCGCTGGCCGACCACGCTGTCGCGCACCGTTCCCGACACGACGCAGCCGCCGGCCAGCAGGCTGCGCCGCAGGTCGGAGCCCTCCTCGACCCGGGCGGGCTGCGGGTTGGACACCGAGGTGAGCACCGGCCAGGACGGGTCGTCGAGGTCGATCCCGCTGTCGGCCAGCAGGTCGCGGTGCGCCTGGTGGTAGCGCTCGACCGTGCCGAGGTCGCGCCAGTAGCCCGGCAGCGGGTGGGCCGCCACCCGATGCCGCTCGAGCAGGTGCGGCACGAGGCTGTCGCCGTAGTCGGCGAGGTCCTCGCCCGCCTGCACCAGCTCCTCGATCGCACCCAGCAGCACGTCGGTGTCGTAGAGGAACAGCTCGGCGGCCACCACGTCGCTGGCCGGCTCCTGCGGCTTGTAGGCGAAGCCGGTGACCATCCCGTCCGACCCCTCCACCACGCCGTGGGACGACGGGTCGTCGGCGCGGTCGGTGGTGACCATCGTCAGCGCCGCCCCGCGCTCGCGGTGGGTGTCGACCACGTCGCGGAGGTCGAGGGTGTAGAGGTGGTCGGCGGAGGCGACGAGGACCAGGTCGGGGCCGTCCTGCTCGATCAGCCGGGCCTGCCGGGCGATGGCGTCGGCGTTGCCCTCGGCGAAGCCCTCCCCGTCCGTGCCCTCGAACGGCGGCAGCACCACGAGCCCGCCGCGGGTGCGGTCCAGGTCCCAGGGCCGGCCGTTGCTGAGGTGGTCGTTGATCGAGTACGGCAGGTACTGCTCGACGATCCACACGTCGCGGATGTGGGAGTGCACCAGGTTGGACAGCACCACGTCGATGATGCGGTGGCTGCCGCCCAGCGGCAGCGAGGGCTTGGCCCGGCGGTCGGTCAGCGGGCTCAGGCGTCCACCCCGGCCGCCGGCCAGGACCAGGGCGAGGACGCGCGGACGCTCGGCGCTCATCTCCCCACCGTAGGGCCCGGGGACGACGAAGGCCCCTCCCGGTCTCCCGGAAGGGGCCTCCTGCTGTGCGCGAGAGAGGATTTGAACCTCCACGTCCCTAAGGACACTGGCACCTGAAGCCAGCGCGTCTGCCGTTCCGCCACTCGCGCGTGGTCTCGCACCCCTCGGTGCGAACCGGCCGTGGAACATTAGCACGTCCGGCGTCGAGATCACGACTCGAGCCGTGTCCACCCCCTCCCGGCCGCCTCCGGCCGCTACCGTCGTGGCAGCCCGGGACCGCTACGGTCCGACCACGGTCCCGTCCGCCCCGCCGCCGCGCGGGAGGTTCGCCGTGCCGCGGCGGCCCGCATAGGATCGGGGCGGTCAGCAGAGGGTGGGTGCGTCGGCGGAGGAGGTGCCATGGGCGTGTTCGGTCGCTTCGAGAAGCGGATCGAGGGTGCGGTCAACGGCGTCTTCGCGCGCGCCTTCAAGGGCGACGTCCAGCCGGTCGAGATCGCCGCCCGGCTGCAGCGCGAGCTGGACGCCGAGGCCAAGCTGATGTCGCGGGACCGCCGCCTGGTGCCGAACGAGTTCGTGGTCGGGTTGAGCGAGCACGACTACGAGCGCCTCACCCCCTACGGCAAGACCCTCACCGGCGAGCTCATCCCCGAGCTGCGCCGGCACGCCTCGGAGCAGGGCTACGTCTTCAACGGCCCGATCATGATCCACTACGAGCTGGACGAGTCGCTGCCGACCGGACGGTTCACCGTCGCCTCCGAGGCGGTGGCCGGGGTGGACTCCGAGGACCCGGCCAGCACCACCCAGATCAACCGCGCCCGCCTCGTGCTGGAGGTCAACGGCATGCGCCACCCGCTCACCCCGCCCGGGCTGGTGATCGGCCGCGGCACCGAGGCCGACCTGCGGATCAACGACCCCGGCATCTCGCGCCGCCACGCCCAGATCGTGGTGCGCGGCAGCGGCCCCGACCTCAGCATCGAGATCAACGACCTCGGCTCCACCAACGGCATCGTCGTCAACGGCCAGCGCGTCCGCACCGCTCCCCTGCAGGCGGGCTCGCGGATCGAGATGGGCAACACCCGGATGCTGGTGCACGCGCCGTCGGGGAACTGAGGCGCGCCACCACCATGTCCGAGCTGATCGTCACCCTGCTCAAGGTGCTCTTCCTGGCCCTGCTCTGGGTCTTCATCCTGTCGGCCGCCTCGGTGATCCGCACCGACCTCTTCGGACGCACGGTGCGGGCCGGGGAGCTCCCCCAGCAGCTGGAGCAGCCGCGGCGGCGTGAGCGGCGGCGCACCAAGCAGGCACCGCGCTCGGTCGAGGTGACCAACGGCAGCCGGGAGGGCCAGCGGGCCGACCTGTTCTCCGGACCGGTGCTGATCGGCCGCAGCTCCGACTGCGCGATCATCCTCGACGACGACTACGTCTCGACCCGGCACGCCCGGATCGAGGCCGACAGCTCCGGCGGCTACTACGTCGAGGACCTCGGCTCCACCAACGGCACCTACGTCAACGGCCAGCGGATCACGGCGCCCACCACCGTGACCCCGGCCGACAGCGTGCGGATCGGACGTACGGTCTTGAAGTTGGTGAGCTGAGTGACGCTGCGCCTCAGCTACGTGGCCCACTCCGAGGTGGGTCTGGTCCGCAAGAACAACCAGGACTCCGGCTACGCCAGCCCGACCATGCTGGTGGTGGCCGACGGCATGGGCGGTGCCGCGGCCGGCGACCTCGCCTCGGCGGTGGCCATCGCCGAGGTGCAGGACGCCGACGCCGAGCTGCGCGCCGCCGCGCACGCCGAGCAGCAGGAGGCGACGGCCGACGGCGCACCGGGAGCGGACGGCAGCGGGCCCGAGGCTCCGGTGGAGGCGGCCGACGAGCCGATCGAGGCCGCCGAGGTCACCCTGGAGCCGCCGCAGATGCTCGACGTGCTGGCCGGGATCGTCGAGCGGGCCAACCGGCGGATCGCCGAGCTGGTCGCCGCCGACCCGAGCCTGGAGGGGATGGGCACCACCGTCGACGCGATGATGTTCGACGGCACGGACCTGGCCCTGGCCCACATCGGCGACTCCCGGGCCTACCTGCTGCGCGACGGCGTGCTGACCCGGCTGACCCACGACCACTCCTGGGTGCAGAGCCTCATCGACGAGGGCCGGATCAGCCTGGAGGAGGCGGCCTACCACCCGCACCGCTCGCTGCTGCTCAAGGTGCTCAACGGCCAGCCCTCCAACGACCCCGACCTCAGCACCCACCGGATGCAGGTCGGTGACCGCCTGCTGCTGTGCTCCGACGGGCTGTGCGGGCTCGTGGAGGACGACGTGCTGGGCTCCCTGCTGGCCCAGTCCGACCCGGCGACGGCGCTGGAGCGGCTGGTCTCCGAGGCCCACGCCGAGGGCGGCATCGACAACATCACCATCATCATCGCCGATCTGCTGGAGGCCGGCGAGGACGACGAGCTGCCTGACGTGATGGTGCTCGGGGCCGCCGGCACCCTGGACATCCCGGAGGTGACGGCCGTCCCGCCGCGGGCCCCGCTGCCCCCGGATGCCGAGGACGACGGCGCCTCCCCGCCGACGCCGCTGGCCGGCGAGGGCTCCCCGGCCAGCGCGAGCACACCGGTCCGCCCGCAGGCCAGCCCCGACGAGCGGGAGGAGGAGCGCCGCTACGCCCTGCAGACGCCGCCGTCGGCGCGGCGCCGGGTGCTGCGCTTCGCGCTGTCGGTGGTGCTGGCGCTGCTGCTGCTCGGCGGTGCCGCGGCCGGTGCCCTGGCTTGGGGCCGGACGCAGTTCTACGTCGGTGCCGCCGAGGAGACGATCGCCATCTACCAGGGGCTGCCCGACAGCCTCGGCCCGATCGCCCTGAACCGGGTGTACGAGGTGCAGCCCACCCGGCTGGCCGACCTGCCGCTGCTCTACCAGGACCAGGTGCGCAAGACCATCGACACCCGCAGCCTGGCCGACGCCCGGCGCACCGTCGCCGAGCTGACCGAGGTCTCGGAGGAGTGCATCCGGCAGCGGCAGGAGCGCGCCGAGCAGGAGCAGCCGCCCGAGCCCACGCCCTCCCCCACCCCGGACCCGACGCCGGACGACTCGCCCTCACCGACCGCCCCGCCCGAGGACGGGTCCTGCTGATGGGCGCGTTCGACCCGGAGGTGCCCAGCGTGGTGGTGGTGCACCGCAAGCGGCGCAACGTCGAGCTGGCGATGGTGGTCTTCGCCCTGCTCATCGGGCTGGCCGCCTACAGCCTGGTCCCGCTCAACCAGACCGGACGGCTGCCGGCGAACCTGCCGGTGGTGGCCACGGTCTGGTTCGGCCTGGGCGTCGCGGCCCACCTCGTCATCCGGTTCCGGCTGCCCTACGCCGACCCGCTGCTGCTGCCCTGCGTGCTGCTGCTCAACGGGCTGGGGCTGACGATGATCCACCGGATCGACATCATCAACGACCCGCCCACCTCCGGGGCCACCAGCCAGCTGCTGTGGACGGCCCTAGGCGTCGGGCTGCTGGTGGGCACCGCCCTGCTGCTGCGTGACCACCGACCGCTGATCCGCTTCACCTACTCGCTGGGCCTGGTGGGCCTGGCGCTGCTGCTGCTGCCGCTGGTGCCGGTGATCGGCACCGAGGAGTTCGGCGCGCGGATCTGGATCCGGATCGCCGGGTTCTCCTTCCAGCCGGCCGAGGTGGCCAAGGTCGTGCTGGCCATCGCGTTCTCCTCCTACCTGGTGGAGAAGCGGGACGTGCTGGCGCTGGCGGGGGCCCGGGTGCTCGGGCTCGACCTGCCGCGGGCCCGCGACCTGGGCCCCATCCTCATCGTCTGGGTGACCAGCCTGGCGATCCTGGTCTTCCAGCGCGACCTCGGCACCTCGCTGCTGTTCTTCGGGCTGTTCGTGGTGATGCTCTACGTCGCCACCGAGCGGCCCGGCTGGGCCGTCCTCGGCGCCGTGCTGTTCGCCGCCGGGGCCGGCTTCGCGGTGTGGGGGGCGAGCCGGATCAGCCAGCTCTCCCACGTGGGCGTGCGGATCGAGTCGTGGCTGCACCCGTTCGCCGACATCGACCAGAACGGCCAGATCGTCAGCGCCCAGTTCGGGCTGGCCTGGGGCGGGCTGCTGGGCACCGGGCTGGGGCTCGGACGTCCGGGGCTGACCCCGCTGGCGCGCAGCGACTTCATCGCCGCCGCGATCGGCGAGGAGCTCGGGATGGCCGGGCTGATGGCGGTGATCGTGGTCTACGCGCTGGTCGTGGCGCGCGGGCTGCGGGCGTCCCTGGCCTCGAAGGACCAGTTCGGCAAGCTGCTGGCGATGGCGCTGTCGTTCGTGCTGGCGCTGCAGGTGTTCATCATCATCGGTGGCGTCACCCGGCTGCTGCCGCTGACCGGTCTGACCACGCCGTTCATGTCCCAGGGCGGCTCGTCGATGATCGCCAACTGGGTGATCATCGCGCTGCTGCTGGTGATCTCCCACCAGGCCCGCAAACCCGCGGCGACCCGGCTGGAGAACGCGCTGGAGGACGAGGAGACCCAGGTCATCCAGACGGCAGGAGGCGCTCGATGAACCGACCGATCCGCCGCGTCGCCGTGCTCTGCCTGGTGCTGTTCGGGCTGCTGCTGGGCAACGGCACCTACCTCATCGTGGTGCGTCAGGACAGCCTCAACGCCCACGCGGCCAACCGCCGGGTCCGCGACGCGGAGTTCTCCCAGGACCGGGGCGCGATCCTCGTCGGCAACACCCCGATCGCCGACACCGAGCCCACCGACGGCCGGTTCGGCTACCAGCGGGTCTACCCCGAGCCCGAGCGCTACGCCCACGTCACCGGCTGGTACTCCTACGACCGGGCCCGCTCGGGGTTGGAGGAGAGCTACAACACCGAGCTGGCCGGCACCGACGACTCGCTGTTCGCCCGCCGCCTGGTCGACCTGGTGACCGGCCGGACGCCCGAGGGCGCCAGCGTGGTGACGACCATCGACCCGGCGGCCCAGCGCGCCGCGGAGGAGGCGCTGGGGAACCGCAAGGGTGCCGTGGTGGCGCTCGACCCCCGCACCGGCGCGGTGCTGGCCACCGTCAGCCACCCCAGCTACGACCCGAACCGGATCGCCAGCCACGACATCGAGGCCGCCAACGACGCCTACGCCGAGCTGGCCGAGGACCCGGACAACCCGCTGACCAACCGGGGGGTGCGCGAGATCTACCCTCCGGGTTCGACCTTCAAGCTGGTCACCGCGGCCGCGGCGCTGGAAGCGGGCCGCGAGCCCGACAGCGAGGTCGACACCCCGGCCGAGCTCACGCTGCCCGGCACCCAGACCACCCTCGGCAACGACACCGACTGCGGGGACGGCCGGGTCAGCCTGGACCGGGCGCTGCAGCTGTCCTGCAACACCGCCTTCGCCAACCTCGGCACCGAGCTCGGGGCCGACGCCCTGCGCGAGCAGGCCGAGCGGTTCGGCTTCGGCACCCGCCACCTCCCCGACCTCAACGGCGCGGCCAGCACGTTCCCCGAGGACCCGGACCCGGCGCAGACGGCGCTGAGTGCGATCGGGCAGTTCGAGGTGGCGGCCTCACCGCTGCAGATGGCGATGGTGGCGGGGGCGATCGCCAACGACGGCGTGGTGATGGACCCCTACCTGGTGAGCCAGGTGCGGGCGCCGAACCTGTCCACGCTGCGGGAGACCGAACCCCGTGAGCTGGGCCGGGCGATGTCGGCGGAGAACGCCGAGCAGCTGCAGCAGATGATGGTGAACGTGGTCGAGCAGGGGACCGGGACGAACGCGCAGATCAGCGGCGTGGAGGTCGGCGGCAAGACCGGGACGGCGCAGTCCGACCTGGACCGCAACCCCTACGCCTGGTTCGTCTCCGCCGCGCCGGTGGACGACCCGCAGGTGGCGGTGGCGGTCTTCATCGAGGAGGCCGACATCCCCCGCAACGACATCGCCGGTGGGCGGCTGGCCGCCCCGATCGCCCGCGAGGTGACCCAGGCGGTGCTGCAGTGACGACCGCGCCCCCGACCCCCCGGTCGACCAGGAAGGACCCGAACCGATGAACCTGCTCGGAGAGCGCTACGAGCTGGGCGACCAGCTGGGACGTGGCGGGATGGCGGAGGTCCGGCGGGCCACCGACACCCGGCTCAACCGGCAGGTGGCGGTCAAGCGGCTGCGCACCGACCTGGCCTCCGACCCCACCTTCCAGGCCCGGTTCCGCCGCGAGGCGCAGTCCGCAGCGGGTCTCAACCACCCCAACATCGTCGCGGTCTACGACACCGGCGAGGACTTCGACGAGCGGGCCGGGGTGGCCGTCCCCTACATCGTGATGGAGCTGGTCGAGGGCCAGACCCTGCGCGACGTGCTCCGCGACGGGCGCAAGATCATGCCCGAGCGGGCGCTGGAGATCATGCAGGGCGTGCTGGAGGCGCTGAGCTACAGCCACCGCGCCGGCATCGTGCACCGCGACATCAAGCCGGCCAACGTCATGCTGACGCCGAACGGCACGGTCAAGGTGATGGACTTCGGCATCGCCCGCGCGGTCGCCGACACCTCGGCCAACATGACCCAGACCGCCGCGGTCATCGGCACCGCGCAGTACCTCTCGCCCGAGCAGGCCCGTGGCGAGACGGTGGACGCCCGCAGCGACCTGTACTCGGCCGGCTGCCTGCTGTACGAGCTGCTCTGCGGACGTCCGCCCTTCGTCGGCGACTCCCCGGTCAGCGTGGCCTACCAGCACGTCCGCGAGCAGCCGACCCCGCCCAGCCAGCTCGACCCGATGATCACCGAGGCGATCGACGCCGTGGTGCTCACCTCGCTGGCCAAGGACCCGGGGGCGCGCTACCAGACGGCGCGGGAGATGAGCGACGACCTGGGCCGGCTGCTGTCGGGCCAGGACCTCACCACCGTGCTGGCCTCGCCTCCCCCGCCGTACGCCCCCGGTCCGCCGACCCAGGCCACCCAGGTGCTGGGCGCCCCGGCCCCGGTGCCGACCCCGGCCAGCGCCGGCACCGCCACCGAGGCCGACGGGCTGGAGGCCGCCGACGGCGAGGGCGAGCTGGAGGAGGAGCAGAAGTCGCGGCGGTGGCCGGTCGTGCTCGCCGTGCTGGCGCTCATCGTCATCGCGCTGGCGGCCGCCGGGCTGATCTACGTCTTCAACGGCCCCGGTGACGAGCAGGCCGGCCCGTCGACCTCGGCGACACCGCAGGTGCAGCTGGTGGACCTGCCGCGGGTGATCGGCTTCAGCCAGGAGCGGGCCGAGTCCGAGCTGACCAACGCCGGCCTGCGGATCGAGGTCGACGAGGAGCAGGGTCCCGACGACGGCACCGTGGGCCAGGTGACCCAGCAGAGCCCGGACCCCGACGACGAGCCGCAGGTCGAGGCCGGGTCCACGGTGACCGTCACGGTGAACGTCGGGCCCGACACCGCGACCATCCCCGACGACATCGTCGGCCAGCAGCAGGACGACGCGATCGACGCCCTCGAGGACGCCGGCTTCGACCGGGACAACATCGAGGTCGCCGACGCCACCAGCGAGGTGCCCAGCGACGAGGCCGGTGAGGTGCTGACGGTCGAGCCGGCCGCCGGGTCCGACGTCGCGGTGGACGAGACCATCCGGCTCACCGTGGCCACCGGCCAGTCCGAGATCCCGGACTGGAGCGGGTTCAACCAGGCCGCGGTCGAGCGGGACGCCCAGCGCAACGGCTTCACCGACATCCGCTTCACCCTCGAGGACAGCGACGAGGTCGCCCCGGGCGAGGTGGTCCGCACCGAGCCCAGCGCCGGCGTGCGGGTGCCGCGCGACAGCGAGATCGTGGTGGTGCTGGCGACCGCGCCGCCGCCCGACGGTGGCGGCACGGAGTCCCCGGACCCGGGTGACGGGCCGTCCCCGTCGGCCTCGCCCTCCGCCAGCCCCTCCGCGACCCCGGACGACGAGGACGAGGGCAACAGCGACACCAACTGAGCCCGGCGGGCCGTCGCGGGAGCGGCGGCCCGGACCGGGGCCTCGCTCAGCAGGTCAGCGCCACTGGGTGGCGATGACGAACGAGCTGGCCATCAGGCCCATGCCGATGAGGATGTTCCAGTTGCCCAGATCGCCCATGAAGGGGATCTGGCGACCGGCGATGTAGTAGATCACCAGCCAGGCCGCGCCGAGCAGACCGACGGTGATGAACACCGGGGGGACCCAGCGCCGGCTGCCCGGCGCCTTGACCCGCGGGGTCGACGTCTGGGCGTCGCGCTGCTTCCGCGCGCCCGCCTTCTTGCGAACCTTCGACTCCGCCACCAGTCCTCCTCGGGGTTTCGGTGGGTAGCGTAGTCCGCGCACCAGCAGATGGCACGTCGTCGGGGAGGGAGGACCTGTGGATCCCGCACCTGCGTCCCGCCCCGAGCAGGATGGACCGGACGCCTCCCGGGGCGGTTCCCCGGCCCGGTGGCGCCGTCCGCTGGAGCGGTTGCAGCACCGGCTCCACCTCGACCGCGGACGTCCGCACCGCCGGAGCCTGCTGACCATCGGGGTGTGCTTCCTGGCCGGGCTGATGATCACCGTCTCGGCCATCAACGCCCGGGGCACCGACCTGCGCCCGGAGCGGCACACCGAGCTGATCGACCTGGTCCGCAGCGAGGCCGCCCGCAGCCAGGCGCTCGCCGAGCAGGTGGCCGCGCTGCGCAGCGAGATCGACGAGCTGGCCGCCTCGACCGGCGACGACGCCGCCGTGGACGACCTCGCCGAGCTGGACCGGCTGGCCGGGCTGGAGCCGGTCGCCGGGCCCGGGGTGACGGTGACCCTCACCGACGCCCCGCTCAGCGTCGACCCGCCCGACGTCGACGGCGACCTGCTGGTGGTGCACCAGCAGGACATCCAGGCGGTGGTCAACGTGCTGTGGCGCGGTGGCGCGGAGGCGATGACCATCCAGGGCCAGCGGGTCATCTCCACCACCGGGATCAAGTGCGTGGGCAACACCGTGGTGCTGCACGGGGTGCCCTACGCCCCGCCCTACGTCATCTCCGCGATCGGCGACTCCGAGGCGCTGGAGTCCGCGCTGGACCGCTCGGCCTACCTCGACGTGTACGCCGACTACGTCGACGCCTACGGGCTGGGCTACGAGCAGCGGGTGGAGCCGGAGCTGCGGCTGGCCGGGTTCAACGGCGCCAGCACGCTGGAGTGGGCGACCCCGGCCGGGGTGGACTGAGCCGGCTCAGTGGGCTGGGCCGGCTCAGTGGGCTGGGCCGGCTCAGTGGGCTGGGCGGCTCAGGCGGCCGCCATCGCCCAGCGCACGGCGGCGGTGGACAGCCGGCCCAGCCGGCGTCCGGTGGAGGTCAGCGGGCCCGCGGTCAGCGGCGGCAGCAGGGCGCCGACGGGCAGCAGCATCCGCCGGGCCCACTCCGGCAGGACCGCCAGCCCGCCCGCGGCCAGCGCCCCGTAGCCGGGTCGCGCCGGCCACGGCAGCGGGGGCTGCACCAGCAGGAAGACGGCGGCCTCGCGGGCGGCGCGGCTGAGCTCGAGCTCGGGGCGGAACCGCTCCAGCCGCTCGGCCAGCTCCCCGGTCGAGGTCGGCGGTTCGGGGACGCCGAGCAGCCGGGCGGGGGTGCCGGTCTGGGCGACGTAGGTGTCGGCCTCGGCGGCGGTCAGCGGGGTGCGGGCGTAGGCCTGGTGGGCGGTGAGGAAGCTGTGCACCTCCGCGCAGTGCACCCACTCCAGCAGGTGCGGGTCGTCGGCCCGGTAGGGACGTCCGTGCTCGTCGGTGCCGTGCACCCGCCGGTGCACGCCGCGGACCTTCGCGATGGCGCGCTCGGCGTCGGGCACGGTGCCGAAGGTGGTGGTGGCGAGGTAGTGGCTGGTGCGCTGCAGCCGACCCCAGGGGTCGCCGCGGTAGCCGCTGTGGCCGGCGACGGCGGCCATCGCGAGCGGGTGCAGCGACTGCAGCAGCAGCGCGGCCAGACCGCCGGGGAACATGGCGGCCTCGGAGTGCACCCGCCAGATGGGGTCGGCGGCGCTGAACCAGCGCTCGCCCGGGGTGTCCCAGATCCGCTCGGCGTGCTGCCGGGCGTCCGGGCCGGCCACCCGGGAGCGGAGCGCGCGGCCGAGGACGCCCCGCAGCTGCTCGACCGCCGGTCCGGGCAGGGACACCGGCTCAGACGGCCATCAGCGGGCTGAGGTCCTTGGCCCGCTCGGGGGCGTCGGTGTCGCCGCAGACGGCCAGCCAGTTGGCCAGCATCTGGTAGCCGCCCTCGGTCAGGACCGACTCGGGGTGGAACTGGACCGCCTCGACGGCCAGCTCGCGGTGCCGCACCGCCATGATGACGCCGGACTCGGTGCGGGCGGTGACCTCGAGGACGTCGGGCAGCTGGGCGGGTTCGATCGCCAGCGAGTGGTAGCGGGTGGCGGTGAACGGCGCCGGCAGACCGGCCAGCACACCCGAGCCCTCGTGGTGCACCAGCGAGGTCTTGCCGTGCAGCAGCTCCGGGGCCCGGTCGACCACACCGCCGTAGGCGACCGCGATCGACTGCAGGCCGAGGCAGACCCCGAACACGGGCACCCGTCCGCCGTGGCTGCGGACCACGTCGACGCACACCCCGGCCGACTCCGGCGACCCGGGCCCCGGGGAGAGCAGCACCCCGTCGTAGCCGTCGGCCCAGTCGGGGCTGTCGAACCGCGGGTCGTCGTTGCGCCACACGTCCACCTCGGCCCCGATCTGGGCCAGGTAGTGGACCAGGTTGTAGACGAAGGAGTCGTAGTTGTCGACGACCAGGATGCGGCTCATCCCGCCATTCTGCTGCACGTCGCAAGCCCCGCCGGGCCCGGCTCAGCCCTGCAGCCCCGCGGACTCCTTGGGGTAGCGCAGCATGGCCGCCACCGGCGAGCCGTCGACGAGGTCGCGCTGCCGGACCGCGCGGACGGTGCCGCCGGCGCGCAGCACCCGGGCGGCGATCTCGTCCACCAGGTTGTAGGTGGTGGGCGTGGGCTCGGGGGCGGCGGTGATGGTGCCGTCGTCGGCGATGGTGCCCTCGTCGGTGGCGTCCATGTCGAAGCGCAGCTCCTCGACCGCTCCGACGGTGGCGGCCCGGGCCACCTCGGCCAGCGAGCTGGTGGCGCGGCCGGCGCTGCGGCGGGTGCCGAACAGCTCGCGCCACTCGTCCACCTCCGCCTTGTAGCCGGCGGTGAGGATCTCGCGCGCGCGGGCGTCGACGGTGTCGACGTCGAGGCTGGAGGCGTGGGCGTCGATGGTCTGCTCGCTGAGCAGCTCGTAGCGGTTGACCGCCCGGTAGGCCGGCTCGAGGTCCGGGGTGGCGGCGAGGATGAGCGGCAGCCCGGTGCCACGGACGTGGGGCAGCACGGCGTCCTGGACGGCGTTGGCGTAGCGCTCGCGCTGGGGGCCGTCGGCGTGCTTGCCGCGTCGGTCGGCCTGGCCGTGGTTGTCGGTGACGGCGAGCAGGCTGCCGATGTCGTCGGGCAGGTCGAGCTCGCGCGGCTCGGCCCGGTGGTCGGCGGTCAGCTCGAAGAAGCGGACGTCCTGCTCGGCCAGCCCGAGCACGAAACCACCGTGGCGCTGGCTCACCGCGCGCAGCAGCCCGCCCAGGTCGAAGCGGTCGCCGACGGCCACGTGCGGGGTGAGCCGGTTGGCGAGGCGGAAGGTGCGGGTGGTGCCGGGGGCGGCGAGCACGACGAGGGAGTTGGCCTGGTGGCGCCAGAACTCGTGGTCGGACTCGAGCTCGCGGACCGGGTCGAGCACCTGCGCCACGACGGCGGCGGTGGTGGTGCCGGCCTCGACCAGCTGACGTTCGGCCTCGGCGATGGCGTTGCGCAGGCCGATCTGGATGCGCTCGGTCTCGGCGGGGATCGGCGAGGACTCCAGCGCGATGGTGACGCTGGCTGGGTCGCGGGCGTCGATGAGCTCGGACAGATCCGTCGGGGTGGGGAGATCGACAGTCAGCATCCACCCACGGTAGGCCGTGGCCCGGCGGGGTTCGGCAGGGGGGTCGGGGGTGCGGCTCAGCCGCCGTCGAGGACGCTGGCGGCGACGTCGGAGAGCACCTGCCAGGTGTGCTCCACGTCGGCCAGCCGGGTGCGCCAGCCGCCGACCGCCCAGCGCAGGTAGGTGCGGCCGTCGGTCTGGCCGTGGCTGAGGTAGGCCACCCCGGAGGTGTTGAGGACGGTCATCAGCTCGCGGGTGGCCTGCTCGGCGTGGTCGTCGGGCAGCGGGCGTCCGCCGGTGTCGGCGACCAGCCGGAAGGTGGCCAGGCCGAGGCTGGGTGGGGCGGCGAGGGCGAAGCGGGGGTCGGCCTCGACCAGCTCGGCGACCCGGGCCGCGCCGGCGATGCCGGAGCGCAGGTGGGCCTGGAGCCCGGAGCGGCCGTAGCAGCGCAGGACGGTCCACAGCTTGAGCGCACGGAACCGGCGTCCGAGCTGGGGGTGCCAGTCGCGGTAGTCGACCACGGCGCCGGACTCGCTGGCCGGGTTGCGCAGGTACTCCGGCAGCACCGACAGGGCGCCGATGAGGGCGGCGCGGTCGCGGACCCAGGAGGTGGAGCAGTCGAAGGTGGTGAGCAGCCACTTGTGCGGGTTGGTGACGTAGGAGTCGGCGTGCTCGGCGACCCCGGTGTTGACGTCGGCGTGCTCGGGGAGCAGGGCGGCGACCCCGGCCCAGGCGGCGTCGACGTGCACCCACAGCCCGTGCTCGCGAGCGACCGCGGCGAGGGCGGGGACGTCGTCGACGGCGCCGGTTCCGGTGGTGCCGAGGGCGGCCTGGAGGAAGAACGGGGTGCGGCCGGCGGCGCGGTCGGCCTCGACGGCGCGGCGCAGGGCGGCGACGTCCATGGCCTGGGTCCAGGGGTCGACGGCGACGAGGTGCAGGGCGTCCTCGCCGAGACCGGCCATCATCGCCGCCTTCTGCAGCGAGGAGTGGGCCTGGGTGGAGCCGTAGAGGACGTAGTCGGTGCCGGCCGTGCCCGCGGTGCGGACGGTGCCGCCGCTGGCCCGGTGCAGGGCGGCGAGGACGGCGGTGAAGGTGGCGGTGGAGGCGGTGTCGGAGATCACGCCGCCGCCGGTGGCCGGCTGGCCGTCGGTGCGCCGGTGGCAGAAGGCCTCACCGAGGCCGAGGGCCCGGGCGAGCTCGTCGAGGACCAGCTGCTCGAGCTCGGTGGCGGCCGGGCTGGTGGCCCAGACCATGCCCTGGACGCCGAGACCGCTGCTGAGCAGGTCGCCGAGGACGGCCGGTGGGGAGGAGTTGGCGGGGAAGTAGGCGAAGAAGCGCGGGTGCTGCCAGTGGGTCAGCCCGGGCAGCAGGTGGGTGTCGAGGTCGGCCAGCACGGCCTCGACCGGCTCGGGCTCGTCCGGGATGGTGACGTCCAGGGCGGCCGCCACCTCGCCCGGCTCGACCTGGGCCAGCACCGGGCGCTCGTCGACGCCCTCCCAGTAGTCGGCGATCCAGTCGACCACCCGGTGGGCGTGCTGGCGGAACTCCTCGGCGCTCCAGTGCGGTGACGGCTCACTCACCCGCCCACGGTAGCCGTCCCCGGACCGGACGGGAGGCGTCAGGCGGGCGCCGCCGCAGGAGGAGGGACGGGGGCGACGTAGTGTCGGGCTCGTGCTGACCACCGTGCAACGGATGCGCGAGGCGGCCCGGCGGCTGTGTGACTCGCTGCACGGCGCCGCCCGGCGCGGCGTCGCGCCGTTCGACGTCGGTGACCGGCGGGAGTGGACCTACCTGCCGGGTCCGCGGCCCGGGGTGGCGCTGGTCGACCTGGACCCGGGCCAGCGGGAGCTGGTGATGGCGCTGCTCGACACCGCGCTCAGCAGCACCGGCTCGCGGACCGCGCGGGAGGTGATGGAGCTGGACGGTGTGCTGCGCGAGCTGGAGCGCGAGCGGGGGGCGTCCAGCTGGCGTGAGCGGCACCCGCTGCACTACTGGGTGCGGGTGCTCGGCGACCCGGAGGCCGACGTCTGGGGCTGGAGCCTGGGCGGGCACCACCTGACGGTGGCCGTGACCGTGGTCGGTGACCGGGTGGCGGCCACCCCGCAGTTCTTCGGTGCCAACCCGGCCGTGGTCCGCGAGGGCCCGCGGGCCGGTTGGCAGGTGCTGCGGGCCGAGGAGCAGGGGGCCCGCGACCTGCTCGGTCTGCTCGACGCCGACCAGCGTCGGGTGGCCGTGGTGGCGGACGAGGCGCCCAGCGACATCGCCACCCGCCACGACCCGGTGGCCGACGCGGCTCTCGTGCCACGCGGGATCGCGATGGGCGACCTGGAGCGGGGACAGCGCGCGGCGCTCGAGCGGCTGGTGCGCTGCTACCTGGACCGGGCCGCCGAGCCGGTCGCGGCCGCCGCCTGGACGTCGGTCGTCGACGGCGGGCTGGCGGAGCTGACCTTCGCCTGGTCGGGCAGCACCGAGGTGGGCCGGCCGCACTACTACGCGCTGCGCGGGTCGAGCTTCCTGGTCGAGTACGACAACACCCAGGACGACGCCAACCACGTGCACACCGTCTGGCGCGACCTGCGCGGCGACTGGGGTGAGGACCTGCTGGCCCAGCACCACGCCTCCGCGACGCACCGCCACTGAGCCCCGCTCCGGCTCCAACCATCCAGCCCCACCGCCCGCGCTGACGCGGCTACTCGTCTGGCCGTCTACTCGTGCAGGCTCACATGACGCAGGACGAGGTCGACCGTGGGTGGATCAAACGGGATCCGCGCCGAGCACGTCACCTGGACACGCAGGTCGCGCCCGCGGGCAGTCGTCGCTGGGCCGTGTCGACCCGGCCCACCGAGGGAGCAGATCACGGTCAAGTCGCACGGGTGTGCGGGTAGCCCTGCCCATGCGGGCGCCGACCTGGGTGGTCGGCGAGCGGTCGGGCTTCAGCGCTCCAGTTCGCGAGCGAGCTGACCGGTCTGCCGTGCCCGGCAGCGAGGAACTTGCCGGCTGTTCACAGCTGCCGCTCATGGCGCCGCAATCGACCTGGGTCCCGCGCACGCCCAGGGCCCCGGCGGCAGCGTAACGCCGACGGGGTGGGCAGGGCCGTGTGCGCGCGTCGCCGGGCGACGCCCGGGTGGTGCGGTTACAGGTGAGACGAGGTCTCGGGGAGGCAGGTACGTCTGGTGCCTAGAACGGCGGGGGTGACTCGTTCGGAGCGTCGGGCGGCCCGGCAGCTCCAACCGGGACTGGTGAACTCAGCTTCCGGCGGCTGGCCGAGTTTGTGGTCGGCCTCTGTCGAGGGCGTCGGCGGGGTGGTCCGGTGTCCGGGGTGAGGTCGGTGGTGCCGCCGTCGGGGTGGCGGCGGTAGCGGTAGCCGTGCGGGCTGGTCCAGTCGTAGCAGCCGGGGCCGGTGCGGGTGTGGCGCCAGCCGGTGAAGGTCTTCAGCCGATGGTGGGTCCGGCACAACGGGGCCAGGTTGTCGCTGCTGGTCGGCCCACCGAAGTCCCAGGGCACGAGGTGGTCGTCCTCGACCGACCAGCGTTCCTCTGCCTCCACCCCGACAGCGTCGTCGCGGCGGGGCAGCGGGTAGGGGTGGGCGGGTCTTGAGCACCAGGGGAACACACAGGTGCGGTCGCGCAGCGCGATCTGCTCACGCATCCGGGCGGTGGGCCGGTACGCGTCGGTAGCCATGGTCGCGTTGAGGTCGATGACCGGTTTCACGCTGACCCGGGCGTCGGGGCGGGCGCACCACTCACGGATCTGCTCAGCGGTCACCGGTGCGCCGGTGTTCTGCACCCGACCCACTGACTCCGTTCCAGCGGGACCCGCATGCCCGGGCTGGACGAAGACGTCGATGGCGGTGGCCGGTTGTCCGGCGCTGTCTGCCCGTCGTGGGCAGTCGGCTCCTGCTCCCTGCACGACTGGTGCGGCCGCGAATCCTCCGCCGAGCGCGGCGGCGGACAGGTGGAGGTAGAGCACCACCCGTTCGGCGGCCTTGCCCGCGACCACACCGCTGTTCGTGGTCTCCTCGGCGGTGAGGAGGTCGAGGGCGGGTTGGCGGCGGGCCAGCTCCCCCACCGCGCGGGCTCGGCGCACGTCCAGGCTGTCGGTGCAGCCGGCGGTGGCGAGCGCTTGTGCCCCGTCTTGGACGGCGGCTTCGAGGGCGAGGGCGTCGGGCAGGTCGAGCGTGCCCCACACCGAGGACAGGGCGTGGTCGCGGCCGCTGCGGTCGTGCTCGATGGTGAAACCGCGCCCCTCCAACGCGTCCTGGCGGCGGCGTTCGGCCTCGGCGGGCATGTGCCGCTGGATCGCAGTCGTCACCAGCCGGTCCAGCTGCGCCACCCCGACCCGGCCCGCCACCGCGCACACCTGGCTGTCGACGAACCCGGCCGCCTCGACGCTCACCATCATGGTCCGCTCGGCCACCGACCGGGCGACCCAGGCGGGCACGGTGTGGTCGTGCACCCGGGCCCACAACCGGGGCAGCCGGTGGCGCAGCTCCAGCGCCTGCCCCACCAGCCGGGCACCGGCGCCGGTCGACATGCCCAGCGCGGCGGCGACCTCGGCGAGGGAGTCGGCGGCGACCTGTGGGGTGCCGGATCCGGCGATCGGGCAGCCGGTCTCCTTGCCCTGGTCGTGCAGGCTCGCCGCCTGGCCGGGCTCGAGGGCGGGGTGGAGGTCGGCCCAGGCGGCGGCCTGGCGCAGCAGGGCTGCTGCGGTCGCTCGCTCGGCCCCTCGCAGATCGCGCACCTGCGCGAGCACCCCGGCCGCGCTCGTCGTCTCCTCCATGGACAGAACGCTACGGACTACCACTGACAGTTTTCGCACACGTGATCGATGACGCTGGTCGACCAAGGGCTTGATGTGCGTTGACCGCACACGTCAAGGATTGACTCCGCCGCCAGTCCGATCCCAGCAGCAGGACCCGCGCAGGGGAAAGCCGGGTCAGCAGGGCCGTCGCCAGCCCTTCGGCAGGCTCAGGGCGCTGTGGTCGGGGCTGCTTGCAGTCGTCGAGGCAGGGCGGTGCGTGCGGTCGTCGCGCCTCGACAGGCTCAGGGCGTTGTGGTCGGGCTCGGACGATCAGTCGGTCCGGGGACGGCAGCGGGTCGCCCAGTGCTGCCGAGGTGACCCGGGACGGCTCAGAGCACCCCGCCCATGGCGGGGTCGGAGAGCATCAGGGCGACGTCGGAGAGGAACTGCGAGCCCTCGGCGCCGTCCACCACCCGGTGGTCGAAGGAGACCGACAGGGTGGTCACCCAGCGCGGCTCGATCCGCTCCTCGGCGCCGGTGCCGACCACCCACGGACGCCGGTTGATGGCGCCGATGCAGAGGATGCCGGACTCGCCCGGGTTGAGGATCGGGGTGCCGCCGTCGACCCCGAAGACGCCCACGTTGGTGATGGTGAAGGTGCCTCCCGCCAGGTCGGCCGGCGGGGTGCGTCCCTCCCGCGCGGTGCGCACCAGCGCGGTCAGCGCGTCGGCCAGCTCGACCAGTCCGAGCCGGTCGGCCGCCCGGATCTTCGGCACCACCAGACCGCGCGGGGTGTCGGCGGCGATGCCGAGGTCGACCTGCCCGGCCCGGACGATCTCCGCACCGTCGGCGGTCTCCTCCCAGCGGGCGTTGAGGTCGGGGTTGCGGCGCAGGGCCCGGCAGACCGCCGACGCCACCAGCACCAGCGGCGTCAGGCGGACCTCGGCCAGGTCGCGGCGCCGCCGCAGCCGGTCCAGCAGCTCCATGGTGGCGGTGACGTCCACCTCGACCCACTCGGTCACGTGCGGGGCGGTGAACGCCGAGCGCACCATCGCCTCGGCGGTCAGCTTACGGACACCCTTCACGGGGATGCGCTCCTCGCTCAGCCCGGTGGGGGAGTCGCCCTTCGACAGGCTCAGGGCGTCGGGGGTGGGGGCGATGGGGGTGGAGGCGGCGGCGCGTTCGACGTCGGCGCGGGTGATGATGCCGCCGTCCCCGGTGCCGGTCACGGTGGCCAGATCGACGCCCAGCTGCTTGGCCAGCAGGCGGGTCGGCGGCTTGGCCAGCACCGGTCCGCGCTCCGACGTCGGCTCGGACGGCCCCCGTCCCGGCGTCGGCAGCGGCTCACCACCGGACCCGGCAGGCTCCGCCCGCAGCGGCGCCACCTCGTCGGCCTTCCGCGACACCTGCGTCGCCGGGTCGAAGGACCCCTGCACCTGCGCCTGCGCGCGGCTGGCCGACTCCTCCGCCGGCACCGCCGCAGCAGCCGCCCGTCGCGGACGCCGGCTGGTGCCGGCCTTCTTCACCCCGTAGCCCACCAGGTTCGGCGCCGCCGCCTCGTCGCCGTCCGCCTGCCCCGACCTGCTCGGAGCCGGGGACGCGGCACCCGACCCGTCGTCCACCGCGATGATCGGCGTGCCGACGTCGACGGTGGCGCCCTCCTCGACCAGCAGCTCGGTCACCGTGCCGGCGAAGGGGCTGGGCAGCTCGACCAGCGACTTGCTGGTCTCCACCTCCACCACCACGTCGTTGACCTTGATCTCGTCCCCGACCGCGACCCGCCAGGTGACGATCTCGGCCTCCACCAGGCCCTCACCGGGGTCGGGCAGGTTGAAGTACTGCATCGTGCTGGTCCTCCTGGGGACGGGTCAGTGCGCGAGCGAACGGTCGACGGCGTCCAGGACGCGGTCGAGGTCGGGCAGGTACTCGTCCTCCACCCGGCTGGGCGGGTACGGCATGTCGTAGCCGGCCACCCGCAGCACCGGGGCCTCGAGGGAGTAGAAGCAGTGCTCGGTGATCCGCGCCGACAGCTCCGCGCCGAGGCCGAGGTTCTGCTGGGCCTCGTGCACCACCACCGCGCGCCCGGTCTTCTGCACCGAGCGCACCACCGTGGCGGTGTCGATCGGCGACAGCGTGCGCAGGTCGACCACCTCGAGGCTGCGGCCCTCCTCCTCGGCGGCCGCGGCGGCGTCCAGGCAGGTGCGCACCATCGGCCCGTAGGCCAGCAGGGTGACGTCGGTGCCCTCGCGCGCGACCGTCGCCTGGTGCAGCGGCAGCGGGGTGGCGTCGACGTCGACCTCACCCTTGTCGTGGTAGCGCCGCTTCGGCTCGAGGAAGATGATCGGGTCGTCCGAGGCGATCGACTGCTGCATCATCCAGTAGGCGTCGGACGGGGTGGAGCAGGTGACGACCTTGAGCCCGGGCGTGTGGGAGAAGTAGGCCTCGGGCGACTCGCTGTGGTGCTCGACCGCACCGATCCCGCCGCCGAACGGGATCCGGATGACCACCGGCATCGACTGGCGTCCCTGGGTGCGGAACCGCAGCTTGGCGACCTGGCTGACGATCTGGTCGTAGGCGGGGAAGACGAACCCGTCGAACTGGATCTCCACCACCGGCCGGTAGCCGCGCATCGCCATCCCCACGGCCGTGCCGACGATCCCGGACTCCGCCAGCGGGGAGTCGATCACCCGGTGCTCGCCGAAGTCCTTCTGCAGGCCCTCGGTGATCCGGAACACCCCGCCGAGCTTGCCGATGTCCTGACCGCACAGCAGCACCTTCGGGTCGGCCTCGAGCGCCCGCCGCAGTCCCGCGTTGAGGGCCTTCGCCATGGTCAGGGTCGTCATCGGGAGCCCGCCTCCATCTCGAAGCTGTCGGCGTACTCGGCGTAGGCCTGCTGCTGGGCGGCCAGGTACTCGGTCTGCTCGCCGTACACGTTGCCGAACAGCGACCGCAGCCCGGGCCCCTGCAGCTGCACGCAGCGCCGGCGCAGGTCGGCGGCCAGGTCGTCGGCCTCGGTCTCGAGGTCGCGGAAGAAGGACTCCCCCACCGACCCGGACGTCCGCAGCAGCGCCCGGACCCGTTCGATCGGATCCCGCAGCCGCCAGGTCTCCAGCTCGTCGGCGAGCCGGTACTTGCTGGGGTCGTCGGACGTGGTGTGGGCCCCCATCCGGTAGGTGAAGGCCTCGATCAGGGACGGTCCGCCGCCGTTGCGCGCCCGCTCCAGCGCCCGCTCGGTCACCGCCCGCACCGCCAGCACGTCGTTGCCGTCCACCCGCACCCCGGGGAACCCGAAGCCGAGCGAGCGCTGGTACAGCGGGATCCGCGACTGCCGGCTCATCGGTTCGGAGATCGCCCACTGGTTGTTCTGGCAGAAGAAGACCACCGGCGCGTTGTAGGAGCTGGCGAAGACGAAGGCCTCGTTGACGTCGCCCTGGCTGGTGGCACCGTCACCGAAGTAGGCCACCACGGCGGCGTCCTCCGCCTTGGTGCCGTTGCCGACCAGTCCGTCGCGCTCGAGAGCCATCGCGTACCCGCAGGCGTGCAGCGTCTGGGCGCCGATCACCAGGGTGTAGAGCCGGAACCGGGTGGCCTCGGCGTCCCAGCCGCCCATGTCGACGCCGCGGAACAGCCCGAGCAGGTCGATCGGGTCGACGCCCATGCACAGCGCCACAGCGTGCTCGCGGTAGGTGGGGAAGACCACGTCGTTGGGTCCGAGCGCCCGGGCCGAGCCGACCTGGGCGGCCTCCTGACCCAGCAGGGACGCCCACAGGCCCAGCTCGCCCTGGCGCTGCAGGGCGGTGGCCTCGGTGTCGAGACGGCGGCCGAGGACCATGTCGCGGAGGTGGCCCGCGATCTCCTCGTCGCTCCCGGTGAACTCGTACTCGGGGTGCTCGACCCGCACGCCCTCGGGGGTGAGCAGCTGGACGAGATCGGTCTCGTCGGCTGTGGTGGTGCTCAACGACTGTCCTCCTCAACCATCTCTCCCGCACCCGGTCGGTGTGCCGGTGCACGCGCCGTCGGCGGTGCGGGGGTGGCCGCGTTGCCGACGGAGTCGGCACCCGATCGCCGCGCACCGACTCCGCTCAACCTAGCCCTCCGTCTCCGCCGGTGACCAGAAAGCGAGGACGTCCAACCAGTCCCGCGCCCGGCGTCGGGAGCAGAATGCCGTCATGCCGCTGCTGCTCCAGGCCGTCGTCGAGGTCGCCCGCCGGGTGGGCGCCACCCGCTCGCGCAACGCCAAGCGGGACGCGCTGGCCGACCTGCTGGCGGCCTGCGGTGACGACGAGCTGGGGGTGGTGACGGCCTGGCTGAGCGGTGCCCCCCGGCAGCGCCGGACCGGGGTGGGCTGGCGCTCGCTGGCCGACCTGCCCGCACCCGCCGGCGCACCCGCGCTGACCGTGGCCGACGTGGACGCGACGCTGGACGCGCTGGAGGCCGACTCGGGTCCGGGCTCGCAGGGGCGCCGCCGCGACCGGCTGACCGCGATGATGGCGGCCGCCACCGCCGAGGAGCAGCAGTTCCTGCGCCGGCTGCTCACCGGCGAGCTCCGCCAGGGTGCCCTCGACGCGGCCGTGCTGGACGCCGTCGCGCAGGCCTCCGACGTCCCGCTGGTTCTGGTGCGGCGGGCGGCGATGCTGGGCGGGACGGCCGCCGCGGTGGCCGAGGCGGCCCGGCGGGGTGGGACGGAGGCGCTGGCCGCGTTCCGGCTGGAGGTGATGCGTCCGGTGCGGCCGATGCTGGCGTCCTCAGCACCCGACGTCGCGGCAGCGCTGGAGGGCACCCGGCCGCCGTGGATCGTCGACGCCAAGCTCGACGGCATCCGCATCCAGGTGCACCGCGAGGGCGAGGAGGTGCGGGTGTGGAGCCGCAGCCTGGACGAGATCACCGAGCGGTTGCCGACCGTGGTGGAGACCGTCCGCGCGCTGCCGGCGCAGCGCCTGGTGCTGGACGGGGAGGCGCTGGCGGTCGACCAGGCCGGGCGCGCGGTGGCGTTCCAGGAGAGCGCCTCGCTGGCCGCCCGGCACCGACCGGATGACGCCGGAGCCCAGGACGGGCCGGTGCTCAGCTGCTGGTTCTTCGACCTGCTGCACCGCGACGGCGTCGACCTGCTGGACGAGCCGGCCTCGGTCCGGGCGGCCGCCCTGGAGGAGGTGGCCGGCGACCTGGTCGTGCCGCGGCTGGTGACCTCCGACCCGCAGGCCGCCGCCGACTTCGACTCCCAGGCGCTGGCCGCCGGTCACGAGGGCGTGGTGGTGAAGAGCAGCGACGCCCCCTGGGAGGCGGGCCGGCGCGGCCGCGGGTGGGTGAAGGTGAAACCGCGGCACACCCTCGACCTGGTGGTGCTGGCGGTGGAGCACGGCAGCGGCCGGCGCAGCGGGATGCTGTCCAACATCCACCTGGGCGCCCGCGACCCCGCCACCGGCGGGTTCGTCATGCTCGGCAAGACGTTCAAGGGGATGACCGACGAGATGCTGGCCTGGCAGACCGAGCACTTCCGCACCCTCGCCGTCGAGGACAGCCCGTGGGTGGTCGAGCGCGGTGACTGGGTGGTGCCGCTGCGTCCGGTGCAGGTGGTGGAGATCGCCTTCGACGGCGTCCAGCGCTCCACCCGCTACCCCGCCGGGATGGCGCTGCGGTTCGCCCGGGTGCTGCGCTACCGCGACGACAAAGGGCCGGAGGAGGCCGACACCGTGGACACGGTCCGGGCGCTCGCCTCCGGGTGACCCGACCGCCGGCCCCCGTCGCCGGCGGGCTGGTCGTCGGGACCGGTCAGGACCAGGCCGCGGGCTCGGCGATCACCTGCAGCAGGTGGCCGTCGGGGTCGGCGACGGTCGCGCAGTACCCCCACGACTGCTCGGCGGGTTCGGCGACCACCTCCGCGCCCGCCGCCCGGGCCCGCTCGACCAGGGCGTCGACGTCGGCCGGGGCGTCCACCGGCAGGCTCAGCAGGCACTCCACCGTGCCGGGCCCGGCGGCCGTCCGGCCCGGCGTCATCCAGCCGAACCCTCCGGGAGGCACCAGCATCAACCGGCAGCCCTCGCCCAGCTCGACCTGCAGCGGTTCGGGGACGCCGTCATGGGCCAGCGGGCCGGGGGTGGGCAGGCCGAGCCCGGCGCCGTAGAAGGCGTGGGCGGCGACCCGGTCGGTGGTGGGCATGGCGATCACGGTGCTGCGGCTCATGCCCGGTCCGACCGTCGCGGGAAACCGAACTCATCGCCGCCGATGAGTCCGCGGCCGGAGCGGGGTCCACCCCGATGGACGTCCCGACCCGAGGAGGAGCCGTGCCCGACCTGACCGCCCAGACCCGAGAGCTGAGCCGACTGGTGGCCGAGGTGCCCGAGGAGGCGCTGGGCCGCCCCACCCCCTGCCCCGACTACACCGTGGCCGGGCTGCTCGGCCATCTGCACGGCCTGTCGGTCGCCTTCGCCGACGCCGCCCGCAAGGTCGACGGCCCCACTACGCGGACGGCCCCCGACCCGACCGCCGTCACCCTCCCCGACGACTGGCGCCGCCGCATCCCCGAGGCGCTGGACGGGCTGGCCGACGCCTGGCGGGAGCCCGGGGCCACCGAGGGCACGACGGTCGCCGGCGGGATCGAGATGCCGGCCGAGGAGATGGCGGTGGTCGTCACCGACGAGCTCGTGCTGCACGGCTGGGACCTCGCCGTCGCCACCGGGCTGCCCTACACCCCCGACCCCGAGGCGCTCGAGACCGCGTTCGGGATGTGCTCGTCGATCCCGGACGACCCAGAGGCGCGCGCCGGGCTCTTCGGGCCGGTGGTCCCGGTGCCCGAGGACGCCCCGCTGCTCGACCGCACCCTCGGCGCCGCCGGGCGCGACCCGCGCTGGACGCCCTGACCACCGCACGGGAGGCTGGGCCCGTGCAGCTCCAGCCCGGCTACGACGTCCTCGCCGAGACCTACCACGAGGTGCTCCCGCTCCCCTACCAGACGCCGCTGGAGGAGCACGCGGTCGCCGCCTTCGCCGACACCGTCCTCCGGCGGGACGCCGCCGGGGTGGTGGTCGACGTGGGCTGCGGCACCGGTGGGGTCGCCGCGGACCTGACCGCCCGCGGGCTCGCCGTGGTGGGGGTCGACCCGTCCAGCGCGATGCTGGTGATCGCCGCGCGGGAGCATCCCGGGCTCACCCTGCTGCGGGGTGACGCCCGGCTGGCCGCGCTGCCGCCGGAGCAGCCGGTCGCCGCCGTCATCGCCCGGTTCAGCCTGATCCACGTGCCGCCCGAGGAGCTGGCGGAGGTGTTCGCGGTCTGGCGTTCCCGGCTCCCGGCCGGCGGCCCGGTGCTGGTCGCCTTCCAGTGCGAGGACGACCCCTCCCGTCCGTACGAGGAGTTCGACCACAAGGTGGCCCGGGCCTGGCGCCCGCACCCCGACGCGATGGCCGACCGACTGACCGCCGCGGGCTTCGCCGAGGTCTGGCGCACGATCAGCCGCCCCGACGCGATGCACCGCTTCCCCGAGTGCCACCTGCTCCTGTGCCGCACCGAGGACGTCCCCGGCTGAGACCGGCTCCCCAGCGGTCAGGCCAGGGCCGGATCCCGCATCCGCGGGCCGAGCCAGGGGTCGTCCTCGCCGGCGATGCGGGCGCGAAGGGCGTCCAGCCGGTCGCCGGCGGCCATCCCCCGCTCGCCCACCCACGCCTCGTCGTAGTAGGTGTCGGTGTAGCGGTCGCCGCGGTCGCAGAGCAGGGTGACGATGCTGCCGGGCTCGCCGGCGTCACGCATCCGCTCGGCCAGGTCGAGGGCCACCACCAGGTTCGTGCCGGTGGACGGACCCGGCGCCACCCCGAGCACCTCGTGCACCAGGTGCATCCCGGCCACGGAGTCGGCGTCGGCCACCGTGCGGACCTCGTCGACCACGTGCGGCAGGAAGGACGGCTCCACCCGCGGACGTCCGATGCCCTCGATCCGCGAGCCGGGTCCGGTGACGTCCAACCGTCCGGTGCGCCAGGCCTCGGCGTACACCGAGCCCTCCGGGTCGGCCACCGCCAGCCGGGTGCGGGTGCGCCGGTGCCGGGCGTAGCGGGCGATGGTGGCCGAGGTGCCGCCGGTGCCCGCGCCGGTCACCACCCAGGCCGGATCGGGGTGGCGCTCGTCGGCCAGCTGCTCCCAGATCGAGGCGGCGATGCTGTTGTTGCCGCGCCAGTCGGTGGCCACCGCGGCATTGCGGAACTGGTCGAGGTAGTAGCCGCCGGTGCTGGCGGTGAGCCGCTCGGCCTCGGCGTAGACGGCGTCGGCCTGGTCGACGGTGACGCACCGCCCGCCGTGGGACTCGATCAGCTCGAGCTTGCGGCGGCTGGTGCTCGCCGGCACCACGGCCACGAACGGCAGCCCCAGCAGCCGGGCGAACCAGGCCTCCGAGACCGCGGTCGAGCCGCTGGAGGCTTCCACCACCGTGGTGCCCGGGCCGATCCGTCCGCCCACCAGCCCGTAGAGGAACAGCGAGCGGGCCAGCCGGTGCTTCAACGAACCGGTCGGGTGCGCCGACTCGTCCTTGAGGTAGAGGTCGACACCCCACCGCCGCGGCAGCGGGAAGCGCAGCAGGTGGGTGTCGGCGCTGCGGGTGGCGTCGGCGGCGAGCTCGGCGATCGCGTCGTTGACCCAGCGGCGGTCCGGTGGCTGGCAGGCGGCGGGCACCCGGTCACTCTGGCCGACCGGGGTGCCCGCGTCCAGCGGCACGCGGCCTGCCCGCTCAGGTCTCCAGCGCGGTGACGCTGCGCATCACCTCGGGCCAGCGACGGTCCAGCGAGCGCCCGCCCAGCAGGACGCCACCGGCGACCACCGCGCCGCCGATACCCAGGCCGAGGGCCAGGGCCAGCCACTCCAGGCCGTCGACGAACAGCGAGGCGATACCGGCAGCCAGCACCGGTGCCGAGACGACGACCGACACCCCGGTGACGAGCAGGAAGGAGAGCATGCCCTCCACCCCGCCGCTGGAGCCCTTGCCGAACGGGTTGCCGCCCGGTGGCGGGGCGTGGCCGGGCCAGAACACGCTGATCCAGCTGGCCACCCCGCTGACGACCAGGGCCGTGCCGAAGGTCATCGCCAGGCTGGCGACCAGCAGGTCCCAGCGTCCGGCCACCGCCACGCAGGCCAGCACCACGACCGTCAGCAGGGGCACCACCAGCGCCGCCACCGCGAGCAGCCGCCCGGCCCGGTCGTCGCGGCCGCGCAGACCGGTGTGCACGTGCAGCGCCAACGCCGAGCCGTCGTAGGCCAGCTCGAAGGCGACCACGGTGCCGAGGATGAGGGAGATGGTGAGCGGGGCCAGCACGATCACCAGGTCCTGCGGGTCCGGCTGGACGAACTGGAGGACCACGACCATCGCCGGCAGCACCACCAGCGAGGCGAGGTTGGCCAGGTGGCGGGGGTCGCGGCGCCAGTACCGCACCGACCGGGCGGCGACGGCCCCCTTCGGGCTGGTGCCGAACAACCGGTCCACCGCGCCGCCGGGACGGACCTTGCCCGAGCCGCTGCGCCCCTCCAGCGGGCTGGTCAGCCGCCGCTGCAGGAAGTGCCGCCAGCCGGCCCAGCAGGCCACCACGAGGGCCACCGCCAGCAGCAGCCGCGCCGCCGCGGCCAGCCACTGCCCCTGGGCCACCGAGGCCGGCACCGCCCAGGCCCAGCCCAGCGGCGTCCAGCCGGCTATCTCGGCACCCCGCTCCAGGGAGGCGCCCCAGGCGGCCGGGTCGGTGCCGACGCCCTGGGCCACCACGTTGACGCCGACGGCGATGCCCACCCCCGACAGCGCCAGCGCGACCACGGCGAGGTCGCGGAAGCGCCGGGTGGAGAGCATCTCGGCCAGCGCGTCGGTGGCCAGCCGGGACAGCAGGAAGCAGGTCACCACCCCCAGCGGCACCGCGAGCAGGGCGGCGACCGCGGGAGCGACCGAGCCGCTCCAGGCCACCACCAGCCCGAGCGCGACGACGGTGGTGGCGATGCCGGGGATGCCGAGCAGGCCAGCCACGAGCAGCCCGGGCTGCAGCCGGCGGGCGCTCACCGGCAGCAGCGCGAACTTGGCCGGGCTGAGCGTCTCGTCGATGCCGGAGACCAGCACCGAGAAGACCACCCAGCCCAGCGTCACCGCCGAGAACGCCAGCACGGTGACACCGCTGATGAGCTCGACCGACCCGTAGGCGCGCAGCGCGACGAACCCGGCGTAGGACACCGCGATGACGCCCAGGCCGTAGAGGGCGCCGAGGACCAGACCGACGACCTTGAGGACGCTGCGCAGCAGCGCGTTCTTGAGCAGCGTCAGCTTGAGCCTTACGAGGACCGCAACCACGACAGCGCCTCCTCGTCGAGCTGCTTGCCGCCGACCAGGTCGACGAACCGCCGCTGCAGCGACTCCCCGGCCCGGATCTCGTCCAGGGTGCCGGTGGCCAGCACCCGGCCCTGGGCGATCACGGCCACGGTGTCGCACATGTTCTCCACCAGCTCCATCACGTGGCTGGACAGGACCACCGTGCCGCCGCCGGCGACGTAGCTGCGCAGGATCGCCCGGATGGTCTCCCCCGACACCGGGTCGACCGCCTCCAGCGGCTCGTCCAGCAGCAGCAGCCGCGGGGCGTGGATCAGCGCGCAGGCCAGGCCGATCTTCTTCGTCATGCCGGCGGAGTAGTCGACCACCAGGTTGTCGGCGTCCTCGCTGAGCCCGAGCGCCTCCAGCAGCTCGCCGCTGCGGGTGTCGACCAGCCCCGGGTCGACCGAGCGGAGCAGCCCGACGTAGCGCAGCAGCTCCCGGCCGCTGAGCCGGTCGAAGAGGCGGACGCCATCGGGCAGCACCCCCATCCGGGCCTTGGCCGCGGCCGGGTCGGCCCACACGTCGGCGCCGAGGACCACCGCACGACCGGCGTCGGGGCGCAGCAGCCCGGTGGCCATCGACAGCGTGGTGGTCTTGCCGGCGCCGTTCGGCCCGACCAGGCCGAACATCGACCCCGCCCGCACGTCGAGGCGCAGGTCGGCCACGGCCACCTTGGCGCCGAAGGACTTGTAGAGGCCCTGCAGCGAGAGCGCGATGTCGTTCACACCGCTCAGTCAACCAGTGGATCGGCCCGCCGACGGTGACGGTTGTCAGGAGGTCGCCGGGCGCTCTTCACACCCGGCGGCCCCCGTCATGCCGCGGACGACCGGTCAGGCCAGGGACTCGATCCAGGCCTCGTGCAGGGCGGCGTAGCGTCCGCCCTGCGTGCTGGTCAGCTCCGCGGGGCTGCCGTCCTCCAGCACCTGGCCGTGCTCCAGCACCAGCACCCGGTCCGCGATCTCCACCGTGCTCAGCCGGTGGGCGATGATCACCGCGGTGCGCGAGGCCAGGATCGTCTGCAGCGCCTGCTGCACCAGCCGCTCGCTGGGGATGTCGAGGCTGGAGGTGGCCTCGTCCAGGATCAGCACGGCCGGGTCGGCCAGGAAGGCCCGGGCGAAGGCGATCAGCTGACGCTGACCGGCCGACAGACGTCCGCCGCGCTTGGCCACGTCGGTGTCGTAGCCGTCGGGGAAGGTGTCGATGAAGGTGTCCGCCCCGACCGCCTGCGCGGCCGCCCGCACCTCCTCGTCGGTGGCGTCGGGACGGCCGAAGCGGATGTTGTCGGCGACGGTGCCGTCGAACATGAAGTTCTCCTGGGTCACCATCACCACCGCCCGGCGCAGCTCGTCGTCGGAGAGCTCGGGCAGCGGGACGCCGTCGAGGCTGACGGTGCCGCTGGTCGGGTCGTAGAACCGGGCCATCAGCTTGGCGATGGTGGTCTTGCCCGCCCCGGTGGTGCCCACCAGGGCGACCGTCTGACCCGCCGGGATGTCCAGATCCAGCCCGGGCAGCACCGGCCGGTCGGCGACGTAGCCGAACTCGACGCGGTCGAAGCGGATGTGGCCGGACGCCTTCGGCAGCGGCGTGGGCCGCTGCGGCGGGGCCACCTTCGGCTTCTCCTCCAGCACGCCGGAGAGCTTCTCCAGGGCCGAGGTGGCGGACTGGAAGGTGTTGTAGAACTGGCTGATCTCCTGCATCGGCTCGAAGAACAGCCGCAGGTAGAGCAGGAAGGCCGTCAGCACGCCGACGGTCATCTCGCCGTGCAGCACCCGCCAGCCGCCGTAGAGCAGCACGACGCCGATGGTGATGTTGCCGACGAGCTTGACCCCCGGCATGAAGATCGCGACCAGCCGGAACGCCGTGACGTTGGCCTCCCGGTAGCGGTCGGCCAGCCGGGCGAAGATGTCGTTGTTGCGGTCCTCGCGACGGTAGGCCTGCACGGCGCGGATGCCGGTCATGGTCTCCACGATCTGCACGATCACCGCCGCCGACGCCTCGCGGACGCTGCGGTAGGTGACCGCGGTGCGGCGGGAGAACCAGCGCACCAGCAGCATCAGCACCGGGAAGGAGGCCAGGCAGACCAGGCCGAGCTGCCAGTCCAGGGTGAGCATCAGCACCCCGACGCCGACCATGGTCAGCACCGCGGTGGTCAGCCCGGAGAACCCGGACTGCACCATCTCGGCGATGGCGTCGACGTCGCTGGTCAGCCGGGAGACCGCGCGCCCGGAGGTGTAGCGGTCGTGGAAGGCGACGTCGAGCTTCTGGAAGTGGCGGTAGGTGCGGCGGCGGATCTCCAGCAGCACCTGCTGACCCACCCGGCCCGAGCCGCGGATGAAGGCCATGTTGCCCGCCGCCTGGACGAGCACCGCGCCCAGCATCAGCGCCATGGTGGTGACCAGGGGGCCGACGGCGTCGTCGTCGACCAGCGCCGGGATGCCGACGTCGATGCCCTGCTGGACGAGGTAGGGCGGGGCCAGCCGGGCCCCGTTGGCCAGCACGACCACGACCAGCAGGATCCACAGCGCCCGGTGGTGGGGGCGGACCAGGTCGCGCAGCAGCGCCCAGGACCGGTGGCGCAGGAAGACGGAGCCGGTCTGGTCGATGTCCTCCGCACCCTCGGCCCGCACCCCCCGCCAGGCCTCGACGTCCACCGCGTCACGGGGTTCGCTGCGGCTGGCGCGCCCGGTCCGGGCCGCCCCGCGCGGGTCCTGCTGCACCGGCGCGCTCATCGGGCCACCTCCGCCCGGGCCCGCCGGTCCGCTCCGCCGGGGCCGTGGTCGCGCAGCTCGTCGGACTCGGCCTCGAGGTCGAACTCCGCCGACATCAGCTCGCGGTACTCCCGGCTGGTGCGCAGCAGCTCGGTGTGGGTGCCGGTGGCGACCACGGTGCCGCCGGACAGCACCGCCACCCGGTCGGCCAGCATCACCGTGGAGGCGCGGTGGGCGACCACGATGCCGGTGACGTCGTGCAGCACCCGCTTCAGGGCCTCCTCCACCAGCGCCTCGGTGTGGATGTCGAGGGCGCTCAGGGTGTCGTCGAGCACCAGCACGCGGGGGCGCACCAGCACCGCCCGGGCGAGCGCGAGCCGTTGGCGCTGACCGCCGGACAGGCTCATCCCCTGCTCGCCGATCCGGGTGTCCAGACCCCAGGGCAGGTCGTGCACGAAGTGGGCCTGCGCCACCTCGATCGCCTCCTCGATCTCGGCGTCGGTGGCGTCGGCGCGGCCCAGGGTGAGGTTCTCCCGTGCCGACATCGAGAACAGCGTCGGGTCCTCGAAGGCGGTCGCCACCAGGGTGCGCAGGTGGCGCAGGCGCAGGTCGCGGATGTCCACCCCGTCCAGCGTGATCCGCCCGGCGGTGACGTCCACCAGCCGCGGCACCAGCGCGGTCAGGGTGGTCTTGCCCGACCCGGTGCCGCCGACCACGGCGAGGGTCTCACCGGGGGCGATGTCGAGGTCGATGCCGTGCAGGGTGTCGGTGTCGGCGTCGCCGAAGCGGAAGCCGACGCCCTCGAAGCGCAGGTGCCCGCGGGGCTGGTCGATCTCGCCGTGGCCGTCGACCAGCACGTTCTCGGTGTCGAGCACCTCCGCGATCCGGTCCGCGGCCGTCATCGCCTCCTGCGTCATCGCCAGCAGGAAGCCCAGCGCGGCCACCGGCCAGATCAGCGACAGCAGCAGCTGGATGAAGGCGACCAGGGTGCCGAGGGTGAGCTGGCCGTTCGCGGTGGCCATCGCCCCGAAGCCCAGCACCAGGATCATCGTGCAGGTGGGGATGACCTCGAGGAAGGTGATGAACCGCGACAGCACCCGGACCCGATCCATGGAGGTCTCGTAGAGGACGCCGGTGCGCGCGGCGAAGCCCTGGTAGAGGTGCGCGAAGCGTCCGAAGGACTTGATGACCCGCAGCCCGTGGATGCCCTCCTCCACGCTGGAGGCCACATCCCCCTGCTCGTCCTGGATCTTGCGCGACAACCGGGTGAGCTTCTTCTCGTTCGTCAGGCAGAGCCACGCCACCGGGACGATCGAGGCGAGCACCACCAGGCCCAGCGGCCAGTAGAGGTTGAGCAGCAGCACCAGCACCACGGTGATCTGCAGCACGTTGACGACCAGGAAGATCATCCCGAAGCCGAGGAAGCGTCGGATGATGGAGAGGTCGGTCATCATCCGCGACAGCAGCTGGCCGGACTGCCAGCGGCCGTGGAAGCTCATCGGCAGCGACTGCAGCTTGGTGTAGAGGTCGGTGCGGATCAGCCGCTCCGAGCCGTTGTTGGCGCGCGAGACGATCCAGCGCCGCAGGAACAGCACCACGGCCTCGGCGATCCCCACCCCGACGGCGAACACCCCGAGGACGAGCAGGCCGCGCTGGTCGGACCGGCTGATCGGGCCGTCGATGACCTGCTGGGTGAGCAGCGGGATGAGCAGGGAGAACCCGATGCCCACCACCGAGGCGACCGCCATGATCAGGTAGCGCGCCCCGTAGGGGTAGAGGTAGGTGCGCAGCCGCCACAGCGAGGTCGTGTCGCGCTTGCGCGCCGGCGCCGGGGCGATCAGCGGGCGCTGGGGATCGGGTGCGGAGGAGGTGGGCGGTGGGGACGCGATGACGGTGCTGGCCGCAGGCATGGAGGTAGCCGTCCTTGGCTGGTGCGGGATGGGGCTTGCTGACCATCCAATACCACCGGGGGGCGAGGTCAAAATGGATAACCCCGTTAAAGAACCAGGACTTATGGACCCCATCACGACCGGCTCTGCAGCGCTTCCCCCTCCCCCGCCGCGCCGGAGAGCCGGGACGGGCCGCCGACGATCAGCGCCGCTGCCGGCGAGCGCCCAGCGCGACGGCCACGTTGACCCCCACGATCCCGGTCCAGGACACGGCCACGCCCAGCAGCCCGGGCTCGACGTTGGTGGCGCCGATCGCGGTGATCGGGATCCCGACGGCGAGGGAGATGATGCCGAGCACGAAGCGCTGCGTGCGGGCCTCCCGCTCCGCCTTCTCCGCGGCGGTGCCGGACGCGGCCACCTGCTGCAGCTCCGCGCTGCGGGCCGCCGCCAGCTGCTCGATCCGCTCGGCCAGCCCCGCGGCGATGGCGTCCTCGTAGTCGGGGCCGAGCTCGCGGCGGGCGGCCAGCGCGGCGTCGACCTCCGGACGCGTCTGCGAGGCGGGACGCGGCTGCTCGCGCGGGGTCGGTGCGACGCCGGACGGGAACGTGCTCATGCCCGGAACACTAGGCGCTCCTCCCCCTCCTGGACACGGTCCAGAGGGTGGTTCGGGGGTGGCTCCGGGGCACCCTGGGCCGTCCCTGGTCCGGCGTGCGGAGATCCCGCTGCGCGCGACCCGCGTGGGACGATGGCCCCATGCTGCTCCGCCTCCTCGCCAACGCGGCCGCCCTCGCCGTGGCCACCTGGGTGCTGCCGGGGATCAGCCTGACCGACGGCTCGACGCTGCAGAAGGTGCTCGTGCTGCTCGGGGTGGCGCTGATCTTCGGCATCGTCAACGCGGTGGTCAAGCCGGTCTTCCAGCTCGTCACGCTGCCGGTGATCATCCTCAGCCTCGGCGTCTTCCTGCTCGTCATCAACGCCGCCATGCTGGGGCTGGCGTCCTGGGTCAGCGGGCTGCTCGACCTCGGCTGGCACGTCGACGGATTCTGGAACGCGTTGTTCGGCGCGCTGATCGTCTCCGTGGTCAGCTTCGTGCTCAACGCCTTCCTGCCCGACCGCAAGAACCGCCGGGGCCGCGCATGAGCGGGTCGTCGACCGGCCCCCGGCGGGTGGTCTTCGTCTGCTGGGGCAACATCTGCCGCTCGCCGATGGCCGAGCGGGTGGCGCGCAGCTGGGCGGCTGACCAGGGCGGGCTGGACGACGTCGAGTTCAGCAGCGCCGGGGTCAGCCGCGAGGAGCTGGGCAACCCGATCGACCCGCGCGCCCGGGCCTGGCTGCGCCGCCACGGCCACGACGCCGAGGGCCACTCCGCGCACCAGGTGGACGCCGAGGAGATCGCCGGTGCCGAGCTGGTGGTGGCGATGGAGGAGCTGCACGTGCGCCGGATGGAGCAGATCACCGGACGGGTCAACGACAACGTCCGGCTGCTCACCGACTTCGACCCCGGCGCACCCGCGGGTGCCGGGGTGCCCGACCCCTGGTACGGCGACGAGGAGGGGTTCGGCGACACCATGGCCAGCATCGAGGCCGCGATGCCGGGCCTGCTCGCCACCCTGCGGGGCGAGCGCACCGACGCCGGCTGAGGCCCCGGACCGCGGCGGCGCGCGGTGCGCGAGCCGCAGGCGTCCGGCGTCGGTCGGAGACTCTAGGGTGGACGCCATGCACATCCTGGTGGTGGACGACGACCAGGCCGTCCGTGACTCCCTGGCCCGGTCCCTGCAGTACAGCGGTTACGAGGTCAGCACCGCCACCGACGGCGTGGAGGCCCTGGCCCGGCTCTCGGCGGTCCGGCCCGACGCGGTCGTGATGGACGTGATGATGCCGCGGCTGGACGGCCTGGAGACCACGCGGATGCTGCGCTCCACCGGCAACGACGTGCCGATCCTCGTGCTCACCGCCCGCGACGCGGTCGGTGACCGGGTGGACGGGCTGGACGCCGGCGGCGACGACTACATGGCCAAGCCGTTCTCCCTGGACGAGCTGCTGGCGCGGCTGCGGGCCCTGGTGCGGCGGGCCGGCACGGTGACCGAGTCCACCGACCCCACCGCCCACAACCTCACCTTCAGCGACCTCTCGCTCAACACCCAGACCCGGGAGGTGCTGCGCGGCAGCCGCTCGATCAGCCTGACCCGCACCGAGTTCGCGCTGCTGCAGGCGTTCATGGAGAACCCGCGGCGGGTGCTGGAGCGCAGCTGGCTGCTCAACGAGGTGTGGGGTTTCGACTTCCCCACCACGGCCAACTCGCTGGAGGTCTACATCGGCTACCTGCGGCGCAAGTCCGAGGCCGAGGGTGAGACCCGTCTGATCCACACGGTGCGCGGCGTGGGCTACGTGCTGCGTGAGACCCCACCGTGATCCGGTGCCGGAGCGCGGGGCACCCAGCTCTTCGGCGGGCGGGGGCCGGCCCGACGAACCGGCCCCGCCGGAGGCGTCCGGACCGATGAGGACGATCTGGCAGTGGCTGGGGCAGCCGACCCTCGGGCGGCGGATCTCGGTCCTCACCGCGGTCGCGGTGGCCTGCGCGGTCATGCTCACCGGTCTGGCCGGCTGGCTGGTCACCCGGGTCTCGCTGTACCAGCAGCTCGACAGCGAGCTGACCGAGGTCGCCTCCTACACCTCCGACCTGGTCTCGGCCGACCTCAACACCATGGGCGGGCTGGCCCCGGAGCGGCTGCGCTCCATCAACGTCACCCTGCTGGTGCTGCGCTCCGACGGCCACACCCAGCGGGTGCCCGGGGAGCGGGTCACCCTCGACTGGGGCGCGGAGGAGATGGCGATCGCCCGGCTCGGCCAGGGCTCCTCCGCGCGCGACGGCTTCGCCGACGACGGCACCCCGTACCGGATCGTCGCGGTGCCGATGCCCGACGTCTCCGACGGCGGCCAGTACGCGCTGGTGATCGGCCGCCCGCTGCAGCCCTACACCAACATCCAGTTCTCGCTGGCGCTGGTGATGGCGATCTTCGGCGCGATCGCGATCGTCGGGGCCGCCTTCATCGGCTACGCCGTGGCCCGCTCCAGCCTGCAACCGGTGCGCGAGCTGTCGGCGGCGGTGGCCCGGGTGACGGTGACCGACCAC
This sequence comes from Desertihabitans brevis, assembly GCF_003327535.1. Classification (NCBI taxonomy): domain Bacteria; kingdom Bacillati; phylum Actinomycetota; class Actinomycetes; order Propionibacteriales; family Propionibacteriaceae; genus Desertihabitans; species Desertihabitans brevis. The sequence goes on along the minus strand of NZ_QOUI01000011.1, from coordinate 6,150 downwards.
CTCGACCCGATCGTGGTCCGCGGTGACGACGAGCTGTCGCAGCTGACGCGCTCGTTCAACACCATGCTGTCCTCGCTCAGCCTCTCCCGCGAGCGGCAGCGGCGGCTGATCGCCGACGCCGGGCACGAGCTGCGGACGCCGCTGACCAGCCTGCGCACCAACATCGAGCTGCTGGTCGCCGACGACCGCACCGGCATGCTGCCCGAGGGGGCGCGCGCCGACATCCTGCGCGACGTCGCCGCCCAGCTCAGCGAGTTCACCACCCTGGTCGGCGACCTGGTCCAGCTGGCCCGTGAGGACCGGGTGGAGCCGTCCCCGGAGCCGATCGACCTGCGCGAGATCACCAGCAACGCCATCCAGCGGGCCCGCCGGCGCGGACCGGGGCTGAAGTTCGACGTCGAGCTCAACCCGCTCTACCTGATCGGCGAGCCCGACACCCTGGAGCGGGCCATCACCAACCTGCTCGACAACGCGGTGAAGTTCTCCCCGCCCGGTGGCACCGTGCACGTGCTGCTCGAGGGCGACCGGTTGCGGATCTCCGACCAGGGGCCCGGCATCGCCGACGAGGACCTGCCGCACATCTTCGACCGCTTCTACCGTGCCGACAGCTCCCGCAACACCCCCGGCACCGGGCTGGGGCTGTCGATCGTGGCCACCACGGTCGCCCGGCACGGCGGCTGGGTGAAGGCGGGACGCTCCGCCGAGGGTGGTGCGGAGTTCACCGTGCAGCTGCCGGGGACCACCAGCCCGGACGAGCTGGAGGACGACTCCGACGAGCAGACCCAGGTGCTGCAGCGCGTCACCGACTGACCCGTCCCGCCGGACCGTCGCCGGGGGTTCCGCACCAGGGCGGTGGGGCCCTAGCATCAGCGCGGGACCGGCTGGACGGGACCGGCATCGGCAGCCTCGTGCCGGATCCCAGGAGCTCCCGTGCCGCTGCCGACCGACCGCGCACCCCACCCCTCCTCCCCCGCCGCCCGCCCCTCCCGGGGTGTCCGGGCCGTGGCGCTCGCCGGTGTCGCCACGCTGCTGCTGACGGCCGCGCCGCAGCCGGCCCGGGCCGACGGGCCGAGCGAGGACTACGTCGTCATCGCGACCACCGAGCGCGCCGCCGACACCGTGGCCGAGCGGATCGACGGCGAGCAGGTGCCGGCGCCGCAGGGCAGCCCCGCCGAGGCGACCCTGGTGGTGGCCGAGCTCACCGAGGCCGAGGCGGCGGCGGTCGAGGACCGTCCCGACGTCGAGGCCGTGGTGCCCGACGTCCGGCTGCGCAGAGCGCCCGCCGTCGCCTCCAGCAGCCGCGCCACCGCCGTGCCATGGGGGCTGGACCGGATCGACCAGCGCAGCCGCACCCTCGACGGCGTCTACCGCACCCCCACCACCGGCGCCGGCACGGTGGTGGCCGTGGTCGACGGCGGGATCAGCTACGACCACGCCGAGCTCGCCGGGCGGATCCTCACCGAGGACGACTGGGACTTCGTCGGCCGGAACATCGACGACCCCGACGACGGGGACGCCTCGGCCGCGGAGTGCACCAGCGGCAGCGGGCGCGGCCACGGCACCCACGTGGCGGCCACCGCGGCCGGGGCGACCCTCGGCGTCGCGCCGGGGGCGTCGGTGCTACCGCTGCGGGTCTTCGACTGCGAGGGCTACGCCAGCTTCGCCGACCTCTACTCCGCCTTCCACCACGCGCTCGCGCTGTCGCGGGTGCGGGAGGAGCGGATGGTCGTCAACTACTCCGGCGGCGTCTACACCGACGAGCTCGACGCCGGTGGCCGGGAGGCGGCGCGGGTGATCGAGCAGAAGGTGGCCGAGCTGGTCGCCGCCGGCGTCCCGGTGGTGACCGCGGCCGGCAACGCCGACGTCGACTCCTGCCTGTCCAGCCCCGGCCGGCTGCCCGAGGTCATCAACGTGGCGGCCTCCACCTCCGCCGACCGGCGGGCGGACTTCTCCGACCGCGGCCGCTGCGCCGACCTGTTCGCCCCCGGGGTGGGCATCCGTTCGGCGTGGGTCGGGTCGCGGACGGCCACCAAGGTGCTGGACGGGACGTCGATGGCCGCCCCACACGTCACCGGCGTGGTGGCGCGCCTGCTGCAGCGCTCGCCACGGGCGACCAGCGCGCAGGTGCGGCGGGTGCTGACCGACCAGGCCACCTGGGACGTCGTCGGCGGCAGCGCCGGCACGCCGAACCGGCTGCTCTACGCCGACCTCCGGCTGGCCCCGCCGTCGGCGCCGACCTCGGTGGCCCTACGCACCGACCACGCCCGGCAGAGCGTCGTCCTGTCCTGGAAGGCCCCCACCCGCTCCAACGGGCCGACGACCACCGGCTACCGGGTGACCCGTTCGGGCACCGACTCCCGCGGCACGGGCCCAGAGAGCGTGCTGGTGGGCCGCACCGAGCGGGCCAAGACCTTCCGCTACCTGGTCCCCGGCCGCAGCTACACCTTCACCGTGGCCGCGGTGAACGGTGCCGGCACCGGCCCGGCGGTGACCACGAAGGTGACCGTGCTCAAGCCGCCGGGGAAGCCGGCCACCCCGGTGCTGCGGTCGGGTTCGACGAAGGACTCCCCCGTCTCGGTCACCGTCGACTGGGACCGCCCCTCCGGCTCCGCGCTCACCTCCTACCGGGTCACCGTCCGCCGCACCTCGGACGGGGCGACGAAGACGATGACCGTGCCCGCCAGCTCGAGCACCTGGGTCAAGGTCACCGGGCTGAGCCGCGGCAAGACCTACACCGCCACCGTCCGCGCCGTGAACGCGGCCGGGCAGGGGCCGCTCTCGAGCACCTCGAAGAGCGCCACCGCCCGCTGACCCGGGACGTCAGGATCGGCCGCGGGTGGCGCGGGGGGTGTGCGTGGGCAGGGTCATCCGCGGGCCGCGGCGCGGCGGCCGGGGTGCGGTGAGCTCGATCAGCAGCTGCACCCGGAAGCGGTGCCCCCGGTAGGGCTCCAGGGCCTCCAGCGCGGCGTCGTCGTCGCCCTTCACCCCCGTCAGGGCGTAGCTGAGGTGGCCGCCGACGTGGTAGTCGCCGATGCTCCAGGCGTCGGCGTCGCCGTGGGAGCGCTGGCGCACCTCCGCCGAGGTCCACGGCCCGATCCCGGGGAAGGAGCGCAGCGCCCGGTCCACGTCGGAGGACCGGCGTCCGCTCAGCCGCTCCAGCGCGCTGCCGCGCACCGAGCAACGCACCAGCGGCGCGCTGCGGCGCTGCTCCACCCCGGCGGCCAGGAAGCGCCAGCTCGGGATCCGGGCCCAGGTGGCGACGTCCGGCGGCAGCCGCAGCCCGTAGCCGCTGGAGCCCGGGTCGCGCGCCGGCCCGGGGGCGGGTTCGCCGAACTCGCGCACCAGCAGGCGGAACGCCGACAGCGCCTCGTCGCTGGTCACCACCTGCTCCAGGCAGGCCGGCGCCAGGGCCTCGTGCACCCGGTCGCTGGCCCCGATCCGCAGCCCGTGCAGTCGGCGGGCGGCGGCGAGCAGCACGGGATGGCGGGGCTCGAACCCCGACGGGTCGTCCTCGGCACCGAGCAGCCGGGGCGCCTGCTCCAGCGTCCACTCCGCACCCGGCCCCCAGGCCTGCACCCGCACCCCCTCGGGCAGGGCCACCCAGACGCTGGTGGCCGGGCCCTCCGGCGTCCGGCTGGCCCGCCACCACTGCCCCTCCGACAGCCGCCGGTGGGTGGGGTCGGCGACGCCGTGACGCAGCTTGCCCAGGTTGAGCCGGACCGCGAGCAGCGGGTCGCCGTCCAGCTCGACGAGCCGGACGGCGCCGTCGGCGGGCCGGGCGGCCCGGGTCACCGGTCGCTGGACTTGACCCACGGGTGCGGTTCGCACTCGCCCACCGACTTCGTCTGCTGCATCATGATCGGCGCCCGCTCCCCGGCGGCCGGGCAGTCGACGTGGTCGTAGCCGAGCCGGTGCCCGACCTCGTGGTTGACCAGGTACTGCCGGTAACCGGTGATGTCGTCGCCGTAGGCGTCGGCGCCGAAGACCCAGCGCTTGGCGTTGAGCACCACGTTGTCGCCGTTGCGGCAGGACACCTCGCCCCGGGTCAGCAGCGGGTAGCAGAGCTCGTCGGTGGTGTCGGGGGTGGTGACGTAGATGGTGAAGTCGTAGCGGTCGCCGCGGCCGACCAGCTGGAAGCGGACCGAACCGTCGCCGGTCCAGCTGCGCTCGTCGTCGAGGATGCCGGCGATCGTCTTCGCGGTGGCCTCCGCGTCCAGGTCGAGGTCGCGCTCGACCCGCACCCGGTACCGCAGCACCTCACCGCGCTTCCCGCTCGGCTTGCGCGTGGTCTTCGCCACCGTGTACTCCTGCGAGCCCGCGGTGGGGACCGTCGGCTCCGGGGACGGCTCGGGCTCGGGCTCCGGCGGTGGAGCGGCGTCCGGATCGGCGGTCGGACCGACCAGCTCGGTCGAGGCCGGCGCCGGCGGCGGGACGACCGGCTCGGCGTCCAGCTCGACGGCGGGGCTGATGCTGCGCACCCCCACGATGCCGATCGGCAGGGCCAGCACCAGCGCGGCCACCAGTACCCAGAGACGGTAGTTCGGGCGGGCGGGGACGGCGCGGCGGGGTCCAGGAGCTGCCCGGCGGGGGGAAGACCCTCCGGTAGGGTGCAAGACGTCGGCGGACGCCGTGTCCGTCGGATCGGTCACGATCATCAAGACTAGGCGAACTCGTGTCTCACACCCATCTCCACCACAGCGGGCCGTCGACCCCGGAGTCGGCCGAACGGCAACGCCGGGCCCTGCGCATCCTCGTGGTGGCCCTGGTGCCGCTGGCCGTCTGGACCCTGGTGGGGCTCGTCGTGATGTGGCCCACGAACGTCGAGGAGCACATCCGCTCCGACGCGTCCACGTACTCCGTCGAGGGCGTGACGACGCCGGAGGGCCGGATCGTCAACGTCTCGGAGGTCAACTGCGACGGCCTGGAGGGCTCCAGTCCGGGCTCGGAGAGCGTCTGCGCCGACATCGGCGTGGAGATGCTGCAGGGCCCCGAGCGCGGGCAGATCGTGCACGTGACGCTCACCTCGGCGGTCTACGACTCCGGGGTCGAGGTGGGCCAGCGGGTCAGGCTGTTCCGGGTGCCGATCCCCGACGCCCCGGCCGGCTACCAGTTCTCCGACTTCTCCCGCCAGGTGCCGCTGGTCGTGTTCACGCTGGTCTTCGCCGCCGGCATCGTCGCCGTGGCGCGGCTGCGCGGGCTGATCGCGCTGGTCGGGCTGGCCTTCGCCGGCTTCGTGATGATCAGCTTCATGTTCCCCGCGCTCATCAGCGGCTCCAACCCGGTGATGGTGGGGCTGGTGGGCAGCTCGGCGATCATGTTCGTCGTCCTCTACGCCACGCACGGCTTCAGCACCCGGACGTCCACCGCGCTGATCGGCACCCTGGCGGGGCTGATCGTCTCCGCGGCGCTGTCCTACGGGGCGGTGGAGTGGGCCCACCTGACCGGGGTGGCGGCCGAGGACGACTTCCTGCTCTCCAACTCAGCACCCGACCTGACGCTGTCCTCGGTGGTCATCATGGGCATCATCATCGCCAGCCTGGGCGCGCTCAACGACGTCACCATCACCCAGGCCTCCGCGGTGTGGGAGCTGGCCGAGACCGAGCGGGACGCCGGCAAGATCTTCCGCCGGGCGATGCGGATCGGGCGGGACCACATCGCCTCCACCGTCTACACCATCGCCTTCGCCACCGCCGGCGCCTCGTTGGGCGTGCTGCTGCTCATCACCATCTACGCCCGGCCGTTCTTCGACGTGGTGCAGCAGGAGCAGTTCGCCGCCGAGGTGCTGCGGACCATCGTCGGCTCGATCGGGCTGGTCGCCGCGCTGCCGCTGACCACCGCGATCGGTGCGGCGCTGGTCAGCCTGACCCGCCGCGAGGGCGAGCCCGAGCTGCAGCCCGACCAGCGGCGTCCGCGCAACGAGGGCGACGAGCTGCTCGACCTGCACTGATCCCGCGACCTCCTGCGGTTCGAGCTCATCGCGGACGCCGCGCGGATACCTCGAACGGCGGAAGGGGTCGGCGGGTCGCCACCACGTCGGGCCACGCCGTGTCCGCGGTTCGAGGTGATCGCGGATGGGCAGGTTCAGGAGCCAGCGCAACACCCGATCGGTGGAGGCTGTTGTGGTTGTTGCTGCTGGGGTGAAGGCGCAGG
>NZ_QOUI01000010.1:0-172092 GCF_003327535.1 Desertihabitans brevis | reverse complement strand
TCCGACGACGCCCCCACCGAGGAGCTGCCGCGGGTCGACGGCCCGCCCGGCCTCCCGCCCGCGGCGCCCAGGGTGGCGGGGCCGGCGCGGTCGAGGAGGAGACGGGAGGTTCCGGGGTGGGCGGGCGCGAGGCGGACCCGGCCGAGGACGGGGCGGGCGCGGCGGGCGGGAGGCCGGGCGGGCCGTCGACCCGCGGCAGCTCCTCGGTGGGGGCGTCGTCGGAGACGGGCAGGATCGACCAGGGGTCGTCGGCGGCGCGGCGGGCGGGGTCCGGCGTCGCGGCAGGACCGTCGCTCACCGCTGCAGCACCGTGGCGATGACCCGCTGCCAGCCCTCGAGCACCCGCGACAGGGCGCTGCGCTCCCGCGGCGCCTCGTGCGGCAGCTCGCCGACCGCGCGGGCGACCACGTCGTCCGGGGCGTCGGTGCTGACCGTGAGCACCCGCTCCCCGCTCTGCCAGGCGAGGGTGGTCGGCACGGTCTGCTCGCTGCGCCAGACCCCCGCCGCCTCGTCCCAGCCGTAGCCGGACGCCGGTGCGCCCAGCTCCCCGGCCTGCTCGGCCACGTCGAGGACGTGCACCCCGTCGCTGTAGGTGGCGTGCAGCACCCCGTCGGGGGTGGCGCGCAGGTGCACCAGGGACAACCCGCCCAGCGTCTCGTGGCAGGACCAGCCCTGGGCGGTCAGCCGGTCGGCGTCGGCCACCGGCAGCGCGCCGGCGCTGCTGAAGGCGGCCAGCCCGGGCGCCAGCCGGGCGTCGAAGGTGCTGGCGCCGATCTGCAGCCGCGTGTAGCCCACCGACTCCCGGACCTCGCCGGTCTCGTCGTAGCGCTGCGCCTGCAGCACCAGCCCGGAGTCCTCGTCGACCCACCACCGGGCCACCAGCCGGCCCCGGTCGCGGGCGTCCACCACGGTGGCCGACCGGCCGGCGACCTCGGCCGCGCCGAGGTGGCCGGTGAGCTGGTGCTCCCGGCCGAGCAGCTCCGGTGGGATCGTCGCCTCCGGCAGCGGCATCGAGCCCTCGCCGACCTGGCGGCCGGCGGCGTCGAGCACCCGCACCTGGGCGCTCTGCCCGGGCTGCACGACCACGTCGACGCTGGCGCGCACGCTGCGACCGGCGTCGCGGAACCAGACCTGCTGGGTGCCGGTGCGGCCGAGCACGGAGCCGGCGACGGCGCTGTTGCGCAGCACCACCAGGGCCTCCTCGTGGCTGAGCTCGCGGCGCCGGACGACCTCGCCGACCGTGGGCGCGGCGCCGCCGCCGAGCTCGCTGCGTCCGCCCGGGGTGGTGAGCAGCACCGCGGCCAGCCCCTCCGGGACCAGCGGCAGCTCGCTCAGCGCCACCCCGAACGAGGCGTCGGTGCCCTCGCCGGCCAGGTCGACCCGGCGCACCTCGTCGGAGGCGGCGGTCCAGCCGACGGTGGTGAAGGCGATGATCAGCACCGAGGCCAGCACCCCGACGGCGCCGAGGCGGCGGCGCACCACCCGGTGGGTCATCGGCAGCGCGGCCGGCTGGCGCGGCTGGTCGAAGGGGCGGGTCCACAACGGGACCGAGGCCTGCTCGCCGGCGATCCCCACCAGCCGGCGGGAGAGCTCGTCGGGGGCGCGGCCGCCGGCCAGCCGGCTGGAGCCCAGCAGGTCGCGGACCCGCCGCAGGGACTCGGCCTCGGCGCGGCAGGCGTCGCAGCCGGTGAGGTGGGTGAGCAGCCGCTCGCGCGTGGCGTCGCCGAGCGCGCCGTCGACGAGCGCCGACAGCTGGTCGGGACGGGTGCCGCAGGGGCGGCGAGCGGGCAGGGCCATCAGGTGACGGCACCCCGGACCCGGTCGACCGACTCCGGCACGCCGCGGTAGCGCTCGCGCCCGGCCAGCGGGCTGCGGTGGGCCAGTGCGGCGCGCAGCTGCGCCCGGCCCCGGTGGATGCGGCTGCGCACGGTGCCCAGCTTGGTGTCCAGCACCTGCGCGACCTCCTCGTAGCTCAGCCCCTCGATGTCGCACAGCACGACCGCGGCCCGGAACTCCGGGGACAGCGCGTCCAGCGCGGCGGCGACGTCGTGGTCGAGGTTGAGGTCGTCGACCTGCTCGGCCGGCGCGGCCTCGCGCGAGACCAGCCGCTCGGCGGTGCCGTCCGCGAAACCGTCGAAGCGGATCCGCTGCTTGCGGCGCGCCTGGTCGAGGAACAGGTTGGTCGTGATGCGGTGCAGCCAGCCCTCGAAGGTGCCGGGCTGGAAGGTGTGCAGGGAGCGGAACACCCGGACGAAGACGTCCTGGGTGAGGTCCTCGGCGTCGTGCGGGTCGCCGGTGAGGCGGTAGGCCAGCCGGTAGACGCGGGTGGAGTGCTCGGCGACGACCTGCTCCCAGCTCGGCGGCGTCCACCCGGTCTCGGGAGCTGGCGGGGTGGCGGGCGGCTCGGCGGCCTCGGAGGGGCGCCGGCGGCTCGTGCCGCGGGACCGGATCGGAGACCATGCCACCATGTCGTGCACCCCTTCCTGCCAGCTCGCGCCGCGCGAGCGGACCACCACCGTGGCCCACCCACCTGTGCCGGACCTGTGAGACGGCTGTCCGTCGCGCCGCGGCCCGCGCACCAGTGTAGGTGGTGACGCCCCTCCCCGGGCCCGTTCGACGGCGGGACGCCGGGCCGCGGCCGGGCCCGCTCAGCGGTCGACGACCAGCCGCATCCCGGTGTGGCCGAGGGAGGAGTCGTCGGTGACCGAGGTCCGGGCCGCGACCCGGTAGCGGTTGCAGTAGGAGCGGTGGCAGAGGTAGGAGCCGCCGCGGACCACCCGGGTCACCCCGTACCGCGGTCCCTGCGGGTCGACGCGGGTGGCCGGCTTGTCGTGGCGGTGGTACGTGGCCGAGAAGCGGTCCGACGTCCACTCCCAGACGTTGCCCGAGGTGTTGTACAGCCCGTAGCCGTTGGGCTGGTAGGCGTCCACCGGGGCGGTGCCGAGGTAGCCGTCGTCCTCGGTGTTGACCGTCGGGAAGGTGCCCTGCCAGATGTTGGTGCGGTGCTCCCCGCCCGGGGTCAGCTCGTCCCCCCACGGGTAGGTGGCGCCCTCCAGCCCGCCCCGCGCCGCGCGCTCCCACTCGGCCTCGGTGGGCAGCCGGCCACCACGCCAGCGGGCGTAGGCGCGAGCGTCGTCGTAGGACAGGTGCACCACCGGGTGGTCGAGGACGTCGGCGACGTCGGAGCCCGGGCCGCGCGGCGCCCGCCAGGTGGCCCCGCGCACCCCGCGCCACCACGGCGCGCCGGGGACGCGGGCCTCCATCACGTGGTCGGCGGCGGCCGGGTGCACCAGCAGGTGGAAGACGAAGGACCAGCCGAACCGCTCGGCCTCGGTGCGGTGGCCGGTGGCCTCGACGAACTCGGCGAAGTCGGCGTTGGTGACGGCGTGCGCGGCGATGGCGAAGGCGCCGGTGGAGACGCGCCGGACCGGGCCCTCGCCGTCGGCGGGGAACACCTCCGCGGCTTCCGATCCCATCCAGAACTCCCCGGCCGGGATCTCCACCAGCGGCGAGCGCGGGCTGGGGTCGACCGTGCGGGCGGTGGCGTCGGTCGGTGCGGGCGCGACGGCGTCGGCGGGCCGGACGGTCGGCGTCCCCAGGCTCTGGCGGGTGGGGCCGCAGCAGCCCCCGGCGTCCTCGTGCATCAGCGGTCCGTGCTCAGAGCAGCCCGGCCCCGTCGAGCTGGCGCCAGAACGTGTCCAGCTCCTCCTCGGTGGCCTCGACCATCGGCGGGCGGACGCGTCCGACCGGACGGCCGAGCCGGCGCAGGGTGCCCTTGACCATGGAGACGCCCTGGGTGGCGAAGACGCCGGTGTAGACGGGCAGCAGCCGGCGGTGCAGGGCGAGCGCGCCGCCGACGTCGCCGGCCAGGTGGGCCCGGACCAGCTCGGCGGTCTGCGGTCCGCAGAAGTGGGTGGAGGTGCCGACCACGCCGACCCCGCCGACCGCCAGCATCGGCAGCGTGGCGGCGTCGTCGCCGCAGTAGTAGGCCAGCCCGGTCTCGGCGACCACCCGGGTGGTGGCGACCAGGTCGACCTTGGCGTCCTTGACCGCGACGATGCGCTCGTGCCGGCCCAGCTCGAGCAGGGTGGCGGTGCTGATCTCGGTGCCGGCCCGGTGCGGGATGTCGTAGAGCATCACCGGCAGCGGGGTGCTGTCGGCCACCCGGGTGAAGTGCTCCAGCAGCGCCCGCTGCGGCGGCTTGGAGTAGTACGGCGTCACCACCAGCAGGCCGTGGGCGCCGGCGTCGGCGGCCTGCCCGGCCAGCTCGAGGGTGTGCCGGGTGTCGAAGGTGCCGACCCCGGCCACCACGCTGGCCCGGTCGCCGACGGCCTCGACGACCGCCCGGACCAGCTCACGCTTCTCGGCGTCGGTGGTGGTCGGGCCCTCCCCGCCGGTGCCGTTGACCACCAGCCCGTCGTGCCCGCCCTCGTCGACCAGGTGACGGGCCAGCGCGGCGGCGACGTCCAGGTCGAGGGAGCCGTCCTCGGCGAAGGGGGTGACCATCGCCGAGAGCACCCGTCCGAACGGCGGCTCCATCAGCGGACCTCGCCGATCACGACCAGCGGGTCACCGTCGCGCACCACGTCGCCGGGCCGGGCGACCACCTCCAGGACGGTGCCGGCGCGCTCCGCCAGGACGGGGATCTCCATCTTCATCGACTCCAGCAGCACCACCTCGTCCTCGGCGGTGACGCTCTGCCCGACCGTCACGTGCACGCGCAGGACGGAGGCGACGAGCTCGGCGGACACGGTGTGGTTCATGCCCGGCATCGTAGGCCGTCACGACGGACGGCGCCGCACCGGCGAAACCCGGCGAGCGTCCCGGCTGCGGGCGGTCGCGCAGGTCTAGGCTGTCGCGGGTGAACCAGTCGCCGCAGGGTCCCACCGCCCCCACCCCCGAGCTGTGGGCCTGGACCGAGACGTTCGTCCCCGAGCCGCCGCACGCCGCCGAGGCGCGGGCGTCCGCGGAGCAGGCCGGGGAGCTGACGGTCAGCCGGGGCGGGGCAGCCCTGCTCACGCTGCTGGCCCGCACCGTCTCGGCCCGGGCGGTCGTCGAGATCGGTTCCGGTGCCGGCGTGTCGGCCCTGGCGCTGTTCGCCGGGATGGTGCCCAACGGGATCCTCACCAGCGTCGACACCGAGGCCGAGCCGCAGGCCGACGCGCGCCGCACCCTGCTGACCGCCGGCATCCCCAGCAACCGGTTCCGGCTGATCTCCGGACGCGCGCTGGACGTGCTCCCCCGGCTCAGCGACGGCGGCTACGACCTGGTGCTCATCAACGGCGACAAGCTGGAGTACGTCGAGTACATCGCCCAGGCCCAGCGGCTGCTGCGCAGCGGCGGGCTGGTGGTGGTGGAGAGCGTGCTGCTGGGCGGGCGCACCGCCGACGCCAGCAACGAGGACGACGAGACCATCGTCATCCGCGAGGCGCTGGAGGCGGTCGCGGAGGCCGAGGACCTCACCTACTCGTTGCTGCCGGTGGGCGACGGCGTGCTGGTCGCGGTCAAGCACTGACCCGGGGAGAGGCCCGCGCGGCTGGGTAAGGCTGCTGGTATGACCGCTCCGCTGACCCTCGTCGCTGGTGCCTCCCGCGGCCTCGGCTTCCTCATCGCCCGCGAGCTGCTGGAGCGCGGGCACCGTGTCGTGCTCTGCGCCCGCGACCCCGACGGCGTGCAGAGCGCCGTCGAACGACTCTCCGAGCACGGCGAGGTGCACGGGGAGACCTGCGACGTCGCCGACCGCGCCGACGTCGAGCGGCTGATCTCCTCGGTGGAGGCGGCGCACGGGCCGCTGGACGCGCTGTTCTGCGTGGCCGGGGTGATCCAGGTCGGCCCGGCGGAGGAGATGACGCTGGAGCACTTCGACGAAGCGATCGACATCATGCTGCGTGGCCCGCTGCACCTGGTGTGGACGGCGCTGCCGGGGATGCGGGAGCGGCGCCGCGGCCGGATCGGTGTGGTGACCTCGATCGGCGGCGTGGTCGCTCCCCCGCACCTGCTGCCCTACGCCACGGCCAAGTTCGGCGCGCTGGGGTTCGCCGAGGGGCTGGTCGCCGAGCTCGCCGGCAGCGGCGTGACCGCCACCGCGGTGGTGCCCGGCCTGATGCGCACCGGCTCCCACGAGGAGGCCCTCTTCACCGGCGACCAGGCCCTGGAGTACGACTGGTTCGCCCCCGCGGCCTCGCTGCCGCTGCTGTCGACCGACGCCGAGCGCGCGGCGTCCCGGATCGTCGACGGGGTGCTGGCCGGTCGGGCCCGGATCGTGCTCACCCCGGCGGCCTCGCTCGCCCAGCGGGTGCACGGCATCGCCCCGGGGCTCACCACCAGGGCGATGGGGCTGGTCTCCCGGCTGCTGCCCGACGCCGCCGACGGACCGACCGGGACGGTCCCCGGGCACGAGGCCGGGCGCCGCTCGTCCTCCGGCCTGGTCACGGTGCTGACCACCCTGGGCCGGCGCGCGGCCGACCGCTACAACACCCGGGCGCACCGCCGCTGAGGCGCCGGCGTCCGGGCCGGCGGCTCAGGTCGCCGGCACCCGGACGTTCTTGCCGACCACGGTGATCCCGCCGGCGGAGACGGTGAACCCGCGGGCGCGGTCGTGCTCGTGGTCGACGCCGACCTCGGCGCCGTCGTCGACCACCACGCCCTTGTCGAGGATGGCCTTGCGAACGACGGCGTTGCGGCCGACGGTGGTGCGATCCAGCAGCACGGAGTGCTCGACGTTGGCCCACTTGTCCACCCGGACCCGCGGGGAGAGCACCGAGGAGTCGACGTCTCCGCCGGAGATGATGCAGCCGGGGCTGACGATGGAGTCCTCGGCCGTCCCGCGCAGCACGAACTTCGCCCCCGGCGCCTGGGGGGCGTTGGTGACGATCGGCCACTCCTCGTTGTAGAGGCTGAAGGCCGGGCGCACCGAGACCAGGTCCATGTGGGCGTGGTGGTAGGCGTCGATCGTCCCCACGTCGCGCCAGTAGCCGCGGTCGGACTCGCTGGTGCCGGGGACGGTGTTGTGGGTGAAGTCGTACACCTGGGCCTGCTCGCGCTCGACGAAGTAGGGGACGATGTCGCCGCCCATGTCATGACGCGAGGAGGGGTTGGCCGCGTCCTCCCCGAGCGCGGTCTGCAGCGCGGAGCGGGTGAAGATGTAGTTGCCCATCGAGGCGTAGGACTCCTCGGGGCTGTCCAGCAGCCCCGGCGGGTCGGCCGGCTTCTCCAGGAAGCTGGTGATGCGCGCCGACGCGTCGGCGTCGATGATGCCGAAGGCGCTGGCCTCCGAGCGCGGCACGCGCAGCCCCGCCACCGTGCAGGCCAGCCCGGACTCGATGTGGGCGGTGAGCATCTGCCCGATGTCCATCCGGTAGATGTTGTCGGCACCGAAGACGACGATGTAGTCGGGGTCGGCGTCGATCACCAGGTTCATCGACTGGTAGAGCGCGTCCGCACTGCCCAGGTACCAGCGCGGGCCCAGCCGCTGCTGGGCCGGCACCGGGGTGACGAAGTCGCCGAGCATGGTCGCCATCCGCCAGGTCTGGGAGATGTGCCGGTCCAGCGAGTGCGACTTGTACTGGGTGAGCACCGCGATCCGGTGCAGGCCGCTGTTGGCGAGGTTCGACAGCACGAAGTCGATCAGCCGGTACGTCCCGCCGAACGGCACGGCCGGCTTGGCCCGGTCCACGGTCAGGGGCATCAGCCGCTTGCCCTCACCACCGGCCAGCACCATCGACAGGACCTTGGGACGCGACATGTCCCGAACCTAGACCGCGGTGGTACGGCGCGACAACGCGCCCCGCCGCCCCGTCTCAGCCGGTCCTGCGCCGGTGCCCGGGACCGCGCCCCCGGCGACCCCGGCCGGCTGTGCCACGATGCCGACATGAGCAGCGTGGCGGACCGGCTGTCGGTCTCGGTCCTCACCCGGGAGTACCCCCCGAGCGTCTACGGCGGCGCCGGGGTGCACGTCGCCCAGCTGGTCCCCCAGCTGCGCCGGCTGTGCGAGGTGGAGGTGCACTGCACCGGCGAGCCGCGCGAAGGGGCGACGGCCCACCCCGAGACGTTCCCGGCCGGCGCCAACGCGGCGCTGCGGGTGTTCGGCGCCGACCTGTCGATGGCGGCGGCGATCGGTCCGGTGGACCTGCTGCACTCCCACACCTGGTACGCCAACCTGGCCGGCCACCTCGGCTCGCTGCTGCACGACGTGGCGCACGTGGTGACCGCGCACTCCCTCGAACCGCACCGGCCGTGGAAGGCCGAGCAGCTGGGTGGGGGCTACCGACTGTCGTCGTGGGCGGAGCGGACGGCCTACGAGGCCGCAGACGGCGTGATCGCGGTCAGCGCCGGCATGCGTCGCGACGTGCTGGACTCCTACACCGACCTCGACCCGGACAAGGTGCACGTGGTGCGCAACGGGATCGACCCCGAGGAGTTCCGGCCCGACCCCGGCACCGACGTGGTCCGCGGCCTCGGCATCGACCCGGACCGTCCGTCGGTGGTCTTCGTGGGCCGGATCACCCGCCAGAAGGGGCTGATCCACCTGGTCCGGGCGGCCGAGCAGCTGGACGCCGGCACCCAGCTGGTGCTGCTGGCCGGGGCCCCCGACACCCCCGAGATCGGCCGTCAGCTGGAGGAGGCGTTCGAGTTGCTGCGGCAGCGCCGCGGCGACGTCATCTGGGTGCAGGAGATGCTCCCGCGCGCCAGCGTCCGGCAGGTGCTCACCGCCGCCACCGTCTTCGCCTGCCCGTCGGTCTACGAGCCCCTGGGCATCGTCAACCTCGAGGCGATGGCCTGCGAGACGGCGGTGGTGGCCAGCGCGGTCGGCGGCATCCCAGAGGTGGTCGTCGACGGCGAGACCGGGCTGCTGGTGCCCTACGACCCCGCCCGGGCCGACGACCCGGCCGCGGTGGCGGAGTTCGAGACGGCCTTCGCGGCCCGGCTGAACGAGCTGGTCGCCGACCCGGGGAGGGCCGACCAGATGGGCCGGGCGGGCCGCCAGCGCTGCCTGGAGCACTTCAGCTGGGAGCGGATCGCCGCCGAGACGGTCGAGGTGTACCGGGTTGCGCTGGAGCGCCGGGCCGCTGCCCGGTCTAGCAGCGAATGGGTGTGGCAACGGCGAGGATGAGCCCGACGACGCCGAAGGGGGCAAGGGCTGGTCGACGGTGGACGCTGTGGGTGACTCGGCTGATGCCGTCGAAGAGGTCTAGAGGGTGCCGCTGAGTGCGGCGGCATGAGCCCTGGGCTGGTCGTCGCGCAGGCGGAGTTCGACCCGGCTCCGAAGTCGCCTGGATCGACCGTTCCGGACAGCCTGTGCAGTGAGCAGTGTTTTCGGACGGCCCTGCAGCGGTGGTTCGCGCTACCGCTGGAACTGTTCGAAAAGGATCGTTACTGGCCCGCCGTCGGAGGGTCGCGGGATCTGTGACGTATCCCTGCTCGGCTCTCCCGCGTTGCCAGTTGTCGCCTCGTCACCGTGCATCCATCGTGCGGGGCATACGTGCGTCCTGCTCACCAGGTGCGGTGCCGGCAATCGACGGACGCCGCGGCCCCATGAGGGACTGGCTCACCGGGCACACCCCGCTCAGGGGACTGAAGGCATGCTGGCTCCCCGCGGCCCGGATCAGATGCACCTACAGTCGGGAGCGTGGCAAACGCATGGGAGGACCTCGCGGGTGACTACGAGCTGGCTCGACAGCGTGACGACTCCTTCGACCGCCTTCTGGAGTGGCCCGCACAGCGGAGCGCGCTGGGTGACGTCACAGGCCAGCGGATCCTCGATGCTGGTTGTGGCAGTGGCGCCAAGGCGATAGCGCTGGCCCGGGACGGCGCTGCGGAGGTCGTCGGGATCGATATCGCGGGCGCCTTCATCGAGCACCAGCTCAGCAACGTTGAGTTGGTGCGTGCCGACCTGTCGGACCTGGCCTCAGTTCCGGCCGCCCAGGGCCGGACGTTCGACACGATCGTGTTCTTCCAGTCGATCAGCTACTCCAGGAATCAGGTGCGCACTCTCGTCGATGCCCGACATCTGTTGGCAGACGGGGGCAGGATCCTCGTCCAGCGATCGCATCCCATCCGATTCGCCGTGGAGAGGGCTCAAGCCAATGGAACCTCCCTCGGCGAGGAGTACTACTCGACGGAGCCGTATACTTACCAGTCGGGGTGGAACAGCTCCGTCGCGCTGACCCACTCCACCGAGACGTTTTCGACCATGCTCAACACTTTCGCGGCCGCCGGCTTGACTGTCGATCATGCGAGTGAGCCGCAGCTATCCGACGAAGCCCGGGAGCGCTACCCACACAAGCAGGAGTGGCTCAACCGGTACTTGGGCGTCATCCTCTTCGAGCTCAGTGCGCGTTAAAGCCTCCCGAGCGGACACCGGTTGACTCCCCCTATCGCTCGGCACGTCAGCCACCTGGACCTCCTGCGCCACCACCCTGATGGCAAACGATGGTGCTTGTTGCGGACAGACAAGGGCTGTGCGCGCTTGTGTCGGCTACCCACCTTTGCGAGCCGGTGTGGTGAGTCTCTGACTCAGATAGGTTGCGGTGGGCGTCTATCTGAGGCCGCAGAGGGTTGTTACCCGGTGCAACCGACGGTCCTCGACGCTCCGCAGCGGAGGGAGCAGCAGCGTGGTGATCCCGAGCTCAACGGCGGCACCGTCAGGCTTCGACCGGTCGCCGACCATCAGCGTTGTCTCCTTCTCGGCACTTAAAAAGTTCAGCGTGGCCTCGAAGATCGCCGGGTTCGGCTTCTGCACGCCTTGTTCGAAAGAGAGCACGAAGGCGTCCACCATGGTTCCCAAGCCTGCCTCGAAGAAGGCTGGACGCAGATCGAAGTGCAGGTCGCTGAGCACAGCGATGCGCTTGCCACGGTCCTTCAGCTTCTTAAACGTCTCTGCGACGTCAGTGGCGAACGGATTGTAGCGGTAGTCCGATTCAACGGCATAGAGAGCTTCGGCAAGACTTCTATCTAGTCCGGCGTCGCTGAAGACCTCAAAGTAGATGGTGCGGTGCAGATCGGCGTCGCAGTCCACTCCGGGTGCGTCCAAGCGTGCTTCGCCTGGGTCAACAGCAGCCAGAGCGTCTTCTACCCGCTGCACGTCGGGTGCAGATGAATCCCGGCCGGTGATGTGAAGTGCGTGCTCGATCCACTTCGACCACGACAGCGTCGTCACGAGCGTGCCACGCCAGTCGAAGATGATGGAGGAGAAGCTCACAGCCTCATCATGTCGGATCGACTGACCCACGAAAGTGGTGCTGAGGAAAGTTTCGGCGAGACCGTATGTCAGTTGATGGCCGCGATGCGAGCGTGGAGGTGCATGTCGTGCCACCCGTCCGGGTGCAGCGTGTGGCTGCGCTTGGTGCCCTCTGCGGCAAAGCCTGCTTTGAGCGCTACGCGACAGGAAGCCGGATTGCCGGTCGAGTGCTCGAGCTCGACGCGATGGAGGCCAAGGACTTGAAACGCCCAGTTGGTAGCGGTCTGTAGAGCAAGTGGGGCAACCCCTCGGCCTCGCGCTGCGGCTACCACCCAGTACGCCGCCTCTGCCCAGCCGTCAGCCAGGTGGGGTCGCAAAGTGATACGCCCAGCGAGCCCGTCGTCTGCGGCGATGGCCCAACTGGCCGGTGTCTCGTCTCTCCAGCCCGCGCGAGCATCGGTCACCCACTGCAGCGCCTCATCGAACGTCATGGAGCGACAGTGCCACTGCTGGATGACTGGGTCCGAGTAGGCGGCAACCAGCGCTTCGGCATCCTCGTTCCGCCAGGGGCGCAGATGCACTGTCCCCGCGTCGAGATGAGGTTGGCCCATGCCACCCAGACGACCGGGTGGGACGACTGGGGACAAGAAGGACGGCACATGCTCAAGAATGACAGGAGCGCCCCGGCAGTCGCACCTACTCAGTGACGATCGTTTGTGAGGCAACTCTTGGACAGAGGCCTCATCGGCGTGCGAGTTTGTGGCGATGACCAGCGTGTCGGAGTCTGCTCAGCTCTGGGCCGGTGAGGAAGCCCTTCGCCTGCTCGCACGTCACCGAGTGCCTGGTCTTGCCGTCGGCGTGTGTGATCGCACCGGACCGCTCTGGTCGATCGGCGTTGGTGTGACGGCACTGAAGGCCGGTCAATCGGTGTCCACCGGCACCCTTTTCAGCCTCCAGTCCGCGTCGAAGATGTACACCGCGACGGCGGTGATGTGCGCTGTCCGCGACGGCCTCGTCGACCTCGACCTGGCCCTGCCCACGTACCTGCCGGGGTTCACCGTTCACAGCCGTTGGGAGTCCACGCCGGAGGCACGAATCACGCTGCGGCACCTGTTGTCGCACCGGGCGGGTTTTGTCCATGAGGCGCCGCGCGGCTCCAACTACGACAACAGCGACGAATCGTTCGAAGACCACTGCGCGAGCATCAGCGAGACGTGGCTGCAGTTTCCCGTCGGGGAGCGTTACTCCTACTCAAACCTGGGAATCGACCTGGCGGCGTTGGTGCTCCAAAAAGTCAGCGGGGTCGGCTTTCCGACCTACGCCGACCGGGTTGTGCTGCAGCCGCTCGGTCTACATCGCACCACGTTCGACATCGCCCGTATCGAGGCCGATCCTGACCGTGCTGTCGGACACTCCAAGAGCGCGCCACCGCGACTCGCAGTCCCGATGCTGGGCGCAGGCGGAGCTTACGCCAGCGTTGACGACGCACTGAGGTACATCGCGTTCCACCTGGACCGTGGCCGTAGCCTCCTCGCGCCGGAGCTGCTGCGGCAGATGTATGAGGTGCCCGATGCTTCTCCAGGTCAGCGGGTCGGCTACGGGCTCGGGATCGACACCGGCATCTGGAACGGTCGGCTGGTGCGCAACCACGGCGGTGGGGGGTTCGGTTTCCTCTGCGATCTGGCCTGGGATCCGATGGTTGGGGTGGGTGTGGCGGTGCTCACCAACAGCGATGACCACCCCTTCCAGGTCCACTTCGCGACGCAACTCCTGGACCTCGCCGCGTCCCCCTGAGGGGCGTCTCACAAACGATCGTCACTGAACGGCGGGATCGGGTCGGCTGGGCCGCGGTGCTGCACCACCGGAGATTGAACTGCCGAGGTCACCAACGTCACCCGACGGGGTCCCGGCTGCACGGCTGTTAGCGTCACTGCTCATGGGCGAAATCATCGATCAGGGGCCTGCTCTGGTTCGGCACCTGGTCGAGAGCCAGTTTCCTGCATGGGCTGGTCTTGTCATCGAACGCGGCCCTGGCGGTGGCACCGACAACCACCTCTACCGGCTGGGCGAGGACAAGGTGGTTCGTCTGCCCCGTCAGGCACGGGCAGCGGAAGTGGTCAGCAAGGAGCACCGTTGGCTGCCCCGCCTGGCCCCTCACTTGCCTCTGGAGATCCCGGAGCCGCTCGGTGTCGGTGTCCCGGATCCGGCCTTCCCCTATCCGTGGTCGGTCTACCGCTGGCTCGACGGCGACAACCTGCTCGATTGTCCCTCAGCCGATCTGGCTGATACAGCCCACCGGCTGGGGCAGTTCGTCCGAGCACTTCAGTCGATCGATCCCACCGGTGGCCCAACCTCTGTACGCGCGAGACCGGTGACCCCCAATGACGACACCGGCGTGTGCGCCACCATCGACAAGCTCGCCACTGCGGGCCTGCTCGATCCGACCCCAGCTCTGGAGGTCTGGAAGACAGCGCTGGAGACACCCGCATGGACCGGGCCGCCGGTATGGATTCACAGTGATCTCTACACCGGCAACCTTCTGGGACAGCACGGTCGATTGAGCGCTGTTATCGACTTCGGAATGCTTGGTGTGGGCGACCCCGCCTGTGACCTGCTGCCGGCATGGTCACTTCTGACGACGTCGACCCGTGAGGCCTTCCGAGCCCAGGTCGGTGTCGATGACGACACCTGGAACCGTGGTCGGGGCTGGGCCCTGAGCGCGGGTCTAGGAGCCGTTGCGGTGTACGGGGACACCAACCCCACGCTCGCTATCCCGGGACGACACGCCATCGCGCAGACCATCGAGGACTGGCAGACCAAGAACACGACCTAGCACCGCTCACCCTGTCTAGCGGGCCCCTTTCGGCCTCACGGTCGTTCGGCCCAGGCTGCTCGAAAACCATCGTCACTGAAGCAGTCTGTGCCGTGGGTCCGCCGCGTCGTCCAGCCATAGTCCGGGCGCCTGTCGCTGACCTTGTATCCCCAACGGGCTGCTCCGGATCAGGACTACCATCACGGCAATGCCCAGCACGCCGATCCATCACGATGATCACGGCTATCTACACGAGTCACGTCGTCAGGTCCTGCGCTCACTCGAAGGCCTGGAGGAGTACCAGGTCCGGCGCCCGATGACAGCGACCGGCACGAACCTGCTCGGCGTCGTCAAGCACCTGATCGGCATCGAGGCCGGCTACCTAGGTCTCTGCCTGCAACGGCCATTCCCACGCGCGCTTCCCTGGATCGATGCTCAAGCAGCCGCGGCGAACTCGGACATGTGGGCGACCATCGACGAGTCGCGGGCCTACATCGTCGACTTGTACGAGCAGGCCTGTGCTCACTCCGACCGTGTGCTGGCTGAGGTGGGGTCAGGGCACCCGGCCAGCGTGCCGTGGTGGCCCGAGCGGTCCAGGTCCACCACAGCCGGCGCTCTGCTGTCACGAGTTCTCAAGGACACCGCGACGCACGCCGGGCAACTGCAGATCCTGCGGGAACTGATCGACGGTCAGGCCGGTGATGACCGGTCCGAGCACGACGAAGCCTGGTGGACCGAGTACCGGCAGCATCTGGAGGCCGTCGCTCGACACTTCTCGCCCTAACCAGGCGAGGACGCATCCAGGTAGAGACAGAAGGAGTGGCCGTCCGGATCGAGCATGACTCGCTTGGCGCTCGAGGGTCGTCGTCAGTTCTCCAGCGCCCAACTGGCGTTGCCGTTCTCTAAACTGGTGTAGAGCACTTCGGTCACTGTCGACTCCTCTGGACCGATGACCATCCAGCCGCCGATGCACTGGTCTAGAGCAATCGTTGTCGCAATCGGATAGGTGCTCATCTCAGTGATCGGCTGCCGAGCAGCAACCTGCTGGCCGTCGGTGGTCACGCCGGCCCAGGGGCTCAGACCGATTGGCGCTGAGGTCGCACCGTCGGGAGCAGCCGTTAGGCAGGCTTCGACGTAGACCGCTGGGGCCGTCGAACCGCTATTCAGCGGGAACAGAGGGTCGTAGTCAGTGAGCCTCATCGACACGTTCGGGCCGACGTAGTAGTCACCGAACTCCAGGTAGGCACGTTGACCGCTGGGGCCGCTGGTCTCAACTCCCTCATCTGGCCCGCCGGTTGGGTCGGACGTCGGAGGAGTTGGCTCCGAGGTTGAGGGCGACGGCTCGGGGAGAGCTGTCGGATCGGGGCGGGGTGTCCAAGTACTCGTGGCGGACGGGCTCGGACTCGGTGTAGGCATCGCATCAGCTGTGACCTCATCCACCGGCATCGGTGGCGCGTCAGTCGGCGCGGCTTCATCACGGCTGCCCAGCAGGTAGCCGGCGAACGCGGCCACCAGGGCGACGATGACGCCAACTAAAACCAGAATGAGCACTAGTTGGGATCGCTGCGAGGCCATCGCCAGTCCTTCCGGGTCGGCTACGCGCAACCTAGCGGTTTATCGCCGACCTCCGTCTGCAGCCTGCGGGCCTGATCTGACGACTGGTGTCCGAGGTTGGAGCCGGGGTCCGCGTTCGCCCCCCCTCGCCGCTGTCGGGCGATGCCGCCGACCGATCGCCCATAACCAGTCGCCACGTTCGCTCGCGTGGATCAGGATCAGGCATGGCGATGACATGCCGTTTGCAGCGCGACGAGGACCAAGACCTGATCTATGACGTCCACAGAGCAGCGTTCAGTTCAAATCTGCATGGCCGGCTTCCGGCCGCGATCGGCTCAAGCCCGCAGTTCGTGCCGGGGTGGTCGTGGGTGGTCGAGCGTGACGATGTGCTGATTGGTCATGGGATGGCGAGCTGGACATTCCTCGACCTCGACGGCGGTGGATCGGTCGACTGCCGCACCTGTCCCCCCTCGCAGTCCTGCCCGGACACCAGCGGCGCGGGGCCGGCTCGGCGCTGATTGCCGCAATCGTGGACGCCGTCGACCTCGCCGGCGCCCCGTTCCTGCTGTTGGAAGGGTCTCCGGGGTTCTACAGCCGATTTGGCTTCCAGGACGCACGCATCCACGGCGTCCGCTTCCCGTTGCCCCCCGGAGCACCAGCAGGAGCGGGACAGCTTCGCCCGCTGACGTCCTACCGGCGGCTGGCCGGGCGCGTCAGGTACCCGCCTGCTTTCCTCGCGGCGACTATCGAGTGAATGGCCCTCCAGCAAGCGGCGCCACCGGCGCTGGCTTCGCGGCACGGACTCTCGGAACCCAACGATGAGTGAGCGCTGCTCCATAGTCGCGACCGAGGTACGGCACCTCGTCGAACTGCGAGACTGATCCGGTGTGCTCAGCGCCGATGAAGCCGCAGCCAGCCGAGCGGCTGCCGACTGGCCCAGGTTGGGTGTTCGAGCCGAAGTACGACGGCTATCGGGCCACCATCGCCGTCCAAGTCGGCACTGCGCGACTGCTCTCTCGACGCGGCACCGACCTGACCCCCTCGTTCCCTGAGGTGGCGGCCGCCGTCGTCGACCAGGTGCCCGACGGCACCCAGCTTGACGCCGAGGTCGTGATTTACCAGAACGGGCGGCTCAGCTTCGATGCGCTCCAGCAGCGGATGGCCACCGGCAGGCGTCGAGCCTTGACCCTCGCCCGGGAAACGCCGGCCACGCTGATGGTTTTCGATGTCCTGGCCGACCAGGGCATCGATCCCACGGCCGAGCCGTGGACTCGCCGGCGGGAACGGCTCGAGCTGCTGGCCACCAGTTGGCGACCCCCGATCCAGCTAACCCCGTACACCGATGACGTCGAGGAGGCCGCCGGCTGGATGGAGGCACTCGCGCCGATGGGGATCGAGGGTGTCGTGGCCAAGCGGGTCAGCGCCCGCTACGGCGTCGCTGGCAGCTGGGTGAAGGTGAAGCACCGCCAAAGCCTGGAAGGGGTCGTGGGCGCCGTGATCGGACCCCTACAGCGGCCAGAGGCGCTGGTCGTGGGCTCCTGGGACGAGGACGGAACTCTGCGCATCCTGGGTCGCGCTCCGCTGACCCCTCGCCAGGCCGCTCAGATCGACAGGTACATCCCCCACTGTCCGTAGTCGAGGTCGTAGAACAGCCATGACTCGCTACCCACGCCCCTAAGATCCCTCAGCTCCTCCGGGGCCGAGGGAACCCAGCCGGCGGCATCGGCCACCGGTGCACTGAGTCGACACTCCAGCGTGAGCGGTTCTTCCATACGGGGTCGCCTCCACTCTCGCAGTGGATCCAGGAGATCGGCGAAGCTCGTCACCATCCGAGTCTCCCTGAGTTTCCCGTCGCCGTCGCGGCCCCGCCGACACCGGCCGGTCACCAACCCTGGCGTGGCGTTCTGCTGCCCCAGTTCGACCTCGGACAAGGCCGCGTGCACGCATGAATGCTTGCTCACTGTGGGCTGGTGAGCCGTGCCGCGATGGGGACGGCGCAAGTGGGGCCGGCCTGTCGGTCCCCACGTTGGACGTCGATCCGGCGACTCGTGGCCTGCCCGCCGAGGGGCTGCATCACCGGCAGGAATGTCGCCTCGCTCCCAATACCAACTGGCTTGGTCGGTGCACCCACGGCCGCTGCAGGCGACACTAGCCGCGTGACCAGTTATGGCGCTGAGGAGCAAAGGACCACAAACTCAGACCCGTCGGGATCCGCTACCCCGCCTTCGTCAGAAGCTTGGTTGGACGAGTACTGGCTGTCGCCGGAGCCCCACAATTCATGCTACCTCTTCATCACAGGTCCCAGGTCCAAGCCGAGCCGTGAAGAAGGCCCACCCGTACACGCGTTCCTCCACGGCATGCGCGAGCTGCAGCGCTGCGAGCCGTGGTCGCTGGACCAGCTCGAACGCTTCTTATGGGTGATGGCCACCCGCCGTCAATTCGAGCGGTTCACCTTGCTCGGTGCCTGGCCAGTCAGCCCAGGCAGCTTCGTCTGCGTCCTCGACCAATTGAGCACCGGCCCGATCGGGGTCACCGTCGACCGCCACATGGTCGACGACCCACCCGCCGGCGACGAAGACGCCCCAAGCGGAGCGCTGCGTTCAGTCATCGACGCCAGCGTGTGGCAGACGGTGGCGACGCTGACCCACCTCGACGCCCGCACCGTCGCTCGGTGGCGCACTCAGGGCTGGGTGAAGGACGGCATCGTCTGGGACCGAGACCCCGGTCACCTCACCTCCCCCTGGTCGGGGTATCGACCACCTCGAGCAGGCGACATCCAATTGCCCGTCGAGGAACGCCCGTGGTGGGAGGTCAAGCCGCCTTCTGGCAACGCTGACCCCTGGCAAGCCGCACTCGAAGACCTCCGCGGCTGGGCCGAGCAGTCGATGTGGGCGTCTACCCTGCTCATCCGTCGGGTCGTCCTCGACAACCCTGACACCCGCCGAGAAGGCCGGCGCTGGGTTGCCGGCTGGGTCATCGCCAGCAACTGGGCAGCCCACGTCGAAGCCGTCGTCTGGCCACGTGACAACACCGGGGCCGGGACGCAGCTGCGCGGTCTGCCCGGCATCCCTGACGAGGCAGCACTCCCTGGGCAGCGCTACCTGCGCCCGGCAGACATGTCGGTCGCTGGGCCGGGCTGCTACACGGACCACCTCTATGGGCGTCACGCGACTGATGCCCTCAACGCCAGGCTGCCACACAGCGCCCTCGGCGGAGGGGTGCCAAGACGAGGCATCGCCTGGCGGCACCGCTTGAGTCGACGCTCCGATATCGACCCAACCGTGCTGTCCACCCACCCCTCAGCAGATCGTATGGCCGCCGTCATTCACCAGGCGATCGACACCGCAAATCCAGGACGATAGCCAGCGGATATGGCCCTGCTTTCCGCCTACGCCGACGGGCCATCGACAGCCATCTAGGAGGAAGAACCCCCGGGAATGGCGGTCATGTCGGCGGCATCATGTGCCAGTTTCCGTGGTCGTCCTGTGTGTAGCGGATGAACGGATCGTCAAGCATCGGGAGCAGGTTCGGCTGGCGGCAGCCTTCTCGGATCCAGGCGAGCTGGGCGATCGTGAGGAGCATGTCGGCCTCGGAGGGATTGAGCGGGCGCACCGTCTCGTAGCCGTCGAGGAACGGTTGTCGATGCGGCGGCGGGATGCGGGTGTAGTACTCAGCGATGTCGGCGGTACGCCAGCCGAACCCGCACAGGTCGAAGTCGAAGAACCGAACCGTTTGTTTATCACGATGGAAGTTGAGTTCTTGAACATCACCGTGAATGACGCCCCATCCGCCCGGGCCAGGATCGAAGTTGCGGAGCCGGCGGCGGATCGTCGTGATGTGGGCGCGGATGGCGGCGGCGGCGCCTGGGCTGGCGTGGGCGAGGTCAGCCTCGATCGCGGGAAGGTGCCGGTCGAGCATGGCGGCCTCGTCGAGCGCGTAGCGGTGGTGCCGAGTGGTGAACGTGTCGGCGGTGACGTGGATCTGAGCCAGCGCCTGTCCAACCCGGTGCGCTCCGGACGGGTTGCGGGCGCCGGGGCGTCCAGACGCCCAGGTGAATAGCGAGTAGGTCCGTCGCTCGCCGTGATCAAGGACACCGATGCGCGACCCGTCGCGTTGCCGGACTGCGGTGGAGACGGCGACACCGTTTCGCGCTAGGTGGTCGAGCAGATCGAGTTCGAACTCCAGCTCAGACTCATCGCCGATCCACCACGCCTCACCACGGATCCGGACGGCGTAGCGGCCCAACTCGGTGGTTACGGCCAAGGTGTGGTTGCGGGTGGCTTGGAGGGTCCGCACATCGCTCGGCTCACCGATGTCGTAGCGCTGGGCGATGACCCGGGCTAGGTGGTGCTCCACCTTCGTGATCTCATCGGCGGGCGTCATGGCAGCTCTCCCTGTTGGTCGCTGGTCCCGGATACGGGGTCGACAGGGGAGATGGCCTGGAGGCATCCCGCCAGAGAAGTATCAGGACCGCGTTCGATCCGCAAGACCTATGACCCGAACGACACGGCGTCTTCCAGTCTGCGCTTGGCTCAGCGATGACCTCATCGACGAGCGACTACCGTCTCTCCCATACGTCGGCCGCCCGCTTCAGGCGTGCTTCACGTCGAAGCTGGCCTGTGGTGAGCACCTCTCGGCCGGCTGCCTGTTCCCAGGAGTCTGCGGAGCGTCCTATCGTCCAGCCCCATGACCGAGCGCTGGCTCTCCACCACCCGCAGCTCCTACGACGCCGATGCCGCCGGCTACGCCGAGCAGGTGCGTGGTCTGCTCGATTGCAACCCCTACCTGCGAGCCTCTCTGGCGCTGTTCGCCGAGCTCGTGCGCGACGCCGGCGGCGGGCCGGTCGTCGACGTCGGCTGCGGCCCGGGCTACGTCACCCGCCACCTCAACGACCTCGGTGTCGACGCGTCCGGTATCGACCTGTCGCCCGAGATGGTCGCTCTCGCCCAGCGCGACTACCCGGGCCTGCAGTTCAGCGTCGGGACGATGACGGATCTCGACCTGCCCGACGCCTCGGTCACCGGCGTGCTCGCCTTCTGGTCGGTGATCCACGTGCCTGACCACGCCGTCCCCGGGGTGTTCGCCCAGTTCCACCGGGTCCTCCGACCCGGCGGTCCGTTGCTGGTGGGCTTCCACGTCGGTGCCGAGAAGCGTCACACCGCCGAGGGCTACTCGGGTCGCCCGGTCGACGTTGACAGCTACCGTCGGCGGCCGGACCAGGTGGCCGGGTGGCTGCGGCAGGCGGGTTTCGCCGTCGAGGCCGAGCTGGTGATGCGACCGGACGAGGAGGTTCCGGGAGCGATCATCATCGCCAGGAACGCTGAAGGCCTACCAGCGGATTGAAGTCAGCTGACCACCTACGTGCCATTCACGTGATGGTCGTCCCGCAGGACGATCGACTCACGGTGATGCCCGATCCGTCGGGACCTGGCGGTAGAGCGCAAAGGGTGCTCTGGCATGCAGACCGGGCTGGCCCTCGACCAGCCCCTCGCGGTAGATGACGCCCGAGCTCTCCAGGCCGAGGCGGCGCATGACCGCTACCGAGGCGAGGTTGTGCACCTCGGTGAAGGCGACGACCGGAAAGTCGGGGAAGAAGGTCGCCGCCCAACCAAGGGCAGCTCGCCCGATCTCGGAGGCATAGCCGCGGCCGGTCAACTCGTCGCGCACCACCCAGCCCACCTCGAGCACAGTCTTGTCGCCGAGGACCACGCGACTGAGCCCGCCACGACCGACCAGCGTGCCGTCCGAGCGGTCGTGTGCGACCCACTTCCCGACGCCGTCACTGGCCCAACGGTCTGCCATGTCTTGCGCCCATGCTCGAACATCGAGAGGCGTCCAAGGCCCGGTCCAGTGGTCGACTAGCGGATCGCTGTAGAGGCGCTCCAGGTCGTCGGAGTGTTCGATGCCGATCGGCGTCAGCAGCAACCGGTCGGTCAGGACCGGATCAGTTCCCTCTGCCGGAGCCACATCGACATCTAACCGCCTCGGTGGACTGGAGAGCGTGGCCGCTACTGCTTCGCGTCACCGGATGCGACGTGCACATGCAGGTGCTTGGAGTCCTGGTACCGGCCGAGATTGGTGAGCACCATCGCCGCACCGTGCTGTTGCTCAACCTGTCGGGCGACTTCGCGGACCGTGGTGAGCAGATCAGCCAGCAGCGTCGCGTCCGCGCCCCCCAGGTCGGTCAGGGACGGGACATGCACCTTGGGCACCACGACGATGTGCACCGGCCAATGGGGCCTGGTGTGGTGGTAGGCGAGGACGTTGCTGCTCTCAGCGACGACGTCGAGCTGGCTCGGGTCAGCAAGGGCGATGTCGCAGTAGAAGTCGTCCCCGTCATGGTCATCCACCATTTGCTGATCCTGCCACGCTCGCTGCCCAGACCCCGAGG
This sequence comes from Desertihabitans brevis, assembly GCF_003327535.1. Lineage (NCBI taxonomy): Bacteria > Bacillati > Actinomycetota > Actinomycetes > Propionibacteriales > Propionibacteriaceae > Desertihabitans > Desertihabitans brevis. The sequence continues at coordinate 150,156 of NZ_QOUI01000010.1, read as the reverse complement.
TGGCGTTCCGCCCGGGCTTCGGCGGGATCACCGCCACGAGGACGACAGCGACGCGTCGGTCGCCCGCCTCCGGCTCCTTGATCGCTCAGATCCAGTTGCCCCTCATCGTCGCCGTCCGCTCGTCGGCGCCCAGTCCCGGTCTTCCGGCGGCACTACATGCTGCACCGGTCGATTCGGGAACGGTCGGGACCGGGAGGACTGCCCGCGCTCGTCGGGCTAGTCGAGGCATGAAGTCAGCCAGCTCAGCGACGTCGATTGCCCGCACGCAGGTCGAGGTAGTGAGCGCACGTGCACAGGAGCGCTGTGCTGGTGTTCCGCCGGGTCATCCGCTTCACGTCCCGGGCCAGATGGGCACGGCGCGGGAAGCGGCTGCAGCCAGCATCTCGCCGTCGAGCTCGTGGCTGGTCTGGTCGATGCCGTACGCCGGCCACTGGCAGACGACCCGGAGCGGGCCTGGCGGAGGCAGCGGCCACAGCCAGTAGTCGCGGTCAGCGGCCTGGGGACCACCACCGCCGCCTCCGCCCGACAGGACGGGGTGGCTCGGGAGGTCGCTGCCACCGGACCAGGGCACCCGTGCCCCGACATTGGTGGCGCGTCGTCCGTCGGCGAACTCGAAGCCCCACTTGAGCCGGTCGCGGGCCCACTGGCCGTCGTCGTCATGACGGGGTGGCTCGCCAAACAGCCCGTCGTTGAGATCGAACCGCCTCGTCCGCACGCGGCTCCGGACGCTGAGGGTCATCGCCAGACCGACGGGGAAGGCGCGCATGCCGGTCAGCATGGGATCGGGCCCAGATCCGGCCCGGCCCTCGTCGATGTGCAGAACGGCCGATGGAACCGACAGCCGTCGCACTCCGGTTCGAACAGCCATCCCGACCCGGTTACCGGACGGCGCAGGGCCGGGCACGACGACGGCCGACGCCCCCGGTCGTCCCGGGTGCGCCGGCCGTCGGTGCGGTCGGAGGGGTGCGGGCACCCCGGCGGGGGTCGGCGATCAGCCGACCACACCCTGCAGCGCGCCGGCCAGCTCCTCGGCCTCCTGGGCGTTGAGCTCCACGACGAGTCGACCGCCACCCTCGAGCGGGACCCGCATCACGATGCCCCGGCCCTCCTTGGTGACCTCCATGGGACCGTCGCCGGTGCGGGGCTTCATTGCAGCCATGCCAACCTCATCTCTGTTCGTGGGACGGGGCCATTATCCCGCACGGGGAGACCTGCGTCATACCGACACCCGTCCGGCCAGCTCCGACAGCGAGCGCAGGCTGCCGCGCAGACCGACGCGCAGCGCAGGCCCGGAGAGTGGGGCGAGGGCCACCGCGGGGGCCGGGCCGGACACCTCCTCCAGGCTGGTGATGCGGGTCCCCTGGCCGTCGCTGACCAGCGTGAACCGGCCCAGCCCGCGGAAGAACGGGCCCAGGTGCTCGACCTCCAGCAGGTAGCCCGGCACCGTCCGGGTGACCCGCATCCGGTCCACCAGCCCACGCCGGCGCTCCCCCCAGCCGGGCCGGCTGACCGCCTCGACCAGGTCACCGACCTGCGACCCGTCACCCTCCAGCACCCGGACGCTGGTCAGCGGGATCCAGCGGTGCTGGCCCTCCCAGTCGCTGAGCACCGACCAGAGCTGCTCGGGCCGGGCCGGGCTGTGGTGCTCGACCTGCAACCGGTACGCCATGGTCACTTCCCCGGCTCGACGTGGCAGTCGACCAGGTGGTCGTCGACCAGACCGACGGCCTGCATCAGGGCGTAGGCCGTGGTGGGGCCGACGAAGCGCAGCCCGAGCCCCTTGAGCTCCTTCGCCAGCTGCTTCGAACGGACGGTCTGCGCCGGCACCTCGGCCAGCGTCACCGGTCGCGGACGGCCCGGCTCGGCGAAGGAGAGGACCGTCGCGGCGAAGCGCTCCCCCGCCGCCACCACCGCGCGGGCGTTGTCGACGGCCGCCTCGATCTTCAGCCGGTTCCGCACGATCCGGGCATCGGCCAGCAGCCGGGCCACGTCGTCGGCGTCGAAGGCGGCCACCTTCTCGGGGTCGAAGCCGGCGAAGGCGTCCCGGAAGCCCTCGCGCTTGCGCAGGATGGTCAGCCAGCTCAGCCCGGACTGGAAGGCCTCCAAGGTCAGCCGCTCGTACAGCCCGCTGGTGCTGGTGACCGGACGTCCCCACTCCTCGTCGTGGTAGCGCACGTAGTCGGGGGTGGACAGGCCCCACGGGCAGCGCAGCAGGCCGTCCTCGCCCCGGACGGCCCCCGAGGCGGTCACCTCCACGGCCGCTCGACGTCCTCGGGCATCGGTGCGGGCGGGGAGACCGGTGCGGGCGGGGACGCCGGGGTGGACGGTGCCCGCCGGGCCAGCGTCTCCTCCAGCTCGGCGATCCGGGCGTCGCGCCGGTCCAGCTCGTGGGCGAGCCGGTCGACCACCTCGTCCACCTGGTCCATCCGGTAGCCGCGCAACGCGGTGGAGAACCGCAGGGCCTCCACGTCGCGACCCGACCACGACCCGGCCGGCAGCTCCGGGGTGAAGGTGTCGTGCACCGGCTCCTCGGCCATGCCGCCGAACCGGCCGGCAGCGGCGACCGCGCCGACGGCGAGCACGCCGACGGCCACCACCAGCAGCACCCACTCCATGGCGGCGATCGTAGCCACACCGGTCGGCACCGGGTGACGGCTCTCCCGGTCGCCTACGCTGGCGCGGTGAGCACGAGCACCTGGACCGTCACCGGCATGACCTGCGAGCACTGCGTCGCCTCCGTCACCGAGGAGGTCGGCGGGCTCCCCGGAGTCCGCTCGGTCGACGTCGACCTGGCCTCGGGTCAGGTCGAGGTCAGCAGCGAGGCGCCGCTGCCGCGCGAGCAGGTGGCCGCCGCGGTCGAGGAGGCCGGCTACACCCTCGTCTGAGGGCCGCGCTCCTCCTGCCGCACGGGGCAGGATGTCGCCGTGCAGCTCACATCGATCAAGCGTGAGGCAGCGGCCTTCCAGCGCCCCTTGTCCGCTGGGCAGATCGAGGCGATCTGCGCCCGGACGCTTCCCGGCGGCACCGTCCTCCGTGCCGAGGAGCTGGGTCTCGGCACCTTCAACACCACCTACCGGCTGGATCTCGACGACCGGAGCGTCGTGCTCCGCGTGGCGCCATCGCCCACGACGGCCGGCGTCGAGCACACGATCGGCCTCCGCAACGAGTACGCAGCGGCCCCGTACCTGGCCGGACTGGGCGACCTGGTGCCATCGATCATCGCGGCCGACTTCACCCGCGAGCTGGTCGACCGCGACTACCTGGTCCAGACCCTGCTCCCCGGACGGCCTGCGCCGGAGGTGCTGGCGCGGTTCCCCCGGGCCCGGTGGGCCGTCTTCTACCGACAGCTCGGGACAATCACCCGCCGCATCCACGCCGTCCGGGGCACGAGCTTCGGACCGGTGGCCGACCCGCGTTCCGCCACCTGGAGCGCCGCTCTCGTCGAGCACTTCGCCTCCGAGGTACACCTCTACCGGGAGGCCGGCCTGGATGCCACGGCCGTCGAAGTCGTCGGAGGCTTCGTCGCCGCGCGGGCCGACCTCTTCGACGCCGTCGAGCCCAGGCTGCTCCACGGAGACCTCTGGCACGTCAACCTCCTGCTCGACCCCGACGCTCCGGAACCGACGATCACCGGCCTGATCGACACCGACCGCGCCAGCTGGGGAGACCCGTGGGCGGACTGGACCATCACCATGGCGAGAAAGCGGCCGGGGACCGAGCGCGACGCCTTCTGGCAGGGCTACGGCGCCCAGCCGAGCGACCCGGACAGCATCACCCGGCAGCTCGTCTACGACGCCCGCGGACTCATCGACAGCCGGCTCGACATCCACCGCCGGGGTCTCGACCTCGACGAGATACCCCGGCAGTTCTGGGACCTTGCACCGCTGGTGCGCGCCCTCACCGGACGGTGATCGCCCCGCTCAGGACTCGGTCTCGGCGGTGCCGGCGCGCTCGGTGAGCTCGGGGACGCGGTGGTTGACGATGATGTCGATGGCCTCGTCGACGTCGTCGGTGAGCTGGAGCAGGTCGACGTCGCGGGGGCTGATGCAGCCCTCCTCCAGCAGCCGGTCGCGCACCCAGTCGACCAGGCCGCTCCAGTAGCGCGTGCCGAAGAGCACCACCGGGAAGTTGGTGACCTTCTGGGTCTGCACCAGGGTGAGGGCCTCGAACAGCTCATCCAGGGTGCCGAACCCGCCGGGCATCACCACGAAGCCCTGGGAGTACTTGACGAACATCGTCTTGCGGGCGAAGAAGTAGCGGAAGTTGATCCCGAGCGTGACGTGGTCGTTGAGGCTGCTCTCGAAGGGCAGCTCGATGCCGAGCCCGATGGAGGTGCCGCCGGCCTCGGCCGCGCCCTTGTTGGCCGCCTCCATGATCCCCGGCCCGCCGCCGGTGATCACCGCGTATCCGGCCCGCACCAGCCGGGCCGCGATCTCCTCCGCGACGGCGTACATCGGGTGGTCGGCCCCCAGCCGGGCCGAGCCGAAGACCGAGATGGCCGGACCGGTCTCCGCCAGCGTCCCGAAGCCCTCGACGAACTCGGACTGGATCCGCAGCACCCGCCACGGGTCGGAGTGCACCCAGTCGGTCGGGCCGCGGCTGTCGAGCAGCCGCTGGTCGGTGGTGCTCTGGTCCTCCCGGCGTCGCTCCACCGGGCCCTGCCGGTGCCGGGCGACGCGGCGGGACTCCACCGGCGCGGGTCCGGTGGACGGGTTGCGCGGCTCGGGGGTGCTCACTGGGCCCTCCTGGGACGGTCTGCGGCGCTGCTGGTCACGCGCACACCCTAGGAGACGCCCGCCGGGCTCGGGGACGGGCCATGATGGGCCCATGCCTGCCCAGGGTCAGCAGATCACCGTCGACGGCCGCACGCTGAGGCTGACCAACCTGGACAAGGTGCTGTTCGCCGAGACCGGCACCACCAAGGGCGAGATGCTGCACTACTACAGCGAGATCGCCCCGCTGCTGCTGCCCCAGCTGCGGCGGCGTCCGTGCACCCGCAAGCGCTGGCCCGAGGGCGCCGGTGGCAGCGGGCGGGAGCTGGTGTTCTTCACCAAGAACCTCGACTCCGGGACGCCGGACTGGGTGCCGCGGGTGCGGGTCGAGCACTCCGACCGCCCGGTCGACTACCCGGTCGTCGGCGACGTCGCCACGCTGACCTGGCTGGCCCAGCTGGCCGCCGTCGAGCTGCACGTGCCGCAGTGGCGTTTCGACGACGACGACACCCCGGGCCACCCCGACCGCCTGGTGCTCGACCTCGACCCCGGCCCCGGTGTCGGGCTCGCCGAGTGCGCGCTGGTGGCCCGCAGCGCCCGCGACCTGCTGGCCGAGGTCGGGCTCGCCTCGGTGCCGGTGACCAGCGGCAGCAAGGGCATCCACCTCTACGCCGCCCTGGACGGCGAGCGGACCAGCGAGGAGGCCAGCGACCTGGCCCGCCAGATCGCCGGCGTGCTGCAGCGGATGCACCCCGACCTCGTCATCGCGGTGATGCGGCGCAGCGAACGGGTCGGCAAGGTGTTTATCGACTGGAGCCAGAACAACGCCGCCAAGACCACCATCGCGCCGTACTCGCTGCGCGGCCGCGGACGCCCGTGGGTGGCCGCCCCGCGCATCTGGGAGGAGCTGGACGAACCCGACCTCACCCACCTCGAGCTGGCCGAGGTGCTCGAACGGGCCGCCACCATGGACGACCCCATGGCCGCACTCCTCGACGACCCCGCCGACGAGCATCCGACCCGACCCCGGCACCCGAGCCGATCTCAGCTCCCGACCCGAGCCCGACGCCCTGAGCCCGTCGAAGGGCGGTCCGCCGACCCTCCCGCCGACACCGAGGACGCACCCGCCCCGCTGCCGGCCCTTTCCCCGATGATGGCCAGCTCCCCCCGCGGCCGCACCGCCGCGTTCACCGAGACCGGCGACTGGGTCTTCGAGATGAAGTGGGACGGCGTCCGGGCGCTCGTCGCGGTGGACGCCGACGGCGCGCAGCTGACCTCGCGGCGCGGGCTGGCGATGAGCGCCACCTACCCCGAGCTGGCCCGCGACCTGGCGGCGCTGGCGGGACGCCGGGTGGTGCTCGACGGCGAGGTGGTCGCCCTCGACGAGCAGGGCCGTCCCAGCTTCGAGCGGCTGCAGCACCGGATCAACCTCACCCGTCCCTCCGACATCAGCCGGGCGATGACGTCCACGCCGGTCCAGCTGCTGCTGTTCGACCTGCTGGTGCTCGACGGCGAACCGGTGGTCGACCGGCCGCTGGAGGAGCGGCGCACGGCGCTGGAGGAGCTGGTGCAGGGCACGGCGGGCCTGGGCCCGCGGGTGCAGGTGCCGCCGGTGCTCGGGCAGGACTTCGAGACCGCGATGGAGGTGAGCCGCGGTCTCGGCGGGGAGGGGCTGGTGGCCAAGCGCTGCGGGTCGCGCTACACCCCCGGGCTCCGCTCCGAGCAGTGGATGAAGGTGAAGAACATCCGCACCCAGGACGTCGTCGTGGTCGGCTGGACCGAGGGCCGCAACGGCCGCACCGGCGAGATCGGCGCGCTGGTGCTGGCCGTGCAGGGCGAGGACGGGCTGCACTACGTCGGCAAGGTCGGCAGCGGGTTCAGCCAGCGCTCGCTGCGGGAGGCAGCCGGCCTGCTCGAGCCGCTGGCCCGCGCCGAGGCACCGGTGGGCGACGTCCCCCGGGCCGACGCGGCCGGGGTGCACTGGGTGGATCCGCTGCTGGTCGGCGAGGTGCACTACATGGACTGGACCGACGTCCGCCGGCTGCGCCACCCCACCTGGCGGGGGTGGCGGCCCGACGTGCTGCCCGAGGACGTCCGCGCCGAGCAGCCCCTCCCCTGACGCCCGTTCACCACAGCGCCGCGACCAGCCGTCCGAAGAGGTCCTCGGCGTCGACGTCCAGGCCGCGGCGAGCGAACCAGTCGCCGACGTTGCGGCAGTCGCGGTGCAGCAGCTCCATGCCGTTGGGGTTGACGGTGACGTCGACCACCTGCGGCAGGTCGATGACGACGACCCGCGAGCCGGCCAGCAGCAGGTTGTAGGGCGAGAGGTCGCCGTGGGCCAGTCCGAGGGAGGCCATCCGCTCCATCGCGTCGACGACCTGGTCGTACCAGCCGCGGAGCTCCTCCCGGGTGCCGCGGCAGTCGGCCAGCCGCGGTGCGGCCTCCCCGTCGACCGCGATGTACTCCATGAGGATCTCGGTGCCGTCGACCTGCACCGGGTACGGCACGCTGACCCCGGCCTGCCACAGCCGGACCAGGGTGTCCCACTCGGCCTGGGCCCACTGCCCGGCCGCGACGGCACGCCCGTGGCTCGAGCGCCGGGCGAGCGCGCGGGCGTCCCGGCTGTTCCGGGTGCGCCGGCCCTCGGTGTAGACGGTCGAGCGCTGGAAGTCGCGGTGGCTGGCGTCGAGGTAGCGCTTGGCCACCAGCAGCGAGTCGCGGTCGGGGTCGCTGGGGACGGCTCGGCGCAGCAGGTGGCAGACGGCCTCCTTGCCGCTCTTGAGCACGCCGAGCTCGGTGTCGACGGCGGCGTCGGCGGTGACCACCCAGGAGGGGCGGGGCTCGGGGCCGCGGCTCAGCCGGGTGACCGAGGTCCAGGTGGACCAGCGGCCCTCGGGCGGGTCCTCAACGGTGACCCAGTCGACGGGACGGGGCGCGGGGTCAGCGGGATGCGGGTTGGCCGGGGTGTCCGGCCGGGCGGTGTGTTCGGGCACGGGTGGAGCTCTCCCAGTTCGGGTGGGGTGGCACGCGGAGCGTGCACGCGGTGGTGGGCACTGCTCGACCTCCTCCCGGACTGGGGCCCCCGCGGGCCCGGCACGGACAGCGTGACCGGACCGGCGCTCAGGTGTCCACGGGTTTTCGTGGCACCGCTGTGCCGGCCGGGCTCAGCTCAACCAGCGGCGCAGGGCGTCGGCGCAGGTGCGGAGGTCGGCCACCGGGCAGAACTCGTCGTCGGCGTGGGCCTTGCTGGGGTTGCCGGGGCCGAAGTTGACCGCCGGGACGCCGAGGGCGGAGAAGCGGGCGACATCGGTCCAGCCGAACTTCGCCTGCGGCTCACCACCCACCGCGGCGAGGAACTGCGCGGCGGCCGGGCGGTCCAGCCCGGGGCGGGCACCGGGTGAGAGGTCGGTGACCTCCACCGGGAGCGGGGCGAAGAAGTCGGTGACGAAGGCGACCGCCTCGTCCTCGCTGCGGTCGGGGGCGAAGCGGAAGTTCACCTCGACCACGCACCGGTCGGGGATGACGTTGCCGGCGATCCCGCCGCTGATCCGCACCGCGTTGAGGCCCTCGTGGTAGCGCAGCCCCTCCACCTCGACCTGGCGCGGCTGGTAGTCCCGCAGCCGCTGCAGCACCTCCGCGGCGTCGTGCACGGCGTTGTGCCCCATCCAGGCCCGGGCGGAGTGGGCGGCGGTGCCGGTGAGGGTGATCTCGACGCGCAGGGTGCCCTGGCAGCCGCCCTCGACCCGGGCGTTGGACGGCTCCCCCAGCACCGCGAAGGACCCCTCCAGCCACTCCGGGTGGGTGCGGGCCACCCGGCCGAGCCCGTTGCGCTCGGCCTCGACCTCCTCGTTGTCGTAGAAGACCCAGGTGACGTCGCGGGTGGGCTCGGCCAGCTCGACCGCGAGCGCCAGCTGCACCGCCACCCCGCCCTTCATGTCGCAGGCGCCGCGGCCCCAGACCGCGTCCACGCCGTCGACCTCGCGACGCTGCGAGGGCAGGTTGCCCGCGACCGGCACCGTGTCGAGGTGCCCGGCGACCACCACCCGCTCCTCGCGCCCGAGCTGGGTGCGGGCCACCACGGTGTCGCCGTCGCGGAGCACCTCCAGGTGCCCGCAGCCGCGCAGCACCCGCTCCACCTCGTCGGCCAGCGGCCCCTCGGCCCCGCTCACCGACTCCAGGTCCATCAGCTGCTGCAGGAGGTCGGGCAGATCGGCGCGGGGGTCGAGGCTCATGCCGCGACCCTAGGGCAGAGAACTCAGACGACACCGCCGGCCGGACGGACTACCGTGCTGCGGTGACCGGCTACCGACGTCCAGCGCTGGACGCCCCCGAGGTGCGGGACTCCTCGGGTCGGGTCGTCCCGTTCGGACGCCGGTGGCAGCACCTCGCCGGGCCGCCGGAGGAGCTGTACGGCGTGGACCGCCACCCGGAGCGGTTCGAGCCGCTGCACCGGGTCGCGGACGCCGTGGTCGAGCACCTGGTGAGCACGTACCGGGTTGGGGTCGAGCCGGCGGCGCTCCAGCGGCGCGGACCGCTGGACACCGAGGAGATGCTGCGCACCGTCCGGCTCCAGCCGGCGACGCCGGACGCCTCCGGTCTGACCGTCGCCTGGAGCCGCTACCCGGGGCTCCGGCTCGAGTGGGGCCACCTCGGCCGGGCCGCCTACCCGCAGTGCGGCTGCGAGGCCTGCGACGAGACGTGGGAGTCGGCGGCCGACGAGCTCGAGGAGGACGTCTTCGCCCTGGTCGAGGGACGCTACGGCGAGCACCTGACCGAGCTCGACGGCCGTCCGGCCACCGGCACCGTGGTGGTCGACCCGGTCGGCTCCCCCGTACGGAGCAGCCGCACCAGCTCCGACCTGACGCCGCGGGCCCGGGCCGAGCTCGGGCGGCACCTCGCCCGGCTGCCGGACGGTCGCTGGCCGGCCTGGCCGCGGCGGGACGCCGACCCCACGGCCTGACAGGGTGCTTCCCGTGCGCTGCCTGCTGCTCGACCTCGACGGGGTGCTGCGCCACTGGGATCCCGACATCATCGCCGGCGCGGAGCGGCGGGCCGGCCTGCCCACCGGCGCCCTGGCCGCCGCCGCCTTCGAACCCGAGCTGCTCGCCCGGGTGGTCACCGGCGCCGTCGACGACCCGAGCTGGCGGCGGTGCGTCACCGAGCGCCTGGTGCGGGAGCACGGACCACGGGCGGCCGGGGCGGTGGCCGAGTGGTCGGCGCCGGCCGGCGCGGTCGACCGCGAGGTGCTCCAGGTGGTGCGCGAGGTCCGCCGCACGGCCGAGGTCGCCCTGCTGACCAACGCCACCAGCCGGCTGCGCGACGACCTGGCCGCCCTCGGCCTGCTCGACGAGGTGGACCACGTCCTCAACAGCAGCGAGCTCGGGGTCGCCAAACCGGACCCACGGGTGTTCGCCGCAGCGGCCGAGCGGGTGGGGCACCCGCTGGAGGCCTGCTGGTTCGTCGATGACACGCTGCCCAACGTCGAGGCGGCCCGGGAGGTGGGGCTCCGGGCCCACCACCACACCACGGTCGACGCCCTGCGCGCGTTCCTCGGCTGAGCGCGGTCACCGGTCGTCGGCGTCGGTGGATGTCAGGCCGCTCCACTACCCTCACGCCCATGGCAGAGACACGGACCGCGCACGGCTGGGGACTGGCGACGACGACCGAGGACGGGCAGGTGCTGGACGTCTGGTTCCCCGCGCCGGTGCTCGGCACGGGCACTGCCGAGGCACCGGCCGAGCTGGTCCCGACCACCGACGCCACCCGCCGGGTGCGCACCGAGGTGGTCGAGGTCGCCATCGACCTGGACGCCGCCCCGGCCAGCACCGCCGACGCCTACCTGCGGCTGCACCTGCTGAGCCACCGGCTGGTCCGGCCCAACACGGTCAACCTCGACGGGCTGTTCGCGGTGCTCCCCAACGTCGTCTGGACGACCGCCGGCCCCTGCGCGGTGGAGGGCTTCGAGTCGGTGCGGGCGGCGCTGAGGGCCCGTGACGACCACGTCACGGTGCTCGGGGTGGACAAGTTCCCCCGGATGGTCGACTACGTGGTGCCCTCCGGCGTCCGGCTGGCCGACGCCGACCGGGCCCGTCTCGGCGCCCACCTCGCCCCCGGCACCACCGTGATGCACGAGGGCTTCATCAACTTCAACGCCGGCACGCTCGGCTCCTCCATGGTGGAGGGCCGGATCAGCCAGGGCGTGGTGGTCGGCGACGGCTCCGACATCGGCGGTGGCGCCTCGATCATGGGCACCCTGTCCGGCGGCGGCACCGAGGTGGTCTCGATCGGCGAGCGCTGCCTGCTCGGCGCCCAGTCCGGGCTGGGCATCGCGCTCGGCGACGACTGCGTGGTCGAGGCCGGCCTCTACCTCACCGCCGGCACCAAGGTGCTGCTGCCCGACGGCGCGGTGGTCAAGGCCCGCGAGCTGTCCGGGGCCAGCGGGCTGCTGTTCCTGCGCAACTCCCAGACCGGGGTGGTGGAGGCCCGGCCCCGAGCCGGCAAGACCTTCCTGCTCAACGAGGCGCTGCACGCCAACTGACCCTGCGCCGCGCGACCGGGCCGGGTTGACCACCTCGGGCAGAATCGGGCTGCTCGCCCGACCGTGGGCCCCGATCCCGAGGACCAGATGACCGACGACCACCCGCGCCGGGGCGCCACCGCCGTCGGCTGCCTCGTCGTGCTGGCGCTGGTGCTGGCCGTGGCCGGCGGCGGCTACGCGCTGGTGCGCTCCCGCGGGGTGCTCGAGCCACCCCCGCCGCAGACGCGGTGCGTGGCGACCGCCGGGGAGCGCTCGGTGACGCTGACGCCGGACCAGGCCCACTACACCGCGATCATCACCGGGGTGTCGGTACGCCGCGGGCTGGCCCCGCGCGCCGCCTCGATCGCGATGGCGACGGTCTACCAGGAGACCGACATCCGCAACCTCGACTGGGGTGACCGCGACTCGGTCGGGCTCTTCCAGCAGCGCCCCTCCCAGGGCTGGGGCACGGTCGAGGAGATCCTCGACCCGCACTACGCGACGGGACGCTTCTACGACGCGCTGGTGCAGGTCGACGGCTGGGAGAGCGGTGACATCAACGACGTCGCCCAGGCCGTCCAGCGCAGCGGCTACCCCGAGGCCTACCGCGACCACGAGGCCGACGGCCGGGTGCTGGCCAGCGTGTTCACCGGCCACTCCCCCGCCGGGCTGCGCTGCGCGCTCGGTCCGCTGACCGGCGCCGACCCCGACGCGCTGGTCGTCTCCCTCACCGAGACCCTCGGCGACCTCGACACCGACCTGCGCGAGGCGGGCGAGGACGGCCCGGCGGTGCTCGAGGTCGACACCGACGCCGACGCCACCGCGTGGGCGGTCGCCTCGCACGCGCTGGCCGAGGCCGCCCGCCACGGCGTCACCACCGTCGCCGTCGGCGACAGGGTGTGGCAGCACGACCCGGAGGCCCTCACCGGCTGGGAGCCGTCGGAGGAGGACCTCGGCCGGACCGTCCGGATCACCTTCACCATCGGCTGACGGACCGGCCCGTGGCATCGGAGGCGGCGAGGTGGTCCGGGTCGGCGAGGACGTCGATGGCGGAGATCCTCCCGTCCACGACGGTGAAGGCCATCACCGAGAAGGGCTCGCCGCCCGGGGCCACGACGACACCCACCACGCCGGTGGCCGCGTCGACCAGCACGACGCGGGCGCTGGGAGCCAGGCCGGCGTAGGTCCGGGTGCTGACGGCCACCGGCCGGGCGCCGCGGACGACCATCGACGCGCTCCGGCGGCGGCGACCGCCCTCGGAGCGCAGCACGACATCGGGGTGCATGAGCTCGACCAGCCGCTCGAAGTCGCCGTGGTGGGCGGCAGCGAGGAAGGCCTCGACCACCGCACGCTGGCGGGCGCCGTCGGCGTCGGGGACCGGCGCCCGACCCCGGACCTTGCGGCGGGCCCGGCTGACGAGCTGGCGGGTGGCCGCCGGGGTCTTGTCGATGACCGGCGCGATCTCGGTGAACGGCACCGCGAACACGTCGTGCAGCACGAACCCGAGCCGCTCCGCCGGGCCCAGGGCGTCCAGCACCACCAGCAGCGCCAGCCCGACCGAGTCGGCCAGCAGCGCCTGCTCCTCGGGCCCGGCGTCCACCGGTTCGGCCCCCTCCAGCGGGCCGAGCTCCTGCTCCCCGCGGGTGCGACGAGCCCGCAGCAGGTTGAGGCAGACCCGGGCGAGCACCGTGGTCAGCCAGCCGTCGAGGTTGTCGATCGTCCCGGCACCCTGACGCTGGAGTCTGAGCCAGGTCTCCTGGACGGCGTCGTCGGCCTCGCCGGTCGAGCCGAGCAGCCGGGAGGCCAACGCGTGCAGCCGGGGGCGCCGCTGCTCGAACTGCTCGGCCAGGTCCTCATCCACCATCGGTCACACTCCTCCGTCGCCGCGGGTCGATGGTGTGACCCCCCAGCAAGGGCCGGTGTGACACCGACCCACGACGACACAGGAGCCCTCCGATGATCATCATGACGATCCGCACCCAGGTGCGCCCCGAGCACGCGGCGGAGGTCGAGTCCGCCGTCGGTGGCTTCTTCGCCGCCCTGCGCCGCGAGGAGCTCGCCGGCATCCGCTACACCTCCTGCCGGCTCGCCGACGGCATCACCTACCTGACACTGCTCGAGCTCGCCGACGGGGTCGAGAACCCGCTGCCCACCCTGCCCGAGTTCGCGGTGTTCCAGGACGGCATCCGTCGCTGGGCGGCCGCCCCGCCGGTGGCCGAGCGGTGGAGCGTCGTCGCCCGCTACGAGGGCTGAGCCCGCATCCGGGCCGGCTCAGAGCGGCCGCAGCCGCAGCCCCTGCATGCCGCCGTCGACGGCGAGCTCGACGCCGGAGGTGGAACCGCTCAGCGGGCTGGCCAGGTAGGCGATCGCCTGGGCGACCTCGTCGGCGCTGACCAGCCGCCCGTGCGGCTGGCGGGCCTCCAGTGCGGCGCGCTCGGCGGCCGGGTCGTCGGCGCGTTCCAGCAGCCGGGCCACCCACGGCGTGTCGGCGGTGCCCGGGTTGACGCAGTTCACCCGGATCCCCTCCCGCAGGTGGTCGGCGGCCATCGCCCGGGTGAGCGCGGAGACCGCGCCCTTGCTCGCCGAGTACAGCGCCCGCTGCGGCAGCCCGGCGGTCGCCGCGATCGAGGAGGTGTTGACGATCGCCGCCGACGGCGAGCGGCGCAGGTGCGGCAGCGCCGCCCGGGCCACCCGGACCATGCCGACGACGTTGACGTCGAGCACCCGGTGCCACTCGGCGTCGTCGTTGCCGGTGATGTCACCCTGGGCGCCGATGCCGGCGTTGTTGACGACGACGTCCAGCCGTCCGTGCTCGGCGACCACCGCCGCCACCGCCGCCTCCACCGACGCCGTGTCGGTGACGTCGACGCGGTGCGAGGCGAACCGCTCCGACGGCTGCAGGTCGAGCACGGCGACGGTGGCCCCGCGCTCGGCGAGCACCTCCGCCGTGCGCGCCCCGATCCCGGACGCGCCGCCGGTGACGACGGCGACCAGACCCTCGAACTCGGCTGCCACGCTCACTCCCCGCTCCGGTAGCTCTGGCGCTGGCGTCCGAGACCGTCGATCTCCAGCTCCACCACGTCACCCGGGGCCAGGTAGGGGAACCGCCCCGACAGCGCGACCCCCTCCGGGGTGCCGGTGAGGATGAGGTCGCCCGGCTCCAGCGTCATGTACCGGCTCAGGTCACGGACCAGGTCGGCGACGGAGAAGACCATGTCGGCGGTGCTGGAGTCCTGCCGCGGCTCGCCGTTGACCCAGCTGCGCAGCCGCAGCCCGGTCGGGTCGACCTCGTCGGCGGTGGCCACCCAGGGCCCGAGCGGGAGGAACCCGCGGCAGCACTTGCCCTTGCTCCACTGCCCGCCGCTCTCCTCGATCTGGAAGGTGCGCTCGGAGAGGTCGTTGGCCAGCACGTAGCCGGCCACGTGCGCCAGCGCGTCGTCCTGGGGGCCCAGGTTCGTCGCCTCGCGCCCGATGACCACGCCGAGCTCGACCTCCCAGTCGGTCTTGGTGGAGCCGCGCGGGATGGTCACCTCGTCGTCGGGTCCGGCCAGGGTGGCGGGGCTCTTGAGGAAGATGATCGGACGCTCCGGCGGCGCGGAGCCGCTCTCGGCGGCATGCGCGGCGTAGTTCATGCCGATGCAGATCAGGGCGCCGCCGCGGGGCAGCGCCGCCCCGACCCGTTCGCCCTCGACGCTGGTGGCGGGCAGGGTGCCGGCGCGGGCCGCCTCGGCCAGCCGGGCCGGGCCGTCGGCCCAGAAGTCGAGGCCGTAGTCGGCCACCGCCCCGCTGGCGTCGTAGTGCTGCCCGTCGACCTCGACGACGGGACGCTCCCGGCCCCGCTCGCCGACCCTCATCATCCTCATGCCTGTGCCTCTCCCTCGGTCTCGTCGTCCCAGCTCATCGTCCAGCGGGAGCCGCCCACCAGCCCCCGCTCGTTCAGCTCCTCGAACAGCGCCTCCGGGACGTCCTGCGCGGCGAGCGCGAGGTTCTCCCGCACCTGCCCGGCGTCCTCCACCCCCAGCGCCACCGCGGTCACCCAGTGCTCGCGGAGCGGGAAGGCGATCGCGGCCGCCGGCAGCGTGGTCCCGTGCTCACGGCAGACCGCCGCGATCGCGCGGGCCCGCTCGAGGACGTCCGGCGTCACCGGGGCGTAGTCGAAGTGGGTGTCCGCGCCGGGCTCCTCCACGGCCAGCACGCCGGAGTTGAACACCCCGACCGCGACGACGGCGACCCCGGTCTCGTCGCAGGCGGCGAACAGCTCGTCGCCCTCCTGGCGCAGCAGGGTGTGCCGGCCGGCCATCATCATCACGTCGGCGTCGGTCTCCCGGGCGATCCGGGCCAGCGCCGGGGCCTGGTTCATGCCGGCGCCCCAGGCCCGGATCAGGCCCTCGTCGCGCATCCGGGACAGCTCGGGCCCGCCCTCGGTCAGCGCCTGCTCGAGGTGGTCGTCGCAGTCGTGCAGGTAGACGATGTCGATCCGGTCCAGGCCCATCCGCTCCAGCGACTCCTCCACGCTGCGGCGCACGCCGGCGGCGCTGAAGTCCCAGACCCGGACCAGGTCGTCGGGCACCTCGAACAGGTCGCTGTCGCGTCCGCGGGCGTCGGGGTTGGGCCGCAGCAGCCGTCCGACCTTGGTGGAGACGACGACCTCGTCCCGCGGCAGCTGCTGCAGCGCGCGGCCCAGCCGGCGCTCGGACAGCCCGAGCCCGTAGTGCGGGGCGGTGTCGAAGTAGCGGATGCCGCCCTCGAAGGCGGTGACGACCGCCTCGGCGGCACCGTCGTCGCCGACCTCGCGGTAGAGGTTGCCGAACGGGGCCGTGCCCAGCCCGATCCGGCTCAGCTCGATCCCCCGCGACTGCAGTCGTGTCGTGATCTCCATCAGCGCTCCCACCGGTAGATGCGTGCCGCGGTGCCGGTTAGCACCGCGGTCCTCTCCTGCGGCGACGTACCCGCCAGCGCGTCGTCGACCAGCTCGAGCCACTCCGTCCAGCCGGTCGACGCCGAGACCGGCCAGTCCGAGCCCACCACGCAGCGGTCGGGGCCGAACAGCTCGAGCGCCTGCTGCAGGTACCAGGGCGCCTGCTCGGCCAGCGGCACGCCGGGGGCCGCCTCGGCGGCCAGCCCCGAGAGCTTGCACACCACCTGCGGCTGCGCGGCGAGCCGGGCGAGCGCAGCACGCCAGGCGTCCCGGCGGGCGGGCTCGGCCAGCGGCGGCTTGCCGAGGTGGTCCAGCACGCAGCGGGTGCCGGGCACCCGGGCCACGAGGTCGGCGCCCGCGTCCAGCTGGTCGGCGGTGACGCAGACGTCGAAGGTCAACCCGCGCTCCCCCAGCAGCCGCAGCCCGGCGACCAGCTCGTCGGAGGCGAGCAGCGCGGCCGGCTGGCCCTGCAGCAGCCGCCGGATGCCGACCACCAGGGGCTGCTCGGCCAGCGCGTCGAGGTGACGGGCCAGCCCGGGCTGCTCGACCGGGGCGAAGGCGACCACCCCGACCAGGTCGACCCCGAGCGCGCGTCCGGCCCCGGCCTGCTCGCTCACCCAGACGACCTCATCCAGGGCCTGCTCGTCGCGGCAGTCGGCCTGCACCATCACCGACCGGGTGGCCGGCACCTCCCGGGCAGCCTCGGCGACGTCGTGGGTGCGGTCGAGGCGCCGTCCGGTGCCCGCCGCGGTGGCACCGGACAGCCACGGGTAGTCGAGCCGGTCGACGTCCCACAGGTGCAGGTGGGTGTCGGTGACCGGCTCGCCCACGCCGCTCACCGCGCCTCCGCGGCGGCCCGCTCGCGCCAGTAGCTGCCGTCGGGGAAGGAGTGGCTGGCCAGGGTCTCGGCCCGGATCTCGGCCGAGTAGCCCGGCTGGCTCGGCAGCACGTAGGCGCCGTCGCGCACCACGCACGGGTCGACGAAGTGCTCGTGCAGGTGGTCGACGAACTCGGTAACCCGGCCGGTCAGATCACCCGAGACGGCCACGTAGTCGACGATCGACAGGTGCTGCACCAGCTCGCACAGGCCGACCCCGCCGGCGTGCGGGCAGACCGGCACGCCGAACTTCGCCGCCATCAGCAGCACCGCGACGATCTCGTTGACGCTGGCCAGCCGGCAGGCGTCGATCTGGCAGAAGTCGATCGCCTCGGCCTGCAGCAGCTGCTTGAACAGCACCCGGTTCATGCCGTGCTCTCCGGTGGCGACCCCGACCGGCGCCACCTGCCGCCGGATGGCGGCGTGGCCGAGCACGTCGTCGGGGCTGGTGGGCTCCTCGATCCAGTGCAGGTCGAACTCCGCCAGCGCCCGCACCCACTCGACCGCCTGGCCCACGTCCCACACCTGGTTGGCGTCGATCATCAGGTGACCCTGGGGTCCGAGCACCTCCCGTGCGATGGCCAGCCGGCGCTTGTCCTCGGCCAGGTCGCGGCCGACCTTGAGCTTGATGTGGGTGTAGCCCTGGTCGACGGCCTCCTGGGCCAGCCGGCGCAGCTTCTCCTCGGAGTAGCCGAGCCAGCCCGCGGAGGTGGTGTAGCAGGGGTAGCCGGTGCGCTCCAGCTCGGCGATCCTCTCCTGACGGGTCGGCTCCTGGCGGCGCAGCAGCTCCAGCGCCTCCTCGGCGGTGAGGACGTCGCTCAGGTACTGCAGGTCGGCCACCTCGACCAGATCCTCGGGCGTCATCTGCGCCAGCAGCCGCCACAGCGGGACGCCGGCCCGGCGCGCCGCGAGGTCCCACACCGCGTTCATCACCGCCGCCATCGCCAGGTGCACCGCGCCCTTCTCCGGGCCGAGCCAGCGCAGCTGGGAGTCGGTCTTGAGCTCGCGGTAGAGCGCGGTCGGGTCGAGCGTGCCGGCGTCCCGGCCCACCAGCCGGTCGGCCCAGGCGCGGATCGCGGCGCACACCACCTCGTTGCCGCGGCCGATGGTGAAGGTGAAGCCGCATCCGTACAGGGGCCCGTCGGTGACGATGCGGAGGTAGGCCGCGGAGTAGTCGGCGTCGACGTTCATCGCGTCCGAGCCCGCGGCGTCCAGCGAGGTGGGGAACCTCAGGTCGTGGACTTCGATCTCCGTGATCGTCGACATGGTGCTCCTCGTGCTCGGCGTGCGGTGGTCTGGGCGACCCGCCGCTCGGACTCTAGTAAAGATCGGATGAATCCACCACACTGGCTCCCATGAGTGACCAGCGTTCCCAGACCGACGTGGTCCTGCACGCGGTGCAGGAGATGATCGCCTCGGGCCGGCTGCGGCCGGGCGACCGGCTGCCGGTGGAGAAGGACCTGGCCGAGGAGCTGCAGGTCTCGCGCGGGTCGCTGCGCGAGGCGGTCCGGGCGCTGTCGGCGCTGGGGGTGCTGCAGACCCGGCAGGGGGCGGGCACCTACGTCACCAGCCTGGCGCCGGACCGGCTGCTCGGCGGGCTGGGGTTCTGGGTGCGGCTGCAGGCCGGGGACGAGGCCGAGCACGCCCACAGCGTCCGGCGGGCGCTGGAGGTGGAGTCGGTGCAGCGCGCGGCGGTGCGCTTCACCGCCGAGCACGCCGCACGCGGACGGGCCATCCTCGACGACGCGCACGCGGCGATCTTCGCCGACCAGGTCGACCACGAGCGGGCGATGCAGGCCGACCTGGAGCTGCACCGGCTGATCGCCGAGGCGGCCGAGAACCCGGTGCTGGCGGCCCTCATCGACGCCATGTCGGCGCCCACCCTGGCCACCCGGTGGCAGGCGCTGTTCAACTCCCCGCGGCTGCACGACACGCACCGCGAGCACGAGGCCATCCTGGCCGCCTGCGTCGACCACTCCCCCCGCCGGGCGCGTAGCTGGATGGAGGTGCACCTCTACGGGGTGGAGGGGCTGCTGCCCGACGTGGCGGCCGACCCGGGGTAACGGATCGGGGCCCGGGTGTCGCCGTTCAGGGGTCCACCACCAGCCGCGAACCCTGGACCCGCACCACCACGTGGGTGGCGTCGGGGGCGACCTCGGTCACCTGCAACCCGAAGGGGAGCGTGTCGAGGGGGACGGTGAAGGTGAGTCGTTGCCCGAGCAGGAGCCGGTCCAGCGGGTCGAGCGCGCCGATGCCCTCGACCTGCGTGGGTGTCACCCGCACGCCGTCCCGGCCCGCGGACAGGGCCACCACGGCGGCGGCGTCCACCCGCTGGTCGAGCAGGTCGACCGTGCCGCTGACCCGCACGGTGTCGTCGTCGGCGGCGGACAGGGTCAGCGGTCGCCCGGTCTCGCGCAGGTAGGAGCTGAGGTCGCCGTAGGTCAGTGTGACGACGCTGCTCGCCCGACCGACGCCCACCTCGCGCAGGTCGCGGACCAGCACGTCGTGGAAGGGGATCCGGACGTCCTCCAGTTGCGCGTCGACCCGTTCGACCCGCAACGGCCCGGTGACGATCCCCTGCATGGACACGTCGACCGAACCGTAGGAGCCACGGATCACCTGCGGGAGGACGAAGGTGCCGTGCAGCTCCACCTCCGGGCGGTCCGAGACGCCGGTCGAGGCCTGGAGGTTGCGGGCCAGCAGGCTCTCCGCGCCGACCCGGACCGCCGCGTCCGCGCCCCAGAGCAGCGCGCCCAGACCCAGCAGGCTCGCCACCACCTGCAGGACGGTGGCGAGCCGCGGCACCGCCCGACGGCGCCGGTGGTGCGCGCTCCCCCGCGCCAGACGCTCAGCCACGACGGTCCTCGGCGACCTCGTCCGCGGCGGCCACGGCGTCGACGGTGATCCGCCGGCTCGGCCACCCGGCGGCCCGTCCGAGCAGGGTGAGGACGGCGGGGGTCAGCACCGGACGGATCACAAAGGTGTCCAGCAGCAGGCCGACCGCCATCGCCACGGCGATCTGGCGGAAGGTCGACAGCGGGATGATCGCCACCAGGACGAAGGTGCCGGCGAGGATGCCCCCGGCCGTCGTGATCGCGGCGGAGGAGCGGGGGACGGCCACCCGGAGCGCCTCGGCCAGCGGTCTGCGGCGGGCCTCCCGCCAGATGCCACCCACGGAGAACACGATGTAGTCCGCCCCGAGGGCGATCAGCAGCACGATGACGGCGAACGGGGCGTAGAACGTCAGTCCCTGGGCACCGAGGGCCTCCTGGAACAGCCACGTGGTCACCCCCAGCGCGGCGGTCACGGCCAGCAGGCTGGCGGCCAGCAGCACGACCGGAGCCACCACCGAGCGCAGGTACAGGCCCAGCAGCAGCAGCTCGACCAGCAGCGCCGCGACCACGGTCAGCCCCAGGCTCGTCCGGGTGAGCGAGACGAACTCGGAGGCGATCAGGGTCTGACCGGTCATCGCGGCGGCCCCGGTCAGACCGGCCTGCTCGACCAGTGCCGGCAGCCGCTGCTCGAGCGCCCGGGCGTCCGCGATGGCCGTCGCACCCAGCGGGTCGTTGTCGAAGACCACCAGGTAGCGGGCGGCGTCACCGCTGGCGGCGAGCACCACGCCGCGGCCCTCGTCCAACGGTGAGTCGCCGGGGCCGAGGACCGCGACCACCCCGCGCTGCTGGCCGAGCAGGTCCTGCAGCCGGCCGAGCTCGGGCCGCGCAGCCACCACGTCCGACTGCTCGATGAGGACCTCGGTGGGAGCCGACAGCCCCCGCAGCCCCACCTGGCCGAGCAGCTCGGCCCCCTCGACCACGCCGTCGTCCTCGGGCAGGCTCGCGGTGAACGACAGGTCCAGCCTCGCCTGCGTCGCGGGCAGGCTGGCCAGGGCGAGCAGCCCGACCACCGCCAGCACCGCCCCGACGGCGGGCCCACGGCGGGTGAGGACGGTGACCAGCGCGGTCGCCCGACGGTGGTCACCCCCGCCACCGCCCCCACGACGGTCCAGGACCGCCCGCCGGGAGCTCCGCACCGGCAGCACCGTGAACAGCCGCCAGCCGAGCAGCGTCATCAGCGCCGGTGTCAGGGTGAGGCTGACCGCGAGACCCACCAGCACGGTCAGGCCGAGGGCCGGGCCGAGGCCGCGGAAGATGGCGAACGGCGCCACCAGCAGGGCCAGGGTGCCCCCGGCCACGGTGAGCCCCGCCATGGCGACCACCGGTCCGTCGTGCTGCAGCACCCGCCGCACCGCCGTGACGGAGTCCTCCTCGTCGGCCAGCTCGTGGCGGAGCGAGGCGAAGAAGAGGACGCAGTAGTCGGTCACCACCCCCAGCAGCAGCGCCACCATCACCGGTTCCAGCTGGCTGGGGACGGCCACGCCGAGGGTCTCCGACACCCGGTCGAGCAGCAGGAAGTACACCAGGTAGCCCACGCCCGCGACCCCGAGCACCACCAGCGGAGCCAGCAGCGAGCGGAACACGCCCGCCACGACCAGCACGATGAGCAGCACGCTCGCCAGCTCGAACAGCGGCAGCCTGGCCTGCAGGTAGTCGTTCTGCGCGACCTGGGCCGGCACGAAGCCGGTGACGTGGGTCTGGACCTCGGCCTGGTTGTCGAAGTGCGCCGCGTACCGCGCGGCCAGCCGCGTGGACTGGGACAGCCCGGTCCCCTCGCTGAAGAAGAGGTAGGTGACGGTGGTGTCCGACCGTCCCGTGGGCACGGGGATCGCGGCGAGGAGCTGCCCGGTCCTCGGCTCCCCCGGTGCCTCCAGGACCTGCTGCGTGGTGCTGAGCGCCCACAGCAGGGAGTCCGCCTGGGTGAGCAGGCTGAGGCCGCCCGGCTGGTGCACCACCACGGTGGTGCCGGACAGCACCGGGACGTCGAACTGCTCCAGGACGCGTTCCTCCACCCGGACCACCGCGCTGTCGTCGGGGAGCAGGTCACCGAACCCGCTGCCGGGACCGGAGGGAGGGGACGGCACCACCACCGCCACGGTGGCGGCGGCCAGCCACAGGGCCAGCACCACCCATCGTCCGCTCGTCACCGCGAACCGGTACCGCCGGCCCAGCCCGGCCACCGCGGAGGTCAGGATGCGAGCTGCCCGCACGACCGACCCCCTTCACCCAGGGGCTCCGTGCCCTGTGGGTGCAGTCCTACCATCTCGGTGAGGCAGAGTCGGCAGCAGTGCACCCAGGAGGAACCGATGACGAGTCCGCAGGATCCGCCGGCTGCCGACGACGCCGACGCCGACGCGACCAGCGCGCCCGACCGGCCACGCTGGTGGCTCGGCCTGGTGCTGTTCGTCGCCGGCGTGGTGGTCGGTGTCCTGGCCGTCGGCCTGCTGAACACCACCACCCCCGACTTCGGCGGGACCGCCGGGAGCGGGGCGACGCCGGAGGAGCCGGCACCGGCTCCCACCGGTGGGGTCCCCGTGGTGGCCCGGGCGGAGGTCAACGCCGCGTGCCTGCGGGTGATCAACGAGGCGCAGGACGTCTACAACGTCCTGCAGGGCGTGGACGAGGCCGTGGTGGACGTCGACCTCCAGCAGCTCGACGACATGGTCCGCAGGTTGCAGCCGATCCAGCCCCGGCTCGCCCGGGACCTGGGGGACTGCCGGGTGGACAGCGAGGCGGTGCTGCCCACCCCGAGTGCGGCCCCGTCCGCACCCCCCTCCTCGGGTGGGACGCCGCTGCCCTCACCCACCGGCTGACGCCGGGGGGGTTCAGGCCCCGAGCCGCTCGGCTGCCGCGGCCACCCGCTCGTCGGTGGCGGTGAGGGCGATCCGGACGTGCTGGCCGGTCACCTCGGGCTCGCCGTAGAAGTCGCCAGGGGCGACGAGGATGCCGAGGTCGGCGAGCCGGTCCACCGTGGCACGGGCGTCCTCGCCGCGGGTGGCCCACAGGTAGAGCCCGGCGGTGGAGTGGTCCAACCGGTAGCCGGCCGCCTCCAGCGCGGGGCGCAGCAGGGCGCGGCGGCGCCGGTAGCGCTCGCGCTGGGCCGCGATCTCCTCGTCGTCGTCCAGCAGCGCGGTCATCGCCGCCTGCACCGGGGCGGGCATGATCATGCCGAGGTGCTTGCGGACGGCCAGCAGCGCGCCGACCAGGGCGGCGTCACCGGCCACGAACCCAGCCCGGTAGCCGGCCAGGTTGGAGCGCTTGGACAGCGAGTGCAGCGCCAGCAGGCCCTCGGAGGAGGCGCCGCACACCGACGGGTGCAGCACCGAGACCGGCTCGGCCTCCCAGCCCAGCTCCCCGTAGCACTCGTCGGAGGCCAGCACCGCACCGTGCTCGCGGCACCAGCGCACCCAGGCCCCGAGCCGCTCGGCGTCGAGCACCTCACCGGTGGGGTTGGACGGGGAGTTCACCCAGACCAGCCGGACCGGTCCGACCCCCGGGTCGAGCTCGTCGGGGTGGTCGGCCGCCACCGCCCGCGCCCCGGCCATCAGCGCACCCACCCGGTAGGTCGGGTAGGCGGCCCGGGGGAAGACGACGACGTCCGCGGGGCCCAGGCCGAGCAGGGTGGGCAACCAGCCGACCAGCTCCTTGGTGCCGAGCACCGGCAGGCAGGCCTCCGGGGCCAGGTCGCGCGCACCCCAGCGGCGGCTCAGCCAGGAGGCCATCGCCCGCCGCAGCTCCGGGGTGCCCGCGGTCTGCGGGTAGCCCGGGGCGTCGGCGGCCGCGGCCAGCGCCCGCTGGGCGAGCTCCGGCGTCGGGTCGACCGGGGTGCCGACGGAGAGGTCGACCAGCCCGTCCGGGTGGGCCCGGGCGCGCTGGGCGGCCTCCGCCAGGGTGTCCCAGGGGAAGTCGGGCAGCGCGCGGTTCACGCGTCCGCCGGCCCGGGGCCCTGCGACAGGCCCGGGGCCAGGTGGCCCGTCCCTGCCGATCCTTCGGTCACTCGTCGCGCTCCGCGCGCGCGTCACTCATCGTGCTCCTGCGGCGGGAGGGCCTTGATCAGCTCGTGGTCCTTGTCGATCGGACCCATCTTGGCCGCACCGCCGGGCATGCCGAGACCGTCGAAGAACTTGACGTTGGCGTCGTAGTACTCCTGCCACTCCTCGGGGACGTCGTCCTCGTAGAAGATGGCCTCGACCGGGCAGACCGGCTCGCAGGCGCCGCAGTCGACGCACTCCTCGGGGTGGATGTACAGCATCCGGTTGCCCTCGTAGATGCAGTCCACGGGACACTCCTCCACGCAGGCCCGGTCCTTGAGGTCCACACAGGGCTGCGCGATGACGTACGTCACGTTCGTTCTCCTTAGCTGCGCGTGCTCACGGCCGTCCTCGCCCACGGGCGGGAGACCTGGTCCAGTATGTCGGCTCCCCCTCCGCCTCGCAGCGAAGGGTCACCTGCTGTCACTCGCACTTGATCTCGTCGCCGGGGCTGTAGCGCCAGAAGTAGTTCTCCCGCTTGACCTCCTTGCCGTCCTTGATGAAGGCGCGGTAGTAGGTGGCGTCGAAGCCCTGGATCGGGGCCTGGTACTCGCAGCTCGGCCCGCTCTTGGTCAGCTCGCGCCCGCTGGTGAAGTTGGTCTTCTCCGCGTCGGGGCTGCGCACCTCGTCCCAGACCCTGGTCGACCAGATCTTGACCGTCAGCGAGCCCCTGCTGCCCGGTGCGCTCTTCTTGCGGTCGGCCTCGATGATGACGCCGTAGGGGGTGTTGTTCTTGAACTGCAGGTCGAGCGAGCCGTAGTAGACGGTGGCCTCGCGCCCGGCCGGGTAGCGGTCGAAGTAGAGGGTGTGCGGGTGGTGCTCGACGTCCTCCAGACCGGCGAAGAAGGCGGCGTTGAACAGGGTGGTGGCCGCCTGGGAGACCCCGCCGCCGGACTCCTTCTTCAGCACCCCGCCCTGGATGACGTAGCCGTCCACGAAGCCGTTGGCCGCGGTCCGCTCCCCCACCACGTCGTTCATCGAGAAGGTCTCGCCGGGAGCGAGCCAGTGGTTGTCGACCCGCTCGGCCACCTCGCCCAGGTTGATGTTGCGGTAGTCGGCGTGGTCGTAGCTGGTCGTGAACTGGCCGACCACCTCGGTGACCTGCGCCTTCTTCGCCTCCTCGGTGGTGAAGTCGGCCTTGTCGGGGGTCAGCTCGACGGTGGCGGTGCGGTCCTCGCCCTGGCGGGTGAGCACCGGCTCGACCGCGGCGAGCAGCTTCTCGGCGTCGACGGTGGTGCCGTCGACGGCCTCGACGAGCTGGGGCCGTCCGCCGCGCAGCGTCCAGTAAGCATCCCGGGGCTCGGTGATGTCGAGCTCGTCGATCGCCTCCTCGCTGCCCTCGCGGAGCTTCCCCGCGTCGTAGCGGGCGACGTAGGTGCCGTCGGCGATCTCGAAGGTGGTGGCACCGGCGATGGCCTCGGGGCTGACCTCGAACTCGCCGGCGTCACCGGCCCGGACCGTGACGTCGTCGCTGACCGCCGGCTCGGCCACCTCCTCGGCCACCTGCTCGGCCTCCTCGGTGGTGACCTCCGGCGGCGTCACCGTGGCGGCGGCCGCGACGGTGGTGCCCCGGAGATAGGTCTGGCTCAGCGCGGTGGCGGTGGCCTCCCGGTCGATGGTGATCCCCGAGCTGCCCTCGCCGACCTCCACGGCCGTCCCGTCGTAGCCGAGGGTGGCGTTCTTCGGCTCGCCCTCCACGGCCTCGGCGTAGGCGTCCACCGCCTGGGCGAGCGCCTCCTCGTCGACGGTGGCCAGCGGGCGCTGGGCACCGCCGCCGGTGAGCACCTGCCAGATGTGCAGCGGGTTCCACGAGCGGCCGGCCCCGGCCGCCTCGACCGAGGCCTCGGCGTCCAGCGCCAGACCCGCCTCGGCCGGGACGATCTCGCGGGTGGCCCCGTCGGCCGACACCGTGAGCGGTGCACCCGCCTCGTCGGCGAGCTCACGTTGCAGGGTGCTGACCGCCTCGGCCCGGGCCATCCCACCGATCGCGACCCCCGCCACGGTGGCGTTGCGCGGGACCCGGTCGCCGGCGAGCAGGTACCCCGCGACGTAGATGCCGCCGAGGACGAGCAGCACCGTGGCGACCGCCACCACGGGGACGAGGGCGCGGTTGCGTCGGGGCCGGGACGAGTCGGTGCTGGTCAATGCGATGAGCCTCGTGGGTCGGTGGCGTGCCTCGGCGCGCCCGGACGTGGACTGGTCGATGGTACGTCACGCCCTCCGTCGGCCCGGGTTCCGCGGCCCGGGTCCGTCGCGCCGGTCAGGTCGAGGAAGCGGCGGCGGTGGTAGACGAGGGCGGGCGCGTCGGTCTCGGTGCCGGCGGTGGCCAGCACCCGGCCGAGCACCAGCGAGTGGTCCCCGGCCGGGGTGACGTGCTCGGTGCGGCACTCCAGCCAGGTCAGCGCGCCGTCGAGGACGGGCGCCCCGCCGGAGGGGGCGGGGCTGGTGGGCACGCCCTCGAACTGCTGGGCGCGGTCGCGGGTGGACCGCGCGAACCGGCGACCGAGCTCGGCCTGGTCGGCGGCGAGCACCGAGACCGCCCAGCTGCCGGCCGCCAGCAGGACCGGGTGCAGACGCCCGTCCCGGCGGATGCTGACCATCACCAGCGGCGGGTCGAGCGAGATCGAGGTGAAGGCGCTGCAGGTCATCCCCTGCGGTGAGCCGTCGGCGCGCAGGCAGGTGACCACGGTGACCCCGGAGGCGAAGTGGCTCATCGCGGCGCGCAGCTCGCTGCCGTCGACGCCTCCTCCTGCGCCGTCCGGGGAGGCGGTCACCGCAGGCCGGCGAACAGGTCGTCGGCCAGCCCGTCGCCGGTCACCCCGTCCGGGAACGGGACGCCCTGGGCCAGCCGGTAGTACTCGTCGGCCCAGCCGGTGCCGGTGGTGAAGATCCGCCAGAACGGGTCCTCCAGGCTGACCTGGCTGCGGTGGGCCGCCAGCGCGGCCGCCTTCTGCTCCGCCCAGGGGGTGCCGTCGACGCGGACCGCGAGGTCCTCGTCGGGGATCAGCATGGGCGGGGGGTTGTCGAGGTCGAAGGCGCCGAGGTCGCCCAGGTCGCCGCCGCTCTCCCGCACCCGCTCGACAGCCCGCTTCATCGCCGAGGCCGACATCGCCGACCAGAGCACCCGGGGCACCGCCCACGCCTCGCCCAGGTCGCGGCGGAAGCTGGGCACCCCGGCCAGCGCGACGGCGTAGGTGGCCACCCGGTGGGCCTGCACGTGGTCGGGGTGGCCGTAGCCGCCGATCTGGTCGTAGGTGACGAGCACCTGCGGACGCCGGTCGCGGATCAGCGCGACCAGGTGCTCGGCGGCCTCGCGCAGGTCGGCCAGCCAGAACGCGCGCGGGTCGAGCTCGGCGCCGACGGTGGCCATCCCGTCCTCGCCGTCGACCATCCCGGAGTCG
This sequence comes from Desertihabitans brevis, assembly GCF_003327535.1. Taxonomy (NCBI): domain Bacteria; kingdom Bacillati; phylum Actinomycetota; class Actinomycetes; order Propionibacteriales; family Propionibacteriaceae; genus Desertihabitans; species Desertihabitans brevis. The sequence goes on along the minus strand of NZ_QOUI01000010.1, from coordinate 122,806 downwards.
TGGTAGGCGCCGTCGCCGCCGAGGCGGACGAAGTCGGTGACGCCGAGGACGGCCATCGCCTCGGCCAGCTCACCCACCCGGTGCCGGCCCAGCTCCTCCCCCGGGCTGAGGTGGGACAGCTCGTCGGACACGATCTCGCCGCGCTCGCCGAGGGTGCAGGTGACCAGGGTGACCTGGGCGCCCTCGGCGGCGTAGCGGGCCATGGTGGCCGAGGTCTGGCTGGACTCGTCGTCGGGATGGGCGTGGACGAACATCACCCGTCGTGCGGGCACCTCGTGCGAAATCACCCGCTCACTCTAGGAGGCGGGGAGGACAGTCCGGCGCACACCGGGAGCACTAGCCTCGCCCCGTGCGCACCGAGGCCGACTGGCTCCGTCCCGGACCCGCCGACCCTCCGCGCTGGGGCCACCGCGACGGGCTCACGGTGGGGCTGTCCCCGCTGCCCGGCCCGCGGGGCCTGCTCCGCGTCTACACCCCCTACCTCGGGCACCGGCCGGAGCGGATGGTCAACTACGTCGCGGTCGAGCCGGTCACCCGCCGGGGGCTGCGGCGCGGCTTCTCCGAGCTCGAGCGCAGCCGGCTGGACGACGAGCCAGGGCTCACGATGTGGACCGGGGACGGCCGCCTCCCCGACCCGGGCCGGCTGGCCGTGGTCGACGGGGTCGAGGTGCTGACCGTGCTGGTGCGCTGCGAGCGGTTCGCCAGCGGGGCCGAGGTCGACCTGCGCGTCCGGTTCCGGGCCGACCGGCCGCACGAGGTCGAGCTGGCCGCCGCCGCCACCGCCACCTCGCGGCCGCTGCGCAGCTGCGTGCTCACCGCCACCATGGGCAACTACGCCCGGCTGCGCACCCTGCGGCTGGCCGGGCGCGAGGTGCACGCGCGGCAGCTGTGGCCATGGCACCGCGGCGACCGGTTCACCCTGCGGGCCTCCTTCGGGCTGGGCGCGCTGCCGCGCGAGCCCGACGGGACCGCGGTGGTCGCCGCCCGGGGCGACGAGGACGACCCGGCCGGTGCGGACTACGAGCCGTCGGTGCTGCCGCACTGGCACTGGCAGGGCGAGCGGGCCGAGCAGGCCTGGGTGGTGCCCGACCCGCACCCGCGGCTGCGGGCGCAGGTCAACGGTCGGGTCACCTACTGGGCCAGCTCGGCCCCCATCCCGGGCGGGGTGGCCTTCGAGAACCTGGAGGTCCGCGAGCCCTACCGCCCGTGGCGTCCGCTGGTGTTCCGGGTGACGCCGCTGCCCGGGACCTCCGACTCCGGCTGAGCCCGTCCCGGCCGGGGCACTAGCGTGGTGCCCTCAGTCGGCGGTGAGCGAGGGAGCACGAGTGAAGGCAGAGATCCGCGACCGGGTCGAGCAGATCTACGACGACGTGGTGGGGCGCAACCCCGCCCAACCCGAGTTCCACCAGGCGGTGCGGGAGGTGCTGGACTCCCTCACGGTCGTGCTGGACCGTCACCCCGAGTACACGGCCCGCAAGACCGTCGAGCGGATCTGCGAACCCGAGCGGCAGCTGATCTTCCGGGTGCCGTGGCAGGACGACCGGGGCGAGGTGCACATCAACCGCGGGTTCCGCGTCGAGTTCAGCAGCGCCCTGGGCCCCTACAAGGGCGGGTTGCGTTTCCACCCCTCGGTCAACCTCGGCGTGGTGAAGTTCCTCGGCTTCGAGCAGATCTTCAAGAACGCCCTGACCGGGATGCCGATCGGCGGCGGCAAGGGCGGCGCCGACTTCGACCCCAAGGGCCGCAGCGACGCGGAGGTGATGCGCTTCTGCCAGTCCTTCATGACCGAGCTGTACCGCCACCTCGGCGAGCACACCGACGTCCCGGCCGGCGACGTCGGCGTCGGCGGGCGGGAGATCGGCTTCCTCTTCGGCCAGTACAAGCGCATCACCAACCGCTTCGAGGCGGGGGTGCTCACCGGCAAGGGGCTGTCCTACGGCGGGGCGCAGGTGCGCACCGAGGCCACCGGCTACGGCGCGGCCTACTTCGCCGCCGAGATGCTGCGCGCCCGAGGCAGCTCCCTGGACGGCCGGACGGTCAGCGTCTCGGGGTCGGGCAACGTCGCGGTCTACGCGGTGGAGAAGGTGCAGCAGCTGGGCGGCCGGGTGCTGACGGTCTCGGACTCCGGCGGCTACGTGGTCGACGAGCGCGGCATCGACCTCGAGGTGCTCAAGCAGGTCAAGGAGGTGGAGCGGGCCCGGATCAGCGAGTACGCCGAGCGGGTGCCCTCGGCCCGCTACGTGGCCGGGGGCTGCGTGTGGGACGTCCCCTGCGAGGTGGCGATCCCCTCGGCCAGCCAGAACGAGCTGCCCGAGGAGGCGGCGACGACGCTGGTGCGCAACGGCTGCCGGGTCGTGGTGGAGGGCGCGAACATGCCGACCACCCCGGGTGCGCTGCGGGTGCTGCGGGAGGCCGGGGTCGGGTTCGGCCCGGGCAAGGCCGCCAACGCCGGCGGGGTCGCGACCTCAGCCCTGGAGATGCAGCAGAACGCCTCCCGCGACCGGTGGACCTTCGAGCACACCGAGGCGCGGGTCGAGGAGATCATGCGGGCCATCCACGAACGCTGCCAGGCCACCTCGGAGGAGTACGGGCGCCCGGGCGACCTGGTGCTCGGGGCGAACGTCGCCGGGTTCCTGCGGGTGGCCGAGGCCGTGCACGCCCACGGGCTGGTCTGACGACCGCGACGGGCACGCCGGCGTCCGGCGTGCCCGTCGGGGGACGTCAGGACGAGAGGTGGACGGTCTCCACGATGGTCCGCGGCTCGGCGAAGTGGCAGGCCGAGGGGTGGGCGCCGCGGCCGTCCGGGCGCGGGTCCAGCGCCGGGTCCTCGATCGAGCAGACGTCCTGGGCCTTGAAGCAGCGGGTGTGGAACCGGCAGGCGCGCGGCGGGTTGGCCGGGCTGGGGACGTCCCCGCTCAGCACGATCTGCTCCCGCTTGCCGCGCAGGGTCGGGTCGGGCACCGGGACGGCCGACAGCAGCGCCTGGGTGTAGGGGTGGGTCGGACGCTCGTAGATCTGCTCCTCGTCGCCGATCTCGACGATCCGCCCGAGGTACATCACCGCGACCCGGTCGGAGATGTGACGCACCACCGACAGGTCGTGGGCCACGAACACGTAGGACAGCCCGAGCTCGTCCTGCAGCCGCTCCATCAGGTTGACCACCTGCGCCTGCACCGACACGTCCAGCGCCGAGACTGGCTCGTCGCAGACCAGCACCTTCGGGTTCAGCGCGATCCCGCGGGCGATCCCGATCCGCTGGCGCTGACCGCCGGAGAACTGGTGCGGGTAGCGGTTGACGTGCTCGGGGTTGAGCCCGACGAGGTCGAGCAGCTCCTGCACCCGCCGGCGTCGGCCGCCCTTGGGCACCACGTCGGTGTGGATGTCGAAGGGCTCGCCGACGATGTCGCCCACCGTCTTGCGCGGGTTGAGCGAGGTGTAGGGGTCCTGGAAGACGATCTGGATGTCGCGGCGCAGCCGGCGCAGGGCGTTCCCCGACTGCTGGGTCATGTCGACCCCGTCGAAGACCAGCGAACCGCTGGTCGGCCGCTCCAGCTGCACCAGCAGCCGTCCCAGCGTGGACTTGCCGCACCCGGACTCGCCCACGATGCCCAGGGTCTCGCCCTTGTAGAGGTCGAAGCTGACGCCGTCGACGGCCTTGACCTGGCCGACGGTGCGCTTCACCACCCCGGAACGGATCGGGTAGTGCTTGACCAGGTCGCGCGCGCTCAGGATGACGTCGCTCATCGTCGCTCCTCTCCCCCGTCACCGTGCAGGTGGTGCGGGTGGTCGAACTCTCGGGCGCTGTCGGCCAGCACGTCCTCGGCGAAGTGGCAGGCGGCTCGTCGTCCGGGCCGCACCTCCCGCAGCGCCGGCGGCGGGTCGTGCCGGCAGACGTCCTGGGCGTAGCGGCAGCGCGGGTTGAACGGGCAACCCGGCGGGATCCGGGTGAGGTTGGGCGGCAGGCCACCGATCGCCGCCAGCTCCTGGCCCTTCTGGTCCAGCCGTGGGATCGAGGCCAGCAGACCCTGGGTGTAGGGGTGGGCCGGGGCGGCGTAGATGGAGTGCACGTCGGCGGTCTCCACCAGCTTGCCCGCGTACATCACCGCGATCCGGTCGGCCACGTCGGCCACCACCCCGAGGTCGTGGGTGATGAGGATGAGCCCCATCCGGCGCTCCTCCTGCAGCTCGGCCAGCAGCGCCATGATCTGGGCCTGCACCGTGACGTCGAGGGCGGTGGTCGGCTCGTCGGCGATGAGCACCGCCGGGTCGAGGGCGATCGCCATCGCGATCATGATCCGCTGCCGCATGCCGCCGGAGAACTGGTGGGGGAAGGCGTTGACCCGCTGCCGGGCGCCGGGGATGTTGACCCGCTCCATCAGCCGGATCGCCGCCTCCCGGGCGTCGCTGCGGTTGGCCCCGCGGTGCACCCGCAGCATCTCCGCGATCTGCCAGCCGACCGGGAACACCGGGTTCAGCGAGCTCAGCGCGTCCTGGAAGATCATCGAGATCTCCGGGCCGCGGATCTCGCGGCGCTGCTTCTCGGTCATGGTGAGCAGCTCGGTGCCGCAGTAGCGGACGCTGCCGCCGGTGACGAACCCGGGCGGGGTGTCGAGGATGCCCATGATCGCCTGCGCGGTCACCGACTTGCCCGACCCGGACTCCCCCAGGACGGCCAGCGTCTCGCCCTCGTCCAGGTGCAGGCTGACGCCGTTGATGGCCTTGGCCACGCCGTCTCGGGTGCGGAACTCGACCTGCAGGTCCTCCACGTCGAGCAGCCGGCCGTCGGTCGGCGTCCACGACGACTCGCCGCGGGCGACGTCGGTCTCGGACAGGGTGTCGCTCATCAGCGGCTCACTTCAGCTTGGGGTCGATCGCGTCACGGATCGCGTCGCCCAGCATGATGAACGCCAGGATCGTGACCGTGAGGAAGATGGACGGGAAGATCAGCATGTGCGGGGCGGCCCGGACCAGCCCGATCGAGGACGCCAGGGAGATGTCGATGCCCCACGAGATCGCCGGCGAGCGCAACCCGATGCCGAGGAAGGCCAGGGTGGCCTCGACCGCGATGTAGGTGCCCAGGTTGAGGGTGGCGACCACGATCATCGGCGCCACCGCGTTGGGCAGGATGTGCTGGAAGATCAGCCGGGGCGCGGACGCCCCCAGCGCCCGGGCGGCGTTGACGTAGTCGTTCGGCTTCACCTGCAGCACCGCCCCGCGCATCAGCCGCGCCAGCGAGGGCCAGCCGAAGAGCACCAGCACCCCGACCACGGTGAGCACCTGCAGGATCAGCGGGTCCTCCAGGTCGGGCGGGAACAGGTAGAAGGTGAGGATGCCGGCCAGCAGCAGCGGGATCGCGAAGAAGATCTCGCCGACCCGGGAGAGCAGCGCGTCCAGCCAGCCGCCGTAGAAGCCGGAGACGAGCCCGATCAGGCCGCCGACGACCACGGTGCCGATGCTGGTCAGCACCCCGACCAGGATCGAGGCCCGGGCGCCGTGGATGACGCGGGCGTAGACGTCGTAGCCCTGGCTGGTGGTGCCGAAGAGGTGCTCGGCCGAGGGTGGTTGCCGGGCCACCGCCAGGTCACCGAAACGCGGGTCGGTCGAGGTGAACAGCTGCGGTGCGACCGCCATCGTCAGCAGCACCACGATGAGCACCACCGAGATCCAGAACAGCGGGTTGCGCCGCAGCTCGCGCCAGGCGTCGCTCCACAGCGAGCGCGCCTGCTGGCGCTCCTGCCCCTCGCGCTCCTCCCCGGCGGGCGGGGTGCCGAACTCGGAGACGGCCACGCCGCTGGGGTCAGTCATGGCTGATCCTCGGGTCCAGGACGCCGTAGAGGACGTCGACGAGCAGGTTGGCGAGCAGGTAGACGAGCACGAGGCAGGTCACGGTACCCACCACGATGGTGCCGTCCTTGGTGTTGATGCCGTAGAAGAGGAACCCTCCGATCCCGTTGATGTTGAAGATCCGCTCGGTCACCACCGCGCCACCCATCAGGGCACCGAGGTCGTAGCCGATGTAGGTGATGGCGGGGATCATCGAGTTGCGCAGCGTGTGCACCCCGACCGTGCGACCGGGGCCGAGGCCCTTGGCCCGGGCGGTGCGGACGTAGTCCGAGCGCAGGTTCTCGATCATCGTGCTGCGCATCAGCCGGGCGATGTAGGCCACCGAGAAGGAGCCCAGCACCAGACCGGGCAGCAGCAGGTCGAACCAGCCGCCCTCGGTGGCGGTCACCGGGAAGATCCCGAGCCGGATGCCGAAGACCAGCTGGGACAGCGAGCCGACGACGAAGACCGGGATCGAGATGATCAGCAGGCTCGACAGGGTGACCAGGTAGTCGAGGAACCGGCCCTTGCGCAGAGCGGCCAGGATGCCGGCCGCGATGCCCACCAGGGCCTCGAAGCAGACGGCGATGACGGCCAGCCGGATGGTGGTGGGCCACCGGTTGAGCAGCTCCTCGGCCACGCTGAGCCCGCTGAAGGACTCGCCGAAGTCGCCGCTGAGCAGCTTGGCCATGTAGAGCCCGTACTGCACGACCAGCGGCTCGTCGAGGTTGTACTCCTGGCGGAACTGCACCAGGAACGCCTCCGGGCAGGCCCGCTCGCCGCACCGTCCGGCGGCGGGGTCGCCGATCCCGAAGACCATGGCGAAGATCAGGAAGGTGGCCCCGATGATGACGGGGATCATCTGCAGCAGGCGCCGCAGCACGTAGCTGCCCACGCTGCCTCCTCTCTGGGGGCCGGTCGTCGTCCCATCAGAGCAGACCGGCCCGGAAGTGACACAGTCGACCCCGGGACCGGTGGGTCCCGGGGTCGACCGTGAGGGTCAGTCGGTCACTGGACGACCTGGATGCTGGCCAGGTCAGGAGTGCCGAAGGCGGTGATCTTGACGTTGGTCACCCGGTCCGACCAGCCCATGGTGGCCTTCGCGTAGGTGAACGGGGCGGTCGGGAAGTCCTCGGCGAGGACCTGCTCGGCCTGCTGGTACAGCTGGTTGGACTCGTCCCCGGCCTCGGCCGCGGCGGCGTCGACCAGCAGCTGCTGGAACTCCGGGTTGGAGTAGTCCGACCAGTTGGAGTCCGCACCCTCGGCGTAGATCGGGGCCAGGAAGTTCTCGATCGACGGGTAGTCCATCTGCCAGCCGGAGCGGAAGATGCCCTTGTACTCGTCGTTGTCGATGCCCTCGTTGAAGGTGGCGAAGTCGACCACACCCTGGAACTGGCAGTCCAGACCCAGGTTGTTCGAGATCTGGTTGCAGATGGCCTCACCGATCTGCTGGTTGCCCGCGCCGTCGGTGTTCGAGGTGTAGGTCAGGGTGCCCTCGTAACCGCCGGCCTGGTCGTAGAGCGCCTTGGCCGCGGCCGCGTCGAAGACGCAGGCCTCGCCGCAGACGTCGGGCATGAAGCCGTCGACGGCCGGGGAGACCCAGCCGGTGGCCGGGGTGGCGCTGTTGCTCAGCACGGTCTCGACGATGGCCTGACGGTCCACCGCCATCGAGATCGCCTTGCGCAGGTCGGGGTTGTCGGCGAGCTGCTCATCAGCCGGGGAGTAGGTCCACCAGCGCAGGCCACCGGTCTCGCGCTGGGCGTTCCGGTCGGGCAGATCGGCCTGGTACTGGTCGCCGATGAGGTTGTCGGTCGGGATCTGGTCGATCACGTCGAGGTTGTTGGCGACGACATCGGCGTAGGCGGCGGCCGGGTCCTGGTAGATCCGGAAGGTGGCCTTGTCGACGCTGGCCGGGAACTCACCGGCGTAGTCGGCGAACTTGGTCAGCACCATCTCGGTGCTGGACAGCGACTCGACCTGGAACGGGCCGGCGCCGACCGGGTCGGCCTCGTAGGCGGCCTGGTCGTCGAAGAAGATGTCGGGCAGCGGCGCGAAGGCGGTGTAGCCCAGACGGACCGGCAGGTTGGAGACCTTCTCGGTGGTCCTGATGGTGAAGGTGTAGTCGTCGACCACCGCCAGACCGCTCAGCTCGTTGGTCTCGGCCGGGTTGGCCTCGCAGTCGCCCTCGGCGCACTGGGTGGCCTCGTAGCCCTCGATCGGGGAGTAGAAGTAGGAGGCGGTCTGCCCGTTCTCGGCCGCCGCGGTGTAGTTCCAGGCGTTGACGAAGTTCTGGGCCTTGACCTCGGTGCCGTCGTGGAACAGGTAGCCCTGCTTCAGGGTGACGGTGAAGTTCTGGTTGTCCTCGGTCTCGATCGACTCCGCGATGTCCATCTGCGGCTCGGTCGTGTCGGGGTCGTAGTGGATCAGCTTCGCGGTGATCGCGTCGAGCACGTTGCCGCCGCACACCTCGGACGTGTTGCCCGGCACCAGCGGGTTCTCCGGGGTGCAGCCGTTGATGGTGATCTCTCCACCGGTGGCGCCGGGGGCCTGCGGCTCCTCACCGGTGTTGCCGCCGTCGTCGCCGCTGCCTCCACAGGCCGTCGCCACCAGGGCGACGGAGGTGAAGAGGGCGGCGACCATCGCTCGCGAGCGTGCCCGCATGTGGTGTCCTCCTTGGTGATGGGCGTCCGGATCGCGGACCCCTGACAGGTGGGGAGCCGACAAGATTTCGTGCTCTCCCGGTACAGACTGGGTCTTTCTAATCGACCGGTCCGGTCGGTGCAAGCAATCCCGGGGTTCGCGCGGGTTCGCAACGCAATCGTGATGTGAGACGTCACCAGCGGCGGACGCGGGTGTGCCTGGGCCGTCGAGCCGCGTCGCGGGTCTCAGTGGCCGAAGCGCGTCCGGGAGCGCAGCGCACGCTGCAGCAGGTCGGTCTGGTCGGTCACGGCGCGTCGCAGCCCGGCGTCGAGGTCGGTGCGGGCGAGCAGGCCGCCGGCGGCCTCGGCGGTGGCCGCGGTGACGGAGGTGAGCGGGAAGGAGCGGGTGACCACGGTGCTCAGCGACCAGCCGCTGCGGAACGCCGCGGTGCCGGGCACCGCCTCGAACCAGGCCGCCACGAAGGGTTCGGTGAGCTCCTCCTGTCCGGGCCGGAAGAACCCGTCGGCGACGGCGTACACCTCGTAGGCGCTGAGCTCGCTCGGCCGGGTGAGCACCTCCCAGGCCCACTCCTTGTCCGCCAGGTCGGGGACGCCGGCGCGGGCCCGGGCGGCCCGGGCGCGTCCGGTCGAGGTCGGGTGGCGCTCCCGGGTGGGCCCGATGACGTCGGGCTCGCCGAGCTCGCTCAGCCGGACCGTGATCCGCCAGGTGAGCTCCTCGTCCAGCTCCCGGCCCGCCGGCAGGTCCTCCCCCGACCACCAGCGGCGCAGCAGCGCCCGGTCGTCGGTCAGGTCGATCAGCTGCCGCCAGCCGACCAGCTGGCGGTCGCTGCCCGGCACACCCTGCTCGAGCACGGTGCCGGCGAGGGCGCCCAGGTCGGTGAGCACCTCGGGCCGGCGGTCGGCGGGGACGAACGCCGTGGCCAGCGGGCCGGTGGCGAAGGCGAGCACCGTCTGCACCACGATGTCGAGGGGCTCCCCCGGCAGCTGGGACGTGAGCACGGCCACCGCCTCGAGGGGGTCCAGCTCGGCGTCGAGGACGCCGTCGCGCAGCGCGTTCCACAGCACGATCCGGGTGGCCGGGTCGGCGATCCGGGCGATCCGCCTCAGCGCGTCCCAGCCGCCCGACGGCCGGACCCGCCCCCAGCTCTCGTCACCGGCGTCCGGCACCCAGACGATGTCGTCCCCGCTCGGCAGCCCGTCGGGCACCACCGGGTCGCCGCCGACGTCCACCGGCACCCGGGCCAGCTCGCGCCCGGACGCGTCGAGGGCGGCCACGGCCACCGCGTGCCGGCGTCCGCTCGGCCCCGACGCCGGCGGCACGGCCCGCACCGCCCGGGCGCCGTGGGCGTGCCCGACCTCCAGCCGGTCCATCCCGCTGGTGCGTAGCCAGGCCTGCTGCCACTCCTGCAGCCCGACCGCCCCGGCCCGCTCCCAGCTGGCCAGCAGGTCGGCCAGCTCGGCGTTGGCGTAGGCGTGGGTGGCGAAGTGGTCGCGCAGTCCGCCCAGGAAGACGTCGTCACCGAGCCGGGCGGCCAGCTGGCGCAGCAGGGCCGCCCCCTTGGCGTAGGAGATGCCGTCGAACTGGCTGAGCGCCTCGGCCGCGTCGGCCGAGCCGTTGCCGGCGACCGGGTGGGTGGAGGGGGCCTGGTCGGCCACGCTCCCCCACGCCTTCCGGACGATCCCGAACTCGCTCCAGGCGTCGTAGCGGGTGACCTCGGTGGTGACCCGCTGGCCGAGGTACTCCGCGAAGGACTCGTTGAGCCACAGGTCGTCCCACCAGCGCATGGTCACCAGGTCGCCGAACCACTGGTGGGCCATCTCGTGGGCGATCGTGCTGGCCCGGGCGCCGCGCTCGAACTCTCCCGCCGCCCCGGTGAAGACCATCTGGTCGCGGAAGGTGACGCAGCCCGGGTTCTCCATCGCGCCGGCGTTGAAGTCGGGCACGAAGGCCTGGTGGTACTCCCCGAACGGGTAGCGCACGCCGAACAGCCGGTGGAACTCGTCGAAGCAGGCCCGGGTGACCTCGAGGACGTCCTCGGCCTCGCGGCGCAGGTGCTCGCCCAGCGAGGCCCGGGCGTGCACGCCGAGCACGATGCCGTCGTGCTCGGCGGTGACGCTGGCCCAGGGGCCGGCGACCAGGGTGACGAAGTAGGTGGCCAGCGGACGCGGCTGCTCGATGGTGAAGCGGCCGGGCGCGGCGCGCACCGCCGGCCCGTTGCCCAGCACCTGCCAGTCCTCCGGGACGGCCACGGACAGCCGGTAGGGCGCCTTGAGGTCGGGCTGGTCGAAGCAGGCGAACCACCGCGGACCGGCGTCGAGGAAGCTCATCGCGTAGAGGTAGGTCTCGCCGTCGACCGGGTCGAGGTGGCGGTGCAGGCCCTCGCCGTCGCTGCTGTAGGCCATCTCGGCGCTGACCTCGAGGGTGTTGTCCCGCGCCAGCCCCTCCAGCGGCAGCCGGCCGTCGGCCACCGCGACGTCGAGGACGCGCCCGTTCAGCCGGACCTCCCCCAGCCGCTCGCAGCGCAGGTCGCAGAAGGTAGCGGCCCCCTCCTCGGCGGTGAAGACCAGCGTGGTGGTCGAGGTGAAGGTGTCGCTGCTCCGGGCCGCGGTGAGGTCGAGGTCGACCGCCATCGACTCCACCTGCAGCAGGGCGGCTCGGTCGACGGCTTCGGCGCGGCGCAGTGCGGGCATGGGCTCACCGTAGTGCCGGTGGGGACGGCGTCCGGGACGAGGCGGTCAGGTGACGCCGTCGGCGCCGGGCAGTAGCGTGCTCACGTCCGGCACCGGCAGCGAGGAGTGGCATGAGCGTCGAGTTCCGCGAGCTGACCGAGGACGACCGACGCGCCTCGGACGCGCTGAGCCACGAGGCCTTCGGCGCCCCCCGCACCGACCGCGACCCCGAGCCGCGTCCGCTGCCGCCCGGCCGGCACCGGGTCGGGGCCTTCGTCGACGGGCGCCTGGTGGCCAAGCTCGGGGCTGCGGAGTACACCTCGTTCTGGGGTGGCGCCGAGCTCACCACCGCCGGCATCGGCGGAGTCACCGTGGCGGTCGAGCACCGCCGGGGCGGGTTGCTCCGGGGTCTGTTCGAGGTCGGGCTCGCGCCGGCGCGGGAGAACGGCGTCGCGGTCTCCACGCTCTACCCGACCGCGCCGGCGATCTACCGCCGGCTGGGCTACGAGGTGGTCACCGACCTCATCACCGTCCGGGTGCCGACCAGCTCGCTGGCCACCCTCGCCGTCCCCGAGCCGGTGCGGCTGCGGCGCGCCACCGAGGCCGACCTGCCGGCGGTCCGCGCGGTGTACCGGGCCTGGGCGGTCGGCCACAACGGTCCGCTGAGCCGCACCGGACCCGCCTTCGGGGCCACCGACGCCGAGGTGCTCGCGGAGTTCAGCGGCATCACCCTGGCCGAGGTGGACGGTGTCTGCGTCGGCTACTGCTCCTTCGACCGCGGCACCGGCTACGGCCCGGAGGCCACCGTGGAGGTCAGCGACCTGGTCGCCACCACCGGCGAGGGCTACCTGGCCCTGCTGGCCTCCCTCGGCTCGCACGCCTCCGTGGTCGGCAGCATCGACCTGCGCACGTCCGGCTCCGACGTGGTCCGGCTGCTGCACCGCACCTCGCACTGGCAGGTGGTCTCGCGCAACCCGTACATGCTGGCGGTCCTCGACATCCCCGCCGCCCTCTCCGGACGCCGCTGGCTCCCGGTGGAGCACACGCTGGAGCTCGCGGTGGAGGACGAGGCGGTGCACGGCTACCGGCTCACCCTGGACGGGCTCGGCGGCGGCGTCTGCGAGCAGGTGCCGCTGACCTTCGACATGCCGGTGCTCACCCGGCGCGGGCTCGCAGCCCGCTACGCCGGCAGCCAGTCCTGCGCCAGCCTGCGCGCGGCCGGGCACCTGCGCGGCGACGACCGCCAGGACCCGTGGCTGGACGCCCTCTTCACCGGCGAGGCCCACGTCCTGGACCACTTCTGACCCGTCTAGGGTGAGGCCCATGGCTGCTGCGATGGAGTTCGGACTGTTCGTGCCGCAGGGGTGGCGCTTCGACCTGACCGAGGTCGAGGACGCCCGGCAGTGGTCGGTGATGCGGGACCTGGCCCAGCGGGCCGACCGCGGTGACCACTGGCAGAGCCTGTGGGTCTACGACCACTTCCACACCACGCCGGTGCCCAGCGAGGAGGCCACCCACGAGGCCTGGACGCTGATGGCCGCGCTCGCCGCCAGCACCGAGCGCATCCGGCTGGGCCAGATGTGCACCTGCATGGCCTACCGCAACCCGATGTACCTGGCCAAGGTGGCCGCGACCATCGACCACGTCAGCCAGGGCCGGCTCGAGATGGGCATCGGCGGCGGCTGGTACGAGCACGAGTGGCGGGCCTACGGCTACGGGTTCCCGCGCGCCGGCGTCCGGCTCGGCATGCTCGACGAGGGCGTCCAGATCTTCAAGCAGGCCTGGGCCACCGGCCATGCCACCCTGGATGGCCAGCACTACCAGGTCGACGACGCGCTGTGCTTCCCGCTGCCGCTGCAGGCCGGCGGCCCGCCGCTGTGGATCGCCGGCGGTGGGGAGAAGGTCACCCTGCGGATCGCCGCCCAGCACGCCCGCTACACCAACTTCGCCGGCACCCCGGAGGACTTCACCCACAAGTCGGAGGTGCTGGCCCAGCACTGCCGCGAGGTCGGCACCGACTTCGACGCGATCACCCGCTCCTCCAACTACAACGTGTTCATCGGCCGCGACGAGGCCGAGGTCGCCGAGCGCCGCCAGACCTACGTCAACCGGGTCAAGGGCCACCTCAGCGAGGAGAAGATCGAGCAGCAGCTCGGCGGCTTCGACGGCATGCCCGGCACCGGGACCGTGGAGCAGGTCGTGGAGAAGCTGACCCAGATGCGCGACCTGGGGATGACCTACGGCATCTTCTACTTCCCCGAGGCGGCCTACGACACCTCCGGAATCGAGCTCTTCGAGAACGAGGTCATCCCCGCGCTCCGCTGACGCCACGTCTCCGCTCCGGGACCGGCAGGCGCCGGGCCGGATCAGCGGGGGTGCGGCACCAGCACCGTCCGCTCGTGCTCGCCGCCGACGGCGTCGCGGTACGGCAGGGCGAGCAGGGTGCCGGTCGGCGTCACGCCGACGACCGCCGCGTCCTCCCGGTACGCACCGTCGAGCTCGGTGAGCGCCCCGGTCCGGGGGTCGAGCACGCCGACGGAGAGGAGGTGGTGCTCGTCATCGCGTTCCTCGGCGAGCAGCACGTGGGCTCCGGGGACCCCGGGGTGCTCCGCGGCGAGGCGCCAGCCCTGGGGCAGCTCGACGGTGGTGAGCTGCCCGGAACCGGCCTCGAGCCACCGCACCGAGGTCGCCGTCGTGATCCGCAGGTCGTCGCCGACCGGTTCGTAGGACGGCGAGGGAACGTCGTCGCCGACCTCGGTCGTCCAGCCGCCGCCACCCGTCAGGAACCGGCCCACCGCGATCCGCCGGTGCTGGTCGTAGGCGAAGGTGATGAGCGTGTCGCCGGCGATCGCCCAGTCCCCCACCTGGAACTGCCCGACGTCGAACTCGGTCGCCACCTCACCGGTCCGGAGGTCCAGCACCCGGAACCGGAGCCGCTCGCGGTCCCCGACCACGACCCACTCCGCCTGCCCGCTCCAGCGCCGCGGGTTGAACGACGCCGCACCCTGGTTGCTGGCGACCGCCTCCTGGGCGACCTCCCACAGCGACTCACCACTGCGTCGGTCCAGGGCGAGGGTGCGGCCCTCGTCGGCGAACACCACCACCTCCTCGTCGGCGGCGAACGGCCGGGCACCGCCCACCTCGGCCGACCACTGCGTCTCCCCCGTCGCCGTGGACACGGCCATGGCGGGCTCCCGCTGCCCTCCGGTGGTGACGGTGACGACCGAGTCGCCGGCGAGCACCGCGGACCGGCTCCCGGCGGGATAGGCCTCCTCGTTGACCCACAGCCGCTCCCCGTCGAGGGAGGAGCCGACCAGCTCGGTGCGCTGGTGGTCGACCAGGACCCGCACCCGGTCGTCGCGGCCCACCTCGGTCACGTCGTCCTCGTCCTCCGGCGTGGCCGGAGGCAGCTCGACCGCACCCGGAGGCAGCGGCGGCGGGACGGCGACGGACAGGATGCCGACGCCCACCACCGCAGCAGCCGCGCCGAGGCCGACCAGCGCCGACCTCCGGCTGCCGCTGAGCACCAGCACCACCGCGCCACCCACCGCGGCGAGCGCGAGGACCCACCACAGCCAGCCGAGCGCGAGCACGACGGTGGCGGCCCCCAGGGCGAGACCCGCGACGCCGAGGAGCGCCGACGCCAGCTGCCTGTTCCGCGTCCGCATGGGCGACACCGTAGTGACGAAGCGGTCGACCGATGCCTGCGCCGGGGCACGGTCGAGGCGGAAGAGCGGCCCCGCAACCGCGCCCCGACGGCGGCGTGGCACGGTGGGACCATGGCGCGGCAGCGGAGCAGGAGGGCGGATCCCGACGTCCCCCTGGCCCGCTACCAGTCGATGCGGGACTTCCAGCACACCCCCGAACCCGCGGGATCCCCCGCACCGGACCCGGGGCCCGGGCAGCGCCGGTTCGTCGTCCAGCGCCACCGGGCCCGGGCGCTGCACTACGACGTCCGGTTCGAGATCGACGGCGTGCTGGTCAGCTGGGCGGTGCCCAAGGGCCCCAGCCTCGACCCCGACGTCCGTCGGCTCGCGGTGCACGTGGAGGACCACCCGGTGGAGTACCTCGACTTCGAGGGCGTCATCCCCGGCGGGCAGTACGGCGGCGGCGACGTCATCGTCTGGGACACCGGCACCTGGGAGCCCAACCCCGGCGTCGACCCGGCCGAGGAGCTGGCCGGGGGCACCCTGCACGCCACCGTGCACGGGCAGAAGCTGCAGGGCCGGTTCGTGCTCTTCCGCACCAGCCGCGAGGGCTCGGGCGGCAAGGAGCAGTGGATGATGGTGCACAAGCGCGACGACCACACGGTCGCCGGCTGGGACGCGGAGGACCATCCGCACTCCGTGCTCAGCGGGCGCACCAACGACGAGGTCAAGGACGACCCCGACCGGCTCTGGCGCTCCGACCTGCCCGCCGACCAGGCCTCGGTCGCCCTCAAGGTGGCGGTCCCCGACCCGGTGTCGGAGGACGAGCTGGCCGCCCTGGACGAGCTCGGCCAGAACGGCCGATGGACGGTCTTCGGCCGGACGCTGCGGGTGACCAACCTCGACAAGGAGCTGTTCGGCGCCCGCGACGACCAGCCGCCGGTGACCAAACGCGACCTCATCCGCTACGCCGCCCAGGTCGGGCCGACCCTGCTGCCCTACCTCGCCGGGCGCGCGCTCAACATGCACCGCTACCCCGGTGGGGCCGACACCAAGGGGTTCTGGCACAAGGAGCTGCCCGGCCACGCCCCGGACTGGGTGCCACGCTGGCGCAACCCCGACGCCGGACGCGGGGAGACCCAGACCTACCTGGTGGTCGACGAGGCCGCCGCGCTGGTGTGGGCGGCCAACTTCGGCGCCCTGGAGTGGCACCCGTGGACGTCGCGCACCGAGCAGCCGCGCTGCCCCTCCTACGTGCTGTTCGACATCGACCCCGGTGAGCGCACCAGCTGGGAGGAGGTGCTCGTCCTCGCCCGGCTGCACCGCACCGCGCTGGAGCA
Source organism: Desertihabitans brevis (assembly GCF_003327535.1). Lineage (NCBI taxonomy): Bacteria > Bacillati > Actinomycetota > Actinomycetes > Propionibacteriales > Propionibacteriaceae > Desertihabitans > Desertihabitans brevis. The sequence goes on along the minus strand of NZ_QOUI01000010.1, from coordinate 106,666 downwards.
CCTGGGCATGCGCGGACGTCCCAAGCTGACCGGGCGCCGGGGCATCCAGGTCTGGGTGCCGATCGCGGAGGGCCCCGGGTTCGACCAGACCCGGGCCTGGGCCGAGACGGTCTCGCGCAGCGTCGGCACGGTGGTGCCGGAGCTGGTCAGCTGGAAGTGGTCGGTGCAGGAGCGCCGCGGTCTGGCCCGGCTCGACTACACCCAGAACGCCATCAACAAGACCCTGGTCGCCCCCTACAGCCCCCGGCCGGCCCCCGGCGCGCCGGTCTCGGCCCCGATCGACTGGGACGACCTCGACGACCCCGACCTGCGTCCCGACGGCGTCACGCTGCGGGAGATGCCCAGACGCCTGGCCGAACGCGGCGACCTCTTCGCCGACGTCCTCGACCACCACCAGACCCTGCCCGACCTGCACTGAGCCCGCACGAGGAGGAACGATGGCGAGAGCGATCTGGACGGGGGCGTTGTCCTTCGGCCTGGTGAGCATCCCGGTGGGGCTGTACTCGGCCACCGAGGAGCACGAGGTCCGCTTCCACCAGTTCGAGCGCGGCACCAGCTCGCGGATCCGCTACCGCCGGGTCAACGAGGACACCGGCAAGGAGGTCGGCTACGACGACATCGTCAAGGGCGCGGAGGTCGGCGACGGCGAGTACGTGATGCTGAGCGATGAGGACCTGGAGTCGGTCGAGCCGGGCCGTAGCCGCACCGTCGACATCACCGACTTCGTCGAGGCCGCCGAGATCGACCCGATCCACTACCAGAAGAGCTACTACCTCGCCCCGGCCGACGAGACCGCGGCCAAGCCGTACGGGCTGCTCGTCGCCGCGCTGACCAAGGCCGACAAGATCGCCGTCGCCACCTTCGTCATGCGCAGCAAGGAGTACCTGGCCGCGATCCGCCCGAGCGGGGACGTCCTGGTGCTGGAGACGATGTACTTCGCCGACGAGGTGCGCGATCCGGCGGAGTTCCTGCCCGAGGTGCCGAAGGCGCCCTCGGCCCGCGGCAAGGACGTCCAGATGGCGATCGACCTGATCGAGGCGATGACCAGCCGCTGGGACCCGGCCAACTACACCGACAGCTACACCGAGCGGGTCGAGCAGCTGGTCGAGGCCAAGCGCGACGACCGCGAGGTGGTCACCTCGACCGAGCCCGAGGAGGGCGGTGAGGTGGTCGACCTGGTGGCCGCGCTGAAGGCGTCCCTGGACGCCGCCCGCGGGCACAAGCCGGGCAACCAGCACCGCCGGGAGAAGCTGTCCACCCGCGAGGCCGGCGCCGACGGGGAGGCCGATCTCTCCTCGCTGTCGCGCGACGAGCTCTACGCGATGGCGCAGGAGGTGGGGCTGAAGGGCCGCTCCTCGATGTCGCGGAAGCAGCTGCTCGAGGCGCTGTCGGAGGAGGGTCGGCGACGAGCCGGCTGACCCGGCCCTAGGGTGGGCCCCGTGAGCCCGTTGCCGCGCAGCACCCCGTCCGAGCAGCAGGTCGACGCCGAGGGGGTGCAGGCGACGCTGGACGCGTGGGAGCGCAGCGGCACCGAGCTGCACAGCCTGATGGTGCTGCGCCACGGCTCCGTGGTCGCCGAGGGCTGGTGGAGCCCGTACTCCGCCGGGCGCCGGCACCTGCTCTACTCCCTCAGCAAGACCTTCACCGCCACCGCCGCCGCGCTGGCCAGCGGGGAGGGGCTGCTCGACCTCGACGACACCCTGCTCTCCCACTTCCCCGAGCTGGACGCCGACGTCACCGACCCCCGCAGCCGTGCGATCCGGCTGCGCCACGTCGCGGCGATGGCCAGCGGGCACGACCACGAGACGCTGCCCGAGGCGCTCGCCGAGGACCCGGCCAACCCGGTCCGCGGGTTCCTCCGCCTGCCGCCGCAGGCCGAGCCCGGCACGCTGTTCGCCTACAACCAGCCGTGCACCTTCAGCCTCGGCGCGGTGGTCCAGCGCCGCTCCGGACGCACCCTGACCCAGTACCTGCGCCCGCTGCTGGACCGCCTGGGCGCCGGCCCGGTCGGCTGGCTCAGCCGCGACGGCGTCGAGCTCGGGTTCAGCGGGCTGCACGCCCGCACCGAGGACGTCGCCCGGCTCGGCCAGCTCTACCTGTCCGGAGGCCGGTGGGAGGGTGAGCAGCTGCTGCCCGACGGCTGGGTCGCCGAGGCCACCCGCAGCCACGTCGCCACCGACGGGGAGCCGAACCCGGACTGGCGGCAGGGCTACGGCTTCCAGGTCTGGCAGAGCCGGCACGGGTACCGCGGCGACGGCGCCTTCGGCCAGTTCTGCCTGGTGCTGCCCGAGCAGGACGCGGTGGTCGTCACCACCGCCGCCACCGAGGACATGCAGACCCTGCTCGACGCCGTCTGGGAGCACCTGCTGCCCGCCCTCGGCGCCGAGGGCGACCTCGACGCCGACGCCCGGCTGGCGGAGCGGCTCGCCGGGCTGCGGCTGCGCCCGGCCGGCGACGGGGGCGCGGTCGAAGGCCGCTGGGCCGGGCACCGCACCGTCACGCCGGGTGAGCGCACCCCCGACGGGCTGGACGCGCTCGAACTGTCCGAGGGCCCCGAGGGCTGGACGCTGACGCTGCACCAGGCCGGTGAGCTGTTCACCGTCCCGCTGGGAGCGGGTGACTGGGCGGTCGGGGACGCCCAGGGTGCCGACGGGCCGGTTCCGGTGGCGGTGTCGGCCGGCCCGGTCACCACCGCGGACGGGACGTCGGCGCTGGCGGTGGCGGTGCTGCTGCTGGAGACCCCGCACGCCCTCGACCTGACCCTGCACGCCGACGGCCAGGCTGACGTGGCCTGGCGCACCGTCCCGCTGCACCGCGGCCGGCTGGCCGAGATGCGCTGCCCGGTCTGAGCCCGCGCCTCACTCGGTGATCGCGCGCCCCTTCAGCTCCGGCAGCGCGAACGCCGCCGCGGCGGCCAGGGCGAAGGCGGCGCCGAACACCGCGAACACCGCAGGGTTGCCGCCGAGGCCGACCAGCGGGGGCACCACCAGCGGCGCCAGGATCGAGGCCACCCGGCCGAAGGCGGCCGCCGCCCCGGCTCCGGTGCCGCGGACCGTGGTCGGGTACAGCTCGGGGCCGACGGCGTACAGGGCACCCCACGCGCCGAGGTTGAAGAAGGACAGCAGCATCCCGAACCCGAGGACGGCGGAGGTGCTGTCGGCGGTGCCGAAGAGGAACGCGGCCACCGCCGAGCCGAGCAGGAAGGTGGCCAGGGTGGCCCGTCTCCCCCACACCTCGATCAGCCAGGCCGCCGCGGCGTAGCCAGGCAGCTGGGCCAGCGTGATCACCAGCGTGTAGCCGAAGGACTGCACCATCGTGAAGCCGTTGTCGCGCAGCAGGCTCGGCAGCCACAGGAAGGCGCCGTAGTAGGAGAGGTTGATGCAGAACCAGACGACCCACAGCGCGGCGGTGCGCCGCCGCAGCGGGCGCGACCAGATGGACACCGTCCCCTGCTGCGGCCCCGCGACGGGGGCCCCGGTGCCGGTCCGCCGCCCGACGTCGGGCCCGGACCCGTCCGCCGGGGCCGGGTCGCCGGCCGACTCCTCGAACCGGCGGACGGCGTCCTCGGCCTCGGCGTGGCGCCCCCGCGCCTCCAGGAACCGCACCGACTCCGGCAGCCCGAGCCGCACCACCAGCGCGTACACCGCCGGCACCGCGCCCAGGGCCAGCGCCCACCGCCAGCCCGCCTCGCCGGTGGGGATGACGAAGTAGCCGATCAGCGCCGACAGCACCCAGCCCAGCGCCCAGAACGCCTCCAGGGCGACCACCACGCGGCCCCGGATCGCCCGCGGGGCGTACTCGCTGACCAGGGTCGAGGCGACCGGCAGCTCCGCGCCCAGACCGAGCCCGACGAGGAAGCGCAGCGCCAGCAGCATCCCCAGCCCGACCGACAGCGCGGACGCCCCGGTCGCCAGGCCGTAGACCAGCAGGGTGAGCGCGAACACCTGTCGGCGCCCGACCCGGTCGGCGAGCAGCCCGCCCAGGCTCGCCCCGAGCGCCATGCCGACGAAGCCGACCGAGCCCACCCAGCCCTTCTCGCTGTCGCTCAGCCCCCACTGCTCGCCGAGGGCGACGAGCACGAACGAGATCAGCCCGACGTCCATCGCGTCCAGCGCCCAGCCGATCCCGGAGCCGCCGAGCAGGCGGGCGTGCCGGCGGGTGAACGGCAGCCGGTCGAGGCGCTCGGTGCGGGTCGGGGACGAGGTGGTCGACGTCACGGGACGCCACGCTACGCCGGGCCGGGAGGCGGCTCAGCGCTGCTTCATCACCCGGGCGGCGACCTCGAGGGTGAGCCGGCGCGGCAGCAGGCGGGCGGCCACCGACTGCACCCGGTTGGGCAGGTCCGGCACCAGGTACGGCGGCACCGTCCGGCCGTCCAGGGTCCTCAGCAGGGCCCCGACCACCTGCTCGGGCGTGGTGACGTTGCCGCCGAGCGGGCCGTGCTCGCTGCCGGCGGCGTCGAAGAACGCGGTCTCGGTGGGCCCGGGGCACAGCGCGGTGACCCGCACCCCGCTGCGCCGGGTCTCCTGCCACAGCGCCTCGGTCAGGTGCAGCACGTAGGCCTTGGACGCCACGTAGGCGGCGAGCCCCGGCGCCGGCTGGAACCCGCCGGTGGAGGCGACGTTGACCAGCGTCCCGCGCCCGGCCGCGACCATCGGCTCGAGGAAGGTGCGGGTGATCGAGGTGAGGGCGGTGACGTTGAGGCTGAGCATCTGCTCCAGCCGTCCCGGGTGTTGCGCCAGCAGCGGGCCGTACAAGCCGAACCCGGCGTTGTTGACGACGGTGTCGACCAGCCGGTCCCCGACCAGCTCGCCGACCGCGGCGGCCAGCGCCGGCCCGGCCCCGGGCACCGCGATGTCGCGGGCCAGCACGTGCACCTGCCGGCCCGGCGCGGCGAGCTCGTCGGCCAGCGCCCGCAGCCGGTCCTCGCGCCGCGCGACCAGCACCAGGTCGGCGCCGCGCTGGGCGAACCGCCGGGCGATGAGCTCGCCGAGCCCGGAGCTGGCTCCGGTGACGAGGGCGAGCGATGGTCTGAACGGCATGGGTCCTCCGGTCGGCTGGGTGCCCGCCCACGCTAGCGGGCGCGCGCGGTCCGCAGCGGCCTCGTCGGTCGGCGCGCGACCCGTCCGGGAACTAGCATCGCGCCCGCCAGCCGACGCCGGCTCCGACCGCCACCTCCGACGAGACCTTCGACAAGGGGACCCATGAACGACCAGCACCCGCAGCAGCCGGGACGACCGGGCTTCCAGGCACCCGGAGGTCCGGGAGGCCAGCCCGGTTCCGGACCGGGTCAGCAGCCGCCGGGCCACGGTCAGCCCGGTCAGCCGGGTCAGTGGCAGCCGGGCCAGCCCGGGCCGTGGCAGCCGGGGCAGGGCCAGCAGCCTCCCGGCTACGGCCAGGCACCCGGCCAGCCCTGGCAGCAGCGGCCCGGCCAGCCCGGTGGACCGGGTCAGCCGCCACCCGGGTACGGTCCGACGCCCGGGGGTCCGGGCCAGCCGGGCCGGAAGAGCCGCACCGGTCTGATCATCGGCATCGCCGCCGGCGCGCTGGTGCTCGTCCTGCTCGCCACCATCGGTCTGGTCGCCGCCCTCCGCGGTGGCGACGGTGACGTGGCCGCCAGCCCGGGCGGCGGCGACGCCGGGCAGACCCCGGAGCAGACGGTCCAGGGCTACCTGCAGGCGATCTCGGAGAGCCGCGCCACCGACGCCCTCGGCTACCTCGACCGGGCCCCGGACGACACCTCGCTGCTCACCGACGCGGTGCTGCAGGAGTCCAACGCGATCGCGCCGCTGGGAGGCATCACCGTCACCCCCGTGCGCGTCGACGACTACTCCGCGGAGATCTCGGCCAGCTACACCCTGGGCTCGGAGGCCGTCACCGCCACGTACCGGCTGTTCCGCGGCCCTGACGAGGAGTGGAGCCTGTCCAACGGCACCGCCACCGCCGGCGCCTACAGCGTCAAGGGCATCGACATCACCGTCAACGGCGCGACCCCGGAGGACCCCCAGCAGATGGAGGTCTTCCCGGGCAGCTACCGGCTGGACACCACCGCCGAGCGGTTCGCCGTGGAGAACGGCGAGTTCACCATCACCTCCCCCGAGGACTACGAGGGCGGCAGCCTGAGCGACCTCGAGGTCGTCCTGGAGGAGGAGAGCGCCGAGCTGTTCCGCCGGCTGGTGACCGAGGCGGCCGAGGCCTGCGTGGCCAGCAAGAAGCTGGAGGCCGGCTGCGGGCTGGACCTGCCGGCCACCCTGGACGACGGCACCAAGCTCGAGGACGGCACCATCGAGCGCTCGATGCCGCCGGACACCAAGGCCAACCTCAAGTCGCTGGAGTACGAGCTGAGCTCGCAGAACCCCACCCTCGTCTCGACCTACGACTACCTCGGGTCGGTCGACGTCCAGGCCGGAGAGTGCGAGGTGGGTGGCCGTCGCATGAGGGACTGCGAGATCCTGTTCGGCCCGTCCTTCGGCACCCCGACCGTGGACATGGCGGCCGAGGACCCGGCCGTCGAGTGGAGCTGACCCGAGGCGGGGAGGCGGCGTGCGGGACTGGCTGAAACCCGCCTCCGCGGCGGAGGCCGCCCGCGAGGCCGCCGGGCTGGAGTGGCTGCGCGCGGCGCCGGGCGGCGTCCGGGTGGTGCGGGTGCTCGAGGTCAGCCGTGACGGGCTGCGACTGGAGCGGGTCGAGCCGGCCCGGCCCGACGCGGCGGCGGCCCGCGCCTGCGGTGCCGCCCTGGCCCGCACCCACGCGGCCGGCGCTCCCGGCTGGGGCGCCCCGCCGCCCGGCGCCACCGGCGAGGGCTTCCTCGGTGCCACCGTGCTGCCCACCCCCGAGGAGCCCCCGAGCGCCTGGGGTGTGTTCTACGCCGAGCACCGGGTGCTGCCCTACCTCCGGCTCGCCGTCGACGCCGGCGCCCTGGACACCGCCGGGGCCCGGGTGGTGGAGCGGTGCGCCGACCGGCTGGCCGAGGGCGCGCTCGAGGCCGACCAGCCCGCCCTGGTGGGCGACGGCGTCGCGCGGCTGCACGGCGACCTGTGGAGCGGCAACCTCCTTTGGACGGCGGTCGAGGGCCGGGCCGAGGCGGTGCTGATCGACCCCGCCGCGCACGGCGGCCACGCCGAGACCGACCTCGCCATGCTCGCGCTGTTCGGGGCGCCGCACCTGGCCGAGCTGCTCGCCGGCTACCAGGAGGTCTCCCCGCTCGCCGCGGGCTGGCAGCAGCGGGTGGGCCTGCACCAGCTGCATCCGCTGCTGGTGCACGCCGCGCTCTTCGGCGGCGGCTACGGGGCGCAGGCGGTCGCCGCGGCCCGACGCTGGGCCTGAGCGGTGGGCCCGGCAGGATGGGGCCCGTGACGCTGCCGCTGACCACGACCGCGCCGACCGGGAGCCTGCTGCACCGGGCCCGTCCCGCCCTCGAGGCGGGGTGGCGGCGCTGCGTCGACCACCGCTTCGTCCGCGAGCTCTTCGCCGGCGTCCTCGACGACGCCGTGCTGGCCGGCTATCTGGTGCAGGACCACCAGTTCTTCGACGGGTTCCTCCGCCTGCTCGGCCAGGCGCTCGCCTCGGCCGACCGGCTCGGGTCCCGGCTGGTGCTGGCGCGGCAGCTCGGGATGCTCGCCGACGACGAGAACACCTACTTCACCGACAGCTTCCGTGCGCTGGGCGTCGATCCGGTCGAGGCGTCCGCACCCCGGCTCCGGCCGTCGACGCAGGCGTTCCAGCAGCTGATGAGCGAGGTCGTCGACACCCGCCGCTACCCCGACCTGCTGGCCGTGCTGGTGGTGATGGAGGGGGTCTACCTCGACTGGGGCAGCCGGGACGACCTCGGGGAGCCCACCCGGGCCGAGCACCTGGGCTGGGTCGAGCTGCACCGTGGACCCGACTTCACCCGCTGGTGCCAGTGGCTGGTCGACGAGCTGGAACGGGTGTGCGGCCCGGACGACCACGAGCGGCTGACCGCGCTGATGCAGCGCACCCTGGCGCTGGAGGAGCGCTTCTTCGACGAGTGCTGGTGAGCGCCGCGCGGGCTCAGCCGTGCGCGGGCCGGCGCGCCCAGAAGAAGCAGTACAGGCCGTAGCAGGCCACCCCGAAGGCCATCAGGAGCAGCAGCACCACCCCGAACGGCTGGTCGCGGACCGCCTTGAAGGCGACGTCCAGACCGCCGGCGCGGTTGGGGTCGTGGGTCACCGCGGCGGCCACGAACAGGCTGGCCACCACCAGGAAGGCGATCGCCTTGGCGACGTGGCCGAGCACGCCCAGCACGGTGCCGACCGTGCCGGGATCGCCGCGCAGGTCCTCGCGGAACTTCCGCCGGACGCCCTTGAGACCCATCGCGACGGCCACCGCGGCGATCGCTGCGGCGCCGAGCAGCACCATCACGACCCCGGCCGGGTGCCCCAGCAGCCGGCCGGTCAGGCTCTTCTCGGCCCCGCCACCACCGCCGCCCGACCCGAGCGCGGTGAGCAGCGCGCTCACGCCCAGCGCGGCGTAGAGCACCGCCCGCCCGAGCGAGCTCAGCCGCTTGCGGACCCGCTCCAGGTCGGTCCGGTCCAGGTGGCCGAGGGCGGCCTCGAGCAGCTGCCAGAGGCTGAGCGTGAGCAGCCCGACCGCCACCACGACCAGCATGATGCCGCCGAAGGGCTGCTCGGCCAGCTCCTGCATCGCCCCGGTGTTGGACGCCTGCTCCTGCGACCCGCCGAAGGTCAGCTGCACCGCCAGCCAGGCCACCAGCAGGTGCACGACGCCGTAGGCCACGAGCCCGACGGTGACCAGCCAGCGGTAGAGCGGGTTGTCCTGGATGGCGCGCCCGGCGTCCTGGGCCGCGTCCTGGGCCTCGTCGGCCTTCTCCCGCACCCCGCCGGTCGCCTCGTCGATGCCCATGCGGCGGACTCTAGTCCGGCCTCGCCGCACCGGTCCGCGGAGGTTTCGGCCCGCCCTCGCGACGCCACTACGATGCTCGACGGTCGCTCCAGCCCCAGGGTGCCCACCACCACGACACCGAGGAGCACGCTTGGCAGCCCAGGTCCGGACGCTCGGCGTCGAGGAGGAGTTCCTCCTCTTCCGCGACGGCTCCGCCCGTCTCGCCCCGGTCGGTGAGGCCGTCGCCCACGAGGCCACCCGCCGCGGGACCGGCCAGTTCGAGCACGAGTTCAAGCAGCCGCAGGCCGAGCTGGCCACCGCGCCGTCGGTCGACCTCACCGAGGTCGCCGACCAGCTGCGGGACCGCCGCGCCGAGCTCGCCGCGGCCGCACGGGCCCGCGACGCGCGGCTCGTCGCGGTGGGCACCAGCCCCGTTCAGGACGACGCGGCCACCACCCCGCACAGCCGCTACCGGCGGATGGACGAGCTCTTCGGCCCGGTCGCGGTGCTCAACCTCACCTGCGGGATGCACGTGCACGTGGGGCTGGACTCCGACGAGGAGCGGGTCGGGGCGGTCGACCGGATGCAGCCCTGGCTGCCCGCGCTCACCGCGCTCAGCGCCAACTCACCGTTCTGGGGCGGCGACGACACCACCTACGACTCCTACCGCAGCATCGTCTGGCGGCAGTGGCCGACCGCCGGTGGCACCCAGCCCTTCGGCTCCCCCGCCGCCTACCGCGAGGCGCAGCAGCAGCTCATCCGCAGCGGGGCCGCCCTCGACGAGGGGATGGTGTACTACTCGGCCCGGCTCGCCGAGCGCTACCCCACCGTGGAGGTCCGGGTCTCCGACGTCTGCGCCCGCAGCGCTGACGCCGCCACCATCGCCGGGCTCACCCGCGCGCTGGTCAGCACCGCCGCCGAGCAGTGGGCTGAGGGACGTCCGGCGCCGCGGTTCCGCCACGAGCTGCTCCGCGCCGCCTACTGGCGGGCCGCCCGCTTCGGGGTGCGCGAGCGGCTGGTCGACCCGGTCGACGGGTCGACCGTCTCCGCCTGGGACCACATCGAGACCCTGCTGGAGATGGTGCGTCCTGCCCTGGACGCCGCCGGCGACACGCAGCGGGTGACCGAGGGCCTGGAGCGGATCCGCAGCCGGGGCACCGGGGCGGCGCTGCAGCGGGCCACCCGTTCGGCGGGCTCGCTGTCCGACGTGGTGGACGCCCTGGCCGAGGCCACCACCGAGGCGAGCACGAACGCGGCCCGCAGCGCCTGAGCGCCGCACTGGACCTCCAGCGCGGTCGAGCTCCTAGGTTGGGGCCCATGAGCATGGAGCTGACGGCCTACCAGTCGATGTGGTCGGCCATGCGTGGGGGCGAGCAGCGTCCGGTCACCCGGGCGACGTTGCGCCGGATCCTCGCCTTCGCCCGCCCGCACCGCCGGCTGGTCGGCGCCTTCCTGGTCACCAGCGTGCTGGCCGCGGCGCTGGCGGTGGCGACGCCGGTGATGGCCGGTGAGGTGGTCAACGCCATCAGCGCCGGGGACCCGGCGGGGGTGGTGGTGCGCTGGGCCCTGCTGATCGCCGCTGCCGCGGTCGCCGAGGCCGGTCTCGGCCTGCTGACGCGCTGGCTGTCGTCGCGGATCGGCGAGGGGCTCATCCTCGACCTGCGCAGCCAGGTCTTCGCCCACGTGCTGACGATGCCGATCGCCTTCTTCACCCGCACGCGCACCGGGGCGCTGGTCTCGCGGCTCAACAACGACGTCATCGGGGCGCAGCGGGCCTTCAGCCAGACCCTGTCCGGGCTGGTCACCAACATCGTCGCGCTCGGGCTGACCCTCGCCGTGATGCTCACCCTCAGCTGGCCCATCACGCTGGCCGCGCTGGTGCTGCTGCCGGTGTTCGTGCTGCCGGCCCGTCGGATGGGACGTCGGATGGCCGGCCTGCAGCGCGAGGCCGCCGACCACAACGCCGCGATGGGCAACCGGATGACCGAGCGGTTCTCCGCCCCCGGCGCCCAGCTGGTCAAGCTGTTCGCCGATCCGGCGGCCGAGACCGCGGAGTTCACCGAGCGGGCCGACCGGGTGCGCGAGATCGGGGTGCGGACCGCGATGGCGCAGACCGTCTTCATCACCGCGCTGACCCTGGTGTCCGCACTCGCGCTGGCCCTGGTGTACGGGATCGGTGGGGTGCTCGCCAGCGACGGACGGCTGGACGCCGGCACCGTGGTCTCGCTCGCGCTGCTGATCACCCGGCTGTACGCGCCGCTGACCGGGCTGGCGAATGCCCGGGTGGAGGTGATGAGCGCCCTGGTGAGCTTCGAGCGGGTGTTCGAGGTGCTCGACCTGGTGCCGCTGATCCGGGAGCGGTCCGACGCCGTCGACCTGCCCGACGGCTCCCTCGACGTCCAGGTCGAGCACGTCGACTTCGCCTACCCGACCGCCTCCCAGGTGTCGCTGGCCTCCCTGGAGGACGTCACCGTGCTGGACGACCGCCCCGACGAGCAGGTGCTGCACGACGTCTCCTTCACCGTCCCCGCCGGCACGATGACCGCACTGGTCGGCTCCTCCGGTGCCGGCAAGTCCACCATCGCCCAGCTGGTCACCCGGCTCCAGGACGTCGACGGCGGCCAGGTGCTCATCGGCGGGGTGGACGTCCGCGACGCCCGGTTGGCCTCGCTGCGCTCCTCGGTCTCACTGGTGAGCCAGGACGGGCACCTGTTCCACGACACCATCCGGGCCAACCTGCGGCTGGCCTGGCCGCAGGCCGAGGACGAGGCGCTGTGGGACGCGCTCGAGCAGGCCCGGCTGGCGACCCTGGTGCGCTCGCTGCCGGCCGGTCTGGACACCGTGGTCGGCGAACGCGGCTACCGGCTGTCCGGCGGTGAGCGGCAGCGGCTGACCATCGCCCGGCTGCTGCTGGCCCGTCCGCGGGTGGTGGTGCTGGACGAGGCCACCGCCCACCTCGACTCCACCTCCGAGGCGGCGGTGCAGGCGGCACTGGCCACTGCGCTGGCCGGGCGGACGTCGATCGTCATCGCCCACCGGCTCTCCACCGTGCGGGCCGCGGAGCAGATCGTCGTGCTGGAGGCGGGCCGGGTGGTCGAGCGCGGCACCCACACCGAGCTGCTGGCCGCCGACGGGCGCTACGCCGAGCTGTACCGCACCCAGTTCGCCGAGGGCCGCGCCGCCGGCTGAGCCGCCGGGTCGCGCAGCCCGCGGGTCACCGTTCGCCGGGCAGCACGTCCACCAGGGCCTGGGTGCGCTGCAGCACCGCGTCCTGCAGCGGCACGAGGTCGTCCAGCCCCTCGGGCACCTGGCCGTTGAAGACCGGGCGCACCTCGAAGGCCAGGTCGAGCAGCTCCTCGCGGGTGGGCACCCGCTGGCGCAGCATCATCGCCTCCCCCGCCAGCCGGTCGTACTCGGCGGTGCGGGCCTGCCAGCCGGGGTTGGCGCTCAGCCGCGGGTGCTCGCGCAGCCCGCGGACGAGGGCGTCCAAGGACTGCTCGAGCTGGTGCAGCTGTCGTCGCCGGGCGTCGACGTCGAGCTCGATCGGGACGTCCTCGCCCTCGTCGTCCCCTCGTCGGAACCACTTGTCCCAAAAGGCCACCGCTGCTCCCGTCCGCTCACGCCGTCGCGTGTCGGGCTCACTGTAGCGAGGCGGTCCCACAGCGCCGGTCGGCGGCGGTCAGTAGCGCCACCGCCGCATGTCGCCGTCGTAGGCCGCCAGCACCCGCGGGGTGAGCAGGGTCGACGGCGCGACGTCCCAGCCCTCGACGACCGGGCGCCCGTCCGCGGCCGGGGCGAGCCGGGTGCTGGTCCACAGCGTGTCCGCGTCGTGGTGGCGCAGCCCCGGCGGCAGCGGGGACGCCTCGAGCAGGCCGGGCACGCTCCCGCGCTCCGGCTCCACCAGCACGCCGCCCGGCCCGCCGGGGACCGCCAGCGCGAACCCCCACTCGCCGAAGGTGGGCACGTTGACCGACAGCGGGACGACGGTGCGTCCGGGCATCCCGGCCGCGACGGTCGCGGCCACCTGGCGGTGCGCGGTGGGGGTGAAGAAGGAGGAGGTGGCGTGGGTGGCGAAGACGCCGTCGGGGGCGAGCCGGTCGGCGACCCGCTGGTACATCTCGCGGGAGTACAGCTTGGCCACCCGGTCGTCGGCGGGGTCGACCAGGTCGGCCAGCACGACGTCGGCGGCGGGGCCGGGCTCGTCGAGCCAGCCGAAGGCGTCGGTGCTGACCACCTCCACCCGCGGGTCGGTCAGCGCGCCGTCGTTGGCCTGCACCAGCAGCCGGTGCTCGCGGGCCAGCCGGGTCACCGCCGGGTCGAGGTCGACCACCGTCACCCGCTCGACGCCGGGGTGGCGCAGCACCTCCCGGGCCAGCATGCCGTCCCCGCCACCGAGCACCACCACGGTGCGCGGATCGGGGTGGGAGGTCATCGCGGCGTGGGCCAGCGTCTCGTGGTAGCGCGCCTCGTCGACGGTGGAGAACTGCAGCTGGTCGTTGAGCCAGAGCCGGACGTCGGCGCCGTAGGCGGTCACCACCAGCCGCTGGTAGCGGGTGGTCTCCTGGTGCACCACCGGGTCGGGGTACTGGCGGGCGACCGCCGCCCGCTCCAGGGAGGAGCTGGCCGCGAACAGGGCGAGCAGGAGCAGCAGGGCCAGCAGGCCGACGAGGTTCCAGCGGGTGCGCACGCCCATCCGCCACAGCATGAACAGCGCCACCCCGACGTTGAGGACGGCCACCGCGGCGGCGGTCCGGGCCAGCCCGAGCACCGGCAGCAGCAGGAAGGGGAAGAGCAGGGAGGCCACCAGGGCGCCGAAGTAGTCCAGCGCCAGCACCTTCGACAGCAGGTCGACCGACTCGTCGCGGCCGCTGGAGCGCACCACCGAGACCAGGAGCGGGATCTCCACCCCGATCCCGATCCCGACCGCCAGCGAGAGCACCACGAAGACCACCCAGTAGACGTCGGTGGCGGCGAACGCCCAGTGGATTAGCAGCACCGAGCTGCCGCCGGCCAGCGCGAGCAGCACCTCGTTGCGGGCGAAGTTGAGCCCTGGGTCGGCGGTCAGCCGGGACGCCAGCAGGGACCCCAGGCCCATCCCGAACAGGGTCAGCCCGGTGGCCAGGGAGAAGGCGACCACGGAGTTGCCGAAGAGGTAGGAGGCGGTGGTGCCGAGGATCAGCTCGTAGACGATGCCGCCGACCGCGACCAGCAGCGCGGCGGCGAAGACGGTGGGCCGGTCCAGCTGCGCGCGGCGCCGCCCGCCCCGGCCCGCGACCGTCGCGGACGTGCTCGTCACGGGGAGATGATGGTGCCGGCGATGATGATGGCGATCGCCACCGCCAGCCCGCCGAGCATCACGCCGAAGGCGACGTTGTGCTCCTTGACCAGCTCGCGGTGCAGCTGCAGCCGGAACAGCTTGTTGACGACCACGATCGTCAGCACCATCAGCACGATGCCGACGACGGAGTAGACGACGGTGGACAGCAGGGGCATCAGGCTGAGAGAGGAGGTGTCCTCGGTCATGGTCGGGCCTTTCGTCGGTGGTCGTTCACTTGCCGATCCCGCCGCCTCCGCCGCCGTAGCCGGTGCGGCAGTCGTCGACCGTCTGGCCGGCGCGGGGGGTGCAGTCGGTGGCGCGGCCGGGTCCGCCGCAGGTCACCACGCTGATGAGGACGAAGGCGAGCACGGCGAGCGCGGTGAGGAGACCCCGCCAGCTGCGCGGGGCGATCCGGCGTCCGAAGTGCTGCTTCTGGGCGGTGACGTCGAGGGTGCGGGCGGCGTAGGTGTCGAGGACGCGGTCGTCGAAGCGCTCCACCACCACCCGGTGCGGTCCGCCGACCTCGCGCAGCTCGGCGTAGGCGACCTGCTGGCCGTGGGTGATGTCGTAGGTGAACCCGCCCTCGAGGTGGTCGATGGTGCCGGCACCGGCCTCCACCACCCTCCAGGTGCGCTGGTGGCCGTCGACAGCGGCGACGACCTGCTGGTGCTGGCGCAGCTGGGTGGGATCGAGCTGGGGCTCGCTGGTCGCCGGCCAGTACAGCGAGACCTCGCGGGAGTAGTGGTCGTAGGCGACCCAGAAGTCGAGGTTCTCATAACCGAGGAGCTCCCACTCCTCCCAGTGGTAGAACTTCCGGTCCTCGGGGTCCCACTCCTTGTAGACCGCGACACCGTGCGGCATCGAGCGCCACGGCGGCTCGCCGATGAGATGGCGACCCAGCCGCATCCTCAGCCGGGGGCGCGCCATCAGCGGAGCTCCCGGACGTCCACCGCGGCGGCGCCGAACCGCTCCCGCAGCAGGGCGACGGTGCGGGCGGTGAAGTCGGCGTCGGGTTCGCGGCAGGTGGTGAGGGTGACGTAGGCGGTGCCCTGCTCGGGCCAGGTGTGCACCGCGATGTGGGACTCCGCCAGCAGCACCGCGATGCTCAGACCCTGCGGCTGGAAACGGTGCGAGGTCTCCCCCAGCGGCGTCAGCCCAGCACCCTCCACCACCTCGGCCAGCACCGCGCGGACGCCGTCCAGGTCGTCCAGGCGTGCGGCGTCGGCGGCACCGACCTCGAAGAGGTGGACGGTGTTGCGGGCCGGGACCACACGCGCTCCTGGGCTGCTCGACTGCTGCGGACAGCCCGCAGGCTAGTGCTCCCGGGGGCCGCTACCCGACGTGCCGGGCCGGGGTGCCGCCGAGCTGGTGCCGGAGGAAGTCCGAGAGGTCGTCGAGCTCGGCGTCGGCGACGGAGTGGCCGAGACCGGGGTAGCTGTGCTCGGTGAGCTGCAGGTGGTCCCGCATCCACTGCTGCGTCCAACCGACCAGCAGGGACGGCACCAGGGTGTCGGACTCACCGCGGGCGTAGAGGGCGGGCAGCCGGCGTCGTCGCAGTGCCTCGGGGGCGACCGTGGTGGGCGAGACGAACCCCGACAGGTTGACCACGCTGGCGAAGCGTTCGGGTGCGGCGCAGACCGCCTCCACCGCGGTGCAGGCGCCCTGGGAGAAGCCGAGCACGTGGACGGGGCGGTCGAAGCCCTCGGCGTCCATCCACTCCAGCACCGCGTGCGCCGAGGCGCGGATCTGGGCGGGGGTGACGCTGGCGTCGAGCGGGAACCAGCCGTAGCCGCCCTGGCGACGCAGTGGGCCGCGGAGGAAGGCGACGGCGAGCTCGGACGGCAGCCGGCGGTGCAGCTCGAAGCCCATCGACTCGTCCATCCCGTGCCCGTGCAGCACCAGCAGCACCGGGTCGTCGGGGGTGCGGGGACGCGACCAGCGGACGGTGGAGCGGTCGATCTGCAGCAGCGGGGGGTCGGTGCTCATGCGGGGGTGGTACCCCGGGAGCGGCGGGTCGCTCAGGCGGGGTCGGCCAGGGCGCGCTCGATGTCGCCGGTCAGCGAGGCGGGCTCGGTCTGCGGGGCGTAACGCTCCAGCACCCGGCCGTCGCGGTCGATGAGGAACTTGGTGAAGTTCCACTCGATCGCCGCGCCGGGCACGTCACCCTCCTCGCCGCGCAGCCACTGGTAGAGCGGGTGCGCGCCGTCGCCGTTCACCTCGATCTTGGCGAACATCGGGAACGTGATGCCGAAGTTGCGCTGGCAGAACTCAGCGATCTGGGCGGCGTCGCCCGGCTCCTGGTGGGCGAACTGGTCGCAGGGGAAGCCGAGCACGGTGAACCCGCGGTCCTGGTAGGTCTCATAGAGCTGCTGAAGCCCCTCGTACTGCTGAGTCAGCCCGCATTCCGAAGCGGTGTTGACCACCAGCACCACCTGGCCGAGGTGGTCGGCGAGGTCGGTGTCGCGGCCGTCGAGGGAGTCGGCGGAGAAGTCGGCGAGGGTCGTCATCCACCCATTCTGCGTCGGCGTCCGGAGCCGGGGTACCTCGCCCCGGTCGGAGGTGTACCGCGTCGAGCAGAGGAGCTGCGGATGAAGGTCGTCGTGACCGGTGGGACGGGCCGGGCGGGTCAGTGGGTGGTCCGGGAGATGGCCGAGGCGGGGCACGAGGTGGTCAACCTCGACCTCCACGAGCGGCCTGAGCTGGAGCTGCCGGGGACGTTCTGCCGGGTCGACCTGACCGACGCGGGACGGGTCTACGACGCGCTGGCCCAGTTCCGGCCCGAGGTGGTCTGCCACCTGGCGGCGAACCCGTCGCCGAGCGGGCAGGCCCGGATCGACGTCTTCGACACCAACGTCGTCAGCGCCCACAACGTGCTGCAGGCCGCCGGCGACCTCGGCGTCCCCCGGGTGGTCTACGCCTCCAGCGAGATGGCGACCGGCCTGCTGACCGAGGGCGTCACGCCGGCGCGGATCCCCTTCGACGAGAGCGAACGGCGCCCCTCCCCCAACACCTACGCGCTCAGCAAGTACATCAGCGAGGTCATCGCCGACTCGATGGCGCTCGCCTCCCCCGGCACGGCGTGGGTCGGGCTGCGGATCAACAACGTCATCGACCCCGACGGCTACGACCGGTTCGCCGCGGAGTGGGGCGACCCGAGCCTCAGCATGGCCAACTTCTGGAGCTACATCGACGCCCGCGACGTCGGCACCGCCTACCGGGCGGCCGCCGAGGGCACCAGCAGCGGCCACGAGGTCTGCCTCATCGCCGCCGCCGACACCCGCGCGAAGCGGGGCCTGCGTGAGCTGATGGCGGAGTACTACGACGGCTACGACTCCTTCGCCGACGACTACACCGACCCCCGGTCGGCCTTCGACTGCAGCAGGATGCGGCGCCTGTTCGGCTGGACGCCCAGCCACAGCTGGCGCGACCGGTAGCGGTCCGGCTCAGCCCGTGCTGCGGACGCTGCCCACCCGGGCGCCGTGGCGCAGCATCCACGTCCGCGTCCCGCTCATGCCGCCCTGCGGGTCACGGATCTGGTTGGTCAGGTGGTAGGTCGTGGTCCAGCTGGTCCCGGTGACGGTGTGCACGGTCAGGCCGTTGTACTGGTTCCAGCCGCCGCCGTCGGTGTAGCCGTAGGCGGCGAGGAAGCCGGGGCCGCCGTCGCCGGCCGCGAGCACCTGCTCCCAGTTGGTGGCGCTGCCGCTGGTCATCGCCGCGTTGACGAACTCGGTCGCGACCGGGGTGGAGGCGACGTCGTCGGGGTCGGCCTGGACGTGGGTGACCATCCCGCAGTGCAGGTCCCCGGCCAGCACCACCGGGTTGAAGCCACGGGGGTCGGCCTGCTTGCGGGCCAGCAGCCGGTCGGTCACCTGGCGTCGGACACCCGGGTGGCTCCTCCACATGCCGCCGCGGCCGGCCCAGCTCGACATCGGGCTCTGGGTGCCGATCGCGGTGAAGCGGGCGTCGCTGGTGTCGAGGAACTCGAGCAGCTCGGCCTGCTGGGCGGCACCGAGCAGCCCGTCGGCGCCCTCGTGCTGGCGGATGTCGGTGAGGAACAGGTCGAGGGTGTCGGCCCACCGCACCCGCTGGTGCAGACGCATCCAGAACCGGCCGCCGGCGTCCTGCTCGGGCCGGTTGCGGAACGGCAGGTTCTCCCAGTAGACGCGCAGCGCCGCGTTCCAGCGCACGGGCCGCGCACCGAGGTTGCCGCCGCGGACGTCGTTGAAGAACTCGTGGTCGTCGGGCACGGCGAACACCGGGAAGCGCCGGTGCAGCTCGCGAAGGCTCTCCCGCTGCTTGTACTGCCCGTAGCGGGTGCGGTAGCCGACCAGGTTGGTGACCGGCTCCGGCGGCAGGTGCGCGGCACGGCCGAACTCGTAGATGTAGTCGCCGAGGTGGACCACGAAGTCGACGTCGTGGTGACGCGCCAGGTCGGTCATCGCGGTGAAGTGCAGCTCGGCCCGGCCCTCGACGAGGTTCTGGCAGTTGATCACCGCGAACCGCACCGGGGTGAGGCTGCCGGGAGCCGGCAGCGTCCGGGTCTCCCCGACCGGGCTGGCGTGGCCCCCGGCCAGGAACTGGTAGTAGTACCGCGTCCGCGGCTGGAGCCCCTCGACCAGCGCGTGCACCGAGTAGCCCTCGCTCTGGACCGCGGTGTGGGTCTCGACCCGCAGGCAGGTCCGCTCCTCGGCCAACCGGGCCGCGGAGGTCGCGACCCGCAGGGTGACCGGCACCTCACCCTGCCCGCGCATGCCGAAGGAGGTGGAGGCGTCGGTGGGGGCCGGGGCGAGACGCGTCCACAGCACCACCGAGGTGGCGTCGGGGTCGCCGGAGGCCACCCCCAGCCGGAACGGGTCGGCCGCGAGCTCGGCGCGGGCCGGGAGCGCCGGGGTCAGCGTGGCGGCGGCCAGGCCGGCGCCCGCGGTGGTGAGCAGCCGGCGGCGGGCGATCGGGGCGTCGACGGGGGCGTTCATGCGGGTCTCCTCCGGTGGGGCAGCACGGACCACCCCACCGGTGCCGGGGGTGGTGCCGCAACGGACGCCGGGCGAACACCGGGCGGACGTCCGGCGACGCGACGGTGCCCCCACCCCGCGGGCTGCGGCACGCTCCCGGCCGCACCACCGGGCCGCTGGCTGCCGCCCGCGCGGTCGATCGCGGCTCAGTACGAGCTCTCGAACTCGAGCCAGGCGGCGATCCACAGCGCGAGGTGCTCGGGCCTGGCGTCGGGCGAGACCCGGGCCGGCACCCACAGCAACGGCCCGGTGTGCAGGTTCGCCAGACCGATCACCGGCGGGGACCACTCCACCAGCCGTTGTCGGCACAGATCCGCCATACCGTCCGGTCGCGACCCCTGGTAGCCGCCGCGCGGGCTTCGTCACCAAGGAGTCGGTGACCGAACTCCGGGTCGTCACGGTGGGCGTCGAACAAGGCGTTGGCCAAGGCGGCCTGGTCACGATCTCGTGGCGTGACCGGCTGGGCCAGCCAGCGGTAGGAGGGCTGGCGGGCGAGCTCGAGGACCCTCACCGGCGAGGCGTCGCGGTCCTGAGGGCTGTCTGGTCAGCCGATGGTGAGCAGGGCGTGGTGCGCGCACTCCACGGTGACCTGGGCACCGGCCGGCAGCGCGACCAGCTCGCCGTCCACCTGCGCGGGCAGGTCGCTGGTGGTGCGGAACGCGTACCGCCGGGTGCGGGTCTGGTGACCCAGCCCGACGGTCGCCGCGCGCACCGCGGTCAGTCCGAGCCGCCAGCGGCGGCGGTGCGGCCAGGCGAGCACCTCGAACAGCCCGTCGTCGGGCTGGCCGGACCGGCTGACCCGGCCGTACTTCGCCATCCGCTCCACGTTGGCCAGGACGAGGCTGTCCAGGCAGAGGACCTCGTCGTCGGCGGTGACGACCTCGACGGGGGCGAGGGTGCCGACGGTGCGGACGACGGCGAGCAGCTCCTTCCAGGTGCCGCGGGAGGCGCGGTTGAGCCCGATCGCCATCAGCGGGGTCAGTCCCAGGCCGACGTAGGAGTGGGCGTAGCGGGTGGTCACGCCGACGTCGGTCGTCACGGTGAGCCGGAGCAGGTCCAGCCGGCGGGTGCGCCCGTTGGCCACGGCGTCCACGGTGGACATCCGCCGGGTGCTGCGCCGGTGGTCGTTGGCGTTGCCGCCGGCCACCACCGCCGCGACCGCCTGCCGGGACGTCCCCGGCCTGCGGTCGGCGACCTCCATCACGCCGTTGACCACCTCGCTGAACACCCCGTCGCCGCTGACCGCGACCACCAACGGCCGCCCGACCTCCGCCTCGGCGGCGGCGAGCTCACGGGCATGACCGGCGTGGGTGGTGGGCACCAGGGTCACCGGCAGCGCGGGACGGCGGACGCGCAGCTCCTCCTGCAGCCCCTCGGCGATGGTGCGGGGCACGCGCCGGTTCACCGGGTTGAAGACCAGAACCACCCGGTCGAAGGACTCCTCGACATCGGCCACGGCAGCATCCAAGCACGGCCGCGTGGACACCCAGCAAGGCTCGGGCTGGACTGGCGGGACTGACAAGCCACTCACAGCGTCTGGGAGCGCCGCTCATGCCGCCGCCTCGACTGTCCCACGCGGTGGGCCTCGATCAGCGGGGTCTGGCTGCAGGGGACGCTGACCGCGGCGCAGTGCTCGGCCAGCATCGTCTGCACCTTGCGCAGGCTCGGGCGGACCATCGACGGGAACAGGTGGTGCTCGATCTGGTGGTTCAGCCCACCCGTCGTCGTCGGCACGGTCCCCACGGGGTGGTGCCAGCGGCGAACACCTACGCCCATCACCTGGGGGGTGCCGGGTGCGTCGCTGGCTGAGGTGGACGCTCCACCCTGGACGGCGGGTACGCGCGGCTGGACGTCGGGGACGGCCGGGGCTGGAACGACGCGGGGAACCTCCTCAGCAGCACCGTCACCGCGGAGCAGTCCGGGCCGGCCTGCCGCCCGAGGACGACGACTGCCCCACCTGCGGCGACCTCCTCATCCGCCGCACCGACCCGGGCGGCGGGGTCGACGTCGAGGCCACCGTCGACTCCCCCACCACGGCCGTCACCGCCGGCTCCCTCACCGAGGACGTCCGCTGGGTCCGGTTGATCGACCTGCAGCGGCTGCACACCTCCGGGCTGGTGACGCCGGCTGGTGACCGGCGGGGCCCGGCCTTCTCCGGGTGGCCGCCGATCGGCGGGCCGGACGTCCCCCGAGGCGCCTCGCCTTCGGCCTCGGGGGCATGAGGTCGACGCGAGACCCGTCCCGGGTTCGGCTGGTCGCCCTCCAGCAGAGGTCCCCCTCGGCTACGTTCGGGAGCGAGCACGCACCGCGGGCGGCCTCCAGGCCTGACGGACGGCGACGGCTGCGGAGGTGTCTCGGAGCCAGGCGACGGCGCAGTTCCCAGGAGGCGGCACGACATGACCATCGAGATCCGGTTCGACGCCGTCGGGGACGAGCTCGCGATCCACGAGTTCAACCAGCTCCGGGAGTCAGGCGTCGACGTCGAGCACCTGCGGCCGGCCGTCGACCGCCTCCGCTCCGGATCCGGGGGCGATGCGGTCGCCCTGCTCACGGAGCTGTCCGCCGGCCTCCGCGTCCGGGGGTGGCCCTGGGACGAGACCGATGACCCGGCCCCGGCGATCCCGCCGGCACCGGTCGACGGCGACGCGCTCCCCGAGCGCATCCGCGGGACGTGGCTCGGCAGGGCTGCTGGCTGCCTGCTGGGGAAACCGGTCGAGGGGTGGTCGTGGCCGCAGATCGAGCGCTACCTCGCCCGGGCGGGGATCGAGACGGTGGAGGACTACCTCCCCCGGCTGGACCCGGACGCGGAGCAGCCGCCGTTCAACGCGGGCGGAGCCGTCGGCACGTTCCGCGGGGAGATCGACGGGATGGCCCGCGACGACGACATCGACTACACGATCCTCGCGCTCACCCTCGCCGAACAGCACGGTGCGTCCTTCACGACCGAGGACGTCGCCTCGGCCTGGCTGAGGAGCCTGCCGTACCACCAGGTCTTCACCGCGGAGCGGGCCGCGATGCGGAACCTGGTGGACGGCGTCCCGGCGAGCAGGGCGGCGAGGGTGCGCAACCCGTACCGTGAGTGGATCGGCGCACTGATCCGGGCGGACTTCTGGGGGTACGTGAAGCCGGGCGACCCGTCGGCCGCCGCAGCGCTCGCCGAGCGGGATGCCCGGCTGTCGCACACGGCCAACGGCATCCACGGAGCGCGCTGGGCCGCTGCGCTGGTGGCCTCCGCCCTCGTCGCCCGCGACCTGCGGGAGGTCGTCGACCGGGCGCGTGCCGTCGTCCCCGAACGGTCGCGTCTGGCCGGAGCACTCGATGCCGTGGTCGGCTGGCACGAGGCGGGCTGGACCTTCCCCCAGGCGCGCGACGCCGTGGTCGAGGAGTACGGCCACTACAGCGACGTGCACACGATCAACAACGCGGCGATGATCCTCGTCGCGATCCTGTGGGGTGCGGGAGACCTCACGTCGAGCATCGGCCTGGTCGTGCGCTGCGGCTGGGACACCGACAGCAACGGGGCCACGGTGGGCTCGGTGCTCGGCGCCTTCGTCGGCCGTGACGAGATCCCCCGGGTCTGGGCCGACCCGCTGCGAGGGGACGTCCGCAGCGCCGTGTTCGGCGAGACGGGGAACTCTCTCGACAGCCTCGCGGAGCGGACGCTGGCGCTCCTGCCCGAGTTCGCGGCCTGACCGACGGGGTGCCCTGCCCGCGGGGAACCACCATGACGTCGACCCCCACCGGTACCGCGCACCTCGACGGGGCGCGCCCGCGGATGGCTCCGCCAGACGCCTGCTCGCCCCACGCCGGTGTGGCTACTGGTGGGCGCGGTCGGGGTGGGCCTGCGCACCCGGGTGACCGCCAGCCAGCCGCTGCTCGCGGTGCTGGGCGCACACCGGCGTCCTGACAGCCGCTGGCCTCACGACCACTGCTCGAGCTCGGCCTCGAGGCGCTCGTCCTTGCGCACCCAGACCTCGCCGCTCGCCGCGCCCGCGGGCGGGTCGGCGCGTTCGAGACCGAGGCGCCCGACCAGCGCCAGCAGCTCGGCCCGCTCGGCCCGCGACATCTCCAGCGTGTGCGTGTCGAAGAAGACGTAGTACTGGTCGGTCGGGTCGACGTAGCCCGAGTCGCTCCACATCCGCAGCACCTCGTCGAGGGCTTCGCGCTCCGTCGACACCGCCGCGGCCCGCCGCTCGCCCTGCTCCTCTGGCGGGGCGTCGAGGTCGGCGAGCTCGCGGAGCCACAGACCGGAGTGGTCGACCCCGGCGTAGCCGTCCTCGAGGAACCGCATCACGAACCGCCCGTACAGGGTGGGCCTGGCGACCGCGCAGTACTCGGTGTGCGGCTCGGCGGATCCCGCGACTGCTCTCGTGCGGGCGACGGCGCCCCGCGTCAGCAGCAGCACCAGCGCCTCGCCCGCCGCCTCGTCCTCGATGCGGAGGCTCTCGGCGTCCGCGTGCTCGTCGGCGTACGCCTGGAACGCCTCGTAGGCCGCCTGCGCGCCGTCCGGGCACCGCTGCTGCTCTGCCTCGCCGGCGCGGAAGATGAACTGTCTCGGTGCCATGCCTGTCCTCCGTCGGGGTCGTGCTGAGCATCCTCCCTGCTCGGTCGTGGTGCGCTCCCTCCCACCCTCCGGCTGGACGGCTGCACCCCAGCTGAGCCGACCGGGCCTGCCAGACTGCCCCGACCCGCAGCCCGACCATCGTCACGGACGGGCGAGGCATCGGTGCGCACACCGACCACCGAGGCGTCCACCCCACGCCCGACGAGCCGGAGGCCTGAGGCGCATGGACGCGGTGGAGATGGCGCAGCTCGTCGACGAGCACTTCGGCCCGCGGCAGAGCCAGTGCCGCCTCGGCAGACCCCGGGGCTCCCCGCGGTCGAGCAGGCGGTCACCTTCGTCCTCTACGACGCCTTCGTGGTCACCGGCGCGCAGGACGACTACGGCTCGGGCACCAGCTGGGGCTCGGCGTGCTGCTGCCGGGCGGGGTGTCCGTCAGCAGCGTCCTGGGCGAGCGGCTCACGCTGGTCGAGCCCACCCGCGAGGCGCTGACGAGAACATTCGACGGAATCGACCGCCATGTGCGGCTGCGGCTGGGACGGGAGTACCTGGAGGCCTGGGAAGCGGCGCAGGAGAGCCGCAGATGACCCGCGAGGCGCAGGTCGCCGAGCTGGTGCGGCTGATCCGGCTCCACGGCGGGGTGGACCCGACCATCGACCCGCAGGTGCTCTCCACCTTCGGGCACCTGGTGCCCGATTCGGAGGACCGAGGCGGCGGGCCGTCGACACCGCCTGGTCCTCACGTGCCCCGACGGACCACCCAAGCCCTGTGACCAGGGTGATGACGCAGATTCAGACGTTGAAGCGGAACCCCACCACGTCCCGCAACGATCAACTTCACGCAGACCGCGATGCAGGGGTACGCCGCCCCTGACCTACTCGGAGATCACGCGCTGTGCGGCGCGGTAGCTCGGCTCGCGCACTCTGCGCACCCAAGGGTAGGTGGTGGACCCGGGGAGCGGATGCCCCACCGGATCGAAACGAAGCTCCGCTGAGTCCACCTCGGCAGCAGGCCGAAGCAGCACCTGCGCGAAGGGACGCCACACGCGGGTCGGTGCCGCGTGATACAGCCGGACCCGCCACGGCTGCTCCTCGAGCGACCGCCGCAGAGCGCCGAGTTCCGCCGGGAGCACACGCGAGGGGACGCTCCGGGCACAGATCAGCACCGGTCCCCGTGGCGAGCGGTACGGCAGGAGACTCCCGAACGTCGTGCCCGTCGCCGAGCGCCGGGGCACGAGGACGAACCGGAACGGGAACCCGGTGCCCGTCGACGCGAGCAGCACATCCGCGTGCCGACCGTCGTCGGCGTGGAATCGCAACGCGAGGCCGAGCACGTCTGGCAGTTCATCGGGCAGCCCGACTCCTCGGGACAGCCGCGCGGTCACCTCGAGCGGCCTTCCCCGGAGGTCGTCGATCCAGCTGATGCCTGACGGCCCCGCCTCGCGAATCGGGGTGGCCTGCCCCGTCAGCACCAGCCCGCGCGAATGTATAGGGCGCGGATGACGGACGCGCCGGAGCAGAGAGAAGAAGCCGCGCAGCGCGGATCCGGCCACCTGTGCAAGTCCAGCGAGCATGCGGCCATCATCCCGACTGAGCGGTGCCGAGATAACCCCCTGTTCCTGGCAGCCTCAGACGTTGGATTCCTGGACGCCCCAGGCAGGGCACGACGGGTCTGCGCGAGGCGCAGAACAAGTGCCCTCGTCAGCACGATCATCAGCCTCCTGATGAAGCGGTGACGCGTCCCGGCGACGACGCTGATCGGTGGATTCCTGCGTTCCAACGCCCGCACCTGACGACGCTTGCGCATTGCGACCCCGATGGATCCTCGGATCGATCGACCGGTACGTGCGGCTGCGGCTGGGACGGGAGCACCTGGAGCCGTGGGAAGCGGCGCAGGAGAGCAGCAGTGACGCAAGAGGCGCAGGTCGCCGAGCTGGTGCGGCTGATTCGGCTCCACGGCGGCGTGGACGCCGAGCACGGGTGCTACTGGGTCGCCACCGACCACGAGCGCCAGGAGCACGGGGTGTTCGAGAAGGTGACCGCGCTCGTCGAGCAGCTCGGCCTCGAGCGGATCAGACCCGCGCCGGTCGGGCTGATCCCCGGCGCGCTGGGGGTGGCGATCGCGCGCGACCCGCGGATCAACGCTGCGCTCTGACACCGAACCGACCACCGCCACGCCGTCTCGGTCAGACGGTGGTCGAAGCACACCTGCTCACACGGTGAAGCGGAGCTCGACCACGTCGCCGCGGCGGGAACCACCTGCGCGCCCCGCTGGCTCATGGCCCGGTCGGTCTCACGTCGTCGCCCGCGGCGCGCGTCATCCTCGCCGCCGCAGCCCGGACGCGGTCTCGGAGCTCGCCTGGGCCTTCGATCGTCACCTCGCAGTCGAGAGCCGCGATCACGGACGGCAGCCAGTCGAGACTCTCGGCGTGGATCTCAGCCCGATACCACGGCAGGCTGCCCTCGCCCGTCCCGGCCTCTCCGCGGCCCTGCCGCTCGAGCCGGGCCACGCTCCGCGGCAGGTGAACCCGGATGCGATCCTCCGTCGTTCGGATGCGCAGCACCACCTGCCACCGGTAGTCCGCATCGGCGAACAGATCGAGCAGGTGCCCTTCCGCATCCGGGCGGTCAGGCGGGGTGAAGGTCTCGCGCAGGGATCGAGCCGCTCGAACCCTGTCGACCCGGAAGGTCCGCTCCTCCTGGCGTTCCGTATCGAAGGCGACGAGATACCACCGGTTCGAGTGCGCGACCAGGCCGTACGGGTGGACCGCTCGGCGGGAGGAGACGCCGTCACGGCTGACGTAGCGCAGGTCGAGTGCCTGTCGACGCGCGACGGCCTCCGCCAAGGTCAGCATCACGGCAGGGTCGGGAGCAGCGTCGCCGTGCTGGGAGGTACGCGCCATCACCCCCAGAAGGGCATCGACCCGCTCCGCACCAGCGGTCGGCAGCGCTCTTCTGATCTTGGAGAGGGCGGTCTGCGCGGCGATCTCGGGCTCACCTGATGCCGCCTGCGCGCGGACGAGCCCGAGGTACACCGCGACGGCCTCCTCGGCGCTGAACATGAGCGGGAGGACACGCCGACCGGGCGCGAGCCGATAGCCGCCGTAGCGCCCCCGCAACGTCTCCACGGGCAGCCCCAGGTCGACCAGCCGCGACATGTCTCTGCGGATGGTCCGCTCGTCGACGCCGAGTCGATCTGCCAGCTCGGCGACAGTGCGCTGCTGCGCCGACTGGAGGAGCTCGAGCACCCGCAGCGCCCGAGCGGTCGTGTCGGCCATGACAGCCATTGTCGCCCACATACAGGACAGTTCTCGCCCGGTATAGGTCATACCGTGATGTCCATGGCCGAGCCCGTCGGCCAGATCCACAACAGAAGGAGAAGGCCATGCAGCTGGCAGCCACTCGCATCATCACCGACGACGTCGACGCGCTCGTCGCGTTCTACGAAGCAGCCACCGGAATCACCGCCGAGCGGCTCCACCCGCTGTTCGCCGAACTTCGCACGCCATCGGGCACGCTGGCCATCGCCAGCTCCGCCACCGTGCAGCTGCTCGGAGACAACGCCGCCGAGGCTCGCGCGAATCGCAGCGTCACCCTGGACTTCCTCGTCGACGACGTGGACGCGACCTATGAGGATCTTCAGGACGTCGTCGATGCGTTCGTCAACGCGCCGACGGACATGCCGTGGGGCAACCGCTCGCTGCTCGCCCGGGATCCGGACGGCAACCTCATCAACTTCTTCACGCCGATCAGCGAGAGCGCCCAGCGCCGGTTCGCGAAGGACAACCGCCCTAGCGCTGGAAGCGGGACCCCTCACACGTTGAAGCGGAACTCCACCACGTCGCCGTCGGCCATGACGTAGTCCTTGCCCTCCAGCCGCACCTTGCCGGCCGCCTTCGCCGCGGCCATCGAGCCGGCGGCGACGAGGTCGTCGAAGGAGACGACCTCGGCCTTGATGAAGCCCTTCTGGAAGTCGGTGTGGATGACGCCGGCGGCCTCCGGGGCGGTCGCGCCGACCTTGATCGTCCAGCCGCGGGCCTCCTTCGGGCCGGCGGTCAGATAGGACTGCAGCCCGAGCGTCTGGTAGCCGACGCGGGCCAGGTGGTCCAGGCCGGGCTCCTCCACGCCGAGGTCGGCGAGGAACTCCGCGGCGTCCTCGGGCTCCATCTGGGCCAGCTCGGACTCGATCTTGGCGTCGAGGAAGATCGCCTCGGCCGGGGCCACCAGCTCGCGCATCCGCTGCAGCAGAGCCTCGTCGGCCAGCTCCTCGGAATCGCAGTTGAAGACGTAGAGGAACGGCTTGGCGCTGAGCAGGAAGAACTCGCGCAGCGGCTCGCGGTCGAGCCCGGCCTGGAAGACGGTGCGGCCCTCGTTCAGCACCTCCAGCGCCTGCTGAACGGCCTCCAGCACCGCGGCGCGGTCCTTGTTCATCCGCGACTCCTTCTGCAGCCGCGGCACCGCCTTCTCCAAGGTCTGGATGTCGGCCAGCACCAGCTCGGTGGTGATGGTCTCGATGTCGTTGCCGGGGTCGACCGCGCCGTCGACGTGGGTGACGTCGGGGTCGCGGAACACCCGGGTCACCTGGCAGATCGCGTCGGCCTCACGGATGTGGGAGAGGAACGCGTTGCCCATCCCCTCGCCCTGGCTGGCGCCCTTGACGATGCCGGCGATGTCGACGAAGGAGACGGTGGCGGGGATGATCTCGGCCGAGCCGAACATCTCGGCCAGCACCGGCAGCCGCGGATCCGGCACGCCCACCACACCCACGTTCGGCTCGATGGTGGCGAACGGGTAGTTCGCCGCCAGCACCTCGTTGCGGGTCAGCGCGTTGAACAGGGTCGACTTGCCGGCGTTGGGCAGGCCGACGATTCCGATGGTGAGTGCCACGGGCGTGCACTGTACCGCTGCCCACCCGCCGCGACGGCCTCCGCGGGCGTGGCAGAGTGCCGGGGTGCGCCCGCCCGAACCGGACTCCCCTCCTCCCCCGGACGGCGGCACGCTCGACGCCGAGCGGTTCGCGGCCACCCTCGACCTGGTGGTCGACGCCGACGCCCGGCTGGCCGCGGTGGTCGACCGGTTCGGACGTCCCGGCTTCTGGAGCCGCCCACCGAGCTTCGCCACCCTGGTGCTGCTGGTGCTGGAGCAGCAGGTCTCGCTCGCCTCGGGCAAGGCCACCTTCGACCGGCTCCGCGCGCTGGCCGGCGCCGTCACCCCCGAGGCGGTGGCACCACTCGACCTCGACGCGCTGCGGGGCTGCGGCCTGACCCGGCAGAAGGCCGGCTACGTCGCCGACCTGGCCCGCGGCGTCCTCGACGGCACGGTGGACTGGGCGGCGGTGATCACCGGCGACCGGGACGCCTGCCGTCGTGCCCTGCTGGGGGTCCGCGGCATCGGACCGTGGACGGCCGACGTCTGGCTGCTGGCCTGCCGCGGGTTCCCCGACGAGTGGCCGGTCGGCGACCGGGCCCTGCAGGTCGGCTGCGGCGAGGTGGTCGGCGCCCCCGGACCGCTCACCGGCGAGGCACTGGTCGACGTCGCCCGCGACTGGGTGCCGCACCGCTCCACCGTCGCCCGGGTGGTCTGGCACGACTACCTGGCACGCCGGCGGCGCGCCGAGACGGTCGTCGAGGGCCTCGACGGTCTCTGAGCCCGGTCAGCGCTCCGGCTCCTCCAGCAGCGAGGCGTAGAACGCCGACACGTCGTCGAGGAACGAGGCGATCACCGCCCGCTCCTCCGCGCTGCGGGCCGAGGCCACCTGCACCACGCCGGCGATGATCGGCCGCAGCTCCACCATCGCCCGCTCCACCGCCTCCGGCTCCGTCTCCACCCGGATCTTGCGACGGTCCGACGGGTGCGCCGCGCGCCGGACGTGCCCGGCCCGGCTCAGCCGGTCGATGACGTGCGTCGTGGCCGCAGTCGACATCTGCATGCGGCTCGCCAGCTCGCTGGCCGTCATCGGGCCGCTCTCCAGCAGGTGCTCCATCGCCGTCAGGTCGGTGGGGTTGACCTCCAGCAGCCGCGCGAGCCGGCGCTGCACCTTGTCGGAGATCACCTGCACGCGCCGCACCCTGGCGGCGATCGCCGGCCCGTCGGTGCTGGCCTTGTGCGCAGTGGACATGTGGGACATGCTAAACCCGTAGATAGCCAAAAGTTTTGGTTACCAAGTCGTGAGGTGGATCGTTGTGCTGCGTGCGCTGGTCGGACGGGTCGGGGCCTGGGTCGTGCTGGGCCTGGCGGTGGTCGCCAGCGCGGCCCTCTTCGTGCTCGTGCCGAGCGTGGAGAGCGATGCCTTCCCCTCCGCCGGTCTGCCGGCCGAGACGCAGTCCGCCCAGGTGGAGGCCCTGCTGGAGGAGTTCCCCGACGCCGACGTGAGCGCCGCCCTGCTGGTCTTCGAGCGCGGCGGGGAGCCGCTGACCGACGAGGACGAGGCGGCGGTCGCCGCGCGGGCGGAGGCGCTGGCCGCGGAGTCGCCCACACCCCAGGCCGTCCGGCCCCAGCTCAGCGAGGACCGGACCGCGGCCCTGGTGGTCGTGCCGGTGGACGGCGCGGACGTCGAGGCCGACCTGGCCGGCACCGCCGACCACTTCCGGGCGCTGGCGGCGGAGGACCTGCCCGAAGGGCTCCGCTCAGCGCTCACCGGACCGATCGGCTTCTCCGACGACGTCTCCAGCGCCTTCGCCGGCGCCGACCTGAGGCTGCTGCTGGTCACCGTGGGGGTGGTGGCCGTGCTGCTCATCGCCACCTACCGCAGCCCGCTGCTGTGGCTGGTGCCGTTGGCCGTGGTGGGGACCGCCGACGGGCTCGCCCGGGTGGTGGTGGCCCCGCTGGCCGAGCTCGCCGGGCTCCCGGTGGACGCCTCCATCTCCGGCATCCTCTCGGTGCTGGTCTTCGGGGCCGGCACGAACTACGCGCTGCTGCTGGTGGCCCGCTACCGCGAGGAGCTGACCCGCCAGAGCGACCGGCACGCGGCGATGCTGACCGCCGTCCGCAGCGCCGGACCGGCCATCGCGGCCAGCGGCGGCACCGTCGCGCTCAGCCTGCTGACCCTGCTGCTGGCGTCGCT
This sequence comes from Desertihabitans brevis, assembly GCF_003327535.1. Taxonomy (NCBI): domain Bacteria; kingdom Bacillati; phylum Actinomycetota; class Actinomycetes; order Propionibacteriales; family Propionibacteriaceae; genus Desertihabitans; species Desertihabitans brevis. The sequence continues at coordinate 75,852 of NZ_QOUI01000010.1, read as the reverse complement.
GCAGGGGAACCGGGCGCTGGGGCTGGCCTGCGCCCTGGGCGTGGGGATCGCCATGGTGTTCGCGCTGCTGGTGCTCCCCGCCGCGCTGGTGGTCTGCGGACGCGGGCTGTTCTGGCCGTTCGTGCCACGGGTGCAGGCCGAGGGCGAGGAGCGGCGGGCCGGGGCCTGGGAGCGGCTGGGGCGGGGGGTGGCCCGGCGTCCCGTCCTGGTGGCCGTGGCCGCCGTGGTGGGGATCGCGGTGCTGGCCCTGGGGCTCGGCGGCTACCGGGTCGGGCTGTCGCAGACCGAGCAGCTGACCGGCGACCCCGAGTCGGTGCAGGCCCAGCGGGTGCTGGACCGCTCCTTCAGCGCCGGGCTGTCCGGGGGTGTGGACGTCCTCGTGCCCAGCGAGGAGGTCCCGGCGGCGACCGAGCGCGTCCAGGCCGTGGAGGGCGTGGAGTCGGTGCGACCGGGCACCGAGCACGAGGACCTCACCCGGTTGACGGTGACGACGTCCGCGGCCCCGCAGAGCGAGCAGGCCTTCGAGGTCGTGCGCGCACTCCGCGCCACCCTGGCCGACGACCCCGCGCTGGCGGGGAGCCTGGTCGGAGGGTCCGACGCCACCGCGCTGGACACCCTCGACGCCGCCGAGGACGACCTGCGGCTGGTCGTGCCGCTCATCCTCGGTGTGGTGGCGCTGGTGCTGCTGGTGCTGCTGCGCTCCGCGCTGGCCCCGGTGCTCCTGATCGCCAGCGTGCTGGGGACGTTCTTCGCCAGCCTCGGTGCCGGCACCTGGCTGTTCACCACCGTCTGGGACTTCCCGGCGCTGGACGCCAACGTCACCCTCTACGCCTTCTTGTTCCTCATCGCGCTGGGCGTGGACTACAACATCTTCCTCACCTCCCGGGCCCGGGAGGAACGGGCGCGGCTGGGCGCCCGGGAGGGCATGATCACCGCGCTGGGCAGCACCGGCGGTGTGATCACCAGCGCCGGCGTGCTGCTGGCAGCGGTCTTCGCCGTGCTCGGCGTGCTCCCCGTGGTGGCGCTGACCCAGGTCGGCGTGATCGTCTGCCTCGGCGTCCTGCTGGACACCCTGGTGGTCCGGACCCTGCTCGTCCCGGCGCTGGCCTTCCTCACCCGCGACGCCTTCTGGTGGCCCGCCCGCCGCGTCACCGCCCCCGCTCCCGGCTGAGGAGTGGTGGGTCGCCGGGTCAGCCCCCGAGGTGCGCGTGCACGTCGAGGACGGCCCGGACGACGTCGGCCGGGACGTCCGCCGGCTGGTTGTGACCGCTGGGGACCAGCCGGTGGTCCAGCAGCCGGGTGAGGGAGGCGGCGTGCTGCTCGCGGGTGCGGGGCTGCAGCGCCGGGTCCTCGGTGGGGTCGAGGACGATCGTCGGGACGTCCACGGGCGGCAGCCCGGCCAGCAGCCGCTCGTCCGCCTCGTAGCGGGGGGCGCCGGCCACCAGCCCGTGCCGGTGGCGGTAGGAGTGCAGGACGACCTCGACGAAGTCGGGGTTGTCGAACGACGGCGCGGGCCGGTCGAAGTCGGCGGCGCGCACCGGCCGGGCCGGGGACCACTCGTGCCAGAGCTGCAGCGCGAGCTCGCGCCGGTAGCGCGTCAGGCCGGCCCGCCCGCGCTCGCCGTGGAGGTAGTACTGGTACCAGTCGCGGCTCTCCTCCAGCGGCGGGGCCGGCTCGGCGGAGGCCGCGATGTCCTGCACCGAGTAGCCCCCCAGCGCGACCACCCCCCCAACCGCCCCGGGCTCCAGCACCGCCGCCACGCACGCCGCCCGGCCGCCCCAGTCGAACCCGACCAGGACCGGCGAGCGCAGGTCGAGCGCGTCGAGGAACTCCAGGACGTCCCGCCCGACCGCGGCCTGCTGGCCCGACCGCGGCGTCCCCGGCGAGCGGAAGCGGGTCGGGCCGAACCCGCGCAGGTAGGGCGCGAGCACGCGGGCACCGTGTGGCACGAGGAGCTCGGCCACCGCCGTGAAGCAGTGCGGGTCGTAGGGGAACCCGTGCAGCGCGACCACCGGCCAGCCGTCCTCCGGCCCCGCCGTCTCCACGGCGACGTCGAGCACGCCCGTCCGCACCCGGGTGCGCCGGAAGGTCACGGCGCCGACCCGAGCAGCAGTTCGATCCGGGCGAGCTGGTCGCGCGACACCCACGACGGGTTGGGTCCGAAGGGCTGGCGCTGCACCTCCATGTCGTGCACGCCGACGGCGCGGAGCTCGGTGTGCGGCACCGGCTCGTCGAACAGCGTGATGTCGACCGGCACCCGGGCCCGCACCCGCTCGGCGTCCGCGGGCCGGCGCCAGTGCCCGGGTTCCCCCTCCACCCACGGCTCGGCCGGGCCGGTGACCCGTCCCTCGCCCCACAACCCGCGGACCAGACCGTCCCGGCCGTCGCCCGACAGCCAGAACAGCACCCGGTCGTCGACGGCCATCAGGGCGCTGCGGTAGCCGGGACGGACCGACCACGACGTCATCCGGCGATCCCCCGTGGCGAGGAACCCGCGCAGGTCCCACACCGCGGGGTTGGCCTTGAGCAGCCAGGCGCCCAGGACGGAGCGGTCGACGGTACGGCTCACCCGCCCATCACACCGCACCGGCCACGGCCCGCTGACGCGGGGCCAGACCGGGCACCACCACGGCTGCCACCACGAGGTGCAGCAGCACGAGCACCGCGACCGCGCCGGGGGTGGTGCCGGCGGTCAGCGGACCGGCCAGGGACAGCACCGCCACCAGGCAGGCCAGCACGGTCCACACCGTGCGGGCGCGGCGGCTGACCCGGGTCAGCAGCGAGGCCACGGCCCAGCCGGCCGAACCGGCCACCGCGGCGGCCGCCAGCACCGATCCGAGGCCGATCGTCTGGACGACGGCTCCGGTGCGGGCGGTCAGGGCGAGCCCGCCGACGACGACGGCGAGCGTCCAGACCAGGGCGGCCACGGCGACGGCGGCGGGCAGGACGAGCAGGGCACGACGGACGGAGACGACCATGGCCCCGACGCTAGGGCCGGGCGCCGCCGCCCACCCGGGAGAGATGTCGTGGTCCGACCATGACGAACCGCACCTCCTCCGGCGCGGTCAGGCCCCTCGCCAGTAGGCCGCCAGGGCCAGCGACAGGGCGTACACGTCGTCCACCGCGCACATCTCGCGGGCGGAGTGCATCGACAGCAGCGGCGTGCCGACGTCGACCACCCGCAGCCCCAGGCGGGTCGCGGTCAGCGGGCCGATCGTGGACCCGCACGGGATGGTGTTCTTCGACACGAACGGCTGGGTGCGCACCCCGGCGGCGTCGCAGGCCCGCCGCCACAGCGCCGACCCGACCGCGTCGGTGGCGTAGCGCTGGTTCGCGTTGATCTTCAGCAGCGGACCAGCACCGAGCAGCGGCCGGTTCACCGGGTCGTGGTGGCCCGGGTAGTTCGGGTGCACGGCGTGCCCGGCGTCGGCGGACAGGCAGCTGGAGCCGGTGATCATCGCGTCCACCTGGTCGGGGTCGGCGCCGAGCGCCCGGGCGGTGCGCCGCAGCACGTCCTCCAGCACGGGGCCGTTGGCGCCGCTGCGGGAGGCCGAGCCGATCTCCTCGTGGTCGAACCCGGCCAGCACGGCGATGTCACCGCCCGCCTCCGGCGGGACGTCGGTGCCCCCGTCGGCGGTGGCGGCCAGCAGCGCGGTCAGCGAGGCGTGCAGGCTGCTGAGGTTGTCCAGGCGCGGGCAGGCCAGGAACTGCCCGAAGTCGCCGAAGTAGCCGCCGCGCTCGGTCGGGAAGACGACCAGGTCGTGCCCGGCGACCTCACGCGGACGCAGCCCGGCCTGCTCGGCCAGCACCTCGAGCACCGAGGTGCCGCCGACCATGTCGAGCAGCGGCGCGGTGTGCTGCTGCTTGTCGAGGGTGAGCTGGTCGTTGGCGCCGCGGTCGAGGTGGATCGCCAGCTGCGGGATCCGTGCCACCGGGCCGGTGCGGACCAGGTGCTGCTCGCCGTCGGTGCTGACCAGCCGGCCGGCCACCCCGAGCTCGCGGTCGAGCCAGGAGTTGAGCAGGGGGCCGCCGTAGACCTCGACCCCGAGCTGGCTGTAGCCGTGCTGGAACAGCTGCGGGTCGGGCTTGAGCTTGAAGCCGGGTGAGTCGGTGTGCGAGCCGACGACGCGGAAGCGGCTGGCCGGCGAGGCGCCCTCGGGCACCCACCAGGCCATCAGCGCGCCGTCGCGGACCAGGTAGTGGCCTCCGGCGGAGGCGTCCCAGGGCAGCGTCTCGTCCTGCTCGACGAAGCCCGCCTCCCGCAGCCGCCGCGCGCCCTCGGCCGCGGCGTGGAAGGAGGACGGGCTGGCGGCGACGAAGTCGACCAGGTCGTCGGCGTGCAGCCGGGCGGGCGGGTCGCCGGCGTCGTCGACGGGGGGCAGCGGGTCGGTGACGGACATGGGCTCCATCCAAGCAAACGGGTCCGACGGCGGGCTCCAGCCCCGACGCCCGCCGCCCGACGTAGCGGTCAGCGGGTGAGCTCGACGAGGAACTCCACCTGGCCGGTGTCCTCGACCTCGACGAAGCCGAGGCTCGGGGCCTCGATCCCCCAGTCGGCGAAGGTGACGTCGACCGAGCCGGAGGCGCGCACCGTCGAGCCGTCGCGGAGGACCTCGATGTCGGCGGTCACCGGTCGGCTCTGGCCGACGATCTCCAAGGTTCCGGTGGCCTGCACCCGGCTGACCTCGGCGCCGAGCTCGGGCAGCGGCACCGGCTCGGTGAGGGTGAAGGTGGCGGTCGGGAACTCGTCGGCGTTCATCGCCTCGTTGGCGAAGTAGTCGTCGCGGTTGCCCGAGTCGGTGCTGATCGAGGCGACGTCGACCTCGACCACCGCCTCGGTCAGCGCACCGTCGGCGACCTCGGCGGTCCCGGACACCTGGTCGGTGCGCCCGACCACGGTGACGTCCTCGCCGCGCAGCACCTCCTCGACGCGGTAGCCGGCCTGGGAGCCCTCACCGACCCGCCAGGCCCCCTCGATGTCGGCCGCTGCCTCCTCCGGCGCCGTCTCCGTGGGCGCAGGTTCCTCCTCCGTGCTCACCTCGTCGGCGCCGGTGGTCGGGGTCGTCGCCGGGTCCTGCACCGAGAGCGGAGCGGGTGCCTCGGGCTGCAGGCCGGCGTAGATGCGGGGGCCGAACAGCACGGCCCCGAGGGCCACCACGACGACCGGGATGCCGATCAGGAGCAGCAGACGGGTGCGGCGGTTCATGACGTCTCCATCCGGTTGAAAGTTCAAGTACCCGGGGAACGGGCGCCGTCGTCGTCGGGTGCCGGGCCGGCGCGAACGTCTCGGATGCTGGGACCCCGACGTCCGCGCCGGACCCCGATGCGGGCCCGCCGGAGCGGCACCCCGGAACTGTCGGAGCACCTTGGCAGGATCCTCGGCATGGACACCGCTGCTCTCCCCGCCCTGCTGGCCGGCCTCGTCGTCGGCCTGCTGCTCGGCCTCTCCGCGACGGTGCTGCTGAGCCGGTCCCGGCGCGAGGTCGGGCGGGCCGAGCAGGAGGCCGAGGCGCAGCGGGCGGGTGCGGAGGTGGAGCGCGCGCGGGCCGAGGCCGACCGTGCCCGCGGCGAGGCCGCCGTGGCCCGCGGCGAGCTGGCCGAGGCGAGGGCCGGCGCGGCCGACGCGGGACGTCGGGTGGCCGAGGCCCGCGCGGAGGTGCAGGCCGCGCTCGCCGAGGCGAGCGAGGCGACGGCGCTGCTGTCGGCGGCCCGGGCCGAGCGGGACGCCGCCCTGCAGCGCGCCCGCGAGCTGGCCGCCGACCGGGAGGCGCTGGCCAACCAGTTCAAGGTGCTCTCGGCCGAGACGCTGGAGAAGCAGGGCCAGCAGGCCGACGCCCAGGCCGAGCAGCGGCTGCGGGCCACCGAGGCGCTGCTGGCGCCGGTGCGCGACAGCCTGAAGGCGGTCAACGAGCGGTTGTCGGAGGTGGAGAAGGAGCGGGTGCGGCTGGCCACCGACCTGCGCAACCAGGTGCAGGCGGTCCAGCTCACCGGGGAGAGTCTGCGGCGCGAGACGTCCGCGCTGGCCACCGCGCTGCGCAAGCCGCAGGTGCGGGGTGCGTGGGGTGAGATGCAGCTGAAGCGGGTGGCCGAGGTGGCCGGCATGGTCGAGCACTGCGACTTCACCGCCCAGCACACCACCACCAGCGACGACAAGACGGTCCGCCCCGACATGCGGGTCGACCTGTCCGACGGCAAGTGCGTCTTCGTCGACTCCAAGGTGCCGCTGACCGCCTTCCTCGACGCGCACGAGACCGACGACGCCCGCGAACGCGAGGCCGCGATGGGCCGTTTCGCCCACAACGTGCGCACCCACGTCGACCAGCTGGCGCAGAAGCGCTACTGGGCCGCCGAGGAGGGCACCCCGGAGTTCGTGGTGCTGTTCATGCCCAGCGAGGCGCTGGCGGCCGAGGCGTTCCAGGTGCTGCCCGACCTGCACGACTACGCCGCCGCCCGGGACGTGGTGCTGGCCACCCCGACCACGCTGATCGCGATGCTGCGGGCGGTGGCCTACGGCTGGAAGCAGGCGAAGCTGGCCGAGAGCGCGGCCGACGTGCTGCGGCTGGGCCGCGAGCTGCACAACCGGCTCGGGACGCTGGGCAGCCACTTCGACCGGGTCGGGCGCGGGCTGCGGACGGCCGTGAACGCCTACAACCAGAGCATCGGCACCCTGGAGACCCGGGTGATGGTGAGCGCCCGGCGGTTCCGCGATCTCAACGTCACCGACGCCGACCTGGACGCGGTCACGCCGGTCGAGGAGCCGGTGCGCTCGATCGTCGACGCCGAGCTCGTCGAGGACGCCGCCCGGGTCGAGCCGCTGATCGGGCGCACCCGCCGGCGCAGCCTGCCGCCGGCGCAGGAGGAGGCGCTGTTCGACCGCGAGCCGACGCTGGACGAGCTGGTGGCGCCCGACGACTCGACACGAGCCGACGAGCAGCAGCGCTACTCAGGCTGACCGGAGGGACGCCCTCCCACCCGGTCCTCCCGGGCACGGAGCCCGTCGACGATCAGGTCGAGGGTGCGTTCGACCCGGTCGCCGACCCCCGCCTCCTCCACCCGGGACAGGAAGCCCAGCAGGAGCAGCACCTCCGGGGAGCCCACGTCCCGGCGGAAGACCCCCTGCTGCCGGCCCGCCTCGAGCAGCAGGTCGACCGCCTCGCTCAGCACCCCGATGTGCTGACCGGTCAGCTGCTGACCCGTCTCCACGCTGAGCGCGGCGAGCACGCCGTGCTTGACCCGGGCGTAGTCAGCCACCTCGTCGAACCACCGGCGCAGGGCCGACGGCGCGTCGGTGTCGGCAGCTCGCAGCAGCTCACGGGCGACGGCGCCGAGGTGTTCGACGTCGGCGCGGTAGACCTCCATCACGAGCGCCGTCCGGTTCGGGAAGTGGCGGTACAGGGTGCCCTGGCCCACGCCCGCGGTCTTCGCGATGACGTTGAGCCCCACCCCGGCATCCTCCACCAGGAGGCGGCGGGCGCACTGCAGGATGCGCTCCCGGTTGTCGGCGGCGTCGGCACGCAGTGCGCGGTCAGGCACAGCCCTCCTCGAGGTTGCTGAACGGACATGTGTCCGGTTACGGTTGCGCACAACCGGACACATGTCACCTTAACCTGGAGCAGCAGATGCCAGACTCTCAGCGGCCGTTGGACGGACAGGTCGTCGTCGTCACCGGAGCAAGCAGCGGGATCGGGCGGGCGAGTGCGACCCTGCTCGCTGAGCGCGGGGCCTCGGTGGTCCTCGCCGCCCGTCGGGTCGAGCGGCTGGAGGCCCTGGTCGCCTCCCTCCGCGACCGGGGTCGTCCGGCGATCGCGGTACCCACCGACGTCACCGTGGCCGAGGACCTGCAGCGCCTGGTCCGGACCGCCGTCACCGAGCTGGGTGCGGTGGACGCCCTCGTCAGCAACGCCGGCGTGGCACGGCTGGGCCGGCTCGACGAGCCCGACCCCGAGGGCTGGTCGGCCATGATCGACGTCAACCTGCGCGGCCTGCTCAACGCGCTGGCCGCCGTGCTGCCGGTCTTCGGCCGGCAGGGCCACGGCCACGTCGTCACCACGGTCTCGACGGCCGGGCTGGCGATCTCGCCGACGATGGGCGTCTACGCCGCCACCAAGAACGCCGCCCGCACCGTCATGGAGGCGCTGCGGGCGGAGTCCACCGACGGCGTCGTCCGCACCACCGAGATCTCACCCGGGTACGTGCGGACCGAGCTGGCCGACGGGATGGCCACAGGCTTCCGTGAGCAGGTGCGGACCGGGATGGAGGAGTTCGGCCTCGACCCTGCCGCGGTGGCCCGGGCCGTGGCCTTCGCCCTCGAGCAGCCCCGGGACGTCGAGATCGGTTCCCTCGTCATCCGCCCGACCGTGCAGGGCTGAGGGACGAGACGTCAGGAGCCGGGCTGCAGGTCTCCCACCGCGACCGCCTCCTGGCGGGCGGAGTGCCGCAGCTCCTTGGGCAGGGAGAACACCAGGTTCTCCTCGGTCAGCCGCTCCTCGACCGCCTTGGGGTAGCCGTGCTGCTCCAGGTAGGCCAGCACGCCCTCGACCAGGTCGTCGGGGACCGAGGCACCGCTGGTGACGCCGACCTGCTCGACCCCGTCCAGCCACCGCTCGTCGATCTCACCGGCGTTGTCGACCCGGTAGGCCGTCTTCGCACCGGCCTCCAGCGCCACCTCCACCAGCCGCACGGAGTTGGAGGAGTTCGCCGAGCCGACCACGATCACCAGGTCGGAGCGCGCGGCGATCTGCTTGATCGCGGCCTGCCGGTTGGAGGTGGCGTAGCAGATGTCGTCGCTGGGCGGGTCCATCAGCAGCGGGAACCGCTCGCGCAGCCGGTGCACCGTCTCCATCGTCTCGTCGACGCTGAGGGTGGTCTGGCTCAGCCAGGCCAGCTTCGTCGGGTCCTTCACCTCCAGCGCGTCGACCTCCTCCGGCGACTGCACCAGGGTGATGTGGTCGGGCGCCTCCCCGGAGGTGCCCTCGACCTCCTCGTGGCCGGCGTGGCCGATCAGCAGGATCTCCTTGTCCTGCCGGGCGAAGCGCTTGGCCTCGTTGTGCACCTTCGTCACCAGCGGGCAGGTGGCGTCGATGGTGCGCAGGTTCCGCTCGGCGGCCTCGGCGTGCACCGCCGGGGAGACGCCGTGGGCGGAGAACACCACCATCGCCTGCTCGGGGACGGCGTCCAGCTCGTCGACGAAGACCGCGCCCTTGGCCTCGAGGTTCTCCACCACGTGGCGGTTGTGCACGATCTGCTTGCGGACGTAGACGGGGGCGCCGTACTGCTCCAGGGCCCGCTCGACGGTGACCACCGCGCGGTCGACGCCGGCGCAGTACCCCCGGGGCGCGGCCACGACCACCCGCTTCCCACCAGGCTGTGCCGTCGGCTCGGGGGCGCTCGGGGCTCGGTCCTGCTCGGGGGCGCTCATGGCCGCGAGTCTACGTGGCGTCCCGCGCCGGGCCGGAACCGTCGGCGGCCCCGGTTAGGGTCACCGGCATGGGTCTGGAGTCGTCACCGGAGCAGCCGCAGCCGCTGCGCGTGGTCACCCAGCAGGTCAAGCAGTGGATCGAGCGGCTCGGCTGGGTCTGGGTGGAGGGCCAGCTGATCGAGATCAACCGGCGGGCCCGGTCCGCGACGGTCTTCCTCACGCTGCGCGACAAGCTGGCCGAGGTCTCGGTCAGCGTCACCACCGGCCCGCAGGTGCTCGACGCCGCCGGCCCGCTCACCGAGGGCGCCACGGTGGTCGCCCACCTGCGTCCCAGCTACTACAACCCCGCCGGCCGGCTGTCCTACCACTGCGACGACATCCGCCCGGTCGGCGAGGGCCGGCTGCTGGCCCAGCTCGAGCAGCGCAAGCGGATGCTGCAGGCCGAGGGGCTGTTCGACCCGCGCCGCAAGAAACCGCTGCCGTTCCTGCCCCGGGTGGTGGGGCTGGTCACCGCGGCCCAGAGCGCGGCCGAGCGCGACGTCGTCGAGAACGCCAGGCGCCGCTGGCCGGGGGTGGTGTTCCGCACCTGCCACGCCCAGGTGCAGGGGGTGAACGCGGCCGCGCAGGTGATGGACGCGGTCAGCACGCTGGACCGCGACGAGGAGGTCGACGTCATCGTGGTCGCCCGCGGCGGCGGCTCGATCGAGGACCTGCTGCCCTTCTCCGACGAGGGTGTGCTGCGCACCGTCGCCGCCTGCCGGACCCCGGTGGTCAGCGCGATCGGGCACGAGAGCGACTCCCCCATCCTCGACCTGGTGGCCGATCACCGTGCCTCCACCCCCACCGACGCCGCCCGCGCGGTGGTGCCCGACGTCGCCGCCGAGACCGAGCTGGTCGCCTCGGCCCGCAGCCGCCTCGGCCGGGCGCTGCTGCACCGCCTCGACGCCGAGCAGCACCGGCTGGCCGAGCTGCGTGGACGCCGGGTGCTCACCGACCCGCTGGCCGCGTTCGCGGTGCACTCCGAGCAGCTGGAGGGGTGGCGCCACCGGCTCGGCCGGGCCGTCGAGCAGCACCTGCGGCACGAGGCCACCACCGTGCAGCACCTGGTGGCGCGGGCCCGCAGCCTCTCCCCCGTCGCGACGCTGGAGCGCGGCTACACCGTGCTGGCCGACGCCGACGGCCACACCGTCAGCACCACCTCGCGGCTCAGCCCGCAGCAGGCGGTGACGGCGTGGCTGCGCGACGGCACCGCCGAGCTCACCGTCCACACCGTGCACCCCGCGGCGGAAGAGCCCGCCACCCCCACCGACCCCGACCCCGAGGAGCAGCCATGACCGATCCCACCCCGGCCGCACCGGTCGCCCCGCAGCTGGGCGAGGAGGAGCTGGCCCGCCTCGACGCACTCAGCTACGAGGACGCCCGCGAGCAGCTCGGCCAGGTGGTGCGCGAGCTGGAGTCCGGAGGCGCCGGGCTGGCCGAGTCGCTGGTGCTCTGGCAGCGCGGCGAGAAGCTGGCGCAGGTCTGCCAGGCCCGCCTCGACGGCGCCCGTGCGCTGGTCGAGTCAGCCCGGCAGCAGGGCACGGAGAGCGCAGGCTGACGGTGTCGCGATTGCCCACGCCCACACGGGGTACGCCCCCGGTCACCAGGCCCGTCGTCGCAGGAGGAGCTTCCGTGCCCACGTCGATCCCGCCCGTACCGTCCCGCGCGAGCGGAGGCCGCCGATGCTGATCAACCGGTTCGGCACCCTGTTCGAGCGGCTCGTGCGGCGGATCGAGACCGCCGAGAGCCTGGACGCCACCGCCGACCCGGTCGCCGAGCGCGCCGGTCGTCTCTACGGCGGTCCCCGGGTGCGCAGCCTGCTGGCCGGCACCCCGCTCAGCCACCCGCTGCACCCGCTGCTGATCACCGTCCCGATCGGCTCCTGGGCGGCGGCCATGGTGCTCGACCTGGTCGGCAACAAGTCCGGGGCGCGGACCGCGATCGGGGTGGGGCTGCTCACCGCTCCGCTGGCCGCCGCGACCGGCACCCACGACTGGACCTCCACCGTGGGCGGTCAGCGCCGCGTCGGCTGGGTGCACGCCCTGCTCAACGTGTCCGCGATCGGGCTGTACGCCGCCAGCTGGATGGCCCGCCGCCGCGGCCACCACCGCGCCGGTCAGCTGCTCACCATCCCGGGCTTCGCCCTGCTCGGCGCCTCCGGCTCGCTCGGCGGCCACCTCTCCTACGCCCGCGGTGTCGGCGTCGACGTCACCGCCTTCGACCCCGAGGTGCCCGGCTGGGTCGACGTCGCCGCCTCGACCGAGGTCGAGCACGGCCGGCTGACCGGGGCCAGCGCCGCCGGTGTCGAGCTCGTGCTCACCCGCGACGCCGACGACACCCTGCACGCCCTGGCCGACCGCTGCACCCACCGCGGCGGGCCGCTGCACGAGGGCACCCTGGAGGACGGCTGCGTGCGCTGCCCCTGGCACGACAGCCGGTTCTCCCTCGCCGACGGCTCGGTCGTCACCGGCCCCGCCACCCGCCCCCAGCCGGTCTTCGAGACCCGCGAGGAGGATGGCCGGGTGCTCGTGCGCCACCTCGCCACCGGGTAGGCGTCGCCGGCCCTGGCGCGCCGGGCGCAGGCTGAGTTTCAATGGATATCCCGACGCCCCACCGCCGTGCCGTCCCCAGGAGCAGCCATGCAGCTCGACGACCGCGACCACGAGCAGATCGTGGCCGATCTGGCCACCCGCTACGAGGGCCAGTTCACCCGCGAGGAGGTCGAGGCCGCGGTCCGCCGCAGCCGCGCGCACCTCGAGCCCAACGCCACCATCCCCGACTTCCTGCCGGTCTTCGTCCGCCGCTTCGCCCGCGACGAGCTGGTCCACCTGGCCGAGGAGCGCGGGCTCGACCCGCACGGCCTGCACGACGTCCTGTTCGTCTGCAACGGCAACGCCGGACGCTCCCAGATGGCTGCGGCCTTCGCCAACCAGCTCGGCGCCGGGCGGGTGCGCGCCTGGTCGGCGGGCATCAACCCGATGGGCCAGGTGCTGCCGGACGTGGTCGAGGCCATGCGCGAGGTGGGCATCGACCTCGCCGAGTCCTACCCCAAGCCGGTGACCGGCTCGGCCACCCGCGCGGCCGAGACGATCGTCGCCATCGGCGTCCCGCCCGAGCAGCTGCCCGAGCAGGGCGCACACCTCCTCGAGTGGGACATCGCCCCGGTGATCGGCCAGGGGCTGGAGACCACCCGCGCCACCCGCGACGAGATCCGCGCCCGGGTCGAGGAGCTGGTGGAGGCGATCAGCCCGTCGGCACCACGGACCTGACCGCCTTAATGGGTGGAGGTCCTTGAAAGGCGCGCATAGACTGGCGGGCGTTCCATCCCCTCCCGAGGAGTGCTCCCACCCGTGGATCTGTGAGGCCGAGACGCGCGCGCGACGGATGTCGCGTCCCTCGACCTCACCCCGGGCCCCTCGGTCCGCCGGCTCCCGGCGTCACCGTCCCCGCGCAGCGTCTCCAGACGTCCCGACCCGACGAACCCCTGGAGCTCCTGTGCCCTCCGTCACCACCTCCGCCCTGACCTTCTGCTGGCCCGACGGCACACCCGTCCTCGAGGGCCTCGACCTCACCGCCGGACCCGGCCGGCACGGCCTGGTCGGCCGCAACGGCGTCGGCAAGTCCACGCTGCTGCACCTGCTCGCCGGCCGGCTGAGACCCACCTCGGGCTCGGTCAGTGCCCCCGGCGCCCGGCTGCTGCCGCAGGACCCCGCTGCCGACCCGTCCGACACCGTCGCCGACGTCCTCGGCATCACCGGCGTCCTCGCCGCGCTCGCCCGGATCGAGGCCGGCTCGGTCGACGTGGCCGACTTCGACACCGTCGGCTCCGACTGGGACGTCGCCGACCGCGCGGAGGCCCAGCTCGGCCGGCTCGGGCTGGACCACCTCGACCTCGACCGCCGGGTCGGCTCGCTCTCCGGCGGTGAGCTGGAGCTGCTCAGCCTCGGCGCGCTGCTGCTGGACGACCCGCCGGTGCTGCTGCTGGACGAGCCGACCAACAACCTCGACCGGACGGCCCGCGCCCGCCTCGGCGCCGCCCTGCAGGGCTACCGGGGCACGCTGCTGGTGGTCAGCCACGACCGCGAGCTGCTGGACACCGTGGACGACATCGCCGAGCTGCACCGCACCGGCGCGGCCTCCTCCCGCGGCACGGGCAGCTCCACCCTGCGCTGGTACGGCGGCGGGTGGATGGCCTACACCGAGGCCCTGGCCGCCGATCAGCAGGCGGCCCGCCAGGCCGTCACCGCCGCGGAGTCGCGGCTGCGTGCCGAACGCCGCGACGTCGCCGACAGCCAGCAGGTGCTCGCCACCCGCCGCGCCGTCGGGCGGAAGGCCGAGCGGGAGAAGCGGGTGCCCGGGATCGTCGCCGGCGGCCGCAAGCGCGCCGCGCAGGAGAGCGCCGCCCGCTACACCCGGGTGCACGAGGAGCGGCTGGCCGCTGCCGAGGACGAGCTGGCGCAGGCCGAGGAGCGGCTGCGGCTCGAGCAGCGGATCGTGGTCGACCTGCCGGCCACCGTCGTCCCGCCCCGCCGACGGGTGCTCACCCTCACCGGCGTCCGGCCCGCCCACGGCGACGTCGAGGTCGACCTGGACCTGCGCGGACCCGAGCGGGTCGGCCTCGTGGGGCGGAACGGGATCGGCAAGACCTCGCTGCTGCGAGCGGTCACCGGGGCGGAGCCGCCGGCCGCCGGCGAGGTTGAGGTGCACGTGCCGCTGCGGATGATGCCGCAGGCGCGCACCCTGCTCGACCCCACCCTGACCGTGGCCCAGAACGTGGCCCGGCACGCCCCCGACGCCGACCCGACCGAGATCCGCTCCCGGCTCGCCCGCTTCCTCTTCCGGGGCCGTGACGCCGACCAGCCGGCGTCCACGCTGTCGGGCGGGGAGCGGATGCGGGCCACCCTGGCCTGCCTGCTGCTGGCCGAGCCGGCCCCGCAGCTGCTGGTGCTGGACGAGCCGACCAACGACCTCGACCTGCCGAGCATCGAGCAGCTGGTGCAGGCCCTGTCCGGCTACCGCGGTGCGCTGCTCGTGGTCAGCCACGACCAGACCTTCCTCGACGAGCTCGGCCCGGACCGGGTCGTCGAGCTCAGCCCGACCGGATGAGGTGGGGCAGCGGGTCCTCGGCGAAGACCTGCCGGGTGACCAGCAGCGCCGCCCCCAGCACACCGGCGGTGTGGTCGGTGCGGGAGCGGACGATCCGCAGGTCGTGGGTGGCCAGCGGGATCGACTGTCCGTAGACCACCTCGCGCACCCCGGCGATGAGGTGCTCGCTGGCCCGGGAGATGCTGCCGCCGACCACGATCACCGACGGGTTGAGCAGGTTGACCACCCCCGACAGCACCGCCCCGAGGTCGCGGCCGGCCTGGCGCACCGCGGCGTGCACCCGCTGGTCGCCACCGCGCACCAGCGCCACCACGTCGGCGCTGGTGCGCGCCTCCAGACCGAGCCCGCGCAGCCGCTCGGCGATGGCCGGGCCGGAGGCGACGGCCTCGAGGTCGCGGGGGTCGTCGGCCGGGCGCGGGCTGTCGGGCACCCAGGGCACCCGCAGGTGACCGAGGTCGCCGGCCGAGCCGGACGCGCCGCGCTGCAGCTGCCCGCCGGCGAGGATGCCGGCGCCGATACCGGTGGAGACCTTGACGAAGACCAGCTCGGTGACGTCCGGCCAGGCCGCGTGCTGCTCGGCCAGCGCCAGCAGGTTGACGTCGTTGTCGACCAGCACCGGCACGTCGAACACGCGCTGCACCGCGGCCGGCACGTCGAAGCCGTCCCAGCCGGGCATGATCGGCGGGCTGACCGGACGTCCGGTGGCGTGCTCGACCGGCCCGGGCACGCCGACCCCGACGCCCACGACCTCCGCGGGACGCCGACCGGCCGCGGCGACCATCCGGCGGGCCTCGCGCAGGATCGCCCCGAGCACCACGTCCGGGCCCGCCGCGACGGCGAGGTCGAGGGTGACCACGTCGACCACCAGCCCGGACAGGTCGGTGAGGGCCACCGTGACGTGGGTGGCGCCGACGTCCACGGCGACCACCAGCCGCGCGGTCGGGTTGAACACCACCCGGGCCGGTGGACGACCGCCGGAGGAGCTGGCCTCCCCCGCCACCACCACCAGCCCGTGGCCGAGCAGCGCGTCCACCCGGGCGCCCACGGTGGACCGGCTCAGCCCCGACTCGGCCACCAGCTCGGCCCGGGTGCGGGCCCGGCCGTCGCGGAGCAGCTCGAGGACATCCACCTTTTGAGTAAAGCACACGGGACTTTTGCTTGACAGGCGTCAGAAGCATGAGCAGAGTGGCGGGTGCGCGCCGGGGCGAGCCAGGGAGGCCCGCCGACGGCGGCACCACCCAGCTACCGCACCCAGCACAGGAGCACCGTGAACCTCTCCGTCCAACTGTACACCGTGCGCGAGCTCGCCCAGGAGGACCTCGCCGGCACCCTCCAGCGTCTCGCCGACCTCGGCTTCACCCGCGTGGAGCCCTACAGCTTCCTCTCCTTCGGCGACGCGCTGAAGCCCGCGCTGGAGGCGTCCGGACTGGTCGCCCCGACCACCCACCAGGGCTTCATCGGCAAGTCCGACGCCGAGCTGGAGCAGGTGTTCGCCGCCGCCACCGAGCTGGGCATCGGCACCGTCATCGACCCGCACGTGCCCGCCGACCGCTGGCAGGACGCCGAGAGCGTCGCCGCCACCGCCGAGGCCCTCAACCACGCCGCGACCATCGCGGCCGAGCACGGCATCGTCGTCGGCTACCACAACCACGCCCACGAGATCACCCCGAAGATCGAGGGCCGCACCGCCCTGGAGTACTTCGCCGGGCTGCTGGCCGAGGAGGTCGTGCTCGAGGTCGACGCCTACTGGGTCGCCGTGGGCGGTGAGGACCCGCTGCAGATCCTGGCCAACCTGGGCTCCCGCGTGGTGGCCGTGCACATCAAGGACGGCCCCGGCACCACCGAGAACAAGGACCAGGTCGCCCTCGGTCAGGGCACCCAGCCGGTGGCCGAGATCGTCGCGGCCACCCCGGGCTGCCTGCACGTCATCGAGCTCGACGACTCCCGCGGTGACCGCTTCACCGCCGTCGCCGACTCCTACGCCTTCCTCGCCTCCCTCGACGGGGGTGCCGCCTGATGACCTCCGGACCGATGGGGATCGGCGTCATCGGCGCCGGCAACATCTCCACCCAGTACCTGACCAACCTGGCCACCTTCCCCGACGTCGACGTCCGCTTCGTCGCCGACATCGACGTCGAGCGGGCCCGCAGCCAGGCCGAGACCCACGGCGTCCCGGCCGCCGGCACGGTCGAGGAGCTGCTGGCCGACGACGGCATCGACATCGTCATCAACCTCACCATCCCGGCCGCCCACGCCGAGGTCGCCACCCAGGCGCTCGAGGCGGGCAAGCACGTCTGGAACGAGAAGCCGATCACCCTCGACACCGACAGCGCGAAGGCGCTGCTGGACACCGCCGAGCGGGTCGGACGCCGGGTGGCCACCGCCCCCGACACCTTCCTCGGCGCCGGGCTGCAGTCCGCGCTGCGGCTGGTCGCCTCCGGCCGGATCGGGGCGCCGCAGACCGCGCACACCATGCTGCTCAACCCCGGCCCCGACCTGTGGCACCCCAGCCCGGACTTCCTGTTCGCCGTGGGCGCCGGGCCGCTGTACGACCTCGGCCCGTACTACATCACCGCGCTGACCCAGTTCTTCGGCCCGGTGCGACGGGTGCAGTCCACCCTCGGCCAGCCCCGCACCCAGCGGGTGATCGGGTCGGGTCCGCGGGCCGGGGAGACCTTCCCGGTCGAGGTGCCCACCCACGTCGCGGCGCTGTTCGAGTTCGAGAGCGGGCAGACCGCCACCTCGACCTTCAGCTTCGACTCCCACCTCAAGCGGATGCAGTTCGAGGTGGCCGGCCTGGACGGGACGGTCGAGGTGCCCGACCCCAACAACTTCGACGGCGACACCGTGCTGCACGTCGCCGGCAGCGAGCCCGAGGCGATCGCGCCGGTGGGCGCCAGCGCCGGTCGCGGCACCGGCGTGGTCGAGCTGGCCCGCGCCATCCGCGCGGGACGCCCGGAGCGCGCCTCCGGCAAGCTCGCCTACCACGTCCTCGACGTCATGCAGACGACGATCGAGGCCGGCCAGAAGGGCGAGGCGGTCGAGGTGGCCAGCACCTTCGAGGTGGTCGAGCCGCTGACCGAGGACTGGGACCCCACGGAGGCCACCCTGTGACCGGCGCCTCCCCGGTCGGCGTCGGCGTCGTCGGCGGCGGGTTCATGGCCTCGGTGCACTCCCGGGCCGCCCGCGCCGCCGGCGCCACCCTGGTGGCGGTCGCCTCCTCCTCCCCCGAGCGGTCGCGGGCCGCTGCCGAGCAGCTGGGCTTCGCCTCGGCCGCGTCCTCGGTGGAGGAGCTGGTGGCCCACCCGGACGTCGACGTGGTGCACGTCTGCACCCCGAACGCGCTGCACGCCGCGCAGGCCGAGGCGGTGCTGGCAGCCGGCAAGCACGTCGTCTGCGAGAAGCCGCTGGCCACCAGCGTCACCGACGCCGAGCGGCTGGTGGAGCTGGCCGAGCAGGCCGGGGTGGTGGCGACCGTCCCGTTCGTCTACCGCTTCTACCCGCTGGTGCGCGAGGCGCGGGCCCGGTTCGCCGCCGGCGAGATGGGGCGGATCACCACCGTCCTCGGCAGCTACCTGCAGGACTGGCTGCTCACCGCCGACGACGACAACTGGCGGGTCGACGTCACCGACGGCGGCCGCTCGCGCGCCTTCGGCGACATCGGCTCGCACCTGGTCGACCTGCTCGAGTTCATCACCGCCGACCGGGTGGTCGCGCTGGCAGCGTCCAAGAGCACCGTCTTCGGCACCCGCGGCGACCGGCCGGTCAGCACCGAGGACGCGGTCGCGCTGACGTGTCAGACCGAGGGCGGGGCGATCGGCTCGCTGCTGGTCTCCCAGGTGGCGCCGGGGCGCAAGAACCGGCTGCACCTGGAGATCGCCGGCGCCGAGCAGACCCTCGGGCTCGACACCGAGCAGCCGGAGACCATCTGGCTCGGACGCCGCGCCGGCAGCCAGCTGCTCCCCCGCGACGCCGACCAGCTCGCCCCGGACGCGGCCCGGCTCTGCCGGGTGCCGGCCGGGCACCCGATGGGCTACCAGGACGCCTTCGACGCCTTCGCCGCCGACACCTACGCCGCCACCCGCGGCGAGGAGCCGGAGGGCCTGCCCCGCTTCGCCGACGGCCTGCGGGCCGGACGCATCACCCAGGCCGTGCTCGACTCGTGCGAGCAGGGCACCTGGGTCCGGCTGTGACCACGCCACCCGCACCGACGCCAGGAGGAACCATGACCGAGTCCACCCATCCCGTCACCCTGTTCACCGGCCAGTGGGCCGACATGCCGTTCGAGGAGCTGGCCGCCAAGGCGGCGTCCTGGGGCTACGACGGCCTCGAGATCGCCGCCTCGGGCGACCACCTCGACCTCAAGCGCGCCGACGAGGACGACGCCTACGTGCAGAGCCGGCTCGACATCCTCGACAAGCACGGGCTGAAGTGCTTCGCGATCAGCCACCACCTCGGCGGCCAGGCGGTCTGCGACGACCCGATCGACTTCCGCCACCAGGCCATCCTGCGCGACTACGTGTGGGGCGACGGCGACGCCGAGGGCGTGCGCCAGCGGGCCGCGGAGGACATGAAGCGGTCCGCCCGGGTGGCCCGCAAGCTCGGCGTGGACGTCGTGGTCGGCTTCACCGGCTCCAAGATCTGGCCCTACGTGGCGATGTTCCCGCCGGTGCCCGCCTCGGTCATCGACGAGGGCTACCAGGACTTCGCCGACCGCTGGAACCCGATCCTCGACGTCTTCGACTCCGAGGGCGTCCGCTTCGCCCACGAGGTGCACCCCTCCGAGATCGCCTACGACTACTGGAGCTCGGTGCGCAGCCTGGAGGCGATCGAGCACCGCGAGGCCTTCGGCTTCAACTGGGACCCCTCGCACATGATGTGGCAGAACATCGACCCGGTGAGCTTCATCGTGGAGTTCGCCGACCGGATCTACCACGTCGACTGCAAGGACACCCGGCTCCGCCCGCAGAACGGCCGGGCCGGCATCCTCGGCTCGCACCTGCCCTGGGGCGACCCGCGGCGCGGCTGGGACTTCGTCTCCACCACCCACGGCGACGTGCCCTGGGAGGACGCCTTCCGCGCGCTGAAGTCGATCGGCTACAGCGGTCCGATCTCGATCGAGTGGGAGGACGCCGGCATGGACCGCGAGCACGGTGCGGCCGAGGCGGTCGGCGCCATCCGCAAGCTGCTGTGGAAGCTGCCGGAGCAGTCCTTCGACGCCGCCTTCAGCAACCAGTGAGCTGAACCGGTTCCGGGCTGAGCCCGTCGGGGCGCGGGAGACCGTGCCCCGGCGGGCTCAGCTCGTCCGGGTGCGGCGTCAGCCCGTGCTCAGCGTCCCCGCGAAGGCCACCAGCTCCTCGTACGGCACGTCCCCGGAGACCACGGTGGTGACGGCGGGCTCGGTGAGCACCAGCGAGCGGGTGCGGCCGTCGGCCGACAGGTACTGCTGCCAGGTCTGCTCACCGACCTGGCTGGTGGCCTCCGGACGTCCCTCCCGGGTGGCCTCGACGAGGTAGGTCTCGACCGGGCCGTCCCCCTGCTCCACCGACAGGTAGGTCTCGGACGGGTCGAGGTAGCCCAGCGTCCACTGGTTGCGCGGCGAGGGCTCGTCGTTGAGGGCCCGCTCCCCCTGCGCCACCCAGGTGGCCCGGGTCGGCACCCAGCCCTCCGGCAGCTGGACGGGCGCCAGCACCGGGAAGGGCGCCTCGGCACGGGCCCGCTCCAGGTGGGGGGCCACCTCGACCGCCTGCACCGGGTAGTCGTCCAGGGTGCGGGTGAGCAGCGCGCCGATGACGAGGATCGGCAGCAGGATCACCGCCAGCGAGCGGAACATGTCCCCCGCCCGGGTCCGGTTGCGATCACGTGCCACGCCCGCCATCCTCCCCCAGCGCGGTCAGCAACCCGAAATCTCCGTGCTGCGGATCACAGGCGCCGGGGAGGAGCGGGCGCGGGTGGGGGTCGAGGTCCACCCGCGCCGCGCGACCTGTCGGTTCGCGGGCTTCGACCCGGCTCTTCCCCAAGCGCCGAATCGAATCCGTGTTCGAACGGTTCCACTATAGGCCGGGCGCCGGCACCTCCGTCAAGCACCGCGGCGGAGGCGTGTCGGCGCCCGCCGGATCAGCTCTGCGGTGCGGTGTTGTCGATCCCGCCGAGGGAGGCGAGGAACTCGTGGCACCTCCGGGCGCGTGCGGAGTCCTCCTCCATCACCTGGCGGAAGAAGGCGGCGATCTCGTCCTGGCCGGCGTTCTCCGCGTCGCGGACGTACTGGCCGTAGTCGTGCCCCGCCTTCAGGGCGTGGTACTGCACCGAGATGAGGTCGAAGGTGACGTCGTCGAAGCCGGTCTCTCCGGTGGCCATGGTGTCCTCCTGGGTGGGTGTCGCACCCTCCGGACGGGTGCGACGGGACCGCTCCCTACCCCCTCGACGCCCCCGCACGCAGGTCAGGTGCGGCGGTAGCCGCGGGAGGCGTGCCGCTCGACCAGCCGGTGGTCGACCAGCAGCCGCCGCAGCTCGGCGGGGTCGCCGACCGTGCCCAGCACCGCGCCGACCTCGTCCTCGGACAGCTCGACCCCCGCCGGCAGCAGCTCGACGAGCAGCGCGGCGACCTCGGCCTGCTGCTCATTCCGCTCCGGCACCCGCAGCAGGCGGCCCCGGCGGAACCAGCGCGCCAGCCCGGGCCGGCGGCGCAGCAGCGCGGTGACCGGCATCGCCTCCTCGACCGCGGCCGCGGCCCGGGCGAAGACCGTGGTGTCGGCGTGCACCACCCGTCCGCTCACCCGGACCAGACCCGACTCGTGCATCCGGGTGGCGGTCTCCGCGACCTGCCGTACGCTGCGGCCGGTCGCCCGGGCGACGTCGTCGAGGGTGCACGGGGCCGGGCAGCCCGGCAGCAGCCCCTCAGCCGCCATCAGCAGCTGGAGCCGGTCGGGGTGGTCGAGGGCCAGCAGCACGGCGAGCGCGTCACGGAGACCGGCTGCGGGCGGGGCGGCGGACGTCACGGCCGCCATCCTCGCTCCGCGCCGGAGGCGCGGTCCACGGGTTAACCGCGCCGGAGGCGCGGTCCACGGGTCAACTGCGCCGGAGGCGCGGTCCACGGGTGAACTGCGCCAGCGACGCGGTCCACGGGTCAAGCGCTCCGGCGCGGGCTCACCAGCGGGTGTGCACGTGCTCGCGGATCCGGTCGTCGTAGACCTGGGCCAGGGCGTGCTGCTGCTCGTCGGTCAGCGGGGCGGCGTCGCCGGCGGCGGCGTTGGCGCGGGCGTGCTCCGGCGTCCGGGCGCCGGGGATGACCACGCTGACGCCCGGCTGGTCGACGACCCAGCGCAGCGCCAGCTGGGCCGTCGTCAGCCCCTCCGGCGTGTGCGCGGCCACCTCGCGGGCGGCGTCCACGCCGACGTCGTAGGGCACCCCGGAGAAGGTCTCGCCCTGGTCGAACTGCTCGCCGTTGCGGTTGAAGCTGCGGTGGTCCTCGGCGTCGAAGCGGGTGTCGTGGTCGTACTGGCCCGAGAGCAGCCCACTGGCCAGCGGCACCCGGGCGATGATCCCCACGCCCGCCTCGGCGGCGGCCGGGAGCACCTCCTCCAGCGGCTTGCGCCGGAACACGTTGAGGATGATCTGGATGGTCGCCACGCCGGGCCGGCGCAGTGCGGTCAGCGCCTCGTCGACCGTCTCCACCGACACGCCGTAGGCGCGGGTCCGGCCCTCCTGGACGAGCGTGTCGAGCGCGTCGTAGACCTCCTCACGCTCGTAGACCGGGCTGGGCGGGCAGTGCAGCTGCACCAGGTCGAGGGTGTCCACGCCGAGGTTCTCCCGCGACCGGTCGTTCCAGGCGCGGAAGGCGTCCAGGGTGTAGGCCTCGGGCACGTGCGGGTTCGCGCGACGGCCCATCTTCGTCGCCACCGTCACGCGGTCACGGCCGATCTCGGCCAGCAGCCGGCCGAGCAGCCGCTCGCTCCGGCCGTCGCCGTAGACGTCGGCGGTGTCGAAGAAGGTGACGCCGGACTCGAGCGCGGTGTGCAGCGTCCGCAGCGCCTGCTCCTCCTCGACGGCGTCGCCCCAGCTGCCGCCGATCTGCCAGCAACCCATACCGATGACCGAGACCTGACGGCCGGTCCTGCCCAGTGTGCGCTCCTCCATGCCGGGGAGCCTACGGAGCCGTCGCCGTCCCGCTCCCGGCGGGTGCGGCCGGCACCCCGCGGGGCATCCGCAGCGCCAGCAGCGAGCCCAGCACGAAGATGGCCGAGCCGACCCCGAAGGCGAGCGGGTAGGAACCCTGGTCGGCGATCCAACCGGCCAGCAGCGGCCCGACGATGGCGCCGAGGTCGCCGACCATCGAGAAGACCGCCACCGGGGTGCCGCTGCGCCCTCCGGCGGCGTCGCCCACCGCGGCGGCCGGGGCCGTCCCCAGCAGCGCCGCACCCAACCCGTAGACGGCCAACGACACCACCAGCACCACCAGATCCGTGGAGAAGGAGACGCCGGTGGTGGCGGCGGCGCAGACCAGCCCGCCGGCGACCATCGCCGGTCGGCGTCCCACCGTGTCGACGAACCGGCCGACCGGGGCCAGCGCGATGGTCTGCACGACCGCCGAGACCGCGAAGGCGATCCCGGTCCAGGCCGGCTCGGCGCCCAGCGCGCCCACCACCAGCAGCGGCACCAGCGCGCTGCGCACCCCGAAGGACGTCCAGCCCTGACCCAGCCCGGCCACCAGCGCCGCCTGGTAGCGCGGGTCGGCCAGCACCGCCGACATCGGCCGCACCTCCTCCGTGCCGGCGGCGTCCCGGCCGCGTTCGGAGGAGCGCAGCACCACCAGCCCGATCAGCCCGGCCACGGCCAGGGTGGCGGCGTAGAACCAGAACGGGGCGGTGAGCGAGATCCCGGCCAGCGCGCCGCCGATCGCCGGACCGGCCATCCCGCCCAGCAGGAACCCGCCCTGGAAGAACCCGGCGGCCCGTCCGCGGAGCCTCGGCTCGACGGTGTTGAGCAGCAGCGTCATCGAGGAGACGGTGAACATCGCCGACCCGAGGCCGCCGATGCCGCGCAGCACCAGGAACGGCCAGTACGACGTCGCCAGCGCGGCCAGCGCCGTCGACCCGGCCACCACCAGCACGCCGGTGACCAGCACCGGCCGCTCCCCCAGCCGGTCGATCAGCGGGCCGACCACCGGCGCGGTCACCAGCCGCACCAGCGCGAAGGCCGAGATCACCGCCGACGCCTCGAAGGTGCCCACCCCGAACGACTGGGCGTAGACCGGCAGCACCGGGACCATCACCCCGAACCCGACGGCCACGCTGAACGAGATCAGCCCCAGCACCAGCACGCTGCGCGGCAGCTCGCTGCGTCCCCGGAGCCACCGCCGCACCCCCG
The DNA here is from genome assembly GCF_003327535.1 of Desertihabitans brevis. NCBI lineage: Bacteria > Bacillati > Actinomycetota > Actinomycetes > Propionibacteriales > Propionibacteriaceae > Desertihabitans > Desertihabitans brevis. The sequence continues at coordinate 51,923 of NZ_QOUI01000010.1, read as the reverse complement.
CCGTCGTCTGCACGCGGTCATCCTGCCGCACCGACCGAGCTCGACGGTCGGTCACGACCACGCCCCCCGCCCGGCTCACTACCCTCGGCCCCGTGGAAGCGCTGCCGGTGGTCGTGGTGGGCGGGTCGCTGGCCGGGATGGCGGCGGCCGCGCGGCTGGCCAAGGCCGGTCACCGGGTGCGGCTGGTGGAGCGCACCGACCGGCTGGGCGGACGCTGGGCCGGCGCCGACCTCGCGGGCCACCCGGGGGTGCGGGTCGACGCGATGCCGGGGGTGCTCACCTTCCCCGCGCCCTGGCGCGACCTGTTCAAGAAGTCCGGACGTGCCTTCGACGCCGAGCTCGCCCGGGCCGGGCTCGAGCTGGTGCCGGGGCCGCCGGCCACCCACCGCTTCCCCGACGGGCTCGAGCTGCAGCTGCCGGCCGAGCGGGCCGCCCAGCACGCCGCGCTCACCGCCGCCCTGGGACGTCCGGCGGCCGAGCGCTGGCGCGATCTGCTCGACCGGCTGCTCGGCGTCTGGCAGCAGCTGCGCCCGCTCGGGATGGAGCTGGAGCTGCTCTCGCAGCGCCAGCTCACCCCCGACGTCCGACGCACCCTGCTGCTGGACCGCACCGTGGCCGACCTGGCCGACGACCTCGCCGAACCGCACCTGGGCGCGGTGGTGCGCGCCGTGGTGCAGCGGGCCGGGTCCGACCCGGAGCGGACGCCGGCGTTCCGGGCGGCCGAGCTGGTCGCCACCCGCACCTTCGGGCGCTGGGTGCTGCACGACCGCGACGGCGCCCCGCAACCGGTGCACCGGCTGGTCGAGCTGGTCGCCGACCGGCTCCGGCTGCGCAAGGTCGCCCTCGACCTCGGCCGCACCGTCACCGCGCTGACCACCCGGCCCCGCCCGCGGGTGGAGGTGGACGGCGAGCCGGTGGACGCGGCCGCCGTCGTCTCCGCCGTCGACCCCTGGACCCACCTGCGGCTCGACCCGCGGGGGCTGCGCTGGGCCGACCGCCGCCGGCTGGCCCGCGCCCGGCCGGCGCTGGCCCCGGCCGTCAGCCATGCCGTGGTCGAGGACGACCCCGTCCCCGGTGGCGTCGCCGAGCTGGTCGAGCACCGCCTGGACGGTCCGGTGGTCCGCTACCGGCGCGCGCTCGGGGAGCGGACGCTCGTGTCCACCCACGACTCCACGGCGGCCTCGCCCGACCCGTCCTACGGGATCGCCTGGGACGGACCGGCGAGCTGGTGGCGGATGCCGCCGGTGAGCACCGGGCGGCCGCTGCTCTGGACGGCCGGACCGCACAGCCGCGGCGGCAGCTCGCTCAGCCAGGTGCTGCTGTCCGGCGCGCTGGCGTCCTACGCCTGCCACGACGCGCTCTCAGGTGTACCGGCTGCCCCCGTGCGCCGGGTAAGGTGATGCGTCCGCCGTCTGGCTGAGAGGCAGTTTCGTTGACGTCACCGGAGTCGGAGTCCCGCACGGTCGAGCGTGAGATCGCGATCGAGCAGGCCCACGTGGACCAGGTCTACGCCCGCCTGGACGAGGCGACCCGCACCGCGGAGCAGGTCGCCCGGCAGGGCCGGTCCCTCTACCAGAGCGACCGCACCAGCTTCGTCCGCGAGGAGGACGGCACCGGGCTGTTCGAGCGCGACGTCTTCGCCTTCCAGGCCGCCAAGCGGCTGGCCACGCTGGACGCCGAGCACGAGGGCCTGGTCTTCGGCCGGCTCGACCGGGCCGACTCCGAGGTCCGCTACATCGGCCGGATCGGCGTCCGCGACGAGGACTACGAGCCGCTGGTCATCGACTGGCGGGCACGGGCGGCCGAGCCGTTCTACCGGGCCACCCCGGCCGAACCCATGGACGTCGTCCGCCGCCGGGTGCTGCGCAGCCGCGGCACGAAGGTCATCGGCATCGAGGACGACCTGCTGGACGGCGAGCGCGCCGGCGACGACCTGGTGGTGGTCGGCGAGGGCGCGCTGATGGCGGCGCTCTCGCGCGCCCGCGGCCCGCAGATGCGCGACATCGTCGCCACCATCCAGGGCGAGCAGGACGAGGCGATCCGCGCCCCCTACCAGGGCGTCACCATCATCAGCGGCGGTCCCGGCACCGGCAAGACCGTGGTCGCGCTGCACCGGGCGGCCTTCCTGCTCTACTCCCACCGCAAGCGCTTCGAGCGCGGCGGCGTGCTGGTGGTCGGCCCGAGCCGGGTGTTCATGAACTACATCGAGCGGGTGCTGCCCTCCCTCGGTGAGGAGTCGGTGACGCTGCGCTCGATCGGCGCGGTCGCCTCCGACGTGGTGCCGCTGGGGGCCGAGCGCACCGACGACGCGGCCGCCGCGGTGGTGAAGGGCTCGCTGCGGATGCTGACCCTGCTGCGCCGGCTGGTCGACGAGCCGCTGGCCGCCGGCCCGCTCGACCTGCGGGTCAGCGTCAAGGGCGAGGTGCTGGTGCTGCGGCCGTTCCAGCTCAGCACCATCCGCGCCGACGTGCTGCGCCAGCACAAGATCAACACCTCCCGTCCGCTGGCCGAGAAGGCGCTGCTGGACGCGCTGTGGCGCCAGGCCCAGGGCCGCGTCGACGTCGAGCGCGACGCCTTCGACGACCTGGTCACCTCGCAGGCGTCGTGGACGATGTTCCTGCACGCCTGGTGGCCGCCGCTGGACGCCAGCCTGGTGCTGCGCCGGCTGGCCGATGCCGACCTGGTGGCCCGGCTCGCCGACGGGTTGCTCGACGCCGAGGAGCAGCGGGCCCTGGTGCGCAGCTACCGCGAGCTGGACGCCGACCCCGACGGCGGCCGCCCGCGCTGGAGCGTGGCCGACGCCGCGCTGCTGGACGAGCTGGTGGCCGTGATCGGGCCCGTGCCGCAGGAGGCCGAGGAGGACCCGACGCTGTTCCTCGCCGACGGCACCGAGGTCGCCGAGCTGGTCACCACCGCCGACCGGCTGCGCCGCCCGGTGGAGGTCGACCCGCAGGCCGAGCCGCACCAGCGCTACGCCCACGTGCTGGTCGACGAGGCGCAGGACATCACGCCGATGCAGTGGCGGATGCTGCGCCGCCGCGGCTCCCAGGCGTCCTGGACCATCGTCGGCGACACCGCCCAGTCGTCGTGGCCCGAGCCCGAGGAGTACGACAAGGCGCTCACCGAGCTGATCGGGCGGGCGCCGGTGCGCCGATTCCGGATGAGCACCAACTACCGCAGCCCGGCCGAGGTGTTCGACCTGGCCAAGGCGGTCGTGCAGGCGGAGTACCCGGCCGCCGACCTGCCCCGCGCCGTCCGCTCCACCGGGATCGCGCCGGAGCTGCGCACCGTCGCCCCCGAGGCGCTGCACGAGGAGGTCACCGGCCTGGTGCACCGTCTCGGCGACCAGGTGGAGGGCACCATCGGGGTGATCTGCCCGCCGTCGCGGCTGGCCGAGGTGGGCGCCGCGCTGGAGGCCGGGCTGAACGGGTTGTCGCCGCGGGTCGCCCTGGTGACCGCGCTGCAGGCCAAGGGCCTGGAGTACGACGCGGCGGTGGTGCTCTCCCCCGACGAGATCGTCGCCGAGCACTCCGGCGGGACGCGGGTGCTCTACGTGGCGCTGACCCGGCCCACCCAGCGGCTGGTCACCGTGGACGTGGGCCCGGGCTCAGGACGCTGGCGTCCGCGCGGCTGAGCCGGTCCCGAGCACGCGGCCGAAGATCTCGCGGGTGGCCGTGGAGCGGTTCATGGTGATGAAGTGCAGCCCGGGGACCCCGTGCTCGAGCAGCCGCTCGCACAGCTCGGTGGCGATGTCGATGCCGACCTGGCGCACCGTCGCCGGGGACTCGTCCTCGCTCAGCCGGCGCACCACCCAGTCGGGCAGGTCGGCCCCGGAGAGCTCGGCCATCCGGCTGATCTGGGTCAGCCGGGTGACCGGCATGATGCCGGGGATGATCGGCAGGTCGCAGCCCAGCGCCCGCACCCGCTGCACCAGGTCGACGTAGCGCTCGAAGGTGAAGAACAGCTGGGTGATCGCGAACGACGCCCCGGCCTCGGCCTTCTGCACGAGAACCCGCGCGTCCAGGTCGGCGTCGTGCGCCTGCGGGTGCAGGTCGGGGAAGGCGGCCACGCCGACGCAGAAGTCGCCCAGCTCGCGGACCATCCGCACCAGCTCGGTGGCGTTGGCCAGGCCGTCAGGGTGCTGCTCGAACGGCACCGTCGGCCCGCCGGGCATGTCGCCGCGGATGGCCAGCACGTTGCGGATCCCCACCCCGGCGTAGGCGCCGATGGTGCGCCGCAGCTCGTCCCGGCTCTGCGAGGCGCAGGTGAGGTGGGCCATGGTGTTGAGCGTGGTGTGGGAGGCGATCGCCTCGGTCGCCCCGACCGTGCGGTCGCGGGTGGAGCCGCTGGCCCCGTAGGTGACCGAGACGAAGTCCGGGCCGAGCGCCTCCAGCTCGCGGGTGGTCTGCCAGAACACCCGCTCCTCCTCCGGGCTGCGCCACGGGAACAGCTCGAAGGAGGTCAGCGGACAGTCCGCGGTGGCCAGCAGGTCGGCGACCGGCTGCTGCCGCGGGGTGCGGGCAGCGGGTCGGGGCGTGGCGGGGATGCGGCGGACGGGCACGGGCGAACCCTAGGCAGCGGGAGGAGACGCGTCCTGCGTAGGCTCACGTTGTGGTCAGCAGCATCGAACGGTCCTCCGACGTGGTGGACCACCTCGCCGTCCGGTGGCGTCCCGACCCGGCCCGCCCGCTCGCGCTCGACTTCATGCAGGCGGTGCAGGCCGCGATCGACGGGTTCCTCGCCGGCCAGCGTGGGCTGCTGAGCGACATCGGCGGCGAGCTCGATCCGGTGCTGTCGATGGCCAGGACGTTCCTCGGCGGGGGCAAGCGGCTGCGTCCGGCGTTCTGCCTGTGGGGCCACGTCGCCGGCGGCGGGGAGGCGGGCGGCGACGGCGTCCTCGAGGCGGCGGCCAGCCTGGACCTGCTGCACGTCAGCGCACTCGTCCACGACGACCTGATGGACGGCTCCGCCACCCGTCGCGGCGTCCCCTCCGCGCACCGCCAGTTCGAGGCGCTGCACGGCGAGCAGGACTGGTGCGGCTCGGCCGAGGGCTTCGGGCTGGCCGGGTCGGTGCTGCTGGGCGACGTGCTGCTGATGTGGTCGACCGAGATGCTGGCCGGTGCCACCGCCCGCCTGGGCCCGCCCGGGGACGAGCGGATCCGCACCTCGCGGCGGCTGGCCGAGCGGATGCGCACCGAGGTGACCTGCGGGCAGTACCTGGACGTGGTGGCCCAGGCCAGCCCGGCGGTGGACGATCCCCAGACCGCGGTCGACCGCGCCCACCGGGTGGTGGAGTACAAGGCGGCCCGCTACACCGTGATGCGCCCGCTGCAGATCGGCGCCGCGCTGGCCGGGGCCGGCGAGGGGGTGCACGACGCACTGGCCACCTACGGCTCGCACGTCGGCCGCGCCTTCCAGTTCCGTGACGACGTGCTCGGGGTGTTCGGCGACGAGCAGGTCACCGGCAAACCCGCCGGGGACGACCTGCGTGAGGGCAAGCGGACGCTGCTGCTGGCCGAGGCCCGGGCCCGGCTGGACGGCGCCGCGCTGGCCCGGCTGGACGTCCTGGTCGGCGACCCGGCGCTGGACGAGGACGGCCTGGCCGAGGCCCGTGCGCTGATCGAGTCCAGCGGCGCCCGCCGGCGCCTGGACGAGCTGATCGCCGAGCACGGCGAGCACGGCCTGGCCGCCCTGGAGCGCGCCGACCTCACCCCCGACGGCCGCACCGCCCTCTCCGCCCTGGCCGACGCCGCCCTCCGCCGCGACCACTGACCCACCACCAACGCCCCAGCGTCCACAACGTCCTGAGCCTGTCGCCCGTCGAAGGGGGCGATCACACCCACCTCAGAGCAGAACCAGAACCACCGGCTCCCCCGGCTCGCCGCCCCGCGCCTCGAACACCGCCAGCACCCGCCGGAACCATCCGGGATCGGCCGCAGCCACTTCGGCCCAGCTCTCCCAGATCAGCGCCAGCGGGGTCTCGACCTCCCGCAGCAGGTCCCACAGCGCGTCCAGGTTCGCCCCACCGGACCGCCCCAGCGCCCGCTGCAGCTGCGCGAACAGCTCGGCCCGGCTGCCGGCGTCCAGCACGGCCACCCGCCAGCCCTCGTCCTGGAGTGCCCGCCGGGCCTCCTCCGCGGTGGCGACCACCCGCCGCACACCACCGGTCACCGGGCGATCCGCTCGAACGACCCGTAGTGGTCGGCGGTCCAGAAGAACACGGTGTCGTCCTCGCCCGTGACGATCCGGCGGGCACCCCGGTCGTCCTCGCCGGGCGTCGGCACCGTGTACTCGCGGTAGTGCCCGCGCGGCTCCTCGGGCAGCAGCCCCTCGAAGTTGTTGAACACCGCCCCGTCCTGGCGGTACGGGAAGGGCCCGCCGTCCTCGATCAGCTCGACCGTCTCCGCGGCCTCCGGCGGCAGCTGCTCCAGCCGCACCCAGGGCAACCCGGTCTGCGGGTCGACGTCGGTGCCGACCTGCTCCTGGTCGCGGCCCTGCACCCCGCCGCCGGACGGGTCACCTCCCGTCGGGGTTTGCGACGGCGCCGCGGACGGGGTGGTCACGGGCGGCGGGACGGCCTCCCCACCCGGGTCGGACCACAGCAGCGCCACCAGGACGAGGACGACCGCGACCACCCCGCCGCCGGCCCCGGCCAGCGTCCGTCCGCGCCGGGGAGGGTTCACGAGTCGCGGCCGAAGGCCCGGCGCAGCACGCCGGGGTCGCCCTCGAGCGCGAACCCGCCCTCGACCATCGACGGGTCGTCCCGCCACGCCTGGGTGAGCCGGGCCTTGAGCTCGGCGGCCGCGGCACGGGGGTCGTCGGCCTCGGTGATCGCGCGGACCACCACCACCCGACGCGCCCCGGCCAGCAGCACGTCGTCCAGGGTCTCGCGGTTGATCCCGCCGATCGCGAACCAGGGCTTGCGGCCCGGCTCGTGGGGCGGCACCTGCTGCGCGGCGTGGCGCACCAGCTCCAGCCCGACCGGCCGGTAGGTCGGCTTGGTGGGGGTGGCGTGCACCGGCCCGACGCAGAAGTAGTCGGTGTCGGGGTCGGCGTCGGCCTCGGCCAGCTGCTCGACCGAGTGGGTCGAGCGCCCGACCACCGCCCAGCGGTGCAGGTGCCGCCGGGCCTCGGCGGCCGGCCCGTCGGTCTGGCCCAGGTGCAGCACGTCGGTGCCGAACCGGCCGGCCAGGGCGGGGCTGTCGTTGACGCTGACCAGCCCGTGGTGCGGCCGGGCCGCCCGCCGGGCGACCTGCAGCAGCTCCAGCTCCTGCTCGGGGTCCAGACCCTTGTGCCGCACCTGCAGGATGTCCACGCCGCCGGCGAAGGCCTCCTGCACGAAGTCGGCGAAGTCACCCTGCTCCACCCGACCGTCGGTGCACAGGTAGAGCTTGGCCGTCCGCAGCCGCTCGGCCACACCTCTCAACGCCGTCATGGGGCCCAGGCTAGTGCGCGGCGCGGGCCGGCGACCGGTCAGAATCGCACCCGGCACGGACGTCGGGGCCCGGGCCACTTGACCCTCACACCGTGTCAGACGGGAGAACAGAGCCATGTTGTCCATCGGAGACTTCGCCCGGCTCGGTCAGGTGTCGGTGCGGATGCTGCGGCACTACGACGCGATCGGGGTGCTGGTGCCCGCGCGGGTCGACCCGTGCTCGGGCTACCGGTCCTACGACCCCAGCCAGCTGGCCCGGCTCCACCGCGTGATCGCGCTCAAGGAGCTGGGGTTCTCGCTGGCCGAGGTCGGCGTCCTGCTGGACGAGGAGCTGACGGGAGAGCAGCTGCGCGGCATGCTGCGCCTGCGCCGCTCCCAGCTGGCCGCCGAGCACGCCGCCGCCACCGCCCGGCTCGCCGACGTCGAGCTGCGTCTCCGGATCATCGAGAAGGAGCACCACATGTCCGAGCACGAGTACGTCAGCAAGCCGCTGCCCGCCCTCCGGCTGGCCGCCGCCACCGCCGACCTCCCACCCGAGGAGGCGATCGGCACCGTCGTCGGCCCGCTCTTCGGCTCCGTCGCGGGCGCCGTCGCCGCGGCCGGCGGCAGCCTGCGCACCCCGGTGGCGGTCTACCGCAGCGTCGACGACCAGCTGCGGGTGACCGCCGGCTACGAGCACGCCGGCGGACCCGGCGACGGGTTCGAGCTGGTCGAGGTGCCGGCGGCCGGTGAGGCGCTGTGCACCGTCCACCTGGGCGCGATGGAGACCATCGGCGCCACCTGGCAGGCCCTGCACGAGGCGATCGGCGAGCGCGGCGCCGTCCCCGACGGCCCGGCGCGCGAGGTCTACCTGCGCGCCTCCCCGGACGAGGACCAGAGCCAGTGGGTGACCGAGCTCCAGCAGCCGGTGTCGCGACCCTGAGCCGGGCGGGCACGATGGCACGGTGAGCGCCGACGAGACGCTGCTGGCCGGCATCCGCGCCGACCTGGCGGCCGCCGCCGACCCGGTCCGGGCCGCCCAGCAGCAGGCCTACATGAAGTCGGCGCTGCCGTTCCACGGGGTCGGCGCCCCCGGCACCCGCGCCCTGCTGCGCCCCCGGCTCCGGGACTGGTCGCCCGCCGACCGGGAGCAGTGGGAGAGCACGGTGCGGGTGCTGTGGGACGCCGCCACCCACCGAGAGCACCGCTACGCCGCGCTGGCGCTGGCCCGGCACCCGCGGGCCCGGGCCTGGCGCGACGTCGACGCGCTGCCCCTGCTCGCCCACCTGGTCACCACCGGCGCCTGGTGGGACGTGGTCGACGAGACCGCGTCCCACCTGGTCGGTGAGGTGCTGCTGCGCCACCGGGCCGGGGCCACTCCGGTGGTCCGCGGCTGGGCCACCGCCGACGACCTGTGGCTGCGCCGGACGGCGGTGCTGGCCCAGCTGCGCCACCGCGAGCACACCGACACCGCGCTGCTGACGGCCGCCGTCGAGGCCAACCTCGACGACCCGTCCTTCTGGCTGCGCAAGGCGATCGGGTGGGCGCTGCGCCAGCACGCCCGCACCGACCCCGACTGGGTCCGCGCAGCCGTCGCCCGGTGGGGCGAGCGGCTCCCACCGCTGTCGCGACGCGAGGCGCTCAAGCACCTGTGAGCGGTCGCGACCCTCGTTTCGCCGCCGACGGCCACGGGTAGCGTCCTCACGACGGAGTGCGGGCGGACCCGGCACGACGCTCCGCGAACCACCGACGCCACGACCCTGGAGGCACTTCGTGAACCAGCCCAGCCAGCAGCAGCAGCCCCCCGGTCACCAGGCCGCGATGGACCCGGTCCCCGACTGCGGGGAGCAGAGCTACGTCGGCCACGACCGGCTCACCGGCAAGCGCGCCCTCATCACCGGCGCCGACTCCGGTATCGGTCGCGCCGTCGCGATCGCCTATGCCCGGGAGGGCGCCGACATCGTCATCTCCTACCTCAGCGAGGACGACGACGCCGAGTCCACCGCCCAGTACGTGCGCGACGCCGGGCGCAAGGCCGTCCTCGTCAAGGGCGACCTGTCCGACCCGCAGCACTGCCGCGACCTCGTCCAGCGCACCGTCGACGAGCTCGGCGGGATCGACGTGCTGGTCAGCAACGCCGCCTACCAGATGTCGCACGACACCCTGGAGGAGATCAGCGACGAGGAGTGGGACCACACCCTCGCCACCAACCTCTCCTCGATGTTCCACCTGGTGAAGGCCGCGCTGCCCCACCTCGGTGAGGGCTCGAGCATCATCGGCAGCTCCTCGGTGAACTCCGACAGCCCGAGCCCGACGCTGGCGCCCTATGCCGTCACCAAGGCCGGGATCGCCAACTTCTGCGCCAGCCTGGCCCAGCTCCTCGGCCCGCGCGGGATCCGGGTCAACAGCGTCGCGCCCGGGCCGATCTGGACGCCGCTGATCCCCTCCACCATGCCGCCGGAGAAGGTGGAGCAGTTCGGCAGCGACACCCCGCTGGGACGGGCCGGGCAGCCGGTCGAGCTGGCCGGGGCCTACGTGCTGCTCGCCAGCGACGAGGGCAGCTACATGTCCGGGGCGCGGATCGCCGTCACCGGCGGACGTCCCATCCTCTGAGCACGTTCCACCTGCGGCACCGGGGTCGCGGTCCTACCATGACCCGGTGCTCCCACCCCCGACCGCCGACGACCTGACCACCGACGTCCTGGTCGTGGGCGGCGGGCTGGTCGGGACAGCCACGGCCTGGCGGCTGGCCCAGCGCGGGCTGGACGTCACCGTGGTCACCGGCGACCTCGGCCGGGCGGCCTCCGGGGTGGCCGCCGGGATGCTCGCCCCGGTCACCGAGGCGGCCTTCACCGAGACCCCGCTGCTGCACCTCAACCTCGCCGCGCTGGACCGCTGGGACGGCTTCGCCGGCGAGCTCGCCCGGGCGGCCGGCACCGATCCCGGGCTGCGCCGCCACCCCACCCTGTCGGTGGCCGCCACCCCCGACGACGCCGCCCGGCTGCGCGACCTCGGCCGCTGGCTGGGCGCCCAGGGCCAGCCCTGCCAGACCCTCACCAGCCGCGAGCTGCGCTCCCGCGAACCGCTGGTCGCGCCGACGGTGCGCAGCGCGCTGCTGGTCGAGCGGGACTGGAGCTGTGACAACCGGCGGCTGTGGCGGGCGCTGCGGCTGGCCGCGGAGGCGGCCGGTGTGCGCACCGTGCCCGGCACGGTCGAGCGGGTCGAGCACGACGACGGGCGCGTCACCGGGGTCCGGCTCGCCGACGGCAGCGGCTGGCGCGCCGGGCGGGTGGTGCTCGCCACCGGCGCCGACGCCGGTGGCCACGACCTGCCCTTCGCGCTGCCGGTGCGTCCGGTCAAGGGTCAGGTGCTGCGGCTGCGCGCCGGCGCGGAGCCCCAGCTGCAGCACACCGTCCGGGCCTTCAGCCAGGGCTTCGAGGTGTATCTCGTTCCGCGCGCCGACGGCGAGCTGGTGGTGGGCGCCACCGTCGAGGACCGCGGCTTCGACGACCGGGTCACCGCCGGCGGGGTGTACGAGCTGCTCCGCGACGCCCGCCGGGTGGTGCCGGTCAGCGCGGAGTACGAGCTGGCCGAGTGCCGGGCCGGGTGGCGGCCGGCCACCCCTGACAACGCCCCGGTGCTCGGGCCCTCGCCGCTGGACGGGCTCACCCTCGGCGTCGGGCTGTACCGCAACGGCGTCCTGCTCACCCCGCTGGTGGCCGACGTGCTGGCCGGCTGGGTCGCCGAGGGCGTCTGGGACGAGCGGGCCGAGCCGTTCCGGCTCGACCGCTTCCCGGCCGACCGGCCCTCCTAGACTGGCCGACGCGCACGACCAGTGGGGCGAGCAGAAGGAGGAGCGTGCACATCACGCTGAACGGCCGACCGCACGAGCTGCCCGACGGCAGCACCGTCGCCGACCTCGTCGCCGACCTCCCCCACCGCGGGGTGGCGGTGGCGGTGGACGGTGCGGTGGTGCCCCGCAGCCGGCACGACGAGCCGCTGACCGAGGGCGCGGCCGTCGAGGTGGTCACGGCGGTGCAGGGTGGTTGAGCTGACCGGGTCGGCCGCGAACCTGACGATCGCCGGGCGCACGTTCGGCTCCCGGCTCATCATGGGCACCGGCGGCGCCCCCAGCCTGGAGGTCCTCGAGGCCGCGCTGCAGGCCTCCGGCACCGAGCTCACCACCGTCGCGCTGCGCCGGGTCGACCCGTCGGCCCGCGGCACCGTGCTGGAGGTGCTCGACCGGCTCGGCATCGCCGTGCTGCCCAACACCGCCGGCTGCTTCACCAGCGCCGAGGCGGTGCTCACCGCCCAGCTGGGCCGCGAGGCCCTCGGCACCGACTGGGTGAAGCTGGAGGTGATCGCCGACGAGGTCACCCTGCTGCCCGACCCGATCGAGACCCTGGACGCCGCCGAGCGCCTGGTCGCCGACGGGTTCACCGTGCTGCCCTACACCAACGACGACCCGGTGCTGGCCCGCCGCCTGGAGGACGCCGGCTGCGCGGCGGTGATGCCGCTGGGCGCGCCGATCGGCTCCGGGCTCGGCATCCGCAACCCGCACGCCATCGAGATGATCGTCGAGCAGGCCGGGGTGCCGGTGGTGCTGGACGCCGGCATCGGCACCGCCTCGGAGGCCGCGCTGGCGATGGAGCTCGGCTGCGACGCGGTGCTGCTGGCCTCGGCCGTCACCCGCTGTCACGACCCGGTGGCGATGGCGCAGGCGATGCGGCACGCCGTCAGCGCCGGCTACCTGGCCGCCCACGCGGGCCGGATCCCGGTGCGCCGCTACGCCGAGGCGTCCTCGACCATGGTGGGCCGGATCGACTGACCATGGCCGAGGGCACCGCGCGGATGTTCGTCGCCCTGGTGCCGCCGGCCGCGGCGCGGGCGCACCTGGCCGCGGCCGTCGAGGCGGCCACGGCGGCCCTGCCGCACCGCGCCATCGACGGGCTCCGCTGGACGCCGGCGGAGCAGTGGCACCTGACGCTGGCCTTCCTCGCCGCCGTGCCCGCGCGTCGGACCGAGGACCTGCTGCGGCGGCTCGAGCGGGCGGCCGCTCGCCGGGCACCGCTCGAGCTGGCACTGGCCGGGGGCGGCTGCTTCCCGCGGCCGAGCGCGGCCCGGGTGCTGTGGGCCGGTCTGGAACCGGGTGAGGCGGTGACCGGGCTCGGCCGGCTGGCCACCGGCGTCCGGGCGGCGGCCGAGCGGGCCGGTGCCGCACCCGACCACGGACGCTTCCGGGCCCACCTGACCCTGGCCCGCCGCACCGTCCCCGCCGACCTCACCGGCTGGGTGGACGCCCTCGCCGGCTACCGCGGGCCGTCCTGGCGGGCCGGCGCGGTCGAGCTGGTGCGCTCCGAGCTCGGACGCGGCGCGGGTGGGCGTCCCCGCCACGTGGTGGTGGGCTCCTTCCCGCTCACCGGGTGAGCGCGGCGTCGGCCTGCGTCAGCACGGCCGCAACATCACCGGCGCGTTCTGTCGGTCTTCTGTGGTAGGGCCACCTATGCTCGCCATCAGGCTGACACGGCCTCCTTCCCCGACCGTGTACGGAGCTGAACTGTGACCATGACCAGCATGCGCGACCCCCTGGTCGGCCATGCCCTGGACGGTCGCTACGAGATCCTCGAACGCTTCGCCCGCGGCGGGATGGCCACCGTCTACCGCGCCCTCGACACCCGGCTGCAGCGGGTGGTCGCGGTCAAGGTGATGCACGAGGGACTCGGCGAGGACGGCGACTTCGCGCGCAAGTTCGACCGCGAGGCCAGGGCCGCGGCCAGGCTCTCCCACCCCAACGTCGTCTCGGTCTTCGACCAGGGCCACGGCGGCGGGCGTCCCTACATCGTCATGGAGTTCGTCGAGGGCACCACCCTGCGCAACGTCATCGGCCGCGAGGCCCCGATGACGCCGCTGCGCGCGCTCGACCTGCTCGACCCGGTGCTCTCGGCGCTCGCCACCGCCCACGAGGCCCACCTGGTGCACCGCGACGTCAAGCCGGAGAACGTGCTGATCTCCGAGCGCGGCCAGGTCAAGGTGGCCGACTTCGGGCTGGCCAAGGCGATCAGCAACCAGACCAGCACCGCCACCGCCGGGGTGCTCATCGGCACCGTCTCCTACGTGCCGCCGGAGCTGGTGGTGCACGGCCAGGCCGACACCCGCGCCGACGTCTACAGCTTCGGCATCGTGCTGTTCGAGCTGCTCACCGGGCGCAAGCCGCACGTGGGCGACTCGCAGTACGAGGTGGTCTTCGCCCACGTCAACAAGGACGTCCCGCCGCCGTCGTCGGTGAGAGGCACGTCGTGGCGGATCTCCCGCGACGCCATCCCGCCCTACCTCGACGTGCTGGTGCAGACCGCCTGCGCCCGTGACCCCGAGCGCCGCCCCCGTGACGCCCGGGTGCTGCAGGCGATGCTGCGCGAGGCCCGCTCCGCCCTGCTGGCCGGGGTGATGGACGACCCCGAGCTGACGGTGCGGATGACCCAGCCGCTCGGCTTCGCCGACGCCACCGCCCCGCACGTGCCGACCCTGACGACGCCCACCTCGCCGAGCAGCCCGGACCACCCGGCGGCGCCGGTCCGGCACGGGTTGGCCGAGCCGGTCGAGGCCGCGCTGCCCGAGCCGCCGACCACCGCCTCGGGCCGGATCCGCACCACCTTCACCGAGGACGACCTGCCCCGGCTCCCCCGCCCGGCCGAGCGCCGTCCGGCCGACCGACGTCCCACCGACCGACGTCCCGCCGAGCGCCGGCCCGACGCCCGGGTCCGGCGCCGACCCGCACCGCCGGTCGAGCCGGTCGGCGACGAGGTCTCCCGGCCGTTGCTGGAGCACGCCCGCCGGCGCACCCGGCGGGCCCGCGGACGCGGCCTGCTGGTGCTGCTGCTGGTGCTGCTGCTCACCGCCGCGGTGGCGGCCGGCACCTGGTGGATGGCCTCGGGCCGCTGGACCGCGGTGCCGCCGCTGACCGGGCTGGAGCGCGGCGAGGTGGTCTCGGCCGGCACCGCCGCCGACCTCGACGTCACCTTCGCCGAGGCCCACAGCGAGACCGTCCCCGCCGGGCAGGTGATCTCCTCCTCGCCGGTCGCCGACACCCGGGTGCTGCTGGAGAGCGACGTCGAGGTGGTGCTCTCCCGCGGGCCCGAGCGGTACGCCGTCCCCGACGTGGTCGGGAAGGACGTCGACGCGGCCGAGCGGGCGCTGGTCGAGGCGACCCTGGCGGTCGGCGAGGTCGAGGAGGTCTGGCACGAGGAGGCCGCCGCCGGCACCGTGCTGGACGCCGACGTCGAGGCCGGCACGGAGGTCAGGCGGGCCACCGAGGTGGGGCTCACCGTCTCCCGGGGCCGGCAGCCGATCGAGATCGAGGACGGCACCGGCCGCGACGCCGCCGACGTCGGCGCCGACCTCACCGACGCCGGCTTCGAGGTCGAGACCACCCGCGTGCACTCCGACACGGTCGAGGCGGGCGACGTGGTCGCGCAGTCCCCCGCCTCCGGCACCGCCCACCGCGGCGACACCGTCACCCTGACGGTCTCGGAGGGTCCCGAGCTGGTCACCGTGCCGAACGTCCGGGCGATGGGGGTCGAGGCCGCCACCCGGACGCTGGAGCAGGCCGGTTTCGAGGTGGAGACGGCGCGGGCCGAGACCAACGACCTCGGTCTCGGCTACGTCGCCAGCGCCGACCCCGGCTTCGGGACCGAGGCGCCCGAGGGCTCCACCATCACCCTGTTCCTCATCTAGCTGCCGAGCGCGCCGGCCGCCCGCGCCCGGACCGTAGAGTGTCCCGGTGCCACGCCCCCGCCTGGGCGCCCTGGCCATGGCCGCCCTCGTCACGATGGCCGCCATCTGGGGCTCCACCTTCTTCCTCATCAAGGACGTCGTCAGCCGCGTCCCGGTGACCGACATGCTGGTCGTCCGGTTCGCGATCGCCACGGTCGCGCTGGTCGTGGTGCTGGCCCCGCGCCGCCAGCTGGTGCTGTCGCGGCCGGTGCTGGTCCGCGGGAGCCTGCTCGGGCTGGTGTTCGGCGCGGCGCAGGTGCTGCAGACCTACGGCTTGGAGCTGACGTCGGCCTCGATCTCGGGCTTCGTCACCGGGCTCTACGTGGTCATCACCCCGCTGCTCACCTGGGTGCTGCTGCGGCACCGGGTCGGGCTGCTCACCTGGCTCGCCGTGGCGCTGGCCACCGTCGGGCTCGGGGTGCTGTCGCTGCAGGGTCTGCAGGTCTCCCCCGGCGCCCTGCTCACCCTGGCCAGCGCCGCCTGCTACGCCCTGCACATCGTCGGGCTGGGACGGTGGAGCGAACCCGGCACCGCACTGTCGCTGACCGTCGTCCAGCTGGCCGTGGTCACCGTGGTCTGCCTGCCGCCGGCGCTGGCCGACGGGCTGACCCTGCCCGCCACCGGCTTCGACTGGGGCGCGGTGCTGTACCTGGCCCTGATCGCCGGCTCGTTCACCATGCTGCTGCAGACCTGGGCCCAGTC
Source organism: Desertihabitans brevis (assembly GCF_003327535.1). Lineage (NCBI taxonomy): Bacteria > Bacillati > Actinomycetota > Actinomycetes > Propionibacteriales > Propionibacteriaceae > Desertihabitans > Desertihabitans brevis. The sequence continues at coordinate 36,037 of NZ_QOUI01000010.1, read as the reverse complement.
GCAGGTGCCGGCCACCCGGGCAGCGGTGGTGATGAGCCTGGAGCCGGTCTTCGGCGCGCTGTTCGCCGTGGCGCTCGGCGGGGAGTCGTTCACCTGGCGGATCACCGTCGGCGGGCTGTCGATCCTGGCCGCGATGTACCTGGTCGAGCTCGGTCCGCTGCTGCGTCGACGCCGGGCCGGACCCCGTGATCGGGCAGGCTTGCCCGCATGAGCACGGGCGATGTGGTGGCCATCCTGATCGGGGTGCTGGTGCTGGGCGGCATCGTCCTCGGCATCGTGCTGGCGGTCCGCCGGCACCGCTGGATCAAGGGCATGCGGGAGAAGGGCTGGGAGTTCGTCGACAGCCCGCACCTCGCGATCACCGCCGACCTCGGCTGCCCGCCCTTCGGCCAGGGCTTCGTCCGGAAGGTGGACGACCAGGTGCTGGGGCAGGTCGGCTCGCCCCCCGTGCCGTTCCAGATGGTGGAGTACCACGCCCGCTCCTTCGACGACGAGCTGGCGGTGCTCAAGCTGCCCTTCGCGCTGCCCGAGCTCTACGTCTGCGACGGCAGCACCGCCCGGGTCGGCTGCGTCGGTGAGGTGCACCCGCACCCGCGCTGGACCGTGCTGACCACCGACCACGCCGCCGCGGACGCCGTGCTGGGCGCCTGCGGCCCGGCGCTGGAAGCCCTGGCCGCCACCGGCCACAAGGTCGACCTCGGCATCGACGGCTCCAACCTCGTCGCGCTGTCGGCACCGCGGGAGGCCGAGCACCTCGACCCGTTCCTGCAGGCCCTGGCCGGGGTGGCGCACGGGCTGGCCACCCTGGAGCGGCACCGGGTGCCCGAGCCGGCCCGTCCGCCGTTCCCGTTCTACCGGCGTCCGGACTGGGTCTACCACGGCCGTCGTGACGACCTGCTGCGGACGGTGCGGCACCAGACCGGCGGCTTCGGCCACCGCGCCGAGCACGTCCTCACCGGCGACAGCGGGCAGCTTCCCTTCATCGCCCTGCGCCACCACTGGAAGACCCAGACCACCGTCACCACCAGCGACGGCCGCGGCGGCACCACCACCCGCACCCAGACCAACCACCACTCCGAGGACCTGCTCGAGATCACCCTGCCCGCGGCGTGGCCCTTCCTGCTGGTGGGCGACGCCGGCTGGTTCGCCGGCGGGGAGAAGGTCGAGCTGGAGTCGGCCCGGTTCAACGAGCTGTTCGACGTCCGCAGCGACTCCCCCAAGCTGGCCTACGACGTGCTGCACCCGCGCCAGATGGAGTACCTGATGCAGAGCCGGCCGCCGACCTTCACCCTCTCCGGCACGGTGCTGCGGGTCAGCTCCTCCCACGACACCGAGTGGATCGGGCACACCCTGGACGTCCTCACCGGCTTCCTGGCCCGGGTACCGGGCTGGGTGTGGAAGAACCTCGGCGTCCCCGAGCCGTCCTTCACCCGCCCCGAGCTCGGCTGAGGACGTCCGGCTCAGAGCTCCTGGGGACGCTGGGAGGCGAGGTCGAGCACCTCGGTGCTGGTCATCTCGGCGAACCGGCCGACGACCATGGCACGGCCGCGGTCGTTGAGCAGGCCGTCGTGGATGGGGAACAGCCGACCCGCCCCGACCGCCCGGATGAAGTCGATGTGCTCCTTCATCGCCGCCCACGGCGCGTAGGCGGGCACCGCGAGCAGGTCGATCCCCGACGGCACCGCCGCCAGCGAGTCGCCGGGGTGGAAGAAGGTGGGCTCGCCCTCGGCGCGCAGCACCAGCCCGACGTTGCCGATCATCGGCAGGTCGCGGTGGATCACCGCGTGGTCGCCGCCGACCGCCTCCAGCTGCCAGGGGCCGAGGGAGAGCTCCTGCCCGGCCGCCAGCCGGATGAGCCGTCCCTCGTCCACGCCGAGGTCGACCGTGTCCGGCACGCCGGGCTCGACCACCACCCGGGCGTCGGGGTTGGCCGCGAGCAGCGCCGGCACGTGCTGGGGGTCGACGTGGTCGGGGTGCAGGTGGGTGATGAGGACCGCGTCCAGGTCGTGCAGCCCGTGCCAGGAGCTGGAGAAGGCGCCGGGGTCGATCAGGAGCCGCTGACCGCCGCCCTCGACGAGGACGGCGGAGTGTCCGAGGTGGCTGATCCGCATGGGGTCAACGTAGCCCCGGCCGGGTCACCGGGGAGGATGGGGTCCGTGATCCGCATCGGCATCTCCGGCTGGCGCTACGCGGGCTGGCGCGGCAGCTTCTACCCCGCGGGGCTGCCGCAGCGCCGCGAGCTCGAGCACGCCGCGTCCCGGCTGGGCACGATCGAGGTCAACGGCACCTTCTACTCCCTGCAGCGTCCGAGCAGCTTCCGCCGCTGGCGTGCCGAGGTGGGCGACGGCTTCGTCTTCGCGGTCAAGGGCAGCCGGTTCATCACCCACCTCAAGCGGCTCACCGACATCGCCACCCCGCTGGCCAACTTCTTCGCCCAGGGTGTGCTCGAGCTGGGTCCGACGCTGGGACCGGTGCTGTGGCAGCTGCCCGCCCGCCAGTCCTTCGAGCCCGAGCAGCTGGAGGCCTTCCTGCGGCGGCTCCCCCGCACCACCGGCGCCGCGGCCGAGCTCGCGGCGGGCCACGACGACCGGTTGGCCGCCGACCGGGTGGCGCTGGTCGCCGAGCGTCCCGAGCAGCCGCTCCGGCACGCGCTGGAAGTGCGTCACGAGAGCTTCCGCAGCCCCGCCTTCTGCGACCTGGCCCGCGAGCACCAGGTCGCCATCGTGGTCAGCGACGGTGCCGGGCACTGGCCGGTGTGGGAGGAGGTCACCACCGACCTCTGCTACGTCCGCCTGCACGGCGACACCGAGCTGTACGCCAGCGGCTACACCGACGAGGCGTTGGACCGGTGGGCGGAGAAGGTGCGCGGCTGGGCGGAGACGGCCGACGTCGTCGTCTACTTCGACAACGACGCCAAGGGCCACGCCCCCTTCGACGCCGAGCGACTGGCCGCCCGCCTCACCTAACCGACCCTGGACACGTGTAGGTCATCGCGGTCACGGCCGGCGTGTCGCGGCGTGTCGCGCGGCCTGCACCGTTCCCCGGACACGATCCCAGGGCCGGCCACCCCGGCCGCCGACGGCTGGCGTCCGCGGCAGCTGTCAGGCGGCGTCGGCGGTGAGCAGCTCGCCCACGACCTCACCCGCGCGGGCGCAGTCCTCGCCGGAGACGTCGCGGTGGGTGACCGCGCGGACCAGCTTCGGCCCGACCGCCGAGAGCAGCACGCCGCGCTCCCGGGCCCCGGCCACCACCGCGGCCGCCGACCCGGTGCTGCGGAGCAGGACGATGTTGGTCTGCACCCGCTCGGGCTCGGTCGCTCCGGGCGCCCGCTCGGCGACCGCGTCGGCGAAGGCGCGGGCCGCGGCGTGGTCGGCGGCCAGGTCGTCGAGGTGGGAGTCGAGGGCGTGCAGGCAGGCCGCCGCGAGCATCCCCGCCTGCCGCCAGCCCGCTCCGAGCCGCTTGCGCCACACCCGGGCGCGGCGGACGGTCTCGGCCGAGCCGACCAGCACCGAGCCGACCGGGGCGCCCATGCCCTTGGAGAAGCAGACGCTGACGGTGTCGAAGAGCCGGCCGTAGGTCTCCAACGGGACGCCGGTGGCGACATGGGCGTTCCAGAGCCGGGCGCCGTCCAGGTGCCGGCCCACCCCGGCCGCGGCGGCCAGCGCGCTCAGCTCCTGCAGGTGCTCCAGCGGCTGCACGGTGCCGCCGGCGAAGTTGTGGGTGTTCTCCAGCGCGATCGCGCCGGTGCTCACCAGGTAGGGTCCGGCGGCGGGTGAGAGCAGCCGCTCGACCTGCGCCACCGTGGTCACCCCGCCCTCGCTCGGCCAGGTGCGCATGGTCAGCCCCGACACCGCGGCGTGCGCGCCCATCTCGGCCCGGGCGATGTGGGCCTCGGCGTCGCAGAGCACCTCCTGCCCGGGCTCGACCAGCGAGCGCACCCCCAGCACGTTGGTCAGCGAGCCGGTCGCGCAGTACAGGCCGGCCTCGTGCCCCAGCAGGGCCGCGGTCCGGCGCTCCAGCTCGTGCACCGTCGGGTCCTCGTCGTAGACGTCGTCGCCCACCGGCGCGGCGAGCATCGCCTCCCGCATCGCCGGCGTCGGACGGGTGACGGTGTCGCTGCGCAGGTCGACGGGGTGCGGCTCGGCCACGGTGCTCCTGGGGTGGAGGGTCAGAAGTTGATCGGGGTGTAGTCCTGCACCGGGTTGACCCGCTTGATCCGCCCGTCGGTGAGCCGCTCGGAGACCTTGAAGGCCAGCTCCAGCGACTGGTTGCGGTTGAGGCGGGGGTCGCAGGCGGTCTCGTAGCGGGTGCCGAGGTCGGCCTCGGCCAGCAGCTCCGCACCACCCACGCACTCGGTGACGTCGTCGCCGGTCAGCTCGACGTGCAGCCCGCCCGGCCAGGTGCCGAGCCGGTCGTGGACGTCGAAGAAGCCGTCCACCTCCTCGACCACGTCGGCGAAGGCGCGGGTCTTGTAGCCGCCGGCGGCCTCGAAGGTGTTGCCGTGCATCGGGTCGCAGATCCAGGTGACGGTGCGACCGGACGCCTGCACGGCCTCGATCACCGGCGGCAGCCCCTCGCGGATCTTCCGCGCACCGAAGCGGGTGATGAAGGTCAGCCGCCCGGGCTCACGGTGCGGGTCGAGGGCGTCGGCCAGCGCCAACGCGTCCTCCCCGGTGGTGGTCGGCCCGAGCTTGACCCCGATCGGGTTGCGGACGTGGCGCAGCAGCTCGACGTGGGCCCCGCCCAGCTGCCGGGTGCGCTCGCCGATCCACAGCATGTGGCCCGACACGTCGTAGGGCCGGTCGGTGCGCGAGTCGATCCGGGTCAGCGCCTGCTCGTACTCCAGCAGCAGCGCCTCGTGGGAGGCGTAGAAGTCGACGGTGCCGAAGACGTCGTCGTCGATCCCGCAGGCCACCATGAACGCCAGCGCCCGCTCGATCTCGGCCACCAGGTGCTCGTAGCGCTCGTTCACCCCGGCGGTGCGGACGAAGTCGGCGTTCCAGCTGTGCGCGCTGCGCAGGTGGGCGAACCCGCCGCCGAGCAGCGCCCGGGACAGGTTGAGGGTGGCGGCGGAGGCGTTGTAGACGTCCAGCAGCCGGCGCGGGTCGGGGGTGCGGGCCTCGGGGGTGAAGTCGAAGCCGTTGACGGCGTCGCCACGGAAGGCCGGCAGGGTGACGTCCCCGCGGGTCTCGGTGTCCTTGGAGCGCGGCTTGGCGTACTGCCCGGCGATCCGGCCGATCTTCACCACCGGCACCTGGGCGGCGTAGGTCATCACCACCGCCATGCTCAGCAGCGTGCGCAGCTTGCCCTGGATGTTGGCGGCGGTGACGCCGTCGAAGGTCTCGGCGCAGTCCCCACCCTGCAGCACGAAGGCCTCCCCGGCGGCCACCGAGGCCAGGTGCTCGCGCAGGTCGTCGCACTCACCGGCGAAGACCAGCGGCGGCCGCAGCCGCAGCTCCTCCACCACCGACTTGACCGCCGCCGGGTCCGGGTACGTCGGCTGCTGCGCCGGGTTCAGCGCGTGCAGCTCCTCCAGCGACGGGATGCGATCGGACACGCAGCACAACATACGACCGAACCCCAGCCCGGCCCACCCGCGGCCACGGGGTGGACCCGTCCCGCCGGGTCAGTCCCGGGCGGAGATGCCGCGCTCGATGGCGTACAGGGCCAGCTCGACCCGGTTGTGCAGCTGCAGCTTGCGCAGCACGTTCTGCACGTGGTTCTGCACGGTGCGGTGGGAGACGTAGAGGGTGTCGGCGATCTCGCGGTAGGCCATCCCCTTGGCCACCAGCCGCAGCACCTCCACCTCGCGGGCGGTCAGCGCCGGGCCCTGGTCGTCGTGCTCCTCCGCGCGGCTGACCATCCGGCGGAACTCCCCCAGCACCAGACCGGCGAGCCCGGGGGTGAACACCGCGTCGCCCTCGGCGGTGCGCCGGACGCCGTCCATCAGCTCCTCCGGCGAGGCGGACTTCACCAGGTAGCCGCGGGCCCCGGCCTTGACCGCGCGCAGCACGTCCGCACGCTCCCCGCTGGCTGAGATCACCAGCACCCGGGTCTCGGGCAGCACCCGCAGCAGCTCCTCGGTGCAGGAGGCGCCGTCCGGGCCGGGGATCTGCAGGTCCATCACCACCACGTCGGGCCGGGTGGCCCGGGCCCGCCGCAGCACCTCCGCCCCGTTGGTGGCGGTGGCGACGACCTCGAACCCGGCCTCCTCCAGGTCGCTGCCCAAGGCCTCCAGCCACATCGGGTGGTCGTCCACCAGCATCACCCGGGTCACCGTCGCACCTCCTCGGGGAGCCGCAGCTCCCACTCCACCCCGCGACCGGGCGCGGTCCGCAGGATCGCCGTGCCACCCAGGTCGCGCAGCCGACCGAGGATCGAGTGCCGGACGCCGAACCGGCCGCGTTCGGCGGCGTCCTCGAAGTCGTCACGCTCACCACCCACGCCGTTGTCGCGGATGCTGACCACCAGCTCGTCGCCGTCGCGCTCGAGCAGCACCCAGGCCCGGGCGGTGGGGCCGGCGTGCCGGCGGACGTTGGTCAGCACCTCCGAGACGGCCTGGTCGACCTCGGCCGCGCGCTCGGCGTCCACCACCACCTGCCCGCCGGGGGTCGAGATCGTCACCGTCGGTGAGGAGTGCCGGTCCAGCATCGCGGCGAGGTCGGTGTGGGTGGTGTCGATCCGCCCGCCGGGCGGGCGGTCGCTGTCCAGCAGCAGCCGGCGCAGCGCGATCTCCTGCTCCTGGGCCGCGGCGGCCAGCCGCTCTCCGCGCACCCCGAAGGCTGGGGCCTGCCGCTCGACCAGGGCCAGCACCTGCAGCACGCCGTCGTGCACCACCCGCGCCAGCCGTTCCCGCTCCTGGACGGCCGCCGCCTCGGCGATCACGGTGTCCCGCTCGCGGACCGAGCGGCGCAGCGTGCTGACCAGGAAGCCGACCGCACCGGTGAGCAGCACGAACCCGATCTCGCCGTCCCAGGTGGTCACGTCGGTGTTGGCCGAGGCGACCACGTCGAGCGCGGCCGTCAGCAGCGCCGCCAGCGTGCCCCACACCCAGCTGACCCACAGCGTCAGCGCCATCGCCGCGCTGGCCAGCCAGAGCGCCACCACCGACAGGTGGGTGCCGGCGTGTGCGGGGCCGAGCACCGCCGGTCCGGCCAGCACCAGCACCAGGGTGAGCCCCAGGTCGGTGGCGAACACCCAGGGACGCCGCCGGGCCGGCACGGCGTAGCACCACAGCGCCAGCACCGTCCACACCACGACGACCATCATGACGATGCCCAGCAGCAGCGGGTGGGCCGCGCTCGGCAGCCGGGCGGCGTCCACCACCACGACGTAGAGCACCGCCGCCAGCCGGACGGCGGCGTAGCCGCGGAAGACCTCGCGGACCTCGACGACCTCAGCGGCCATGGGGGCCCTGCCCGCCGCGGGTGACGTACTCGTCGACGTACTCCTGGCCGGTCAGCTCCATCACCGCGTACATCACCTCGTCGGTGATCGAGCGGAGCACGAACCGGTCGTCGTCCATCCCCTGGTAGCGGCTGAAGTCGAGCGGGGCGCCGAAGCGGATGACCGGCGAGACCACGCGGCTGAGCACCCGCCCGGGTGGGGCGATGACGTCGGTGTTGACCAGGCCGACCGGCACCACCGGCGCCCGCGCCCGCAGCGCCAGCCGCGCCACGCCGGTGCGGCCGCGGTAGAGCCGGCCGTCCGGGGAGCGGGTGCCCTCGGGGAAGATGCCGAACAGCTCGCCGCGGCGCAGCACCCTGAGCCCGGCCAGCAGCGCGGTCTGGGAGGCCGCTCCTCCGGACCGGTCGATCGGCACCTGCCCGGTGCCGGCGAAGAACCGCCGCTGGGCCCAGCCCTTGACCCCGCCGCCGGTGAAGTAGTCCGACTTGGCGACGAAGGTGATCCGCCGCTCGGTCGCCATCGGCAGGAACACCCAGTCGGAGAAGGACAGGTGGTTGGCGGCCAGGATCGCCGGCCCGTGCCGTGGCACGTGGTGCTCGCCCTCCACCACCGGGCGGAAGACCCGGTTGACGACCGGGCCGAGCACGACGTGGCGCAGCAGCGCGTACAGCCCGCGCCCGGTGGCCCGGGTGGGCTGGTCCTCCTCGGACCCGTCGGGGTCGGGAGGCGGCTCAGCCACCGGAGGGCTCCGGCAGCTCGGGCCGCGGCGTGCCGGCGCCAGGCCGGGGCAGCACCTTGGCGTCCAGCTCGGCCGCGCTCAGCGAGCCGTTCTTGGCCGAGCTGGCGTAGACGTCGACGTAGGTCTGGCCGGTGAGCTCCTGGATGGCGGCCATCATCTCGTCGGTGACCCAGCGCAGCACCTCCCGGCTGGGGGTGATGGAGCGCAGCTCGGAGAAGTCGAGCGGGGCGCCGATCCGGACCCCGGGCCTGCGCATCATCGGGATGCCGAACGGGCCGCGGTGCACCTGCGTGCCCACCACCCCGACCGGCAGCACCACGGCGTCGCCGCTGAGCACCAGCCGGGCCGCGCCGGTCTTGCCCTTGTAGAGCCGGCCGTCCGGGGAGCGGGTGCCCTCGGGGTAGATGCCCAGCACCAGCCCGGTCTCGGCCAGGTGGTCCTGGACGGCGCGCAGGCTGTCCACGCTGGCCCGGCCGCCGGAGCGGTCCATCGGCTGGATCCCGACGAAGCGGAGGAACCAGGCCACCACCCGCGCGCCCAGCCCCTTGCCCTTGGTCTCGAAGATCTCCGACTTCGCCGGGAACGTCATCTGCCGCGGCAGCATCACCGGGGTGACGATGGTGTCGCCCCAGGAGATGTGGTTGCTGACCGCGATCACCGGGCCCGAGGCCGGCAGGTGCTCCACCCCCTCCATCCAGGGTCGCCACAGCAGCCGGGCGACCGGACGGAAGAGCAGGGACCTGAACAGGGTGTAGCTGAGCACGAGACCTCCCGGACGGCGATCCTAGTGGTCGGCGGCCGGGCGAGGGCGGGCCGCCGCGACGACTACCATCGCGGTGTGCGTCCGAGCAGGCAGCGCCGGCTCTCCCGAGCCACCCCCGCGGTGGTGGAGCCCTACCCCGTCCGTCCCGAGGCCGCGCCGTTCCACGCCGACGGCGACCGGGTCGGGGTGCTGCTCTGCCACGGCTTCACCGGCTCGCCGGCCTCGATGCGTCCCTTCGCCGAGCACCTGGCCCGGGCGGGGCGCACGGTGGCGCTGCCCCGGCTGCCCGGTCACGGCACCCACTGGCGCGACCTGGCCGAGACCACGTGGACCGACTGGTACGCCGCGGTGGAGCAGGAGTTCAACGTGCTGCGCCGCTCCTGCGGCCAGGTGTTCCTGGTCGGGCTGAGCATGGGCGGCGCGCTCGCGCTGCGGGTCGCGGCCCGCTACGGCGCCGACGTCAGCGGGCTGGTGCTGGTGAACCCCGCGGTGAACAGCACCGACCGGCGGCTGGCGGCGCTGCCGCTGCTGCGTCGGGTGACCAGCACCGTCGGGGCGATCGGCAACGACATCAGCAAGCCCGGGGTGGACGAGTGCGGCTACCCCCGGACGCCGCTGCGGGCGCTGGGCTCGGTGCTGGAGCTGTGGGCCGACGTGCGCGGTCAGCTGGGCCGCGTGCACCAGCCGCTGCTGCTGCTCCGTTCCCGCACCGACCGGGTGGTCGACCCGAGCTCGGCCCGGATCATCCTCGCCGGCGTCGCCTCGAGCGACGTCGAGGAGGTGGTGCTCGAGCACAGCTACCACGTGGCGACCCTCGACCACGACGCCCCGCTGGTGTTCGCCCGCACCGAGGAGTTCATCGCCGCGCACCGGCGTCCGGAGCGGCAGGAGGCGGTGTGATGCCCGAGCGCGACCAGCGCGAGCCGGCCGAGTTCGACCGCGTCTTCGCCGAGATGACCGCCGGCTGGACGGTCGAGGTGCCGGACGCCCCCGAGCCCGAGACCCCACCCGAGCCGGAGCCGTCCCTCCCCCGGCGCGACCCGTCTGCCTGGGCCGAGGACCACCCGCTGTTCCGCCACGAGGAGGCCGAACCGGAGCCGGACGAGGAGGAGGACGAGGGCCACTTCGAGAAGCCGCCGCTCACCCCGGTGCCCTGGGGCTCGCTGTCGCTGCCGGCCCTGGTCGGTGCGGCGCTGATGACCTTCACCGTGGTGGTGCTGCTGCTGGTGCTGCTCGGGCTGCGCTTCCCGACCCCGGTGGGCTACGCCGCGGTGGCCGCCTTCGTGCTCGGCTTCGGGCTGCTGATGACCCGGTTGCACCGCGGTCACGACGACCGCGGCAGCGGCGCCCAGCTGTAGCGGTCAGGACCGCCCGGGCGACAGCGCACCGTCTGTGCCCACGAGGCGATGACCTGTGCGCCGGGCGGCTGCGAGGCTGAGCCGGTGCTGACGATCCGCAGGTATCGCGCTGCAGACGCCCCCACGGTCTGGGCCCTCAACGACATCCCGCACCAGGGCGACACCGAGGACCCCTCGGTGCCGCTGCGCCTTCAGCCGCTGTTCTGCCCTCCGCCCGCCTTCCCCGACCTCGCCGACATCCATGCCACCTTCATCGCCGCTGGTGGGGACTTCCTCGTCGCCGAGCTGGCCGGGGACCTCGTCGGGATGGCCGGGTTCCGGGCCAACGAGCGTGGCCAGGCTCAGGTGCTGCGGGTGAGGGTGCACCCGGCCGTGAGGCGACAGCGCGTCGGAGCCCGACTGATGGGAGCGGTGGAACGACGGGCGCTCGAGCTCGGGTTCACCGAGGCGTTCCTCGACACGTCCACCCACCAGCCGGCAGCGATGGCCTTCTACCAAGCGCTCGGCTACCGGGAGGTGGGTCGCGAGACCCGTCCGGAGTGGAGCTGGACCCTCGTCTACTTCACCAAGCAGCTCGGCTCGACTCGAGCAACCACGCGGTAGGACCTGCTCGCACCCCACCAGACCCCGTTCACTCCCCCAGCGTCGAGGCGCGGGCGACCAGCCGGGTCGGCAGCCGGAGCAGGCCCCGGTGCGGCCGCCCGTCGATGGCGTCGATGAGCAGCTGCGCGGCCCTCCGGCCGAGCTCGGTCAGCTCGAGGTCGACGGTGGTCAGCGGCGGCCGGCTCGCCTCGGCCATCACCGGCCAGTTGTCGAAGCCGGTCACGGCCACCTCGCCGGGCACCGACCGTCCGAGCTCGCGCAGCCGGTCGCAGACCCCGCGGGCGATCTGGTCGCTGCCGCAGACGACGGCGTCGAGGTCGGGCACCCGGCGCAGCGCCAGGTCCAGACCCTGCCGCCCCAACCGCTCGCTCCACTCACCGAACCACGGCTCCGCAGCCAGGGCCGACCCGGCGGCCTCCACCACACCGGCGGCGCGGTCGCCGGCGCTGCGGTGCCGCTGCGGACCGGTGAGGTGGACGATCCGGCGCCGGCCCAGACCCAGCAGGTGCTGCACCGCCTGCACCGCGCCGTCGCGGTCGTCCACGACCACCGACATGTCCTCGGGGTCGGTGGAGGGGTTGAAGGCGTAGACCACCGGGACGCCCACCTGCACCGGCTCGCGCGGCTCGGTCCGGCGTCCGGTGACGATCAGCCCGTCCACCCGCCGGGCGGCCAGCGTGCGCAGGTAGTGCCGCTCGCGGAGCGGGTCGTCGCGGGTGTCGCAGAGCAGCAGCATCAGCTCACCGGCGCTCAGGGCGTCCTCGGCCCCGGTCATCACCGGGATGCTGAAGCGCCCGGAGCTGTCGGTGGTGATCAGCCCGACGGCGTAGCTGCGCCCCGAGGAGAGCGAGCGACCCCGCGAGTCCGGGGTGAAGCCGAGCTGGCGGGCCGCCTCGCGGACCCGGTCCCGGGTCTCCGCGCGCAGCGACCCGGTCCCGTTCAGCGCCTTGGACGCGGTGCCGGGCGAGACCCCGGCCAGGGCGGCGACGTCGGTGATCCGCGGTGCGCGCGCCCCGGTGGCTGACGTGCGGATGACAGGGCCTCCTCCCGGCACGGACCGTTCCCGGCGTTCCGGGGTGCTTCATCTTACACCGCCGGTCCCGTCGGCTCGCGGCGCCTCCGCGCCGCAGATACACGCGCCGAGGGGGTTGACGCCGACGCCGGCACGTTCCTAGCCTGAGCGAGGAAAACGTGTTCCGGCATTTCCTACCCCTCTCTGAAGGATGCAGATGAGCAGCGACGCTCCTCCGGTGGTCCGCACCGGCCAGAGCCCCGCCCGCCCCACCGACGCGGCGACCGTCACCTCCCACCCCCTCGGCCTGGACCGGGCCCGGATCACCGGCGGCTTCTGGGCCGACCGGCAGCGCGCCGGGGCCGAGGCCGTCCGGGTGGGGCACGAGCAGCTGGAGCGGGCCGGCAACCTGCACAACCTCCGCCTGGCCGGCGGCCGCACCGGCGGCGGTGACGGCACCGGTGAGGCGGTCGGCCCCGTGTTCGCCGACTCCGACGTCTACAAGTGGCTGGAGGCGGTCGCGTGGGAGTACGCCCGCGAACCCGCCGAGGACCTGCTGGAGCGCCAGCGCGAGGTCACCGCCCTGGTCGCGGCGGCTCAGCAGCCCGACGGCTACCTCAACTCGGTCGTCCAGCTGCGCAGCGGCGAGGCCGGGCGCTACGCCGACCTGCCCTGGAGCCACGAGCACTACTGCGCCGGGCACCTCATCCAGGCCGCGGTCGCCCAGGTCCGCTGCACCGGCGACCGGGCGCTGCTGGAGGTGGCCGTGCGGCTGGCCGACCACCTGGTCGAGACCTTCGGCGAGGACCGCCGCCACGACGTCGACGGCCACCCGGTGATCGAGATGGCCCTGGTCGAGCTCTACCGCGAGACCGGTACGCCGGCCTACCTCGAGCTGGCCCGCTACTTCGTCGACGCCCGCGGGCACGGGTTGATGGCCTCCTACGGCAAGGAGCCGACCTACTTCTCCGACCGGGTGCCGGTGCGCGAGGCCACCACGGTCGAGGGCCACGCCGTCCGCGCGGTGTACCTGACCGCGGGGGCGACCGACCTCGCCACCGAGACCGGCGACACCGCCCTGCTGGCCACCCTGGACGCGCAGTTCAGCACCATGTGGGCCACCAAGACCTACCTCACCGGAGGGCTCGGCTCCCGCTGGGACTGGGAGGCCTTCGGCGAGCCGTACGAGCTGCCGCCGGACCGGGCCTACGCCGAGACCTGCGCCGCCATCGGGGGCATCCAGTGGGCCTGGCGGATGCTGCTGGCCACCGGCGAGGCCCGCTACGGCGACGCGCTCGAGCGGATGCTGTTCAACGGCTTCCTGGCCGGGGTGTCGCTGCACGGCACGGAGTACTTCTACGTCAACCCGCTGCAGCTACGCGGCAGCTCGCAACCCGACGAGAACCGCAGCCCCGCGCACGGGCGGCGCGGCTGGTTCGCGTGCGCCTGCTGCCCGCCGAACGTGATGCGGACGATGTCGGGGCTGGCCGGCCTGCTGGCCAGCACCGCTCCCGGCGTGCTGAGCGTCCACCAGTACGCCACCGCGACGCTGGACGGCGACGAGCTGGGGCTGGAGCTCACCACCGACTACCCCTGGTCGGGCCAGGTCCGGCTGGAGGTGACCCGGTCCAGTGGTCGCAGCACGCTGCGGCTCCGCGTCCCGGGCTGGGCCGCCGGCGCCACCGTCACCGTCGACGGCGCCGAAGCCGGGCCGGCGACCCCCGGCGGCTACGTCGAGCTCGAGCGGGACTGGCAGCCCGGGCAGGTGGTGCTGCTCGACCTGCCGCTGACGGTCCGCACGGTCACCGCCCACCCCCGGGTGGACGCCGTCCGCGGCTGCGTCGCCCTCGAACGCGGGCCGCTGGTCTACGCCTTCGAGCACGTCGACCAGCAGCCCGGCGTCGAGCTGGACGACATCACCCTCGTCCCCGGCCCCGACGCCCGGGTGCAGCACGAGCCCGGGCTGCTGGAGGGCGTCACCACCCTCACCCTGCGGGGACGTCCCGCCCGGGCCCCGGAGGAGTACCGGCCCTGGCCGTGGCCGGTCGACGGCGGTGCGCCGGTGCCCGGCGACGAGGTCGACCTGGTGGCCATCCCGTACTACGCCTGGGCCAACCGCGAGATCGACGCCATGCGGGTGTGGGTGCCGCTCGGCTCTCCCGGCGGGACGCCGTCATGAACCAGCGGCTCTCCCGCCGCCGGCTGCTGGGGGCGGGTGCGGGCGCCGGAGCCGCCGGGCTGCTCGGACTGACCGGCTGCAGCTCGGTGCTGCCCGCACCCGACACCAGCGCCCCCGGCTTCGGCGAGAACGCCACCGGCACCGTCCGGGTGTGGTGCCGGGCCGCCACGCAGGAGGGCCTGACCGCCCTGGTCGAGGGGTTCAACGCCAGCCAGGACCGGCTCACGGTGGAGCTGACCCCGGTGCTGGACGGCCAGTACGTCACCAAGCTGGCCACCGCCATCCGGGGTCGCCAGGTGCCCGACGTGGTCGACATCGACGACATCAACTCGATGCTGTTCATCTACCGCGACGCCTTCGTCGACCTCACCGACCTCATCGCCGCGCTGCCCTTCGCCGAGGCGCTCAGCCCCGGCCACCTCGCGCTGGCGACGCGGGACGGGCGCACCTACGGGGTGCCCTACCTGGCCGACAACTCCCTGCTCTGGTTCAACCTCGACCTGTGCGAGGCCGCCGGTGTCGACCCCGACACCGCCGTCTCCGGCTTCGACCAGCTGCTCGACGCCGCCCGGGCGCTGCGCGCGCTCGGCCCCGACACCTGGGCCTGGAGCTTCCCCGGCAACAGCTCCGGCGCGCTGGGCTTCGTCGTCCAGCCGATGGTGTGGGCTGCCGACCGCGACTTCATCGCCGGCGAGGTGGGCGCCCAGCGCGGCGACATCGCCGACAACCCCGCGGTGCGGGCGATGCTCGAGCTCTACCGCACGATCTGGACCGAGCAGCTCGCGCCGCCGGCCTGCTTCTCCGACGACGCCAGCCGCTGGGGCAGCGACTTCCGCGCCGGCACGGTGGGCATGTTCCCCTCCAACTACTCCGTGTGCGTCACCTCCGCCGACGACCCGGCCTTCACTGAGCGGATCACCTCCCGGCTGCTGCCCGGCCCCGACGGCGGCGGCGCCTTCTTCGACGGCGGCGACAACATGTGCATCCCGCGCGGGGCGGCCAACGCCTCCGGTGCCTGGGAGTTCATCCGCTACGCGGTGGACCTGCCCCAGCAGTTCGACCTGCCGGCCGGTGGCTACACCCCGGTGCGCTCCGACGTCGCCGACGACCGCTTCCGCCAGACCTACCCGCTGGCCACCGTCCCGCTGGACAACCTCGAGGCGGGCTACGCCCCGACCACGCTCGCCTACAACCTGATCTACAACCAGCCCGACGGGCCCTGGCTGAAGATGTTCCGCCGCGCCGTCTTCGACGGCGACCTCGAGGGGGCGCTGGCCGAGGGCCAGCAGGGCTGGGACGCCATCCTCAGCCAGGCCCAGGTGTGAGAGAGGACCCCCGATGAGCAGTGCCGGAGCCAGCGCCGTCTCCGCCGCCACCGCCGAGCCCGCCGTCCGGCGCGGCCGGCGCGCGGTGCGCGAGGCGGACTCCCTCACCCACCCGCCGCGGACGGGTCTGGTGCTCGTCGCCCCCGCGGTCGCCTTCGTCAGCGTGTTCGTGCTGGTGCCGCTCGCCTTCGCCCTGGTCATCTCCCTGACCAGCTGGCCGCTGATCGGTGAGGTGCGCTGGATCGGGGCGGAGAACTACGTCCGCCTCCTCACCGACGCCGGCTACGGCCGGGCCATCGGCTACACCTTGCTGTACACCGCCCTGGTCACCGGTCCGATCCTGGTGCTGGGCTACCTGATGGCGGTGCTGGTGCGCAGCCGGCGCCGCGGCACCACGCTGCTGCGCACGGTGCTCTTCCTGCCCTACGTGGTCGGGCTGTCCACCCTCAGCTTCATGGTGGTGCTGGAGGCCCAGCCGGGCAGCGGCGCGATCAACCTGGTGCTCGGCGCGCTCGGGATCACCGACGGGCAGACCGCCTGGCTGGTCGACGGCACCCTGGCGACCGTGCTGATCAGCGTGCTCGTGGTCTGGGCCGTGCCCGGGCTGACCATGATGCTGCTGATGTCGGGGATGCAGTCGATCCCGTCGGAGGTCTACGAGTCGGCCGCCCTCGACGGGGCGGGCTGGTGGTCGCAGGAGCTGCTGATCACCGTGCCGATGCTGCGCCGCACCATCGCGATGAGCCTGATCATCTCGGTGATCGGCTCGTTCCTCGCCTTCACCCAGTTCTACGTGCTCACCAAGGGCGGTCCGGGCAGCGAGACCACCACCGTCGTGCACTACATCTACAACCGCGCCTTCGTCCAGCTGCAGCTCGGCTCGGCGACCGCCCTGTCCATCGTCCTCGTGGTGGTGGTCGGTCTGGTCACCGCCGCCCAGTTCTGGCTGCTGCGCGAGAGGGACTGACATGACCGCACTGACCGCACCGCTGTCGACCGCCTCCTCCGAGAGCGCCGTCAAGCGCACGCTCTACCTCGTGGGCGGCCTGCTCGCGCTGGTGGTGTTCCTCACCCCGCTGCTGTGGTCGGTCTTCCGCTCCGTGCAGCCCAACGCCGCCATCATCGGTGAGCAGGCGGGGAGCTTCTGGCAGCTCACCGGGGAGAACTTCGCCGGGCTGGTCTCGGCCGACCTGGTGCGCGCGGTCGGCAACAGCCTGGTGGTCTCGGTCGCCAGCGCCGTGCTGACCGCGGTGGTGGCGACGATGGCCGGCTACGGGTTCGCCCGCTTCCGCTTCCGCGGGGTGCTCGTGCTCTTCGGGCTGGTGGTGGTGACGATGATGGTGCCGTTCCAGGCGATCCTCACCCCGCTGTACCTGCAGCTGAACGCGATGCGGCTGACCGACAGCCTGCTCGGGCTGGTGCTCTTCTACACCACGGTCAACCTGCCTTTCGGCGTGTTCGTCATGCGCAACGCGTTCGCCTCCGTGCCCCGGGAGCTGGAGGACTCCGCCCACGTCGACGGCGCGGGCACCGTCCGGATCATCGTCTCGGTGCTGCGGCCGCTGATCGTGCCCGGGGCCGCGACGGCGGCGCTGTACGCGTTCCTGGCCTCGTGGACGGAGTTCCTGGGCGCGCTGACCTTCCTCACCCGCCAGGAGCTCTACACCCTGCCGGTGGCCCTGGTGAACGTGCAGCAGGGCGCCTACGGGGAGGTCAACTTCGGCTTCCTGGTCGCCGGTGCGGTGGTGGCGATGATCCCCTGCGTGGTGCTCTACATCGCGCTGCAGCGGTTCTACGTCTCCGGTCTGGCCAGCGGGGCGGTCAAGGGCTGAGCCCGCACCGCGCGCCCTCGCGGGGGTCAACCCGTCCTTGAGGGTGCGGGCCGCCGGTGCAGACGAGCGGCCCGAACCGTACTACCGTCCCGCCCGACAGGTGCCCGCGACACGGTGGACGGGCACACGTTCGGGGGATGTCGTCGCGGTCCGCTCGGACCGGCACCGTGGTCGCTGTCGTCTCGCACCGCCGCGTCCGTCCCGAAAGGCCTGTCGTGCTCTTCCCCCGTCGCACCCTGTCCGTCCGTCCGCTACCGGCGCTGGCGAGCCTGCTCACCGCCGCCGCGCTCTGCGTCGCGGTGCTGCCGGCCACCCCCGCTGTCGCCGAACCGGAGGCGGCCGAGGTGGAGATCACCGAGCTGGCCCTGGAGGTGACCGAACCCGACGCCGCGCCGACGCCCGAGGCCAGCGCCTCCCCCGAGGCCAGCGCGTCACCTGAGGCCAGCGCGTCACCGGAGCCGAGCGCCTCCCCCGAGGCCAACGCATCGCCCGACGCGAGCGCCTCCCCCGAGCCCAGCGCATCACCGGAGCCCAGCGCATCACCGGAGCCCAGCCCCTCGGCCGGTGCCCAGGCCCGGTCGCGGCAGACCCGCGAGCAGTCGGTGGAGGTCGAGGAGGACACCGTGGTCGCCGAGCTCACCGACGAGAGCACCCCGTCCTTCTCCACCCTCGGGGTCACCTGGGACGGCTCGGACGTCGAGGTCGAGCCCGAGGTGGAGTTCCGCACCCGCAGCGACGGCAGCTGGTCGAGCTGGCAGACCGCACCGGTCTCCGACGCCGTCTCCGGGCAGGAGCGCACGGGCACCGACCCGGTCTACGTCGGTGAGTCCGACGGCGTCCAGGTCCGGGTCAGCGGTGCCGAGGTCGAGGACCCGCAGGTGGCCCTGATCGACCCGGGCAGCTTCGAGGCCCCGGCCGTCCTCACCCGCCAGGCCGCTCCGGGCACCGCCCGCGCCGCCGGCAGCGTGGTCCCCCGTCCGGCCTACATCAGCCGGGCCGGCTGGGGAGCCGACGAGAGCTGGCGCTGCGGCGCGAACCGGGTGAACTCCACCATCCAGGCCGCGATCGTGCACCACACCGCGGGCTCGAACTCCTACACGCGGGAGCAGTCGGCGGGCGTCGTGCGCGGCATCTACGCCTACCACACGCGGACGCTGGGCTGGTGCGACATCGGCTACAACTTCCTCATCGACAAGTACGGCCAGGTCTTCGAGGGCCGGGCCGGCGGCGTCGACCGTCCGATCATGGGCGCCCACGCCACCTCCTGGAACACCGACACCGTCGGCATCTCCTTCATGGGCAACTACGAGACCGCCGCCGCCCCGGCGGCGATGCTGGAGGCGGGCGCGCAGGTGCTGGCCTGGAAGCTGTCCCTGCACGGCCGCGACCCCCAGGGCAAGGTCACCCTGGTCGGCAAGTACATCAACCGGATCGCCGGCCACGGCGACGTGATGTCGACCGCCTGCCCGGGCCGCTACGTCCGTGCCAAGATGGGCTGGCTGCGCGACCGGGTCGAGGCCATCATCGACGGGTCGGTCGAGGACGAGCCGACGCCGACGCCGACCCCCGCACCGACCACCCCGATCGGCGAGCGCTGGCAGGCGATGGGCGGCCCGGACGGGGTGCTGGGGTGGCCGGTCGCCCCCGAGCAGGCCATCGCCGGCGGCACCTGGCGCGAGTTCCGCAACCACGACCTCTTCGCCTCCTCCCGCACCGGTGTGCACTGGACCACCGGCAGCATCCGCACCCGCTACCGGGCGCTGGGCACCGCGCGCTCGGTGCTCGGGTTCCCGACCACCGACGAGCGCGCCTGGCCGACCTCGGCCACCCGCTCCAACACCTTCGAGCACGGCGCGATCGTGTGGAGCAAGCCCCGCGGGTCGCACGAGATCCGCGGCGCCTTCTGGAACAGCTACCGCAGCGACAGCCGGATGCGCCAGCTGCTCGGGGCGCCGCGCGCGGCGGAGCACCGCCACCCGCGGCTCGGCGTCGCGGTGCAGGACTTCGAGACCGGGATCGCCTTCTGGGACGGCGGGACGACCGCTCTCGGGGGCGGCTTCGCCAACCACTACCGCCGGCTGACCGACGCCCAGCAGGCCGAGCGCGGCATCCCCCTCGGTCCGGAGGAGACCAGCCGCACCAAGCGGGTGCCGACCCAGCGGCTGAGCAAGGCGACCTTCTTCTGGGTGGACGGCGGCACCCGCGAGGTCTACGGCGGGATCAACGACAAGTACCGCCAGCTGGGCGCCGAGGCCTCGGTGCTCGGGCTGCCGCTGTCGACGGAGAAGGCCGGTCCGAACGGCTCGCGAATGAGCGAGTTCGAGGGCGGCGCGATCCTGTGGACGAAGCAGCACGGCGCGCGGGTCGTCCGCGGCGGGTTCTGGGACGCCTACCGCAGCGACAGCCGGCTGCGGGACTCCCTCGGCGCACCGACCACGGACGAGGCACCGCACCGCCGGCTGGGCATCCCGGTGCAGGACTTCGAGAAGGGCCGCACCTTCTGGACCGGGCGCACCACCGCCCTCACCGGCGGATTCGCCAACCACTACCGCCGCCTCGACCAGGAAGCCCAGTACGGGCGCGGCGTGCCCACCGGACCCGAGCAGACCAGCCGCACCAAGCGGGTCCCGGTCCAGCGGTTGACCAAGTCCACCTTCTACTGGGTGGACGGCCGCACCCGCGAGGTCTACGGCCGGATCAACGACAAGTACCGCGAGCTGGGGGCGGAGGCCTCCCGGCTCGGGCTGCCACTGTCGTCGGAGAAGGCCGGGCCGAACGGCTCGCGGGTCAGCGCCTTCGAGCACGGCGCCATCACCTGGGCGAACGGCCGGGCGACGGTCCGCTACTACTGAGGCGCGGCCCCGCGGTCGGCGAGCTCGTCGCCGAGGTCGCGCAGGGCCGCCCGCCAGCGCCGCAGGGTCGCCTCCAGCAGCAGCCGCTCGCGCCGGCGTCGCCACCAGCGGCGACCGGCCGGGCGGCGCGGCCCGCCGGCGGTGGCGGTGCCGTGCAGCCAGAAGTGGACGTAGGTGCCCGGCGGGTGCCGGTGGCTCTCCAGCCACCACTCGAGGTGGCCGACCAGCTCGCCGCTGACCACCGCCCGCAGCCCGTCCGGGCCGCGGTCGTCGAACGCCTCCACCCTCAGCCGCGGGGCCCAGCGGGCGATCGCGGACGGCCGCGCCAGCCGCTCGGCGAGGACGGCCGCCGGGACGCGCAGGAAGGCGTGCGCCTCGACGGTGGCCAGCCCGAGGTCGCTCACCGGCCCAGCAGACCGCGCAGGACGCGCCGGTCGTGGTCGAAGGAGAAGCGTCGCTCGGCGTGCTCACGGCCGCGCGCGCCCATCGCGGCGCGCCGGCCCGGGTCCGCGAGCAGCTCGAGCAGCCGGTCGGCCCACACCCGCGGGTCCTCGGGGTCGAGGACGTACCCGCTGACGCCGTCGAGGACCGTCTCGGGTGCACCGCCGGAGCGACCCACCAGCACGGGCAGCCCGCTCGCGGCCGCCTCCACCTGCACCACCCCGAGCCCCTCGGCCGAGAGCCCGCCCAGCTCGGAGCGGACCGGCAACGCGAACACGTCGGCGGTGCGCATCAGCGCCGGCACCTGCTGGTGCTCCACTCCCCCGAGCCAGCGCACCCCGCTACCGGCACCGAGCTCGCGCTCGGCCTGCTGCTGCCAGGCCGCCCGGCGCGGTCCGTCGCCGACCAGCAGCAGCTCCGGCGGGACGCCGCCCGGGCGCTCACCCAGCACCAGCCGCCAGGCCCGCAGCAGGGTGTCGATCCCCTTCCGTCGCACCATCCGGCAGACCGCCAGCACCCGGGGCGGGCGGTCGGTCGGGCGGGGTGCGGGGTGGAACCGGTCGGTGCGCACCGGCGGCGGCAGCCGCACCAGGGCACCGGTCGCAGCCGGGTCGAGGGCCGGGGCGATGGCGCGCCGGGTGTGCTCGGAGATGTAGCAGAGGTGGTCGACCTGCGCCCCGATCCGGCGCAGCGCCTGCCGCCCGGGCGGCACCCGGGCCCAGGACGCCTCGTGGCCGTGGGTGAGCGCGACGACCCGCTCGGCGCCGGCGCGGCGCAGCCGGCCGGCCATCAGCCCCAGCGGGGCAGCCGCACCGAACAGCACCCGGGTGGCACCGGTGCGCCGCAGCACCTCGACCGCGTACCGGGCGGTGGCGGGCGTGGGCAGCAGCACCGGGGTCGGGGCGCGGTGCACGGCGTGCGGCACCCGCACCTGCTGCGCCCCGGGGTGGCTGGAGGTGAGCACCACCACGTCGTGGTCGAGCATCTCGGTCACCGCCGACACGAAGGTCTCGATCCCGCCGAGGCGGGGCGGGTAGTCGTTGGTGACGAGGAGGGTGGTCTCAGCCGACGCGCTTGGCACCGGCGAACGGCATCGAGTTCAGCGAGGCGTAGCCGACCGGCTTGCCCGGCCGCGACGCGTGCACGATCTGACCGCCACCGACGTAGATGCCCACGTGGCTGATCCCGCCGTAGTAGAAGACGAGGTCACCGGGCTGCAGCTCCGACTTCGAGACCGACCGGCCGACGCCGTACTGGCCCTGCGACGTGCGGGGCAGGCTCACCCCGGCCGAGCGCCAGGCCGCGCCGGTCAGCCCGGAGCAGTCGTAGGAACCGGGGCCGGTCGCGCCGTAGCTGTAGGGCTTGCCGATCTGGGCCTTGGCGAAGGCCACCGCGTCGGCGGCCTTGCCCGAGCCGGAGCTGCTGGACCCGCCCGAGCTGCTGGACCCGCTGGAGGAGCTGCCGGACGAGGAGCGGCCGCTGTCGTCGGAGTCGTCGCGCGACCCGTCCCGCGAGGCGCGCTCGCTGCGCGTGGAGGTGTCGTCAGCGTCCGCGTCGTCAGCGCCGTCGTCGTCCGAGCCGTCGGTGTCGTCCTCGGCCTCGGCGGCAGCCGCCTCGGCGGCCTCCCGCGCCGCCTCGGCCTCGGCCCGCTCCTGCTCGGCGATCCGCCGGCGCTCCTCCTCGGTCAGCCGCTGCAGCTCGGCCTCGGCCTCGGCGACCTTCTGCTGCGAGGCCTCGCGGGCCGCGGACATGTCGGACTCGCTGGTGCGGATCTCGGCGACCTCGGCCTCGGTGGCCCGGCGCAGGTCCTCGAGGTTGGCCTGCTCGGTCTGGAAGGCCTGCAGCGCCGCGTTCTGGTTCTCGTTGACCTTCTCGACGGTGGCGAAGCGGCTGAGGAAGGTGTCGGACTCGGGCGAGAGCAGCAGCCGGGTGGTCGGGTCGACGACGTGGCGTCCCTGGTACTGGGCGAGCGCGATCCGGCTGATGTCGTCGCGCATCTCCTCGACCTCGTCCTGCTGGCGCGAGAGGTCGTCCTCCTTGGAGGCGAGCCGCTGCTTCGCCTGCTCGAGGCGCTCCTGGGCGGCGGCGTAGTCCTGGTCGAGGGCGGCGGCCTCCATCTGCAGCGCCTCGACCCGCTCACGCGCGTCCTCCAGCGGGTCGGCGGTGGCCGAGAGCCCCTGCAGCGGGACGACGAGGGCGGCAGCGCAGCCGATGGCCGCGGCCCGGACGGCCCAACGAGCCCGGAGAGCCGGACGAGGACGAGCGGTCACGCAGATCTTCCCTTCATCGACACCCACAGGCCGGCACGGGGCCGGCGCTGACGGTTCGGGCCGTCGTCGGCCCGTCACACCGCGCTCACCTTAAGCCACCCCGGGGCGGACACCAAACGCACGCTGAGCGCTTCTCAGGAAATGGGCGGAGTGATCTGGATCACACTCAGCCGGTCGACTCCCGGCGTGGCGCCATCCGCAGCGGCGGCAGCAGGCCGTGCCCGGCCAGGGCCGTCAGCGCGCGACGCTCGTCACCGTCGAGCACCACCGGCTCCTCGTCGGGGCGGGAGCCCATCAGCACGGAGATGACGCACCCGTCGCACCCGGTGCCGCGCACCGCGCAGCTGTCGCAGTCGATCCTCAGCGAGTCCATGGCCCCCACCCTGACCGGCGCCACTGACAGTTCTGCGGGACGGGGCTCTGCGGGGTCGGGGCGCGGGCACGGGACTGTCAGAGCCCCGACCTAGCGTCCGCCCCATGTCCGCGCCCGTCCTGCAGCCGTCCTTCGCCGACCTCGGCACCCCGCTGTCGGAGGTCGACTTCGTGGTCGTCGACCTGGAGACCACCGGCAGCACCGAGGACTGCTCGATCACCGAGGTGGGCGCGGTGCGGGTGCGCGGCGGGGAGGTGCTGGGTGAGTTCCAGACGCTGGTCCGCCCCGACCAGCCCATCCCGGCGCTGGTGGCCGTGCTCACCGGCATCACCAACCGGATGGTGGCCACCGCTCCCCCGCTGGCGGCGGTGCTGCCGAGCTTCCTGCAGTTCGCCGCCGGGGCGACCTGGGTGGCCCACAACGCGTCCTTCGACGTCGGGTTCCTGCGCCGGGCCTGCGAGCGGCTGGACCACCCCTGGCCGGCCCCGCGGGTCTTCGACACGGTGGCGCTGAGCCGCTCGATCCTGCTCCGCGACGAGGTGGCCAACCACAAGCTGCAGACGCTGGCCCGCCACTTCGCCAGCCCCACCACCCCCAACCACCGGGCGCTGACCGACGCGCGCGCCACCGTCGACGTGCTGCACGGCCTGCTCGAGCGGGTCGGCAACCTCGGGGTGCACACCGTGGAGGACCTGGTCGAGCTGACCCGGCGGGTCTCGCCGCAGCGCCGGGCCAAGCGGGTCTGGGCCACCGACGTCCCCCGCGGGCCGGGGGTGTACCTCTTCCACACCGACGGCGCCCCGGGCGACGGGCGTCCCGCCCGCGACGGGCGCGAGGTCCTCTACGTCGGCACCTCGGTCAACCTGCGCTCGCGGGTGCGCAGCTACTTCACCGCGGCCGAGCGGCGACCGCGGATGGAGGAGATGATCCGGGTCGCCACCGGGGTGGAGACGATCTCCTGCAGCACCGCGCTGCAGGCCGAGATGCTCGAGCTGCGGCTGATCGCCGCCCACCGCCCCCGCTACAACCGGCGCTCCAAGCACCCCGAGCGCCAGCTCTGGCTGAAGGTGACGGTCGAGGCCTTCCCCCGGCTGTCGGTGGTGCGCCAGCGCCAGGACGACGAGGCCACCTACCTGGGTCCGTTCCGCGGGCGGGCCGAGGCCGAGCTCGCGCTGCTCTGCCTGCAGGACGTGCACCCACTGCGCCGCTGCACCGGGCGGATCCGGCTGCGTCAGGACGGGTCGGCCTGCGCGCTGGCCGGGATGGGCCGCTGCTGCTCCCCCTGCGACGGCAGCGTCGACCGGGAGGCCTACGCCGAGGTGGTCGACGACGTGCGCGCGAGCATGGGCACCGACCTGCGCGCCGTGCTCTCCGGCACCGCCCGGCGGCTCGCCCGGCTGGCCGAGCAGCAGCGCTTCGAGGAGGCCGCGGTGGTCCGCTCGCGGGCTGAGGCGCTGCAGCGCGCGGTCCGCCGCCAGCAGCGGGTGGAGAGCCTGCGCCGCTGCCGCCAGGTGGTGGCCGCCCGCCGCACCGAGGCCGGCTGGGAGATCAACGTGCTGCGCTGGGGACGGCTGGCGGCCGCGGCCCTGGCCGTCCCGGGCGAGGTGCCGCAGGCGGTGGCCCGCTCGGCGGTGGCCGTCGCCGAGACGGTGCGCACCCCCACCGCGGCCCAGCCCGCCTCGCTGACCGAGGAGGTGGAGCGGCTGGCGGACTGGATGGAGCAGCCCGGGGTGCGGCTGATCGAGATGGACGGCGACTGGAGCTGGCCGCTGCACATGGCGCCGACCGACCTCTCCCCTAGGATCGCCCCATGATCACCGCGATCGTGTTCGTGCAGGCCGACGTCGGCCGGATCCCCGAGGTGGCCGAGGAGATCGCCTCCCTGCCGGGCGTCTCCGAGGTGTACTCGGTCACCGGCTCGATCGACCTCATCGCCCTGGTCCGGGTCCGCAGCCACGACGAGATCGCCGCCGTGGTGGCCGACCGGCTCAACAAGGTGGCCGGTGTCGTCGGCACCGAGACCCACATCGCCTTCCGGGCCTACTCCAGCCACGACCTCGAGGCCGCCTTCTCCCTCGGCGCGGAGTGAGCGTGGACGACCTCCCGGCCCCGGCGGTCGTCCCCGAGACCCGGGCACCGCTGCGCCCGCGCACCGTGCTGCTGCTCGGCGCGCTGGTCGTGCTCACCGTGGTGGCCTGCGTGCTGGTCGTGGTGCTCACCCAGCCGCCGGAGGTCCCCGCGGTGCCGGTGCCGCACCGTCCGATCGGCTGACCGTCCCATCCGGTCCGAGTGGGACGGTCGTCAGGCCAGCTGGAGCGCGAGCCGGGCGCCCACCAGCACCAGGGCCAGCACCGCCAGCCCGCTCAGCCCGAGCACCTGGCGCCGGGTCCGGCCCTCGCGCGGACCGTGACCCAGCACCCAGCCGGCGGCGAAGCCGAAGCCCACCCCGCCGAGGATGCCGAGCAGCTGGTTGACCACACCCAGGACGTCGCGTGAGAACCCGCCGATCACCAGGTTGAACACCACCAGGATGGCGAGGAAGACCAGGTCGGGCTTGATGTCCTCCGAACGCCGCAACTTGAGCGCGGTGTTCATCGCCAGCAGGCCGAGCACCGCGGTCAGCCCGCCGGCCAGCACCCCGGTCGGGCTGCCGAGGGCGAACAGCACCGCGCCCGAGCCCAGCGCCGACAGCAGGTAGACCGCGATGATCCGCCAGCGCCCGATCTCGGCCTCGATCGAGCGGCAGATGAAGAACAGGAAGAGGGCGTTGATCGCCAGCGTCAGCAGGCTGCCTGAGGTGAAGGCGTGGGTGACCAGCCGCCACACCTCACCGGCCCCGACCAGGAAGTTGACCGAGGCCAGCATGGCCTGCACGGCCCCACCGGTGACCAGGTCGGCCAGCCCGACCACCACCTTGATCCCCACCAGGATCACCGCGGCCGAGTACTGCGACAGCGGCCGGCCACCCACCTGCAGCGGCGCACCGGTGCGGGTCCTCGGCTGGCGCACACCGCCGCTGCGGCGGGCGTCGTCGGGGCACTGGAACCCGACCGAGGCCTCCACCATGCACTCTCCGCAGATCGGGCGGGAGCAGCGCTGGCAGGAGATCCGGGTCAGCCGGTCGGGGTGTCGGTAGCAGGGCGCGGGACCGGGTTCCGGCCGCGCGCCGACGGGCTGGCTCAACCCCGGCTCAGGCGATCTCGACCGACTCGATGACCACCGGCTCCACCGGGCGGTCCATCCGGCCGGTCGGCACCGTGGCGATCGCGTCGACCACCTGCTGGCTGGCCGGGTCGGTGACCTCGCCGAAGATGGTGTGGCGACGGTTGAGGTGCGGGGTCGGGCCGACCGTGATGAAGAACTGCGAGCCGTTGGTGCCCGGCCCGGCGTTGGCCATCGCCAGCAGGTAGGGCTTGGAGAAGCTCAGGTCGGGGTGGAACTCGTCGGCGAAGGTGTAGCCCGGGCCGCCGGTCCCGGTGCCCAGCGGGCACCCGCCCTGGATCATGAAGCCGTCGATCACCCGGTGGAAGGTGAGCCCGTCGTAGAAGCGGCCGGTGGTCTTCTGCTCGGTCTCGGGGTCCAGGTACTCCTGGGTCCCCGTCGCCAGCCCGACGAAGTTCTTCACCGTCTTCGGGGCGTGGTCGTCGAAGAGGTCGATGACGATGTCGCCGTGGTTGGTGTGCAGGGTTGCGGTCTGACCCACGCGGCTGCCTTTCTCACTCGCTGCGCCGGCACGCGGCCGGCTCGGACGCGGTCCATCCTGTCACGGCGCGCCCGTAGCCGGCGTCGGACGCCGCAGGGCCCCGGCCGTCCCGCCGGCCGCCCCCGGCCGGTGGCCCGACCGCGCCGCTAGGCTGGCGGGACTCCAGCGTGGAGTGAACGACAACCCCCTCGGAGGAAACGTGTCCCGCAAGAACAAGGTCTTGCGCGCCGCCGCAGAGACATCTCACACGGCCGCAGAACGTGGAGCCGACGTCGCCGAGAAGGCGCAGAAGGCTGTCGCCGACTACGTGGAGCAGCTGGCTCCCTACGTCGAGAAGGCGGGCGAGAAGGTGGGTCCGCTGGCCCACCAGGCCAAGGTCGCCTCCGCCGTCGCGGCCCACCAGGCCGTCGAGACCCTCGGCCCGAAGCTGAACGACGCCCTGGAGAAGGTCTCCCCGGCGGTGGAGACCGCCCGGGAGAAGATGCAGGACGACCTGCTGCCCCGGCTGAGCGAGCTCCTCGAGCGCGCTGCCGAGACCGACCTGGCCCAGACCGCCACCTCCCGCGGGGCCGCCACCGTGGCCGCCCTCAAGGGTGAGCTGGAGCTGCCGAAGCCGAAGAAGAAGAGCAAGGGCCGCTGGTTCCGTCGCCTGGCGATCATCGCCGCCGTCGGTGGGGTGGCCTTCGTGCTGTTCAAGAAGGTCTTCGGCCCGAAGGACTCCGGCTGGGAGACCTACCAGCCCAGCGCCCCCTACGCCGGCTCGACGACCACCACCGCGAGCCCGGCCGGCAGCACCACCACGTCCTCCGACGCCCCGACCAGCCCCGCCGGCACCGCCCAGGAGGCCGTGGCGGAGGCGAGCACCGAGCCCGCCGAGCCCGACACCGTGGCCGAGAAGGTCGACCGGGTCGACCCCGACCAGGGCGCCAGCGCCACCAAGTACGGCGCGAACGCCTACATCGGCAGCGAGCCGCCGGAGGGCTTCACCATCAAGGGCAACGAGCGGTCGATGAAGTACCACACCCCGGGCACCGGCGGGTACGACCGCACCATCGCCGACGTCTGGTTCACCGACGAGACCGCCGCCGAGGCGGCCGGTTTCACCAAGGCCCAGCGCTGACGCACCTCCCGACGCCCCCGCGACCCGGTCGCGGGGGCGTCGTCGTCCCCGGTCACCTCCGTCGTGTGAGGTAGATCACCCGCTCCAGGCTCATGTCCGCCCTCCTGGCGAGGCCTTCTCCCGTGAAGACCCGAGGAGGACGACATGATCCTGACGACCGACCACCGGTGGGTGCTGGCCGCACCCTTCCGCGCCCACGTCAAGCACCTGCTCACCGTCGCCAGGGTGCCGTGGCGCGCGCTGGCCCTGCACGCCGGCGTCGAGCCGGCGCTGGTGCGGGCCCTGCTGCACGGACGTCCCGGCGAGCCCGGACGCGCCCTGCGACGGCTGCCGGCCGAGTCGGCGGCCCGGCTGCTGGCCCTCACACCGGCCCGGCTGACCGCGCTGGCCAGCCGCCACGTCGAGGCCACCACCACGTCCCGACGGCTGCGCCGGCTGCACGCCCAGGGCCTGGATCCGGGCGAGCTCGCCCGCTGCCTGCAGCTCCGCCCGGCCGAGGTCGTGCCGCTGCTCGACGGGTCGGCGCTGTTCTGCACCGCCCGCACGGCATTGTTGGCGGCGGCCGTCGAGGACGCGCGCGCCACCGTCCGCGACGCCGCCTGACCCGCCACGCCGCTCGCCAGGGACGCCCCCCGACCGCGGCACCGTCCGACCTGCACGCCAGCGCCGACCCAGGGGAGCCTCCGTGGACCTGCTCACCGCCAGCCTCCGGGCCAGCTCGGTGCTGCTCGCGGCGGCCGCGGTGGTCGCGCTGCCGCTGGTCCTGCTCCGGCTGCCGGAGCCGGTGGCGCCGCCCGGGGAGGACGGGCCGGGCTACCGCGCGCTGGTCCGGCCGGTCACCGTGCTCGCCCACGGCGTGGTGGCCCTGGTCGGTGCGGTGGTGGTGCTGCTCGCGGTGCCGCCGGCGGCCTCGCCGCTGTGGTGGGCCGTGCTGTCCGCCGGCACCGCGTGCGCCGTGGTCGACGCCGCCACCACCTGGATCCCCCGCCAGCTGTGCTGGGCCGGCTGGGTCCTCGGCGGGGTCGGGGTCGCGACGGCGCTGCTGGCGGGGCTGCCCCTCGCGGACGTGCTGGTCGCCGTGCTCGCCACCGCCGTCACCACCGGGCTGTTCTGGGCGGTATGGCGCTGGGGCGGTGGCCGCAGCATCGGCTTCGGCGACGTCCGGCTGGTGCCGCTGGTCGGCCTGGCAGCGGGCTCGCTGGGCTGGGACGGGTGGTGGCTGGCCCTGCTGCTGGGCACCGCCGGCGGTGCGCTGCAGGCCGTGCTCGGCCGGCTGCGGGGCCGCGGGGCGGCGATGCCCTACGGCCCGGCGCTGGTGGCCGGGCCGTTCCTGGCCGCGGGACTCCTCGGCGTGCTGGGCTGACTCAGGCGCCGGAGACCCGCCGGGTGGCCTGCACCCAGCGCTCCAGCAGCGTCGCCGCGCGGCCGCTGTCGACCGCCTCGGCCGCCCGTGCGAGCCGCGGGGCCAGCTGCTCGGCGACCGGGCGCTCCAGGTCGGGGCCCTCGGCGGCGAGCAGGGTGGCCGCGGCGTTGAGCAGCACGATGTCGCGCACCGGACCGGTCGCGCCCTCGAGCAGCCGGCGCACCACGGCGGCGTTGACCTTCGCGTCCCCACCGACCAGGTCGCCCAGCTCGGCGCGCGACAGCCCGAGCTCGGCCGGGTCGAGCCGGGTCTGGTGCACCTGCCCCGAGCGCACCAGCCAGACCAGGGAGTCGGTGGTGGTGGTCAGCTCGTCCAGCCCGTCGGAGCCGTGGAACACCACCGCGGAGACGCCGCGTCCGGCCAGCACACCGGCGGTCAGGCCCGCCATCCGCGCGTCGGCCACCCCGACCGCCTGGGCCGAGGGCCGGGCCGGGTGGGCCAGCGGGCCCAGGAAGTTGAAGGTGGTGGGGACGGCCAGCCCGCTGCGCGCCTCCGAGGCGTGCCGCAGCGCCGGGTGGTAGCGGGGGGCGAAGAGGAACACGATGCCGACCTCGGCCATCACCTCCAGCTGCTGCTCCGGGGAGAGGGTGAGCACCACCCCGAGCTCCTCCAGCACGTCGGCGGTGCCGCAGGCCGAGCTGGCGCTGCGGTTGCCGTGCTTGGCCACCGGCGCACCGGCGGCCCCGGCCACCAGCGCGGCCATGGTCGAGATGTTGACGGTGTTGGCCCGGTCCCCCCCGCTGCCCACGACGTCGACCAGCGGGCCGGTCAGCGGCACCGGGGTGGCCTGCTCGAGCATCGCCTCGGCCAGCCCGGACAGCTCCTCGACCGTCTCGCCCTTCGTCCGCAGCGCCACCGCGAACCCGGCGATCTGGATCGTCGTGGCCTGCCCGGTGAGGATCTCGGTCATCGCCCACCGGGCCCGTTCCGGGTCGAGGTCGTGACCGCGGGTGAGCGAGGTGAGGACGTCCGGCCAGGTGAGGGCCGGCGCCGGTGCGGCGCTCACGACCGCGACGCGCTCGCGCTCGGCGCCGACGTGCGACCGGAGCGGACCAGGTCGGCAACCACCTCGGGCAGCCGCACCGGGTCCAGCGGGTAGGCCAGCGCGGCCTCGGCGTGCGACCAGGTGGCCAGCCAGGCGTCCTGCTGCCGGGCGACCAGCACGAGCAGCGGCGGGCACTGCTGCACCTCGTCCTTGAGCTGGCGGGCCATCCCGATCCCGCCGGCCGGGCTCGCCTCGCCGTCGAGCACGCCGACCGCGACGCCGCCGGCGTCCATCACGTCGAGCAGCGCCCGCGCGGTCGCGACCTCGACGACGTGCACCGGGGGCAGGTCGGCGGCGATCCGGCGTCCGAGCGCCAGCCGCACCTGCTCACGGGTGGTGCGGTCGTCGGAGTAGACCACCACCCGCAGCGGGGTGGCCGCCTCGTGCTCGGCCGCGTGGACGTGCTCGTCGGACATGAGGTTCCTCACATGTGCTGGGGCGCCTGCTGGTGCTCGGCATGCTAGTGCCCCGGCCCGCTGGCGGCCTCGGCGCCGTGCCGGAGCGGGTCGACCCCGCCCCCCGGGCACCCGACCGCCCGGGTCGCCACCCCCTGCCGGGCCCTTCCCCGCGTGGCAGCGGGGGGCGGATGTGACCATAATGACCCCGTGGCAACGACGACTGACCCCACGACCGCCGCCGGCGTCCCGCACGGGAGCCTGCACCCGATCGCACGCTCGCGGATGTCGGGGATCCCGGGTCGTCCGGACACCGTGGCCGTCGGCACCATCATCTGGCTGGCCTCGGAGCTGCTCTTCTTCGGCGGCCTCTTCGCCGCCTACTTCACCACCCGCAGCGTCACCGACGCCCAGGCGGCGGCTGCCGGTGTGGAGACCAGCCTGTGGGAGCACGGCACCAGCATGCTGAACGTGCCGTTCGCCCTCGCCAACACCATCGTACTGGTGCTCTCCTCGGTCACCTGCCAGCTCGGCGTGAACGCCGTCGAGCACGGCAACTCCCGGGTCAAGCGGACCGGGCCGCTGTGGAACGTCGCCTCCTGGGGTCTGCGTGAGTGGTTCTTCCTCACCTTCGCCATGGGCGCCTTCTTCATCGGCGGCCAGGTCTACGAGTACGCCACCCTCTTCAGCGAGGGCGTGACGCTGTCCTCCGACGTGTACGGCTCGGTCTTCTACCTCGCCACCGGCTTCCACGGCCTGCACGTGACCGGCGGTCTCATCGCCTTCCTCTTCCTGCTGGGCCGCACCTACCTGGCCCGCACGTTCACCCACGAGCAGGCCACGGCGGCCGTCGCGGTGTCGTACTACTGGCACTTCGTCGACGTGGTGTGGATCCTGCTCTTCGGCGTGATCTACTTCCTACAATGAGTAGTAGACGCGCGCATCCGTCTGGGCGTCCCGCTCCGAATCGTGTGCAAGACCAGAGAGGTTGGCCCGTGAAGTTCCTTTCCTCCCGGAGGCGGCACCGCGCCGTGCGTCCGCTGCTGCTGGTGGCCGCGCTGTTCCTGACCGGCGCGCTCTACACCGTCGCCGTGCCGGACGAGCGGTCCTCCGCCGACGCCGGCACGTCCACCCAGGTGGAGGAGGGCCGGGCGCTGTTCGCCGTCAACTGCTCCTCCTGCCACGGGCTCAACGGTGAGGGCAGCAGCGAGGGTCCGAGCCTGGTGGGCGTCGGCGCCGCCTCGGTCGACTTCCAGGTCGAGACCGGCCGGATGCCGCTGGCCGCCCCGGTGGAGCAGGCCCCGCAGAAGGAGAACATCTTCTCCCGCGAGGACATCGACGCGATGGCGGCCTACGTCGCCAGCCTCGGTCCCGGCCCCGAGATCCCCACCGAGGCCCAGTACGACCCCGAGGGCCTGACCGCGGAGCAGATCGCCGAGGGCGGCGAGCTGTTCCGCACGAACTGCTCGGCCTGCCACAACTTCGCCGGCAGCGGCGGCGCCCTGCCCAACGGCAAGTACGCCCCGCCGCTGGAGGGCGTCACCCCCAAGCACATCTGGGAGGCGCTGCGCACCGGTCCCCAGCAGATGCCGGTCTTCTCCGAGGAGGTCATCACCGACGAGAACGTCCGGATGATGATCGCCTACCTGCAGTCGCTGGAGGAGGAGCCCACCGGCGGTCTGACCCTCGGCGGCCTCGGTCCGGTCTCGGAAGGTCTGTGGGCCTGGATCGTCGGCATCGGCGGGCTGTGCCTCTTCGCCGTCTGGATCGCCTCGAAGGGAGCGCGCAAGTGAGCCACACCGGAGGGTCCGACATCTCGGTCCGCGACACCCGCACGTCCGCGGGGACGACACGTTCGGACGACGAGCGCTTCCCCGTCGACAACCCCGGCGTCGAGCACGAGCCGCCCCGCTGGACCGACGCCGACCCCGACGCC
Source organism: Desertihabitans brevis (assembly GCF_003327535.1). NCBI lineage: Bacteria > Bacillati > Actinomycetota > Actinomycetes > Propionibacteriales > Propionibacteriaceae > Desertihabitans > Desertihabitans brevis. The sequence goes on along the minus strand of NZ_QOUI01000010.1, from coordinate 3,261 downwards.
GGCCGCTCCGCCTACACCTTCGTGGTGGGTTGCTTCGCCCTGGTTCCGGTGCTGGCGATCGCCTTCGTGGTGATCTACTTCGCCGTCCCCCAGGACGTCTTCATCGACGTCGGCTCCAACCACTACATGGCCCAGCACCTGCTGCTCGGGCTCACCCTGGGCCTGGCCATCCTGCTGATCGGCGTGGGCGCGGTGCAGTGGGCCCGGCTGCTCATGGACGACACCGAGCGCACCGAGGAGCGCCACACCGCCGCCTCCTCGGCCGAGACCCGCACCGCGGCGATCGACATCGTCTACCAGGGCCTGCAGGAGACCAACCTCGGTCGCCGCAAGCTGATCGGGCGCAGCCTGCTCGGTGCGCTCGGCGTGCTGGTGGCCCCGGCGGCCGTGCTGCTCGCCGACCTCGGCCCGTGGCCGACGGCGCGGGTGCGCGCGGAGACCATCGAGCGGACCATCTGGGGCGAGGGCGTCCGGCTGGTCAACGACGTCACCTACGAGCCGATCCTGGCCGCCGACCTGGAGATCGGCCAGCTGGTCAACGCCGAGCCGGAGAACCTCCAGGAGTTCCACGGCCACCACCTGCAGGTGGAGCGCGCCAAGGCGGCGATCATCGTCGTCCGGATGGACCCGAACTCCATCACCATCCCCGAGTCACGCTCCAGCTGGCACGTCAACGGGATCCTGTCCTACTCCAAGATCTGCACCCACGTCGGGTGCCCGATCTCGCTGTGGGAGCAGCAGACGCACCACCTGCTGTGCCCCTGCCACCAGTCCACCTTCGACCTCGGCAACTCCGGCGTCGTCGTCTTCGGCCCGGCCGCGCGCTCGCTGCCCCAGCTGCCGATCAGCACCGACGCCGAGGGGTACCTGATCGCGACCAGCGACTTCACGGTGCCGGTCGGGCCGAGCTACTTCGAGCGCGACTCCCGCAACGACTACGAGGACGGAGACGCCTGATGGCCAAGCCAGCAGCGTTGTCGGAGGAACGCACCGTTCCTCCCACCGAGCCCGAGCGCGTCCCCGGCCCGGTGCTCAAGAGGCTGGCCGGCCCCACCGCGTGGGCCGACGAGCGCACCGGCGCCGCCGGACTCGGGAAGTACTTCCTGCGCAAGGTCTTCCCCGACCACTGGTCGTTCCTGCTGGGCGAGATCGCCCTGTACAGCTTCGTCATCCTGCTGCTCACCGGCGTCTTCCTCACCCTGTGGTACAAGCCGTCGATGGCCGAGATCGAGTACGAGGGCAGCTACCAGCTGCTGCGCGGCGTGGCCGTCTCGGAGGCCTTCGCCTCCACCCTCGACATCTCCTTCGACATCCGCGGCGGTCTGCTGATGCGGCAGGTCCACCACTGGTCGGCCATGCTGTTCGTGGCCGCGATGTTCGCCCACATGCTGCGCGTCTTCTTCACCGGCGCGTTCCGCAAGCCGCGTGAGATCAACTGGGTCATCGGCGTCGCCCTGCTCTCGCTGGGCCTGATCGAGGGCTTCGCCGGGTACTCGCTGCCCGACGACCTGCTGTCGGGCACCGGGCTGCGCTTCGTGGACGGGCTGATCCGCTCGATCCCGGTGGTCGGCACCTGGGCGGAGTTCTTCGTCTTCAACGGCGAGTTCCCCGGTGACCTCATCATCAGCCGGCTCTACATGGCCCACATCCTGCTCATCCCGGGCATCCTGCTGGGTCTCATCGCCGCGCACATGGCGCTGCTCGTCTACCACAAGCACACCCAGTACCCGGGCCCCGGGCGCACCGACAAGAACGTCGTCGGCTACCCCCTGTACCCGATCTACATGGCCAAGGCCGGCGGCTTCTTCTTCATCGTCTTCGGCGTCACCGTGCTGATGGGCGCGACGATGCAGATCAACCCGCTGTGGACCTACGGGCCCTACAACCCGTCCCAGGTCACCGCCGGCTCGCAGCCGGACTGGTACATGGGCTGGGTCGAGGGCGCCATCCGGATCATGCCGGGCTGGGAGTCCCACATCGGCGGCACCACCTGGTCCTGGAACATCTTCCTGCCCGGTGTCGGCCTGCTGACGCTGCTGTTCGTGCTGCTCGGCGTCTACCCGTGGGTGGAGGCCTGGCTGACCGGTGACAAGCGGGAGCACCACGTGCTGGAGCGCCCGCGCGCCAACGCCACCCGCACCGCATTCGGCGTCGCCGGCATCACCTGCTTCAGCCTGTTCATGATCGGCGGCGGGAACGACATCATCGCCGTGATGTTCAACCTCTCGCTCAACACCATCTCGGTGGTGCTGCGGTGGGCGGTCTTCCTCGGCCCGGTGCTGGCGTTCATCATCACCAAGCGGATCTGCATCGCCCTGCAACGCACCGACCAGGAGCGGCTGCTGCACGGCAGCGAGTCCGGCGTCATCCAGCGCTCCCCCGTCGGCGGCTACTCCGAGGACCACCGGCCGATCTCGCAGGGCGAGGCCTACACCCTCACCCACCACAACGAGTACCCGCCGCTGCCCGCGGAGGGCGTCTCCAAGCGCCAGCTGCAGGCCCGGCGGTGGTTCTACGGCGACAACATGTCGAAGCCGACGCGGGCCGAGCTGGAGGCCGCCGCCTCCCACGGGCACGACGGCGACGGCCACGACGGCGACGGTCACGGCGGCAACGGCCACGAGGTCGCCGGACGCGAGTCCCGCGAGCTGAGCAGCAGCCGCGACTGAGCCGCCGCACGCAGCGTGAGCACCGCAGCCCACCCCGGTCCGCCGGGGTGGGCTGCTGCCGTCTGCCCGCGGAACAGCGGCGCACCGGTCGGTGTTGTCGCAGGCCGACACGGTGCCGAGCGGGCAGCTCGCCGGTGCTCCGGGCGGCGGCCACGTCGCGCACCAGACGGGAGGAGAGCGAGATGGACGACCTGACCCCGGTGCGGGTGGCGATGGCCGAGCGGCGGTTCGCCGAGCGCGACTACCGGGGCGCTGCCGACGCCCTGGGACCGGTCCTGGACCAGCACCCGGAGAACCTCAGCGCCCGGCTGCTCAGCGCCCGCGCCTACTTCCACGCCGCGCTGCTCGAGCCGGCCCGCCGCGAGCTGGAGACGATCCTCGCCCAGGACCCGACCGAGCCCTACGCCCGGCTGATGATGGTGCGCACGCTCGAGCGGCTGGGACGCCCCGACGAGGCCGCCACCCACCGCCGGCTGGCCGAGGCGATGGGTGTGGAGCTCGCCTGACGGCGAGACGGGTGTGGAGCTCGCCTGACGGCGAGACGGGTGTGGAGCTCGCCTGACGGCGAGACGGGTGTGGAGCTCGCCTGACG